>JBCBYB010000058.1:0-23454 GCA_039816045.1 Pseudomonadota bacterium
GCGCAGCTTCACCCTTCACCCGCTCCCTCGAACCAATGGCTTTCGCGGGCTCAGCGCCTCCGGCTTGTCTCGCTTCCCAGCCATCTCTGCTCCTCCTTAAAACCGGACAACCCTATCCCAGTGGGTCGACCACTCCAGTCGGGGCACTCCACTGGACCTCAGTCTGACTGGGCGCCGCGGCTATTGACCAACTCCGCACGCGGTCAACCTGAAATGACGATATGGAGAGAGCTAAAAAGGGGGTTTCGCGGAGGTTGAAGACCTCGCGCAAATGGTGTCGAACACGAGGCCTTTGTCGTCGCGGGCGCGGATGATCGGAGCCAGAACCTCACCTAGGCTGGCTTCTCGCGACAACAAGCGATGGAGCGTCGTGTGGGGATCGTCCATCGTCTTCAAACCCAGGCCCCAGTCAGCATGTCCGTCAGCCTTGAGTTGCGCGACAGATCACTGAGCACGCCGAATCCTCAGCGCTCGCGGAATGAACTCGAGCAGCGACCGACCGAGGCACGTTGGTTTTGTGCGCGGCAAATGCAAGCCGGACACCGATGGGGTTCGAAGAAGGTCGGGCAATATGCCGCTGCCCCAATCCAGTGACGGCACTTTTGGTCGTGCCGGAGGGATTGGTTCGGCTCGAACTCCGGTGTTACTTTGCACCCCGATCTTGGTCGAAAAAGTGAAAGCGAAATGTCTCTATTGATGGAACGATACGATGCGATGCGCGGCCGCTCTCTCGTTCCGCTCGTCATGGCTGTGGCCGTGCTTGCGGGATGTACGACGGTCATCTCGCGATCTCCGGCGCCGGAGTCGGCGCTGAATTCGCTCGCACCTTATGGAATTGTCTCGGAGGAGGGCCTGCCTCTGCGTCTGTGGGGAGATACGATCGACGTCGCAGACCCAGAACACATAGAAGATAAGTACAAGGCGAGGGTTCAGGGCCGTTTTGCCGATGCGATTGCGCGGGGAGAGACAATCCAGCGCACGGCGATCGCGTTCTCTGGAGGTGGCCCCGACGGCGCCTATGGCGCGGGCCTGATCAACGGTTGGACTGCGCGCGGCGATCGGCCGGTCTTCCACGTTGCATCAGGGATCAGCACCGGCGCGATCATCGCGCTCTTCACGTTCCTTGGTCCCGACTACGATGACGAGATGACGGAGGTCTATACGACCTACGAAACCGATGATCTGTTGACGCCGACGCTGTTCAGCGGACTGACGGGTGGATCAGCGGTTTCAGACACCCGGAAGTACCGGAGGCTTATAGAGGACTATGTAGACGACGAGGTGATCGCGCGGCTCGCGAGTGCCGCGCAGGAGGGTCGCATTCTCCTGGTCGGGACCACCAATCTTGATGCCGCCCGGCCGGTGACCTGGAACCTGACGCGAATCGCAGCGACCGGCCATCCCGACGCGCGGGAACTGATCATCGACGTCATCCAAGCCAGCTCGGCCATCCCCGCCGCGTTCCCTCCGGTTCTGGTACCCGTCGAGGACAGCGAAGGGCGCCGTTTTGACGAGATGCATGTCGACGGCGGAGCGACCCAACAGGTGACGCTCTATTCCCCGAGCATCCCGATCAAACGCATCGAGGACGAAATCGGGCTCTCGGCGGAGCGCGACCTCTATGTGGTCATGAACAACAAGCTCAAGAAGCCCTATGCTCCCGTCCGCCCGCGCCTGCTCAGCATTGCCGGTGCATCCGCAAGCTCGCTGCTCGGCGGATCTGGAACTTCGGATATCTACAAGCTTTTCGCGATCGCGCAGCGTGACGACATCGACATGAACGTTCTATGGATCCCCAAGGATTTCAACGAAGAGCCCGAGGAAGTGTTCGATCCTGTCTACATGAAGGCGCTCTACGACCTCGGCTACGAGCACGGGTTGGCGGGCGATCGGTGGAGCCCATACCCACCGGACTTCGCTCCTTGAGGTGAGATCCGGAACACTAGGCCTGCAAAGTTGAGCTGTCGGGGAGTTGAAGAGTGGAAACGCAGGATCTCAGCGGGCATGGGATGCCGCATTGGTTCATCGCGCCGGGGGAAGGAGATTTCCTCGCGGTCGTGGTGGTCGTTCTGATCATCGGAGCGCTCTATGGCCTGGTCTATCTCTACGCGGCCTTCGACCGCTGGGCAGAGCATCAGTCCAAGGGCACGCCGCTGGCTCGGACAATCCCGACGCTGCTGGCGATTGCCTTGCTCTACGAGCTCTTCCCGCTCGATCACTTCCACATCTTGTTGCCGCTCAGTGCGATCCTCATCGCGCTCGCGGCGGATTGGTCGCGTTTCCATCTGAACGTCCGAACCGAAGCCGGTGACGATGCGCCGGTGTCGTCAAAGCCCGCGCAGAAGGGGTGAGACTGTGTTTGAATTGATGTTCACGTCCTTTCCGGCGGTCATCCAGTATTACCGACTGCGCCGCCGGGGCGAAGCGATGACGGTCTGGAACATGAAGACGGCGGTCTTCATGTGGGCTGTTCTCGCCTTCTGCCTGTTCCTGGTGATCTTCTATTTCCACCCGAAGACCTACGCGGGCATCGTGCCGTTCCGCACGGTTTCGGTGGTTGCGCAGACGTCCGGTCCGGTCACCGAGATTGCGGTCGAGAACGGTCAGCAGGTCAAGGCGGGGGATCTGCTCTTTCGCATCGAGAACCGGGCGCAGCGAGCCGCACTCGCCGAGGCGGAGGCTCAGGTCGAGCTTGTCGCGTCCACCGAGGCAAAAGCCGAGGACACCAAGAAGATCGCGGTTGCCGGCGTTGAAGAGGCAGAGGCCCAGATCAGAAAGCTGAAGGACGATCTCGCGGACGCGCAACGCCTGCTCGAACGGGGTGCTGGAACGGCCAACACCGTGCTCGAGATCGAGACCGCGCTCGAAGCGACCCAGGCGGATCTGGATGCGGCCGTCGCGCAGTTGGATCTGGCGGTCATCGATTTGGAGGAGACGATCCCCGCGCAGAAACGGGCGGCGGATGCAGCGCTAGAATCCGCGCGCGCCGCGCTGGGGTTCACCGAGGTCCGAAGCTTTACCGACGGCACCGTCACCCAACTGGCGCTGAGTGTCGGAAGTCCGGCAACGACCCTGGTTCTCAGCCCGGCCATGGTCATCATTCCCGAGCGGAGCGAGGGGGTGCCGGTCCGCGTCGCAGCAGGTTTTACACAGACCGCCAGAGCCACGATTTATGAGGGGATGCCGGCTGAGATCGCCTGTGAGAGCAATGCCAGTCTGCTCTTTACGAACGCGATTTTCCCGGCCCGCGTGGCCTCCATCCAACCGGCTGTGGCCAAGGGGCAAATCGTCCCGAACGGGACGCTTCTGGATCTGGATGGGGCACGGGATCGGGGAACGCTGCTCGTGCTGTTCGATCTCATCCACAAGGAACACGAGGACCTGTTGCTCGACGGGTCTGGCTGCATCGTTCAGACCTACACCAACAACATCGACGGGGTCTTCGGCCACCTCGTCGCCGTAACGGGGGTGGTCAAGGCCGCCGGGCTTCGGATGAAGGTGCTTGGCGCGATCGTCACCGGTGTCGGGCTCGGCGGCGGTGGCCACTAGGTGGGGTCAGCCTGCCGTGAGATAGGCATAAGCCGCGAGCGCATGCGTCCGCACGATGTGGAGAAAATCCTCCAGATCGACATGTTCGTCGAAGGAGCCCATACCTGCGGGGAAGGGGCCGTAGACATAGGCCGGGATCCCCTCATACCGCCAGAGCCGGGCATCGGTGCCGCCGATAGAGACGATCGGGGTCGGGCGTGGGCGCCCAAGGCTCTCCACCGTATCCTGAATGATCTCCATCATCTCGCCGTAAGGATCGCACCAGGACGGCGGGTTACAGCGATACTCCTCATAGCTCGCTTCCGGGAAGCGTTCGACGATCCGCGCCAATTCGGCCCGGATCACGTCGGGCTCGACCCCCACGGGCAGGCGCACATCGGCTTCGAAGCTGCAATGCCCGGGGATCATGTTGTTCTTCAACCCGCCCTCGATCAGGCCGATGTTGAGGGTGATCTTCGGCAGCACGTCCGCCGCGCCAGGCCCCATCGCCCGATCCGACGACGCGCGCCCCTCGACCTGCGCACGCATCAGGTTGTCAGGGATCGTCACATCCAGATCTTCGAGGGTTTCGAGCTCCGCAATAAGCCGCGCCGCAATCCGCGTCGCCGAGGCGCTCGCATGGGTGTAGGCGCCGTGGGCTCCGGGGGTGCGGATGTCGAACTTGAACCACATCGGCCCTTTCTCGCCATAGCGCACCGAGAACGGCGAGGACGGCTCGCCATTCAGGCAGCAGTCGCCGCGCACCTCAGGCTCATGCTCCATCAGCCAGCGCGCGCCCCAGGGGCCGAACGTCTCTTCGTCTGAGACACAGGTCAGGGTGAGCTTTCCACGCCAATCCTCCCGCATTCTAGAGAGCAGGACATAGGCCCAGATGGATGCGGAGGTGCCCGCCTTCATATCCGCCGAGCCGCGGCCATAGAGCTTGCCGTCGCGGATCTCGCCGCCCCAGGGGTCAGTGGTCCAGCCTTCTGCCGCGGGGTCCTCGCCGACGGGGAAAACATCGATATGACCGTTGAGGACCAGGTGCCGGCCGGGCTCCCCGCCCTCAAGGCTGCCGACGACATTCGCCATGCTGGGCTGCGGGTCGACCAGCCGCCACGGCACGTTTTCGGCCGTTAGAAAGTCGGTGATGTGGCGGACGGCAATGGTGGTGTCGCCCGGTGGATTCGGGGTTTCGCAGCGCACAAACTCTCGGAAGAAGGCGATGATGCGTTCCCGTTCGTCTTCAATCGCCGCCAGCAGCCGCTCGCGTCCGTCCATCTCCGCCTCCGCAACGGTACCAATCCATGACGCTAGGGGGGACTGGATGGTGGGTGCAAGACCTATGACCGGTCTCGGCCTTGACGACGCATCGCCCGTGCTCCCAGGCTGGGAGGCACGTGGGCGACACCGCCCGATGAACCTGGTCACAAGCGAGGCGTTCCAATGGCCGCATTTACCGACGCGCAACGGTCTCAGTTCTGGCAGGATGGGTTCATCACCGTCGAAGGCGCCGTGTCGGGGACACTTCTGGCAAAGCTCCGCGCCGATATGGACGCCTGGATTGTCGAGAGCCAAGGCCACACCGAGCCGTTCGGAGAGATGAAGGACGGCCGCCCGCGCTTTGATATGCAACCCGGTCACAGCGCAGAGGCACCAGCGCTCCGCCGAGTGTCCGCTCCGACCGAGATATCGGGTGCCTATTTCGAAGCGATGGCGAACAGTGCGATGACGGATATGGTCGCGGAGCTGATCGGCCCGAACGTCAAACTGCACCACACCAAGATCAACGCGAAGCAGCCGGGCTCAGCCACCGAGGTCAAATGGCACCAGGATTTTGCGTTCACTCCACACTCGAATTCCGATCTCATCACGGCGCTGCTCATGGTCGACGACGTCACGCCGGAGAACGGCCCGCTGGAGGTGCGGCCCGGCTCCCACAAGGGACCGCTGCACTCGCTCTGGCATGACGGCGCCTTCACCGGTGCGGTTGCGCCAGAGATCGAGGCCGAAATGAAGGCGGCGGCGGTCAGCTGCTATGGCCCTGCCGGGTCCGTATGTCTGATGCACACCAAAGTCATGCACGGCTCGGCGCCCAACCGGTCGAGCAGCCCGCGGACGCTCTTTATCAGCGTCTACTCGGCGGGGGACGCTGCTGCATGTTGCCCCAACCCGGTTCCCAACATTCACGAGGGTCTGTTTGTCCGCGGCGTGAACCCCAATTCGGTTCGGGCCGAGGCGTTTAGCGTCGAGACACCCGCCTATCCGGACGGTGCGTCCTTCTTCACCCAGCAGGAAGCGGCGGCGCGGTCCTATGCGCTAGTCGCAACACTCTAGACGGAACCTCTCAAGCCTCCTGCGCGGCGGTGGGTCTTCAGGAGGGGGGCGGCGGTTGCATGGACCGTACCGTTGCACCGCGCGCGCTTTCGCGCGATGTGTCGTGCATGCCGACGCCACGAGTCAGCCAATCGCCCACAGAGCCGAGCTTCGTGCAGAACCCGTACGGGGCCTATCGCGCGTTTCGCCGGCACAGAGCGGTCTGGTGGGAAGAATTCGGCATGTGGGTCTTCCCCCGCTTCGCCGATGTGAACGCGATCTTCCGCGATCGCCGGTTCGGGCGGGAAATCCTGCATGTCGCGACACGAGACGAGCTCGGTTGGGACCCGATCCCAGCCCATTTGGCGCCGTTCTACGCCTTCGAGGCCCACTCGCTGCTGGAAAAGGAACCCCCCGATCACACACGCCTGAGATCCCTGATCAACCGGGCCTTTGTTGCGAGCAACGTCGAGGCCCTCCGGCCGCGTATCACGGCGCAGGCGCGTGCGCTCGCGTCGCAATTGAGGGACGGCGATGATCTGATCGAGGCGTTCTGTACGCCAATACCCGTCACTGTGATCTGTGAACTCTTGGGGGCGCCGGTCGAGATGGGACCGCAGCTCCTCGATTGGTCGCATCGCATGGTGGCGATGTACCAGGCGCGCAGGGATCGCCAGATCGAGGATGATGCGGTCGCAGCCACCGTCGCCTTCTCGGCCTATATGCGGGAGCTGATCGACGAGCGCCGCCGCGCGCCAGGGCAGGATATCCTGAGCGCCCTGATTGCGGCGGAGGCGGACGGGCAGCGGCTTTCGCTCGATGAGGTGGTCGTCACCGCCATTCTGTTGCTGAATGCGGGGCACGAGGCGACGGTGCACGCGCTCGGCAATGCCATCTGGACCTTGGCGCAGCACCGGGTCACAGTCGATCCGGAGACCGTGGCTGGGCTCGTCGAAGAACTGCTCCGGTATGAGCCGCCCCTGCATATGTTCACCCGCTATGTGCTCGAGGACCTGGAATGGGAAGGCATAGCGCTGCGCAAAGGGGAGCAGATCGGGTTGCTGATCGGATCGGCCAACCGTGATGAACGCGTCCATCAAGAGCCGGACAGCTTCCAACCCACACGACCCAACCCGCGCCATGTGTCTTTGAGCGCGGGTCTCCACTTCTGCATCGGCGCGCCCCTTGCCCGCTTGGAGATGCAAGTGGCGCTGACCGAGCTGTTCGACGTGCTGGGCCCGGATGTTCCGCTCCTGGCTGGAGGTTTCAAAAACACGTATCACTTCAGGGGGTTGAGCGAACTGCGCCTCGGGCATACGCCCGGTGCGAAGGGTGTCTCATGAGCGCCGGTCGCGCTGGCATTCTCTGTGTCGGAGCCGCCCACTGGGACATTCTCGGCCGGGCATCGGCCCCTGTTGCGGTCGGAGACGATCTGCCTGGCCGCGTTGAGCAGAGACCTGGCGGTGTTGCGCTGAACATCGCGCTGGGGCTGGCGGCACTCGGATGCGCGGCCAAGCTCTGCGCTGTCGTGGGAGATGACGATGCGGGTACGGCCCTGATCGGGTGTGCTGAGGCCGCGGGCGTGGATTGCACGCATGTGACGCGGATCGCCGGTGCCGCAACCAATCGCTATCTCGCGATCGAGGACAATACCGGAAACTTGGTCGCCGCCATTGCCGATACCGCCCTGATGGAGGTCTGGTCTGCGGACCTCACAGGTCAACTGCGCCTTGCGGTCGAGGGTACCGAGACGCTGCTCTTGGAGGCGAACCTGCCCACCCCGGTCATCACTGGCCTCGCCCAACGTGCCGGAGAGGTCGGTGTCGAGGTGGTCGTGAACCCGGTGAGCCCGGCGAAGGCCCCGCGGCTCCGGGCTCTGTTCCCGGGGACGCCTCGTCTGACCGTGGTCGCAAATCTGGCTGAGGCGACCGCAATCCTTGGATCGCGCCATCAAACCACGGCAGAGGCGGCAGAGCACCTTGTCGACCTGGGTGCGGAGGCGGCGCTTGTCTCCGATGGTCCTCGGCCTGCGGCCCTGGCGACGCCCAAAGACGTCGCGACGCTCACGCCTCCAACACCGGAGGGGCCGTTCTCGGTCACCGGGGCAGGGGACGCGATGCTCGCCTCTTTCCTGGCATTCCCCGACCGGGGGGGCTCACCACGTGAGGCGCTGGCCCAGGCGCTGCAGGCCGCCAACCACCACATGACGAGGCACGGATGACCGGCACACTTCCTCTTCGATACTCCGCCCCGGTGGCCGAGGCTCTGTCGGCGGGCTCCCCCGTCGTTGCGCTCGAGTCGACCATCATCACCCATGGTCTGCCAAGCCCTCGGAATCTCGAGACCGCCCGCGCTGTCGAGGCGGTCGTGCGCGAGGAGGGGGCTGTCCCAGCCACCATCGCGGTCATCGAGGGCGAGCTGCACATCGGGCTCGACGCGCCGATGCTGACCGCGCTCGCCGCCGCCTCCGGGGTGCGCAAGCTCTCTCGCGCCGATCTGGCCGCTGCCATCATCGATGGCGCTACGGGATCGACGACCGTCGCCGCGACGATGATCGCCGCGCGTCTCGCCGGGATCGAGACTTTTGCCACCGGCGGCATCGGCGGGGTCCACAGGGGGGCCGAGACGACGTTCGATGTCTCGGCGGATCTCCAGGAACTGGCCCGCACCCCCGTAACCGTCGTCGCCGCGGGCGCAAAGGCGATCCTCGATATCCCGAAAACCCTGGAAGTGCTGGAGACCTTGGGGGTCCCGGTCATCGGATTTCGCACCGACGACTTCCCGGCCTTCTGGTCGCGCAGCAGCGGTTTGCCCGTCCCCATTCGTATGGATGAGGTGGATCGAATTGCGCAGTCCCATCGGTTGCGGCGCGAGATGGGCCTAGACGGTGGGCAGTTGGTTGCCAACCCAATCCTGGCCGAGGACGAGATTACGGCGGCCGAACTCGGCCCCTCGATCGAGGCTGCCGTGGAACGCGCCGCGGAGCGCGGCATTGCCGGCAAAGAGGTCACGCCCTTCCTGCTCGAGCAAGTGCTTCACTTGACGGCTGGCCGCTCCCTCGAGGCCAACATCGCCCTCGTGAAAAACAACGCTGTTTTGGCCGCTCGGATCGCCCGCAGCTTTTCAGCGGCGCGCTGACGCTCCCTCGCGCACCAGAACTCGGTGCCTGTGAACTATTGCTTTGGTCGATAGACGGTTCGGAACCCGATATGGTTCGCCCCCAGCGATAACTCCTGGTGCTGCCGCGCGGCCGGACGGTATCGCCCACAATAGATCGGCGTGCACAGCCACGACCCGCCCTTGATCGTGACACGCGCCGTCTCTTCGCGGGCGTCATCGGCGGGCCTGGGGTTCCAGCTGTCACGCACATACTCCCAGACATTGCCGGCCATGTCGTAGAGACCGTATCCGTTCGCCGCGTAACAGCCGACGGGAGACGTCGTGAGCCATCCGTCCTTGCGGGAGTTCTGCTGGGGGAACTGGCCCTGCCAGGTGTTCGCCTTCCAGCCCTCGACCGGGTTGTAGGTCTCGCCCCAGGTATAGTCCGCCCCTTCCAGCCCTCCGCGCGCCGCATACTCCCATTCGGCCTCGGTCGGAAGGTCGCGGCCCCGCCACTCCGCATAGGCCATCGCATCCTCCCAAGCGATGTGGACGACCGGATGGTGCTCGAACCCAGCAATCGTGCTGCCGGGGCCCAATGGCGCGCGCCAGTGCGCGCCCGGTCTGTAGCGCCACCACTGCGAGACGTCTTCATATCCGTGCACTTCGCGCGGAGGAGAGAACACCATCGCGCCGGGTTGGCGCAGGGCGGCAGGGATATGGGGATAGTCCTCGGCATCGAGACCGCGCTCGGCAACTGTCCTGTATCCCGTTGCCGCAACAAAGGCCTCGAACTGCGCGTTGGTGACCTCGTGGGCGTCAATCCAGAAGTCGCCAACCATCACCTCACGGACAGGGCCTTCTTCGGGGCGGTTCGCCCGCGCCTCAGACCCCATCAGGAACGTGCCGCCCTCGATCGCGAGCATACCGTGTCGATCACCGGCACCGGCACCGGCATCGGTCGGTGAAATGCACGCCCCCGCAAGCGCTGGGAGCGGCGCCATCGCGCAGAGCAGCGCCAGGAGCGTGCGCTTCACTTCGGGTCTGGCCAAACCTGAGCCCAGTCCGCGGCCATGTCGACGATCAGCCATCCGCGCTCCGGGCCCTCGTCGAGCCCGCGTTCGAGCTTGCCGACATGACTGTCTCGGTCATAAGCCCATTCGCGCTCGGCATCGGTGTGGTGGATCAGCAGGCCAAAGCGCGAGCCATCGCCGGACGTTGTCCATTCGAGCATCTCGAAATCACCATCGGAGTTGCCGGCGGCAAAGATCGGTCGCTTGCCGATCCGGGTGTCGATGGCCAGCGGCTTACCCGCCTTGTCGTCCAGGAAGAAGATCCCCGGATCTTTCAGGATTGTCGGCTCTCCGTCGATGACCTCATAGCGGGCCTTGCCCGTGCTGCCGATCACCTGATTGGCCGGAATCCCATAGGTCTCCTCCGCAAACGCGCGCAGGAAATGGATGCCACCGCCCGACACGATGTAGGTGGAGAACCCCTCGTCCCGCAAATAGCGCAGGAGCTCAAGCATGGGCTGATAGACCATTCCGTCATAGGCCATCCCCGTCTTGGGATGGGTCGCTTTGTCGAGCCAGGCGCGGCTCTCGGCGATGAAGGCCTCGACCGACAGGCCGGAATGGGTGACCAAGACGATCTCCAGGATGCCCTCGGTGCCACTCGCCGCAACTGCCTCCATATCGCCCGCAGCGGCGGCCCGCAGAAGATTGGATGTGAGGATGCTCGGATCCGCCTCGGCCAACTCCTTCAGCCGATCGAGGGCGAACAGGAACTGGAAGTAGACCGGCTTTTCGGCCCAGAGCGTCCCGTCATTGTCAAACACCGCGATGCGGTCGGCGGGGGTCACATAGCTCTCGGCTCCGGGGTCGGTCACGGCCGCGACAAAGTCGACAATCCGGGTCTTGACCTCGCCCGCTCGCCAGGACGGGAGCGGGTCGGCCGCCGAGAACGAACTGGAAACAATGAGAGCGGCAAGCGCTGCTCCTGCCGCTCTTCGAAGTGAACATCGCATAACGTGCAAGGACATCATTCGCTCGGCAGGTTCATGCCGGATACGAGGGCTCCGCAACTCTCCGACAGCGAGGATTGCTGCTTTGCGAGACAGCTCAGGATCCGGCCGTGTCCGATCTCCACGCTCTGGCAATAGGTGCGGATATCGTCCCCACACTGGGTCTTTATCGTATGCAGCCGATCGAACATCAGATCGATGAAGTCGGCGGTGTCGGCCATCGCCGCATCGCAACTGTCGGTGACCTTGTCCTCGTGGGCATAGAGACAAGCCATGATCCGACCGTGGCCCGGCTCGACGTCGGTACAGCGCTGGGCGATATCGGCCGAGCATGCTTCGAGGATGTCGGCGGCCTGAACGGTTGGACTTGTCAGCAGTGCGGCCGCGAGCAGGGAAACGGCGAGTGTGCGTGTCATGAACGGACCTCTCAAAGTCACGGGTTTACGACGATGTAAACGGTGGCGCCGTCCTGGACGACCGGCTGGTAGTACACACCTCCGCAATAATGATAGGCGCCGCGCAGCGCGCATCCTGCGGGCAGGCTGCGGATGTAGCTCTGCCGGCGTGTTGTGCGCCGCGCGGTGCGGCGGGCGACCCGCCTGCTTTGGGCACGAATTGTCTGCGCCGCGACCGGTGTCGCAAAGGTAACAGCGACAGACGGCAAGGTCGCGCTGCCAAGGCTCCGGTTGATGCGCATGTCATAGGAGAAAAACGCTGCGATGGCTGCGAGGGGTAACGCAATGTGTTTAAGGGCTCTCATATCGTTCACCTTGGCGCGTGCGGGGGCAACTCTGGCGGGGGGTGAAGTGCCTGGAGTCCAGCCACCTCACGATGTCGTTGGCTCAGCGGGACCCCGGTGAGCTCAGCGCCTCCATCACCTTATCCAGGCTAAAGCTCGCCGCCTCTTGCCGCGGCGGATAGTCTTGGAAGGTCGCGAGGAACTGGCCCACATACTGCTGCGCCGGGACCAGCAAGAACACGCGGTCGATCAGCCAGTCGTAGTAGGTGTTGGAGGTCAGCTGAGACCGCTCATAGGGATCTCGGCGGAGGTTGAAGATCAGCGGCACCCGCAGCGGCGTGAAGGGGTTCGCCCAGGCCTCGAGGGTCGTGTAGATCCGCTGCTCCATGAAGACGAGCTTCCAGTCGCCATAGCGGAGCGCTGTGAGGTCGCCATCATCGGAGAAGTAGAAGATCTCCTTCCGGGGGCTTTCATCGCTCTCGCCGGTGAGATGCGGCAGCAGATTGTAGCCGTCGAGATGGACACGGTATTCGCGCCCCGCCATCTCGGACACGGTTACGCCGTCCAGGAGGTCTTCCTTGATCGTCTCGTTGCCGGCGGCCGCAAGGAACGTCGGCAGCCAATCCATATGGTGCACGATCTCGTTCGAAACCGATCCGGCTTCGATCTGACCCGGCCAACGGACCATGGCGGGCACGCGCCAGCCGCCTTCCCAGTTGGTGTTCTTCTCACCGCGGAAGGGCGTCATCGCCGCGTCCGGCCAGGTGTTCATGTGCGGACCGTTGTCGGTCGAGTAGAAGACGATGGTGTTGTCTCCGATGCCCAGCTCGTCCAGCACATCGAGGAACTTGCCGATGTGCATGTCATGCTCGACCATGCCGTCCGAGTACTCGTCCTGACCCGAGATGCCGCGCAGTTCGTCCTTCACATGGGTGCGGAAGTGCATCCGCGTACCGCTCCACCACACGAACCAAGGCGTGCCTGCCTCGTGCATTTCGCGGATGAAGGCGATGGCGGTGTCGGAGGTGTCGTCGTCCACGGTTTCCATGCGCTTCTTGGTGAGCGGACCGGTGTCCTCGATCTCCTGGGTGATCTCGGCTTCGGAGTAGACAGCGCTCGAGCGGATCACGCCGCGCGGCCCGTACCGCTCCAGGAACGTCTGGCCGTTGGGCAGAACCACGTCGGTCGGATAGTCCTCGTTCTCCGGCTCTTCCTCGGCATTCAGGTGATAGAGGTTGCCGTAGAACGCATCGAAGCCGTGATTGGTCGGCAGATGCTCGTCCCGATCGCCAAGGTGGTTCTTGCCGAACTGTCCGGTGGGGTAGCCCTCGGCCTTCAGCAGCCCTGCAATGGTCGGATCTTCCACCTGCATGCCTTCCTTGGCGCCCGGGAGGCCGACCTTGGAGAGCCCGGTGCGGAAGACGCTCTGGCCCATAATGAAGCTAGAACGGCCGGCGGTGCAGGACTGCTCCCCATAATAGTCGGTGAAGATCATGCCCTCTTCGGCGATCCGGTCGATGTTCGGCGTGCGATAGCCCATCATCCCCATGGTGTAGGCAGAGACATTCGATTGGCCGATGTCATCTCCCCAAATCACCAGAATGTTCGGCTTATCCTGTGCATATCCGATGCTTGAAATCGCTGATATCATCAGCGCAAGAGCGGCTTGGCCCGCTCGACTGAGTACGGTCTCATACAAGCGCATTGAAGACTCCCCGAGTATTATTTTTGCCAATTGAATTCTCAAACTTCAGTGGCGGAATGCAAGCGTAAATTCTGAGAAATTTCAATGACTGAATCACTTTGATGGACAATCACCTGGCTCGGTCGTTAGTTTAACGATCTGGGAGAGCATGATGGGGAGTGATCAAACACCCATGTTGTATCGGTTTCGAACTAAATCGGCGGTTGGTCTGCAAGGGATTCCGGAGCGAACATCTACTCGGAGTATTTTGTTTCCCGTTCGCCTTCTGCGCGCCGTAGCGATTGCGATTTTCGCAACACTGCTCTGGCCTGTCACAGCACAGGAGGCGCAGGCAGAGGAGTCTAGCCCAGAAGATTGGGAATTCGTCGTCGCGCCCTATCTGCTGCTGCCGTCAATCGACGGCCGCACGACAACGGGCCGTGTGGGCGGTGACATCGCAGTCGATCCGGGGGGCATCTTCTCGAGCCTTCAGTTCGGCGGGATGTTCCATGCAGAGGCGCGGCATGGGAGCGGCGCAGGTGTGATGGTCGACAGCGCGTTCATGTTTCTCGGCGACGGCGCGACGGGGCGTCGCGGGATCGGGCGTTTGGACGCCGACGTGTTCCAAGGCATCTTCGAGGTCTACGGCACGTATCGTTTCGATCTTGAAGACACCAAGATCGACCCCTATGAGGGGGCTCGGATCTGGCACATCGATACCGAGATCAACCTGCGCGCCGGTTCGCTCGCCGGGCGCTTCGACAGCGGCGATACATGGCTCGATCCGGTTGTCGGGCTGCGGGTGCAGCACCGCCTCTCGCCCTCATGGCGCGTTCAGGCGCAAGGCGATGTCGGTGGCTTTGGCATTGGCGTTGCATCGGAGTTTACTTGGAATGTCATGGGCGGGATTGCCTATGACGGGTGGGAGCAGACCTCTCTTTTCCTGATGTATCGCGTTCTGGGCGTTGATTTTGACTCCGGCACCCGCGGAACCTCCTCGTTCTTCGAATACGACACGATCACGCAAGGCCCGCTCTTGGGGGTCGGTTACCGCTTTTAGACAGGGGTCTCGGGCAGGTTCGGCTGTCTTGCGGCCATGCCCGGGCGCGCCTGATCGTCGGCACCCCCGGTCCAGACGGCACGGTGCGCCGGTCGGGGGCAGAGGCGTTTCCAGACGCGCCCGGCGGGCTATGTCCCACCAAGCAACAGTCTGGGGCGATGATGGATCAAACACCCAAAGGAATGCCGCCGCGTGGGCGCGCCGCCGCGGTGCCGAGCAGCCGGATCGCGCGGGTTGCCCGGTTCGGGACCATGGCGTCGCGGATGGCGGCTTCCGTCGCCACCAAGGGTGCGGGGCAACTGGCGCGCGGCCAGAGACCGGTGCTGCGCGATCTCGTGCTGACGCCCGGCAATGTCGCGCGCTTCGCCGATGAGCTCGCCCGCATGCGCGGTGCGGCGATGAAGATGGGCCAGCTCTTGTCCATGGACGCGGGCGACGTGCTGCCGCGCGAACTGGCGGACATCCTCGCCCGCCTGCGCGCCGATGCGGACCATATGCCGCCGCGCCAGCTTCGGACGGTGCTGGATACGGAGTGGGGCCCCGGCTGGCTGAAGCGCTTTGCCAAGTTCGAGGCGACCCCGATGGCGGCTGCCTCCATCGGTCAGATCCACCGTGCCCGCTTGCCTGACGGGACGGAGCTTGCGATCAAGGTGCAGTACCCGGGCGTGCGCCGCTCTATCGACAGCGATGTCGCCAATGTCGGCACGCTGATCGGTCTCTCCGGACTGATGCCGCCGGGGGTGGAACTTGCCCCCTTCCTTGCCGAGGCCAAGCGGCAGCTGCACGACGAGGCCGACTACACCCGCGAGGCTGCGGAGCTGACCCGGTTCGCCGATTTCTTTGACGGCGACCCGACCGTGACCCTGCCGCGACCGGTGCCGGAGTTCTGCACCCGCAATGTGCTCGCCATGACCTTCGTAAGGGGTCGCCCGGTGGAGGCCATGACCGGTGCGTCCCAGGAGGAGCGGGACCACATCGCCACCGTGCTGCTCGACGTGCTGCTGCGCGAGCTGTTCGTCTTCGGTGCGGTGCAGACCGATCCGAACTTTGCGAACTTCCGCTACGACCCCGAGAGCCGGCGCGTGGTGCTGCTCGATTTCGGCGCGGCCCGAGACTATGCGCCGGAGCGTGTGGCGCAGTACCGTGCGATGGTTCTGGCAGCCCGGTCGGGCGACCGCCGCGCGATGCGCAGGGCAGCGAACGGGGTGGGGTTCCTGGCACCGGAGACGGCGGAGCATCACGCCTCGGCCGTGCTCGACCTCATCGAGATGGGGTCGGAGCCGGTGCGCAACCCTGGGCCTTATGACTTTGGCAGCAGCCGGCTGGTGGCGCGGCTTTCGGGCGCTGGCCAAGCGCTTGCCTTCGACCAGAGCTTCGACGTCGTGCCGCCGATGGAGGTGTTGTACCTCCAGCGCAAGGTGGTCGGCATGTATCTCCTCGCGAACCGGCTTGGCGCGCGCGTGGATGTGGGGGCATTGCTCACGCGCCATCTCGGGTGAGTTGCGCGCTTCGGTTTGCGGCCACCCTTCGTTCTTCGGCGAAACTTTGGGCGGGACGACTGGTTTAATCTGCGCCACGAACCAGACATGCGAGGCCCCTGATGGACCAGATCTCCCCCTACCTGCCGGGCATTCTCCTGGCCTATTCCGCTTTTCTCCTTGGCATTGCGAGCCCCGGGCCGAACGTGCTGGCTGTGATGGGCACCTCTATGAGTGTTGGCAGGGCGTCCGGGATCGCCCTCGCCCTTGGGGTTGCGACGGGCTCCTTCACCTGGGCCGTGCTGACGGTTCTTGGGTTGTCGGCGCTCCTCGCGGCCTATGCGTCAGCGCTGATTGTGATCAAGATCCTGGGTGGGCTCTATCTGCTCTGGCTCGCCTTTAAGGCCTTTCGCTCCGCGCTCGCGCACCGGGACATTGAAACCCGAGCTTTGGAGGGCGAGAGCAGGACCGCCTTTGGCTATGTGGCCCGCGGTTACGTGATTCAGATGACCAATCCCAAAGCGGCGCTGTCCTGGATCGCCATCATCTCGCTGGGATTGCAGGAGGGGGCGCCGTTCTGGGTCGGTGCCGTTATCGTGCTCGGCACGTTTGCGCTCTCGATCCTGCTCCATGTGCTCTACGCGGTGATGTTCTCAACCTCGACGATGGTCCGGATCTATGGACGTGCACGGCGCGGGATCCAGGCGGTTCTGGGAACCTTCTTTGCCATTGCAGGGCTTAAGCTCCTCACCGCCAGGAACTGACGGCTGAGATGCTAGGGACCGGTCTCAGAGCGCAGCCTCATAGGCCGAGCACGCATCGGTGAGGTGCCTTACAGCCGCCTTTCGCTCCTCAGGGCCATAGGCTTCGGCGATCTGCTCGATACCCTTTGCGACCCCTTGGTACAGTGGACCAAGCGTCTCGAAGAGATGGGCCGTCGGGACGACAAGAACGCCGCGACGGTCGTTCGGGTCGCGGCGTCGTTCTGCGAGCCCAGCTCGCTCAAGTCTGTCGAGCAGGGTCGTAACGGCCCCGCTTGTCAGGTTCAGCTCCGATCCGATTTTTCCGGGTTTTGCCGGGGCCTCTGCAATCAGGTTTAAGCATCGCAGATCGTTCCGGCTAACACCCACCAAGGCCGCTGCTTTGGCATCTAGTTTTTCAATCGCCTTATAGAGACGGCGACAGGCTGTGACAAGCTCTTCAGGGGCCGCTTCTTCGTTGGCCATGCTTCCTCTCAAAAAGAATCTTGACAATCAAGAATCTTGTCTTACTTGCTTTCCGGAGACTGAACATTGGCGCTTGACGCACCGGCAGAAAGGAACCTCATGGAGTTCATTTTATACGCATTTGCAGCCCTTCTCCTTCTTGTGCTGGCGTTGTCCTTCATCGCACCTGCGCGGGTTGAGTACACTGAAGAGATCATTGTCGAGGCCCCGGTCGCGCAAGTCTATGATGACATTCGGCTCCAGGACCATCTGATGCGGTGGTCCGCTTGGCCGAAGGAGACAGGTTCGACCTGTACAGTCGACGGGTCCGATGGCGAGGTTGGCACACGTGTCTTGTTTTTCACCAAGGCAAAGCGGATCGGTCATCAGGAGATCATTGCGCTTGAGGAGAACAATACGGTGGTGCTCACGCTGGTTGGCCCAGGTCCGCCGCATCACCCGCGTCTGCGTTTCGATGTGCGTCCATGCGGCGAGACGGCCACAACCGTTGCGGCGCATTTCGTAAACGACCTGCCGCGCCCATTCAACATCATATGGAAGTTCGCGGGGCTTTCCGCCTGGACGCGGCGGATGCATCGGAAAGATCTCGAAGGCCTGAAAGCCTTTGCAGAGCCGCCGCATCAAGACAGCGACGGGAGGGTGGTTGGCCGACCACCCGGCGGTGACAATCCCTATCAGCACCGAGAGCACGCGGCGTGACCCGATCTGCAAGACCAAGCATCACGGAAACGCGATCGTGAAATTGGGGGCTTTCCTCATCAGAACGTCTGTTCTAGAACCAGAACACCTGTTCTGACCGAGTCGGATATCCATGCCCCCGGAGCAAGCCGTCATCGCCAGCGCGCTCGACCTCTTCTGGCAGAAGGGATACGCGGACACGTCGATGGCCGAGATTGTCGCCGCCACGGGGCTCAATCGCTATGCGATCTATTCGACCTTCGGCAGCAAGCGTGAGTTGTTTCTTGCAGCCCTCGACGCGTATTTCGTGGAAGGGTGCGAACGGTTCGAGCCAGTGATCCTCGACCAAAGCACCCCAGCCATCGATCGTCTCCGCCAATCCATGGTCCTCTCCATCGAGATGATGGACCAGAAGCCCAATGGCTGCTTCATGTGCCACGTGGCTGTGGAGCTGGCGGCGGAAGATCCCAAGATCGCCGAGGCCGTCTCCAGCTATTTCAACCGGATCGTGGACATGATCGAGATCATGATGCGCGATCTGGCGGAGGAGGGGCGGCTCAACCCCAATCTGAGCCCACGGCAGGCTGCCCAGCTTGTCTTCGACACCAAGCTCAGCATGGGGGTCCACGGAAAGGCCGGAACCGGGCGCGACCGGCTCGAGGCCATCGCCGCGACGATGATCGCCGCGGTTTCAACGCCGTCTCAAACGGCCCGCGTACAGTAGCACCTTACAGGGGAGGACAAGCGGCATAGGCCTCGTTTGCGCATCCCTTAGAACGAACATTCTGACCCTTCGGCCCGCGCATCTTGCGGCGTCGAACCCCTCCGTTCACGCTCAGTAAGGAGCAGACCCATGCAGGACGTCAGGTCAAGGCTAGACCGTTTCGCGGTCGCATTGGCACGAACCGTCATCCGGTGGCGCTATGTCACCATCGCCGCGAGCCTCGCGATCGCCGCCACCATCTTCATGAACGCCATGAATGTCGGCATCGCCAACAACTACCGTGTGTTTTTCTCGAACGATAACCCCGAGCTCATCGCGTTCGAGACGTTCCAGAGCACCTACACGAAGAACGACAACTTCCTCTTCGTGGTCGAGCCCAAGAGCGGCGACAGCTTTGACCCGGCGACGCTGACGGCGGTCGAGGCTCTGACCGAGGGGGCCTGGCAGATCCCGTTCTCAATCCGGGTCGACAGCGTCACCAACTTCCAGTCCACCCGCGCGATCGAGGACGATCTGATCGTCGAGGATCTGGTGCGTGGCGCCGAGGATCTGGATGCGGAGGCACTGGCGGAGAAGAAGGCCATCGCTCTGGCCGAGCCCTTGCTCAGCGGACAGCTCCTCACCGCCGATGCCGATGTCACGGCGATCAACGTCGTGCTGCAGTATCCGGAGAGGGACCTGACGGAGGTGCCCTCCGCCGCCCAGGCGGCCCGCGATCTGCGCGACCGGATCGAGGCGGAGCACCCGGGGGTCGCGGTCACGCTCACCGGCGTCTCCATGCTCAACAACGCCTTCGCCGAGTCGGGCATGGCCGATATGATGACCCTGATACCGCTGATGTATCTGGTGGTGCTGCTGGCGGCGGTGGTGGCATTGCGCTCGCTCAGCGGGACGGCCGCGACGCTCTTGGTGATCACCGGCTCCGTCATGGTGGCCATGGGAGCGGCCGGGCTGATGCGGATCGACCTCACGCCGATTTCCTTCAGTGCGCCCACCGTGATCATGACGCTCGCAGTGGCGGACTCCGTGCACATCCTGATGTCGATGCGCGCTGCCATGCGGCGGGGCATGGCGAAGATCGACGCCCTGGTCGACGCGATCCGGGTCAACTTCCTGGCCGTCAGCATCACCTCGCTGACGACCATCGTGGGCTTCCTCGCGCTCAACTTCTCGGATGCGCCGCCGTTCTGGCACCTCGGGAACATCACCGCCGTCGGGATCTTCGCAGCCTGGGCGCTGTCGCTCACGTTGCTGCCCGCGGTGATCAGCCTCCTGCCGCACAAGGTCGCGGTTCGCGAAGAGGACGCACGCGACCCTGCCATGCGGCGCCTGGCCGACTGGGTGATCGCCTGGCGCAAGGTCCTGCTCGGCGGGTCGGTCGCGGTCTCGGCATTGCTGATCGCGCTCATCCCCACCATCGACTTCAACGACCAGTGGGTGGAGTATTTCGACGAGCGCATCGAGTTCCGAACCGAGTCCGACATCGCGCTCCGTCATTTCGGCCTCTACCCGATCGAGTTCTCGGTGCCGTCCGGCCAGCCGGGTGGTGTCTCGGAGCCCGATTTCCTGGAGCGGCTCGAGGGCTTCACCGACTGGTTGCGCTCACAGCCGCAGGTGACCCATGTCTATTCACTCGCCGACATCATGAAGCGGCTGAACAAGAACATGCATGCGGATGAGGAGAGCTATTACCGCATCCCCGAGGACCGGGAGCTCTCGGCGCAGTACCTCCTGCTCTACGAGCTCTCGCTGCCCTTCGGGCTCGACCTCAACGATCGGGTGAACATCGACAAGTCTGCGACCCGGGTGACCGCGACCCTCGGCAATGTCACGACGCAGGAAACCAAGCAGTTCCTTGCGGCGGCCGAGGCCTACATCGCCGAGACCTTCCCCGAAGAGCAGCGGGCGAAGCCGACCTCGGCGCAGGTCATGTTCACCTACATCACCGACCGCAACGTGCAGAGCATGATCCTCGGGACCACGGTGGCGATCCTCGCGATCTCGGCGATCATGATCGTCACCCTGCGCAGCGTGCCTTTGGGGCTCCTGTCGCTCGTGCCGAACGCGCTGCCGATCCTCACGACCTTCGGGATCTGGGCGTTGCTCGTCGGCCAGGTCGGGTTCTCGGTGGCCACGGTCGCCTCGATCTCGCTCGGCATCATCGTCGACGACACGGTGCACTTCCTGACCAAATACCAGCGGGCCCGGCGCGAGAACGGCTATGGTCCCGAGGACGCCATCCGCTATGCCTTCGAGACCGTGGGCGCGGCGCTGATTGCCAACACCGTGATCCTGGTGCTCGGTTTCCTGGTGCTCACCTATTCCAGTTTCAAGATGAACGTCGATATGGGACTGATGACCGTGATCGCGATTATCTTGGCGCTGGTGATCGACTTCCTGCTGCTGCCCGCCCTGCTGCTCCTCGGTGGCAAGAGCGAGGCCGTCCGAACCCCCGACAGCGCGCCCCAGGCCGCGTGATCCCTGAGATGGAGAGAGAAATGACCCACAGACCGATCGCCATCGCCGCCGTTCTCGCCCTGCTGTGCGCTCCCACGTTCGCGGACAGCAAAGGCTTCGACATCGCCGCCCGCTCGGACCGCACCGATCTCGGCTTTGGCGACAGCCGCGTGCCGCTGAAGATGGTGCTGACCAATGCCGCCGGGCAGAGCACCACCCGCGAGCTCGAGGTCACGACGCTCGAGAAGGAGAGTGAGGAGGTCGGCGACAAATCGCTCGTGCTGTTCTCCTCGCCGCGGGACATCGACGGGACGGCACTCCTCAGCCACGCCAAGATCCTCGACCCGGACGACCAGTGGCTGTTCCTGCCGGCGCTGAAGCGGGTGAAGCGGATCTCCTCGTCGAACAAGTCCGGGCCGTTTGTCGGCTCCGAATTCGCCTTCGAGGACATCACGGCTCAGGAGCTCGCCAAATACGAGTACACCTGGGTCCGCGAGGAGGCTTGCGGGGCGCTCACCTGCGATGTGGTCGAGCGCACCCCGCGCTATGAGAACTCGGGCTACACCCGCCAGATCGCCTGGTACGACCAGACCGATTTCCAGCTCCGCAAGATCGAGTTCTACGACCGAAAGAACGCGCTGCTGAAGACGCTGTCCTATGAGGATTACCGCCAGTACGGCACGGTCTGGCGCTCGCATCTCTTCCGGATGGTCAACCACCAGACCGGCAAGGCGACCGATCTGGTCTATGGCGACTACACCTTCGGCGTTGGCCTCGACGATGGCGACTTCGTCAAGGGCGTCCTCAAACGTTTGAACTGATCGAGGCGAAACGCATGCCTGCATCCCTTGCCCCCCTCGTGCGGCCCCTCGGTTGCACCCTCCTTGTCGGCGCCCTCGCGGTGCCGGCCGCTGCCGAGGAGACCTCGTTCTTCGACGGGTTGGAGGTCGACGGCCAGATCGCCTTCGAGCCGCGTGTGTTCCCTCAGAAGGGGTCCTTCGACGGCCAGCTCGAGCATGTTCAGCCCTCGGTCTTCTTCGAGCTGGACATCGCCTGGGAGAGCGAGGACCGCGACACCCAGCTCTCCTTCGTGCCGTTCTTTCGCCTCGACGGACAGGACGAGGAACGCACCCATTTCGACGTGCGCGAGGCCTATGTCCGCCATGTGGTCGATGACTGGGAGGTGCTGCTCGGCGCCAACCGCGTGTTTTGGGGGGTGACCGAGTCCCGCCACCTCGTGAACATCATCAACCAGATCGACGCGGTCGAGGACATCGACGAGGAGGATTTCCTCGGCCAACCGATGCTCCAGATCGGCAATCAGACCGATTTCGGGCGGCTGGATCTCTTCCTGATGACCGGGTTCCGGGAGCGGACTTTCGCGGGGCCGTCCGGGCGTCTTCGCGGTCCTGTCGTGGTGGACACAGAGCGGTCACGCTTCGAGAGCGACTTCGAGGAGTGGCGGCCCGAGGTGGCGCTCCGTTATTCCCACTTCATCGGCGATATCGACCTCGGCCTGCACTATTTCCACGGCACGGGGCGCGAGCCGGATCTGCTTTTCACCGCCGATGGCAGCCGTGCGGTTCCGCGTTATTCGGTGATCAACCAGGCGGGCATCGATCTCCAGTACACGACTGATGCGTGGCTCTGGAAGTTCGAGGGTCTCGTGCGCGAGGGGCAGGGCGATACCTTCGCCGCGGCGGTGGCGGGCTTCGAGTACACCCTCTTCCAGGTGGCCGAGAGCAATGCCGATCTCGGGCTCTTGGCCGAGGGGCTCTATGACGGGCGCGACGACGAGGCCGGGCTGTCCGCACGAGACCGGGCCGATGGGTTCGCCGCAGCCCTGGTCCAGCCGACGGTGCAGGACCAGGACATCTTCCTCGGCACCCGCCTCGCGCTGAACGATGTCGAAGACAC
Source organism: Pseudomonadota bacterium (assembly GCA_039816045.1). Classification (GTDB taxonomy): domain Bacteria; phylum Pseudomonadota; class Alphaproteobacteria; order Rhodobacterales; family Rhodobacteraceae; genus Thermohalobaculum. Next base: position 22,930 of record JBCBYB010000058.1, read on the forward strand.
CGAATTCCTCGCTGGCGTCTTCATTGATGTGGAGGACGGACCGTCGAGCTTCCGCATCGAGGCGGAGCGGCGTATCGGCGAGGATTGGAACGCGGAACTGGAGGCCACGTTCTTCCTGGAGGACGATCCGGACAACGCCGCCTCGGTCTTCGAGAACGACAGCTTCATCGTGCTCCGGCTCTCGCGGTTCTTCTAGGTCCAAGCCGCGGGCCCGGCACTCCGCCGGGCTCGTGTCCCCATAATCTGGGGTCGAGCCCTTTCGTGCCGGAATCTGGCGGTTCTCGGCAGGCGCACCTTGGAGGTTCGTCAAGACGGTCCATGTTCGGTTGGATCCTGGTCAAGATCCAATCGTCTGCGGTTGGGTCAGGGCATATCGGTTGCCACTGATCTGATTGCGCGTCTTCTGGTGTGGTTCGGAGGCCTGGAGTGGCCCGACTGAAATGGTCCACCCACTGGGATAGGATTATCCTGACCTTGCTCCCTGATCCCGGACCAGGCGGTAAAGTATGAGCCGACCTGAAGGTA
>JBCBYB010000059.1:0-21454 GCA_039816045.1 Pseudomonadota bacterium
CTGCGCTTCATGGGACATCCTCCTTCGTCCGTTCAAAGGCGGAAAACCCCAGCCCGCAATGGCCCCGATCTTGGGGAGAAGGTCAGCAGGGCTTCTATGCGGGGTACGGCATCGAGATTGGAAATCACCCCACTATGTTGAGCGAACTCCGGGCGCCTGGGGCGAATTTGGCGACCCTCGGGGCGCTCATCTTCACAGGCGTGTTTCGCTCGGATCTTATGAGGCTCTCCGCGGCCCTCGGAACGGTCGTCTTCCTCGCCTTCGCGTTTGGTCGCCTGATGGGGATCGTGCTGGACGGAATGCCGGCGGAAGGGATCGTCACTGCGCTGGCAATCGAGTTGGTTGCGGGCGCGCTTTGCTTACTGAGCCTGCGCGGAACGATGAGCCATGGCCTACCCGCCACGCTGTCCTAGGCCTTGGACTTCTTCCTGGACGTCCCGATGGGACTGCGAGGAGCTCGACCTTGCTGCCTGATCGCGGACCGGGCGGTATCGTATGAACCGATCTGGAGGAACAAGTGTGATCAAGCGGGCGAGGCGGCGGATCCCGCCAGAGTACGAAGGGCCGAGGACGAAGAGCCGGCGGTTTCACATGGTTCGGAACCGGGCGCTGGCTCTTCCAACGTCGCGGTGGGGTTGCCGCGGAGCTGGCTCAGGCGGGGGTCGTGTTTCCCAGGGCATATCCACGGCAGGCCCGAGACTTTGCCCGCGCAACGGGCAGGCTGGCAGAGACCGACTGGGTTGACGCAGAGGGTCTTGCCCGCATGTACCACGCGCTCGATCTCGCGCCGACCCCGCCTGAAGAGTCCAATCGCGCCCGGCGTGACGGCAAAGGCGGCATGATCCGCGCTGAGAGGAACCGGGCGGCCACAGCTCGAGGCCCCCGGATCGTCCGCATCGTGCGGAGCTTCGCGCGCCCGTTTGGAGCGCTCCTTTAGCCTGAAAGCGGCTGTACGCGGAGGTCCGCCATCTGCGCTTGGCCCCTCGCGTAGGACTGCTTGTCTCCGCCATTCTCGTTGCCCGATTGCCGGAGCTTGGTAGTCTCGATCGCCACCGGATCTCCGCGCTTGCGGGACGCGCGCCACACGCCCGCGACAGCAGCTTGTCCGCGCCAGACCACGGCTCACCATCCCAAACGCGATGGTCAGGCCTGGCGAGAAAGGCCGCAAACCAGCTTGAAAGACAGCTGCTCCAGCCCTGATTTCGACCCTCTCAAGCGGGCTGTCCCGATGCTAAAGACCCGGCTCAGAACAGCCTGCGGGCGAACCGACAGCGGCCTCAGGTCCGCCTTCGAACCGATCCTCGATCTCCTCGCCCCGACCGGATGCCAAATCCACGTCACCGCATGCGGCGATGGTCCAGACTGATCCGATCCCGCTCTAGACAAACCGTTCCGCAAGAACGCTTCGTCCTTGGCCATTGGGGACCGGATTGTAGAACGGAAGCGCGGTCGACCCACTCGAGCTAGAAAACCTGCGCAAACACGCCCTTTCATCAACACGACGTGATTGGTTTGCAAGATCACAGATGGGTATTTGTTTCTATGCGCAGCGCACTTCTTATCGCCCTTCTCGCGACCTCGGCTCCCGGCGATGAACGTGCCGTCTTCTACGGAAGTTGGGGAACTCCGGAGCAGTGCTCTCGCCTGCCCATAATCCCCGGTGGAACGGTCCTCGCTGAACCCTTCGAGATCGATGCGCAGTGGCTCGGCCATGGGCAACTCTGGTGTCGGCTCAATTGGCTTCCGATCGAGCCGCGCGAGAACGGTTACTTCTCGGGCGCTCAGGCCGCTTGCGGAGAAGATGCGGTGCGCGGCCACTTTCTCGGAATGCGACTGTCAGGGGATCAGCTGACGTTGACCTGGAACTTTGGGCTGATCAACGGCCCACTGAAGCGCTGTACAGGCGAACGTTCGGTTGAATGACCGAAAGCCGTTTCAGGGCTGTCCGCCAAAGAGCGACGTCAACTTCAGATCCAGAGCCCGCAGATCAACAGGCTTTGTGATGTAGTCGTCAAATCCTGCTTGTAGACCGCGTTCGATCTGCTCAGGCATCGCGTCTGCAGACACGGCCACGTAGGTGGCGCTCGGTCGCAGATTGCGAAGCTCGACCACAAGCTCCAGACCCGAGATGTCCGGCAGATTCAGGTCCAGAAGCACGACATCGAAATCCTGGATTATCATCGCTTCCATCCCCGTGCCTGCATCCAGTGCCGTTGAGACCTCAATGTAAGGCCGGAGGGCGAGATGCGTTTTTATCAGCTCCAGGTTCACCGCGTTGTCATCGATGTATAGGATGCGCAAAACCCTGTCAGAGGCGTGTGTTTCGCGTGTCGGCGCCGTCTCGGCAGGCGGGTCCTCCGGCTCATCCTCGATGAGGACTGGAACGTCGAACCAGAAGGTGCTGCCGCTGCCCACTGCGCTGACGAACCCGATCCGTCCTCCCAAGCTCTCGATCAGTTTCTTGGACAGCGCGAGGCCGACCCCTGTACCTTCGATGTTGGACCTCTCGATACCGAGCCTGTCGAAGGGCTCAAACACGCGATCATGGAGGTCTCGGGCGATGCCGATCCCGGTGTCTTCCACAACGACCCTCAGATCCGGGCCGCGCTTCTCCGCGCGGATTTCAACACGCCCCCCATCGTGGTTGTACTTGATCGCGTTGTTCAGAACGTTGCCCAGGATCTGACGCAGCCTGATACGGTCGGAATTGAGCGCAGGCAGATCCGTGCCCGACATCCGATCGACAACGGTGACCGATCCCTCGGCCGCAAAACCGCTCTGCTCGGCAATGACCTCGGCCAGGGTCTCGACTGGGTCAACCGGCTCCACCGTAAGGTGCATGCGCCCGGCCTCCACCCGCTCAAGATCCAAGACATCGTTCACGAGTGCGAGCAAATGTGTGCCGCTCGCATTCACGTGTTTGAGGAAGTTCTCTCGCTCCGCCTGCGTGCCCTGGTATTTCGGGTTCATGAGAACCTCCGAGAACCCGATGATCGCGTTCAGCGGGTTTCTGAGTTCATGGCTCATCGATGATAGAAACCGGGTCTTGGCATCGTTTGCGACGGTGGCATCCTCCATGGCGACCCGAAGGCGCTCAGCGGTTTTCCGGTGCAGCGTTGCCTCCTCGAACGCAGACTGCTCCGCTAACGACCGGAACGTGACCTCCTCCTTCAAGAGTGCGTTCACAGTTTCGAGTTCAGCGGTGCGTTCCTCGACGCGCTTCTCCAACGTCTTCGACGCTGCGCGCAGTTGCGCAGTGAGCGCGTCCCGTTCTTCCTCGACATTGGCCAAGGCACGGCTCATGCCCACAAATGCCTCGCCAGCCTGGTCGATTTCGCGGAAGGATTGGGGAAACGGGCCGGGGGGCTCCAGCTTTCCGACAGCGATCTGGTTCGCGCGGTCTGCCAACTCTCGCACCGGGTGATGTATGCACCGGGCCAACCAAAGGCCGACCAGAGCGGTGATCGCTGCCACCAGAAGCGCAACAAGAATATTGTTGCGCCGGTTGCTTCTGATCGAGTTCGTGAAGTCCGCCTCGGGAGCATAGACTCCGATCGTCCACGGCAAGCGCTTACTGATGGTGGGCGTAAGCGTCGCTACATAGGCTTCATCATAGATCTTGAAGGAAGCTGACGTCTCTTGCTTGAGAGCGATCTCCTCGCTGTGCGCCAGGTGTCCGAAGGCCGCCTGAGCAACCGGGTCGTCGAGCTCCGCGATGTTCACCAACCGCAATCCACCTTGCGAACTGGGGGTCATCAAGAGCTCCGGATCGGGATGGGCGATCACATCTCCGTTGTGGTTGAGGATGATCCCGCTGCCACGTTCGCCGATCCGGAGCTGCGACAGAAACTGAGAGATCTCCGCGATCTCGATATCGACGCCAACAACCCCGCTGAGGTCTCCCGAAGCCGAGAGCACCGGCGACGCGACCGTGATGCCTGGTTTTTCTGAGGTGAAGAAGATGTAGGGATCAGTCCAAACGATATCCTTCGTATTCTTTGCACGTGTGTACCAGGGACGCTTCCGGGGATCGTAATCGTCTCGGTCGTTGGTCTCTTTGCGGATGAGATTGAACAGAGTATCCCGCCACGCGAGTTCAGTGGTTCGTAAACCACCTCGGACTGAGATGATCTTCGACAAAAACAGGCCTTCCTCCTCTGCCCGTGAGACGAAGACGAAGTTTCCCGATTGATCGCCATAGTAGACGCCCGAAAACTGAGGCGCTGTTTGCAATTGTTGGAAAAGCAGCTTCTCAAGCAGAAAGGGATCATCGCTGGCAACAACCTCGTTCTCTGCCAGCCGGCGGGCCAACTCGGCGGCGACGGAAGCTGGCGCCAGGAAGCTGCGGGAGTGCTGGACAGCCGCTGTTGCTACGTCGTGGAGCATGTCGCGCGCATGATCGAGCAGCACGCGCTCTGATGTCACGTAAGACGAGGCAATGATGACGGTGACGGCAGTGAGCTGCAGGCCTGCTAGCGCCAACGCGAGCGTAAACCCCAGTGAACGTAGCATCAAACACCCCCAAGCCACCCACGCGCACTATCTAAGTCGACAAGTAAAGTCCAACCATCCTTCGTAACGGGAGCGCTCGGTATAGACAGCTGTTGTGCCGACTTTTGGGCAAGGGATCTATGACCTTGCTGGCTGATCCCGGAGCAGGGCGCTATTGATCTATGCGGCCCGCGCCATGGCCGTGGCCATCCTTGCTTGGGATGGCGTTCGGTAGCCGATGCTCGGGTGTCTTTGGCGGGTCCGAAGAACGGCCGGGCTCTGATGCTGGGTCGTCTGGCCGTCGGTTACTAAAGATCAAGGCTCTCCTTCTCGTTGCTTGCAGGCATTCGCCTCCAGAGCGGCGCTTGGGGATCAGCTTGCCCAGCTAGAGCCGAGCCCCGGACGCTGCCCGCCCATTGCTGCGCGATGTCTTCAGCCTGTTGTTGTCTCGGCGCGGCGTTCGGACCTGCGGCGCGCTCGCGCCTCGATCTCGAGCGCGCTAAGCTCCGAGCGCCCCGTTCTGCCGTACCTCGCTTCGTTCGAGCCGCCTCGTGCGGATCGCCAATTGCAGTAGGTCGTGACACTGACACCGGCGTTCCCAAGGCCTCCGGCACATCGCACCGGCCTGCCAGATGAACCCCGATCTCACGCTGCACACGCAGCGCCTCCCCTCCGTGTGACGCTACCGAGCCATCCCTCTCCTCACTCTCAGGCCCAAGCAGCAATGGCCCAACTTCGGGGGGTGGGGACAGTCGCACCCACAGGGGTATACGCGACAGATTACGTGTTTTGTTGATAGAGTAACATCCGTCAGTTTGGGAGCTTTACAATTTCACCTGCCTAAGCCAGGGTTGCGAAGGGCGCCAAAATAGGCAGAAAAAGAAACCTGAAACAGAAAAAATCTTGCCCCCTGTCTTGTGGAGGTTCACTTGAGGAATGTGGGTTCAATAGCTCTATTTGGCTTTTACTTTACCGTCGCAGCGCTCATGCCATGCGAACCAGCGCTTGCGGAAAATAGCACTTGGCGGATTTACTCTGAGGAGCCAAACGGCGATGTATATTTCTTCGATGAAGCGCGACTGGAGCTGAACTCCCATTCGAGGCGAGCTTGGTCGAGAATTCGATACAAAACTTCGGTGATGGGAGCGTCCAGTTATCAAAGCCTTTTGGAAATCCGTTGCGATGAACGCACGGAAAAAACTCTGCAGAGGACATTCTTCTCAGACAGAAAATGGGAGGTTCCTGCGATGAGCACTGACATGAAAGAAAAGCCAAAGCGTCCGATCGTGGATGGGTCCGCCACAGACCGGCTTTCAATTATCTTGTGCGAATAACGATAAAATTCTCTAGTCTTATCAGTTGGGTTCACGCCAGTGTGCAAAAGGAACACCCGCGCCAATAAAAATGGCACGGGTGTCTGTTTTGAGAGATTTACTGGATACTCTCGGCCGTCACTTTATAGATTTCGCCAGCATCAGTAGCCACATAGAGGGCGTTGTCCGGCCCCATGACCAAACCACGGAACCTGGCGGAGAAGCCCAGCGGCATCTGAGTGATGCCATTGATGCCCAAGCCATCTGGCGTGATGCTGATCATGTCAATTCTTGAGCCCTCCGGCGTGTCGCCGAACGCGATGCCCATGATGCCCACCGCCAAGCGGCCCTCATAGATCCCCCAGTTGTCGCCTTTGAGGAACGCGGCGGAACCGGTGCCCTGCGAGAACCCATTGTTGTTCCACGTAGCGGGCATCAGGTCTTCAAAGCGGGTGTCGCTCATCGGCGTGTAAGCTGCACGCAACGCAGGGTCCATTGCATCCTTTTGATTTGGCTCATACCCGCAGTACTGATCGGGGCACTCGCTGCGGCCGCCTGTGTTCTGAGCGGGATCCCAACCGGCATTTCCGCCATTCACCAGAGCAGTGATCTCATCGTTGTGCCATGGGCCATGCTCAGCGGTGAAGGCTTTGCCGTCGCTCGGACGGAAATCGATGCCCTGAACATTCCTGTGGCCATAGGTGTAGATGCGCTTGTCGAACCCTTCCGGAGGGTTGTTGTCGGGATGCGCATTCCCGTCGGCATCGACACGCAGCACCTTGCCGCAAAGGAGTGTTCCGTCTTGCGGGCAGATACCTCTGTGCCGATCACCGCCGGCGACCCAGAGATAGCCGCCCGGCCCGACGCGGAGGCGGCCGCCATTGTGCGCGCCCGGACCGCCAAAGGGCTGATCGGAGTCAAACGGCTTATACTGAATGTCGGTGACGATATCAGTGCGGTCTGAGACGCTTGTCAGATCTTCGCTGACCTTGAAGCGCATCACGATGTTGCCGTCGCACTTCTCGAAGTTGGTTTTGCAGCCATCTCCGTGATACTTCGTTGACGACGAATAGACGAAAAGATAGCGGTTCTTCGCAAAGTGGCGGTCCGGAACCACGCCGAGCATTCCGGCTTGTCCTTCGCAGAACAAGTCGTCACCGGCATCAGCGTAGCCGGTCGTTTCCGTCATTCCATATAACGCGTTCACGGTGCCATCTTTGGTTCTCACCGAGAGGCCGGCGCATTTTTCGGTGTAGAACATCGTGCCATCGGGCAAGAACGCCATGTCCCAAGGGCTATCCAAACCTTCCAATACGGCAGATGACGAGATCTTGGGCACATCCATGCCTTGATGGCCGTCGGCCTGAGCCAATAAAGGCGATCCCAATACCGTGGCGAAGGCCATGGCGCCCGAGCACAGAGTTGCGGATACTTGTTTCATTAGTTCCTCCCTTTTTTTCGCAGTATGGCCCGGGCCCCAATGTTTGCCGATCGAAGCCAAGGTCGCGCCGTCATATTGGCGCTCTTGTGCCGACGGAGCAACGACTGACTGGCGCGTGCGTTCCCGGCCCCGAGCAGCGCGGCTTGCGGCGCGTCGGTCCGACCTTGCTCCCTGACCCGGGACCAGGGTGCTTTTCATCTACGAAGCCCGCGCCACGACCTTGTCGATCCTTGCTTGGGCTGGTGTCCGGTGGCCGATGCTCGCATGTCGGCATCCGCGGTTGTAGAAGATCTCAATGTCGCGAAACGGCGCGCGCGAAGCGTGGCCTTCGCGGGCTCAAAGCCCATAGAGCGAGATGTCCGAGGCCTTGCGCAGGACCTCCTGTTCGTCGGGCAAGCGCACCACGGGCGGCTTTGCGTTTCCCCCTCACTCTCCTCGATCCGCTTGTTGTCGCAGCGACGTCGCGCCAGCACGAGCGTCCAGCTCTTAAGCTGCGCCGCCGTCTCGCCCGCCTGGTCATCCTCGGCCTGCAAGGTCGGTCGTGCGCTACCGACCAGGCCGCGACCGGCGAGCAAGCTCGTTCTGCTGCTGTGCGTCGTGTCTGTACCGACATGACTGATGCTCCGTCTGGAAGACTGCGCCCATTTTTACGTTAGCGTGAGCCTTCGGCCCTTTGGTGCAGGCTCCGCTTCGATCTCCGCCTGCAGCCCTAGAGACAGACAAGAGTAGCGCAGTGTTCGCCGCGACTGAGGTAGATCGAGGAGGCACTGAAAACCGCTGGGACAGGGCGGCGATCTCGATACAAGTCGGGTCTTCGGTCACCTGCGGCGCGTCACTGCATAAGTCTCGCTTCCGCCTTGGATTTCAAGCGATGGTAGCTCTTCGAGATGTGGACGCGACGGATATGCCCCACAGAAGCGAAATCGCCCAGCTCCACGGCGTCGAGAATGTCGGAAACCTCGTGTGCGAAGATGGCGATCTCCGCCTCGAGATCTTCTGACCCGATCGTCTTTATCCAGATCCGCGCCGTCCGGTAGTACAGGCGCTCTAGGATCTCGCGCAGCGGCTCGTTCTCGGTCAGACGCAGAAGCTCGTGGAGAAAGTCAACGTTCAGACGAGCGAACCCTCGTGCGCTTGGAGATCGGGCGAGTTCTGCAAGCGCGGCCTGAAGGGCGCGCATGCCGGAAATGACGGGCTGCGTCTCGGTTGCTGCATCCAGCTTCCCGATCAGTTCGGCCAGTTCCATACGCAGATGATACGTCTGAACCAGGGTTTCGATGTCGACATCCGTCACCAGCGTGCCGACACTTTGAACCGAGCGCACCAGCCCCTCCGCCTCTAGCCGTGCCAGCACCCGCCGGATCGGTGTGCGGCTGGTGCCGAATTCGCGGGCGAGTTCCTCTTCGGACAGGCGCTGGCCAGGCTCATAGTCGAGCAGCAGAATGCGCTCCTGAATGACGGCGTGGAGCGTCTCGAACCTGGCGCGCGCGCCGGGACCCTGCTTAAGCGCAACCGTGCTCATGCCATCTTGTCGTGCAGGCGGCCGAGCATGTCGAGACAGGCGGCGAGCTGGGTTGTCTCGACGTGTTCGTCGGGCTTATGCGCTTGCGCGATGGCGCCGGGGCCGCACACGACGCAGTCGATCCCGATCTCCTGATAGAGACCGGCCTCGGTGCCGAAGGAGACCAGTTCGGTATCGTTCGCGCCCGTCAGCGCGAGGGCAAGTTCCGTTGCGGGGTTGCCGCGACGCGGCATCAAGCTGGCCACCTCGCCGATCACGACGCGCTCTAATCCGGCCTGCCGATGCACCGAACGCATCTGCGGTAGCAGGGTCTCGGCCGCATAGCGGTCGATCTCGGCTCGGACATACGCCGCGTCTCCGGGCTGCACGGGTCGCATCTCCCATTCCACCTCGGCGTGGCCCGCGATCACATTGCGCGCAGTGCCTCCCGCGATGCGGCCGATGTTCACCGTCGTCCAGGGCGGGGAGAATGGGCTGTCCGCCGGAACGCGGTCGCGCAGGTCGCGACCAAGTTCCATCAGGCGCGCGACATAGCGGGTTGCAAACTCGGCTGCATTGACGCCGTTGTCGGGGACGGAGCCGTGGCCTTCGAGCCCGTGGAATGTTGTGGTGTACTCGAAACAGCCTTTGTGGCCCTCGACGATCCGCATCGAGGTCGGTTCGCCGACAAGCGCAATGGCAGGGCGGATGTCACGCGCGCGCAGGACATCGGCGAGGGCCCGCGCGCCGAAGCAGCCGACCTCTTCGTCATAGGTCAGCGCGATGTGGAGCGGGCGAGCGAGGCGCCATTGTGCCATTTCGGGCGCAAGCGCGAGGACGCAGGCGATGAACCCCTTCATGTCGCAGGTGCCGCGACCGTACAGTCGGCTCTCGCGCTGGACCAAGGCGAAGGGGTCCGAGCTCCAGGGCTGGCCATCGACGGGCACAACATCGGTATGCCCCGATAGCACCACGCCGCCCGCAACGTCCGGCCCAATCGTCGCAAACAGGTTGGCCTTCGCGCCGGTATCGTCATGGCTGATCTCGATCCGTGCGCCGAGGGCGCGCAGGTACTCGGCCACCCAGTCGACCAGCGCGAGGTTGCTTTCGGAAGACACCGTGGGGAAGGCCACAAGATCGCCCAGAATGCCGGTGGCGGCGGTCAGCCGATCCATGCTCAGGCCTTGACCGTAATCGCGCGGGGGCGGTCGCAGAGACACTCCGCGGGGCCGCTCTCGCGCATCAGAATGCTCTCGGTGATCTCCAGCCCCCACTCATCCATCCAGAGACCCGGCATGAAGTGGAACGTCATGCCCGGCTGCAATTCGGTGCGGTCGTCGGGTCGGAACGAGGCCGTGCGCTCGCCCCAGTCAGGCGGATAGGAGAGCCCAATCGGGTAGCCGCAGCGGCCATCGCGGGCGATCCCGGCCCGCTCCAAGGCGCCGTAAAGTGCGCGGGCGACGTCGCCCGCGACGTTGCCAGGGCGGGCCGCCTCCAGTCCCGCCTCAAGCCCCTCGATCAGCGCGCCCTCCGCGTTGCGCATCTCCGGCGGCGGCGTGCCGAGGAACACCGTCCGGCAGAGCGGCGCATGATAGCGCCGATAGCACCCGGAGAGCTCAAAGAAGGTGGCCTCACCGGTGGCGAAGGGGCGGCCGTCCCAGGTGAGGTGCGGGGCGGACGCGTCGACGCCCGACGGCAGGAGCGGCACGATCGCCGGGTAGTCGCCCCAGTGCCCATCCGCACCGCGCGCCTGTGCCGCCATGATCTCGGCCACCAATTCGTTCTTGGGCAGCCCGGGCTCCACGCGCTCCAGCGCTGTGTCGATGAGCCGTTCGGTGATCCGGGCGGCGCGCCGCATGAAGGCAATCTCTTCCGCCGACTTCACGCCCCGCGCCCAGTTGACCAGCGCCGTCGCGTCGACAAGCGCTGCATCCGGGAGCGCTGTGGCAAGGCTCGTATGGGCTTGGGCCGAGTAGTAGTAGTTTTCCATCTCGATGCCGATCCGCGCCTTCGCCAGCCCGCATTGGGCAAGCCTGGCGGCGAGGTCCTGCATCGGGTGGCGCTCTGTCGACTGGACATAGTGATCTGCGTAGCCCCGCACCCGGTCGTCAGGCATCCAGACAGTGCGGCGCGCGCCGTTGGCATCCTGCGAGCGGCCCCACCAGAGCGGCTCCTCGCCCGGGATCACGATCACACCCTGATGGACGTAGAAGGACCAGCCATCATAGCCGGTGAGCCACGCCATGTTGGACGGATCCACGACAAAGAGGGCATCGATCCCAAGCTGCTCCATACGCGTCGCGACAAGGGCCGATCGACGGTCGTACTCGGCTGCCGAGAAGGGGAGGGTCTTGGCCGGCACAGAGTGCTCCATGCTATGTTGTGTACAGCGTGATCATATGAAGCTGCGAGCGCCGAAAATTCAAGCGTGCATTCGGCTCATTATCCATTGACTAGCTATCATGCTCCATGATGCTGTACACAGCGCTGGAGGGCATGAGATTGCACCGAGACCCGACCACAGACAGGGAGTTGGTCATGGATCGCAAGATGTTCGGTGTCGCGACCGTTGCCGCTCTGTGCGTCGCGGGCTCTGCCTCCGCGCAGGATGTGCTTGAGCGCGCGCAGGCGGGGGAGACCGTGCGCGTCGGCTTTGCGAACGACGTGCCGTGGACGTATCCCGGTGACGGCAACCGACCGCCGGGCTTCGTGAACGCGGTTGCGCTCGGCGTCCTTGGGGAAATGGGGATCGACAACATCGGGCCGGTCGTTACGGACTGGGGCGGCCTCATCCCGGGCCTAAACGCCAATCGTTTCGACGTCATCGCCGGTGGCATGCACATCTTAGGCTCGCGTCGCGAGACTGTCGACTTCTCGGAGCCAATCGGGGTGTTCGGTGACGTGTTCAACGTCACATCCGGCAATCCCCAAGAGATCCAGACCTATCAGGACATCAAGGATCAGGGCGCGGTTCTCGTGACCGGCGCCGGCTTCAACATCGTCGAGGTCGCCAGGACAGTGCGGATCGCGGACAGCAATGTCATGCAGGTCCCCGGACCGACCGAGATCCTCGCTGCCGTGGCCGAACACGGCCACACCGAAACCCGGCTTCCCGGGGACTCGATCACCGAGTTTGCCGGCGCCAATGGCTAAGCGTGTCGTATGCGGTCACCCTGACCGACAGGGTGGCCGATGGAGCACGGCGCCCGCGTGTTGGGCGGCGCGACCGTCACGATTGAACTGATGATCCTGTCCTTCAGCGTGGCGGTTCTTATCGCGGTGGTCATGGGGCTGATGAAGCTATCGCCCAACGCCTTCATGCGGGGGACGGCAACCGTCTGTATCGACATCTTCCGCAGAACCTCTCTGCTCGCGCAATTGTTCTGGATCTTCTGCGTCTCGCTGCTGTCCGGTGTGACGCTTCAGAAATTTACGGCGGGTTTCCTAGCCGTGGGCATGAACCTCAGCGCCTATGGTGCGGAGATCGTGCGCGGCGCCGTCCAATCGGTTCCCCGCGGGCAGTGCGAGGCGGCGCTCGCCCTCGACATGCCGCCGATGAAGCGCATGCGCGTGACCATCCTGCCCCCCTGGGGCAACCTCCTTATTGAGCTCTTGAAGGGGACCGCACTTGTCGCGCTGATCTCGGTCACCGACCTGATGTTCGAGGCCCGACAGATCAACGGCTCGACGGTCCTCTCTGCCGAGACCTTCGGGACTGCTCTCGTGCTCTACTACGTGATGGCGCGCTTCGGGGTCACACCGCTCAAGCGCTGGCTCGAGGGCTGCGCCGCATGACGGCTGGGGCGGGCCTGATGGGTTGGCGTTGGGACTTCGAGGTCGAGTTCCTCCCGCGGCTTTTGCTGGCAACGCTCAACACGCTCACAGCCATCGGCGTCGGCTATGCGGTCGCGCTGGTCGTCGGGCTCTTTTTTGCGCTTGGCCAGCGGACGCCCTCCGCTGTTCTATCGCTGCGTGCGCGAGGCGGTCGGGTTCATCCGGTCGATGCCACTCGTCCTTCAGATCTTCTTTGTCTTCTATGCCGGCCCTCAGTTTCGGATCCGGCCCAGCCCTTGGGCCTCGGGGATGATCGCAATCGGGCTGCACTACGCCGCCTACCTGTCAGAGGTCTATCGTGGCGTTCTGGTCAGCATCATCTTCCTCGCTCTTTCGCTGCCAACTGCGGCGGGGTTGCGGCGATTGGAGAGTTGGCTACGGGTGGGACTTGGCCTGATGAGGTGATGATGAGCGACACAAAGAACAACGCGACCGATCCGATGGTCCGGTTCGACAAGGTCACCAAGCGCTACGGTGATCTCACGGTGCTCGACGCGCTCGATCTCGACGTGGCGCAGAACAAAATGGTGTCGATCATCGGCCTGCCCGGCTCGGGCAAAACCACCCTGCTCCGCCCGCTTATGACGCTCGAAGACATCACGGAGGGTGTGATCTGGGTCGACGGTGAGCCGTTGATGCGCATGCATCGGCGCGGGCACCCGGTGAAGGCCAACCGGCGCCATCCCCGCGCACAGCGCTCGGACATCGGCATGGTGTTCCAGCACTTCAACCTCTACCTGCAAGTGACGGCGCTGGAGAACTGCATTGAAGGGCCTGCGCACGTGCTGGGCATGAGCACAGAGGAAGCCGGGGCGCGCGCCGCCGATCTGCTGGATGAGGTGACCTCTGCCCTCGATCCGGAGGTGATCGGCGAGGTCTTGGCGGTGATCCGGCAGCTGCACCACGACCACGACCTGACGATGCTCATGGTCACCCACCAGATGGGCTTCGCCAAGGAGATCTCAGACCGGGTGTGCGTCTTCCATTCCCTCCGGATCGAGGAGCAGGACACGCCCGAGCAGCTCTTGGGTGATCCGCAGAGCCGCACGCATCAGGTGCTTAGCGCAGTGCTGGAGGCAGGATGAGCGATTTTACCCTCGCACGCGTGCTGGCCACCCGCCAGCGTATCACGGGTGTGGCGGACGCGACGCCGCTCGTGCCATCCTCGCTCGACTTCGGGCACGAGCTGCTGCTGAAGCTCGAGATCGCGCAGCCGATCGGCGCCTTCAAGTTGCGCGGCGCGCTCTCGGCCATCTCGGCGCTGCCGGAGGGCGTATCGGGCGTCACCTGCTGCTCGACCGGCAATCATGGCCGTGGGGTCGCTTTCGCCGCGCGGGCACGGGGGGTGCGGGCCGTGATCTGCATGTCATCGCTGGCGCCTGGCGCCAAGGTCGCGGGCGTGCGCGCGCTCGGGGCGGAGGTGCGCATCGTCGGCGATAGCCAGGACGCCGCGCAGGCCGAGGCCGAAAGGCTGGCGCGCGACGAGGGCCTCGTCGACATATCGCCCTTTGACGATCCGGACGTGGTGGCGGGGCAGGCCACGATCGGGCTCGAACTGATGGAAGCCCGGCCCGATCTGCACACGATCCTGGTGCCGCTCTCGGGTGGGGGGCTGGCTGGCGGCGTGGCCTTCGCGGCCAAGCGCATCAATCCTGGTGTTCGGGTGGTGGGCATCACGATGGAGCTCGGGGCGGCGATGCACGCCTCGCTCGTCGCGGGACACCCGGTGGAGGTTGAAGAGGTGGCGAGCCTCGCCGACAGCTTGGGCGGCGGGATCGGGCTGGCCAATCGGCTGTCCTTTCCGCTTTGCCGTGATCATCTCGATGACGTCGTGCTCGTCTCCGAGGCGGAGATCTATCGCGCGATGCAGGCCATCTACTACGAGGATCGCATCGTCTGCGAAGGCGCCTGCGTCGTCGGGATCGCTGCGCTGCAGTCCGGCAAGGTGGCGCTCGATGGCCCGGCCGCGACGATCATCACTGGCCGCAACCTTGACATGTGCCAGCATGCAGCTGTCATGGCCGGCGCAGACATCGCGCTCGGAGACACCACCGTGAAAGGACGGATCTATGCCGCGTAGCGTTCGGCTTATGACCGAAGCAGACCTGCGCCGCGTGTTGCAGCTCGATCTGGCGACGATCGAGGTTGTGGAACGTGCCTTCGCTGCTCTTGGGTCAGGCACGGTTGTGATGCCGCCGATCATGTCCATGGCGATACCAGGCGGCCATGACGAGGTCGACGTAAAGGCAGCCTTCATTCCGGGCTTCGAGGGTTTCGCCGTCAAGGTCAGCACCTGCTTCTTCGGGAACGCGGCGCTCGGCCTGCCAAGCCTGAACGGGTTGATGATGCTGTTCTCTGCCAGGACCGGGCTGGTCGAGGCGGTGCTTTTGGACAACGGCTATCTGACCGATATCCGGACCGCCGCCGCGGGCGCCGTCGCGGCGCGGCATCTTGCACCGAAATCGGTGACGACGGCGGCTGTCCTCGGCACCGGCCTGCAGGCGCGCCTCCAGATGCGTGCCGCGCATCTGGTTCGACCCTTCGAACGGCTGCTGGTCTGGGGGCGCGACGAGGACAAGGCACGCGCCTGCGCTGCCGAGCTTGGCCAAGCGCTCGGCGTGAGCGCGGAGGCGGTGGACGACCCTGCCGCAGCGGTACGCGCGGCCGAGCTCGTTGTCACCACAACGCCCGCCCGCAGGCCGATCCTCAGCGCCGACTGGCTGCATCCCGGGCTGCATGTCACTGCGATGGGGTCGGACGCCCCCGAGAAGTGCGAACTTGCGCCAGAGGCACTCGTCCGGGCCGACCTCTACATCGCCGACAGTGTCGCCCAGTGCGGCGCGCTCGGCGAGCTGCGGGCTGCGCGGTCGGCCGGGTTGATGCTCGGCGATGACCCGGCGGAGCTCGGCGCCGTCGTCACCGGCGCCGCTCGCGGCCGCACATCCGAGGACCAGATCACGATCTGCGATCTGACCGGCACCGGTGCGCAGGACACCGCCATCGCAACCCATGCCCTCGCCGTTGCCGCCGGTGCGGGCGCCCATATCGAGGTCTGAACTATGGTCGCCCCCCCCCTTTCCGCGCGACGAACTCGATCGACGCCGCGGCGCTGTCACAGCAGGCCTCGACGCCGCCGGGCTCGACGGGCTCGTCGTGTCTCTCCCGGAGAACATCTACTATCTCACAGGGCTCGATCACTGGGGCTACTTTGCCTGTCACCTGCTGATCGTGCCGCGCGACGGTGAGATGATCCTCGTGGCCCGTGCGATGGAGCGGATCACCGTGGAGAACCAGGTGTCGAATGCCCGCTTCCTCGGTCACGCCGACCACGAGGACGTGGCCGAACACGCCGCCAGGGCGCTCGGCGAGGCGGGGCTGGCGGACGGCCATGTCGGGCTGGAGATGCGCAGCCTGTTCCTGACACCGCGCGTCGCCGACGCGCTGCGGGCGGGCACGCCGGGCGTGCGCTGGTCCGACGGCTCCGGCCTGATCGACAAGCTGCGCCTCGTGAAGTCGCCGCTCGAGATGGACTACACGCGCCGTGCCGCGGTGGCTGCGGATGCCGGCACCCTCGCAGCGATCGATGCGATCCGGGACGGTGCCAGTGACTACGAGATCTCTGCGGCCTGTCACGACGCGATGATCCGCGCTGGCAGCGAGTATCCGGGTTTCGGGCCGTTTATCCGACCGACCTCCCGGCTCGGCGAGGAACACACGACTTGGTGCGGCGACAGGTTCTCCACCGGCGATGCCGTCTTTCTCGAGATCGCTGGCGCTTGTCGAAAGTACCAGGCACCGATGGGCCGGCTCGTCTATGTCGGTGAGGCGCCTGAAGGCACCGAAGCGATGGCCGGTGTCGCGATCGAGGGCATGGCGGCGATCGTGGGCGCGCTCCGACCGGGGGCGCTGGCGGGCGACGTCTACCAGGCCTGGCATGAGGTCGCCGCCGCGGCGGGTCTTCAGGACTATCACCGGCACCACTGCGGCTATCTCGTCTCCATTGGCTTTCCGCCGAGCTGGACAGGAGGCTCCATGGTCACCGGTCTCGCGCCGCATGCGGAATTGGAGCTCCAGACTGGTATGACCTTCCACGCCCATTCCTGGTTCACCGGCACGGGACGGCCCGACTACTTCATCTCGAACACCGTGCTTCTGGGTGAGGACGGCGCGGAGGTCCTGACGGCGGCGACACCAGAGAGTTTGATTGTGAAATGACCCGCCGCGCGCTCGTGATCCATCATCTGCGCACCGGTGTGCCAGACCTCGCGACCGAAGCGCTCGCCCAGGCCGGCTACGCGCTTGATCACCGTTACCCGATCGAGGGCGACGCACTGCCGATGCCGGAGGAGGGTCATGCGGTCGCCCTCGTTCACGGCAGCCTTGCAGACGTTACACAGCACCACGCGCCCGGGATCGCCGAGGAGATGCGCTGGATCGAGGCGTGGTGGGCGACGGAACGACCCTATTTCGGCATCTGCCACGGGCTTCAGCTGGCGGCGCAACTGCTCGGCGCGCGGGTTGGGCCCCCAGCACATGGCCACGCCGAATTCGGCTTCTACCCGCTGATCAGCCACGCGCCCGATCTCGTCCCCGACGGGCTGCACGCCTTCCAATGGCACTACTACGGAGCCGACCTGCCGCATGGCGCCGAGCGGCTCGCCAGCACCGAGCTCTATCCGAACCAGATTGTCCGCTTCGCGCCGGCCCGCTACGGCTTGCAGCTGCACGCGGAGCAGCCCGAGGGCGGGCGGCGATATCTGAGGTCACAGGACGCCGACGGACCTCGCCGCCCAGGCGGGCAACGCGACGCTGAGGAAGCCGTGTTGGCGGCGCGTCACGGCGCGGCGATGGAGGCATGGTTCTCCACATTCTTCGCACGCTGGCTCGCCGCGACCCCAAAAACTCCTGAGGAGACGATGCATGCTGACGAATGACGAACTGGCCGCCTGGGACCGTGAGGCGTTCTTCCACCCTTCGACCCATCTTGCGCAGCACGCCCGCGGCGAGACCGCGACCCAGATCATGAAGACCGGCTCAGGGGTCTATGTGGAGGACCGCGACGGCAAGCGGCTGCTCGACGCTTTCGCAGGGCTCTACTGCGTCAACATCGGTTACGGCCGGCAGGAGGTGGCGGACGCCATCGCCGCGCAGGCGCGCGAGCTGGCCTACTACCACGCCTATGTCGGCCACGGCACGGAGGTCTCCATTCGGTTGGCTAAGATGGTGATGGACCGGGCGCCGGCGCATATGTCGAAGGTCTATTTCGGTCTCGGCGGGTCGGATGCGAACGAGACCAACGTCAAGCTCGTCTGGTACCTGAACAATATCCTCGGCAGGCCTGAAAAGAAAAAGATCATCTCGCGCTGGCGCGGCTATCATGGCTCGGGGCTGATCTCGGGCTCGCTGACGGGGCTCGAGCTGTTTCACAAGGCGTTCGACCTGCCGCTGTCGCAAGTGCTGCACACCGAGGCGCCGTATTTCCTCCGCCGCCCCGATCCGGACAAGAGCGAGCAAGACTTCTCCGCCTTCTGCGCGGCGGAGCTGGAGGCGCTGATCGCGCGCGAGGGCGCCGAGACCATTGCGGCCTTCATCGCCGAGCCGATGCTCGGCACCGGCGGCCTTGTGCCCCCGCCCGAGGGGTACTGGGAGGCGATCCAGCCGATCCTGCAGCGCCATGACATCCTGCTGATCGCCGACGAGGTGGTGACTGGGTTCGGCCGGCTCGGCTCCATGTTCGGCTCCGAGCACTACGGGCTCGCGCCCGACATCATCACCATCGCAAAGGGTCTGACCTCGGCCTATGCGCCGCTTTCGGGATCGATCGTCTCGGAACGGGTCTGGGCCGTGCTCGAGCAGGGGACCGACAATCTCGGCCCCTTCGGCCATGGTTGGACCTATTCGGCGCACCCGATCGGCGCGGCGGCCGGCGTGGCGAACTTGACGCTGATCGACGAGTTGGGCCTCGTTGCCAATGCTGGCGCGACTGGCGCTTACTTGCGGAGCAAGCTGACCGACGCGTTCAGAGATCATCCCAAGGTCGCTGAAGTGCGGGGCGAGGGCATGCTCGCCGCCGTCGAGTTCGCCGAAGATCCGGCTGCGCGCCGCTTCTTTGAACCGGCGGGCAAGGTCGCCGGCGCCATCGCCGCCGAGGCCCGCCGCAACGGTCTGGTTGTCCGCGCCATGCCTCAAGGCGACATCATCGGCCTTGCCCCGCCGCTCTGCCTCACCGAGGCCGAAGCCGATACAATTGTCGCGTCGCTCGCGCGCGCTGTCGCCACCGTCTTCAGCTGACCGGCAGACGCCCCGCGCCCGGGCGATGCATGTCGGTGAGACCCGTTGCGCGGCAACAGCCTGAACCGCCTGTGACGGCACGCGTGGTGTTCAGTACGTGGGTGGCTAGAGCGGAGCCGATCGCCAGCAATGGCCAAGTGATCGGCTGTTTCGCGTTGCTATCCCTTGGCGGGCCGTATTGCCACAGATGGCACAAAGAGCATTCCGGGTGCTTCGCCCGCGGACTCGACCCAAACGGTCTAGGTCCGCAGTGGCTCGTCAGCCGCGAAAGGCGGTCTTGATTGCGGAGGCCATTGCGCGGGTAACGTCCGTGGTGGCTCCCCTTCGCAATCCGCGGACAAGGTTTGAGACTGGTGTCACTCCGAAACCGTGTTCGCCGGTCAAGGGCTTGAGAGTGCCGCCGGTCGAACTCCGCCCGAGCAAACCGATCGCCACCCCGGCTTCGACCGCAGCCATGACGCCCGAGACGCTCGGGCTCGAGCACACGAGGCGATGCGAGATCTTCCGGGAACCGCGCGCTCAGGGCGCAGGTGACGTCGAGTGCGACCAACGGGTGGCTTTGCGCGAACGCTCCGATGATCTGCGCGAGGCGCGCCCTGCCATGATCGTCCGGTATGCCGATCCGGAACTTTCCAGACAGTCCGTCGGACCCGATCTCTCGAAGGATGCTGTCTAGCCGGGTGGTGACGTCCCTCGCAACAGTCAAAAGGTTGCGACCGGCATCCGTCAATTCTACACAGCGCCCGTGGCGGTCAAAGACCCGACGCCCAAGAACAGCTTCCAGGCGCTTCAGCTGAAGGCTCACGGCGGATTGCAAACGGTGCAGTCTTTCCGCTCCATCGGCCACGCTGCCGGCATCCGCGACGGCGATGAAGGAACGGACCAGCTCGCTGTCCAGTCGATCCTGTCGTTTTCTCAACGGCTGAAATTGATTGTATTCAGTTCATATATTGATCTCGCGCGCCTAGTCTCCAAGGATCACTGGAGGCGACGATCAGCTCAGGGCTGTCCGTCTCGATCAGTCGATCTGACCTGATCTCTCTTTTTCATCGGCGGCGGGTTGAGCCTTTGGTTTGATTTGATGCGCTCAAGCGGTCTTCTCAGCAAGCCTGCCCCGCTCCGCGACTTCCGCCAGAGATGATCGAGGGCCGAGCGAGGTCGCGTGCGGTTGTCGTCGTCTTGCCGGGCCGCGAGCACGGCCCGGGCCTGAGGAGACTAACATCTCGTTGAAGCACGCGGCGCGCAGCGTCCTCGGCGAAAGCGTTTTGTTGCGGCTTGGCAGGCGCGATGTAGTGCCGGTCGACGCGACGCTCTTCCGAGCAATGCAGGATTGCCATGCTGGTCAGCTCGGTGCCCTTCTCCGAGGCCACACCGCGCCTGGCCGTCCTCTCCGGATGATTACGGCGTCGGGCGCGAAGTCCAGGCTCCAGGGTCGGTTCCGACCATCGGGAAGGACCCGAGGGCGGTGCGTGCGGAGCGCTCGCGTGCGGCCGCCCCTGCGCCGGACCTGCCGTCTCTCCTCGGCGTAGAGCCGTCGCAGCCTCTTGTGGTTCACGTCCACGCCCTGGCGCTTCCGCAGGACGTGGCCGCGCTCTCCCGGATCTTTGCGCGCAGCTCTGCGTCGTCGCCGAGGCGGCTGACCTATCGCACCGACGACCGAGACCCGCGCGCGCCGGACGCTGGCTGACCTCATGCATCTCGCTCAGGTGAACCACCGCCGCCCTCTTCGCATCTGGCGCCGCCACCTTTTTGCCGCCACACCCTTGAGCAAGGCGTTGTCGAGCATCGCGTCCGCTAGACGCCGCTTGAGACGCGCGTTCTCGTCCTCAGGCGCCTTCAACCTGCGAGCCTCTGACAGCTCAACCCCGCCGAACCGCGCCAGCCACTTCTAGAAGATTGCCGTGCTGATGCCGTAGCGGCGGCAACCCTCCGCGGCCGCAACACCGCCTCTGCGCGCGCGCCGTCGCCTTGCAGCAGGTCGCGCAACCGGTGGATCTGGTCGCGGTAGTGATCGGCGAGGCTCGGATGGAGGCGGACAGGCATCTCCGTCGTCTCGGCGATCTCCGCCGGGAGCGCTTCCTTGCGCAGCTCAACCGCGGCCATCTTGTCCTTCACCCAGGCGCCGGGCACCCCGTCCAGGATCGCCTCGACCAGCTTGTCGAGATCCCTGTCGATCTTCTCGAGCTCTTTCTGCGCGGTGGTGAGTCCGACATTGTGCTCGGCGACGAGCCGGTTCGCGTGTTCGGTGTATTCCCGGCAGAAGACCTCCACCAGTTCCGGCTTCATGAGATGCCGCTCGAGCCCTTCGAAAACCAGATCTTCGAGCTCGGCCCGCAGCATCGTTGTCTTGTTGCTGCAGGTGTCCTTGTTCCGCGCCGCCGCACAGCCGACCCGCGTCTTGTTGAAGTTGATCATGCCGCCACCGCAGCTGCCGCAGCGCATGAGCCCTGAGAAGAGGTGCCGTGGGCGCCGGCGATCCCAGTAGCCCGGATCGTTGTCGGCATGTTTGCTCGCCCGCATCGCACCCTGGCGGGTCTTCACCCGTTCCCACAAGGCGTCGTCGATGATCCGGAGCTCCGGGAC
>JBCBYB010000005.1:0-187103 GCA_039816045.1 Pseudomonadota bacterium
CACCGCCTCCTTGCCGACCGACAGGGGAGCAGCCGCAGCGTCGCGCGCGGCCGATGCATCGGTCCTGCTTGCATCCGCAATGTTTGCCAGCAGATGCTCGGCCAATCGGGTGCCGTGGTTCGCGCCGGGGTCCCTGGTGATCGTCTCTGACAACGCGCGCAGAGCCGTCGCGACCGCCTTGCCCGCCTGGGACACAGCCTGCGGGACGGAGCCGGCCAATGGACTGGCATCGCTTATGGCACGAAGGGCGGCAACGGGATCCTGTCGGATCGCCTCCGCCGAGAGCCTGGGGTCCTCTTGCGCCTGTGGTGGCAGCAAGGTCACCACCTCCTCCAAGGCCTCGGTGAGGGCCGCCCGTGCGACGTCCGAGACGGTGTCAGGAGCGCCCTCTAACGTGGTGACCAGAAGATCCGCGGTGGCCTGCCCGAGACGGGCCGGTTCGTCCGACTGCGACGCGGCCTGTTCAAGAGCGGCGAACAGGTCTGCGAACGCGTCCTCTGCAGGAACATCGCCGCCATTGGGGGCCGGTGATCCACTGTCGCGCGAAAGATCCGTCTGCGTCGACAGCGATGTGAACAGTGCAAAATCCATCTTGCGTTTCTCGCCTTCGATTTCGCCTCAGCGGTAAACAGAATGGATTACCAATTGTTTACGGCGATCAGCATAGATCTGCGTCGAAACAAAAGGATGCAGGCATGAGCGAACCGATCGACGTTGTCCAATCCGAGCCGGCCGCTGCGCGACGATCGCCGCTGCTCCCGGAGACGACCCCAGGGACGGCCCCAGGGACGGCTCCAGGGACGACTCTCGAGCTAACCCCGGAGACGGAGGCCACATATCGCCGCGTGGCACAGGAATTCGAGGCGGTTTTCCTGGCGGAGATGCTGAAGCACACAGGCCTCGGCCGCCCTCCTGAGCACTTCGGCGGTGGCGCGGGCGAGGCACAATTCGCGCCCATGTTGGCCCGCGAGCATGCGACGGCTCTGGCCGAACGCGGCGGCATCGGCCTGGCGGAGAGCATCTACCAAACCCTCGTGGCACGAGGCCGCTGATGACCCAGTCCAATGCGTCTCCCGAGGACCAGTTCATCGCGCTCAGCACCGACGGGCGGAGACTTCTCGCAGACGAACGGCGCGCTGTCCTCAGCGGCGCCTTCGATCAGATCGAGACGTTCGGTACCCGCAAACAGACCTTGCTCGGGGATCTCGAAACCCTGATGCCCCAGACCCGCGGCACCCGCGCGGTCAGAAGCGCGCTCACGACCTTGATCGCTGAGGGCAAACGCAACGAGCGAATCCTGAGCGCCGCACGCCGCGGGCTCGCCGCCGCTCGGCGCCGAATCGAAGCGATCGAAGCGACCCGCCGCGGCGATGTCGCCTATGCTGCCGATGGCACAAGGATCATCAGCCGCAGTGATGCAACAGGGAAAACGCGTCGCGCCTGAACGTTTTACCCCGTAGTCATCTTTCGGTGCTTCTCTCTGCTCAGCGGCGGGAACGCCGACGAACGGACCGATGTCGAAGACTCGGTCCGGGCGGATGTCAGAAGACGCTTCCTGGGCAGCAAATAGCTGCCGGTTCGAAACGCACCCCGGAATAGCGGGCAAACCAGGCTTTCGTGGCGCGAACCCCGCCACGACCAGAGAGGAATGGTCTCATGACTTCGAGTATTCTCACGAACACCAGTGCAATGATCGCTCTGCAGACCCTGCGGGCGACCAACTCCAGCCTCGCTGAGGTCAACAACCAGATCTCGACCGGCAAAAAGATCTCCGAAGCCAAGGACGGCGCAGCGATCTTCGCGATCTCCAAGGTGATGGAGTCGGACGTCGAGGGCTTCAAGAGCATCAGCGACTCGCTTTCGCTCGGCTCGTCCACCGTGGCCGTTGCCTCGAACGCGACGAACCAGGTCGGTGAGCTGCTCAACGAGATCAAAGGTAAGATCGTTGCCGCGAACGAGAGCAACGTCGACCGGGTTACCCTGCAGAACGAGATCGACGAACTCAGCGGCCAGATCCTCGGCATCACCGATGCGGCCCAGTTCAACGGCTTGAACCTGCTGAAGAACAATGGCGAGTCCGTCGACATCCTCGCCTCGCTCGACCGCAGCAACAGCGGGACTGTGTCGGCCTCGAACATCACCGTGAACGGCCTGAACTTCACCACCGATGCCGGCACCTTCGGCTCGGGTGGCGAGATCAACCGCACCTCGCTGTCGAGCGCGACGGCTGGCGTGGTGGCCGAAGCGACCTCGACCATCACCTTCGCCGACGGCAACTTCCTCGATGCGGCGGCCGAGTCGACCTCGATCACCATCGGTGACAACAACATCGTTCTGACCCAGGCCGGCGACTTTGGCGGCAACGCCACCGACGATCAGGTCCGTGACGAGTTCATCACCCGGATCAACGATCTCGGCATTGCGGGTCTGTCGGTTGCCGCTGGCGACAGCGGCGGCGGCACGGCGGCGACCCTGGTCCTGACCTACACCGGCAACGAAGCGCTGAACATCACCGGCAACGCTGCTGGTACGCTCGGCGCGGCTGGCATCGCGGCAGCTCCGACTGTTTCCGATGCAACGCTGGCGGCGGCTTCGGGTCAGACCACGACGGCGGCGACGGAGAGCATCCTGTTCGTCGGCGGCACGGCGGGGGTGACCACCGCACAGGACGTCACGCTGACCTTCGGCGACCAGTCGATCACGCTGAACCCCGGCACTGCGGTCACGACCAACGCCGAACTCGAGACCGAGATCGTTGCGGCCTATGCCGCTGCAGTCGCGGCTGGCGACGGGATCGACGGCATCACCATCGCCGCTGATGCCACCAATGACGGCATCGTGATCTCGAACAACACGACCGAGGAACTGGCCTTCTCGCTCTCCTATGGCACCGGCACGACTGCGCCGACCCAGACGGTCCAGAGCTCGACCACGCTCGGTGCTGCCTCCGAGAATGCCATCGACTACAGCGTGTCGGCGGGTGAGGTGAACGAGGGCGACAGCTTCCGTGTCACCATCGACGGCACAAACTACGACTATGTTGCCGGCGCCAACGCCACGATCAACGATGTGGCCACGGGTCTGCAGTCGGTGATCGCGGCCGACGGTCCGAGCGATGTTTCGGTGACGCTGACCCTGTCGGAGGACACCTCCTCCCAGGCGGCCACCCTGAGCATCTCGAGCGACCAGGGCCGCACCATCACCGGCACTGACAACCGCGGCGGCTCCGGTACGGGCGACCTCTATGGTCTCAGCCGGATCGACGTGCGTTCGGCCGAGGGTGCTGCAGCGGCCCTCAGCAACATCGAGAGCCTGATCCAGACGAACATCAACGCACAGGCCGATCTTGGTGCGTCGGAGCGTCGGATCGACATCCAGGAGGACTTCATGTCCTCGCTGATCGACAGCTTCAAGTCGGGCATCGGCTCGCTCGTCGATGCGGATCTCGAGGAGGCTTCGGCCCGTCTGCAGGCCCTCCAGGCCCAGCAGCAGCTCGGCATCCAGGCGCTCTCGATCGCCAACCAGCAGCCGCAGAACCTGCTGGCGCTCTTCCGATAAGAGCCGACGGGACCGGGGCACTTGCCCCGGTCCCTCCAAACGGCCCTGCGCCAAAGGCGTGAACGACCCCCATAGGAAGAACGAACATGAGCCTCCACGCCGCAAGCATGACCGGATACGGCAACGCGACCCGGGCGACCGCGATCCCCCGCGACGTCGAGTACCGCGTCTTCGGACAGATTACCGGGCGCATCAGCCATGCCATGCGCGACGGTGCGCCGTTCAGCGAATTGGCTTCTGCGCTCCACGAAAACACACGGCTCTGGACCGCGTTGATGGCAGACCTCGCCGAGCAGGAAAACGAACTCCCGATGGAGCTGCGCGCGCAATTGATCAGCCTCGGGCTCTTCATGCGGCGCCACACAGACGATGTGCTGCGCGGCAGCGCGGAGCCAGGCGTCATCGTCGATATCAACACCGCGATCATGCGCGGATTGCGAGGGCAGCCAGATGCCCCCGAAGGAGCATGACATGGCCGGCCTGATACTCAAACTCCGGGCGCACGAGCAGATCCTCGTCAACGGTGTCGTGATGCAGAACGGCGACCGGAACACGCGGCTGATCGTGAAAACGCCCGATGCCAAGATCCTCCGCCTGCGCGATGCGATCCACCCCGATGAGGTCGACACGCCCGTCAAAAGGGTCTGCTACATCGCGCAACTCGCGGTCGCCGGTGAGGTGGATCTCGAGGAAGCGACCACGCAGCTCGAGCGCGGCCTCGCACAGCTTCTCGACGCGCTCCGCGGCCACGATGGAGCGGTCCTCCTCCAAGAGGCGACGGACGCCTTGGCAGAAGGAAACTTCTACGGCGTGATGCGGTCTCTGCGCCGGCTCTTGCCCGTCGAAGAGGAACTCCTCAGCGCGCATCGTCGTAAGGCCGGGGCAGGTGCACCAAACGGATCCGGAGCCGCGAACGGGGAGGCACACCCGTGACCTTCGTCCCTGTCGTGCCCCTCGGCGGCATCGCCGGTCTGCGGTTCCTCGACCAGACTTACGACCGCCAGTTCGAGACGTTCGGGCGCCAGCCGCAGATCCAGCGGGACATCGATGCGTTTCTCGAGAACGCCAGTTCGTTCCAAACGGTCGATGACCTGATGCAGGACCGCTCAAGCCTGCGGGTCGTGCTTGGTGCCTTTGGTCTGGACGATGATCTCAACAAAGGCGCCTTTGTGCGCAAGATCATCGAAGAGGGCAGCCTGGACTCGGAGGCCTTCGCCAACCGGCTGGCCGAGCCTGCCTATCGCGAGATGGCAGCGACACTCGGCTTCGGTGACCTGGGCACGCGGTTGACGATCACCTCCGTGCGGGAAGACCTTGCGGCGCGCTATCGCGAGCGGCAGTTCGAGCAGGCGGTCGGCGATCAGAACATCGACATGCGCCTTGCGCTCAACTTCCGGCGTGAGATTGACGAGATCACCAACAGCGAAACGGCGGACCGATCGGGCTGGCTGCGCGTGCTCGGCTCCCAGCCGCTGCGCAACGTGGTCGAGAGCGCGTTCGGGCTGCCTCAGCAGTTCGGCCTGCTCGACCTCGATCAACAGGTGAGCGAGCTTGAGAGCCTCTCCCGCCAGCGCTTCGGTGAGGCAAGCCCGACGGTGTTCCAGGACCCGGAGGTGGTGGAGGACATGCTGGCGCAGTTCCTCGTCCGCTCAGAGGTGAACCGGAGCCTCGGTATCGGCACGCCGCTCTCCAGCGAACCGACCGGTGGCAGCACGGCGCTGTCGATCCTGCAAAGCGGTGGCCTGGGGCCGTCCTCTCAGGCCGGCTTGTTCGCCTCCAACTTCGGCTGAGCGCGCGCGCGCCCTTTCAAGGCCGCTTCGAGCATCTCGATGCTCTCCTCGATGGATGCCCCCGGGCTCTGCGCGCCGACGAACCGGTCCAACTCGGGCCAGAGCTTGACCGCCCGATCCAGCACCGCGTCGTTGCCCGGCTGATAGAGCCCGGCCTGGATCATCGGTGCCGCCTCCTCCTGCGCTGCCACAAGAGACCGCAATTCGGTGGCCAGCTCCGCCTCATTCGCCTGCCATGCGGCCGGGGCAGACCGAGAGACCGACCGGCGCAAATCGATGGCGGGGAAGCGTCCCCGCTCGGCGATCTCGCGGCTCAGCACGATATGACCGTCCAGCACACCGCGGACCATATCTGCGACCGGCTCTTCCATATCCGACCCCGCCACGAGCACTGTGAAGACCGCCGTGATGTCGCCCTGCGCCTGCTCGCCTGGCCCGGCCCGCTCGCACAGGGTCGCGATCTCAGCCGCGGTCGAGGGCGGAAAGGCGCGCAATGCCGGTGCTTCGCCAGCCGCCAAGGCGATCTCCCGGTGCGCCTCGGCAAAGCGGGTGACGCTGTCGAACAGGCAAACCACATGGCGCCCATGGTCCCGGAAGTGCTCTGCCACCGCAAGCGTGAGAAAGGCCGCCCGGCGCTTCACCAGAGCCCCCTGGTCGGAGCTGGCGGCCACGACCACCGTCCGGGCCATGCCCGCGGCGCCAACTTTGTCGCGCACGAACTCGCCGACCTCGCGCCCACGCTCCCCGATCAAGCCGACGACGACCACATCCGCTTCGACAGCGCGCGCGAGGGTGGCCAACAGCATCGACTTGCCGACGCCGGACCCCGCGAAGAGACCGATGCGCTGACCTCGGCAGAGCGGCAACGCCGTATCGGTGATTGCAAGCCCGGTCGCCATGCGCGCGCCAAGACCCCGGCGCTCGGCCGCCGCTGGCGGTGTTCTGCGGAGGGACACGGGATCGACGCCCTGGGGCGCGGGTCGACCGTCCGACAAGCGGCCATAGGCATCGACCACACAGCCGAGCCAACCATCGGACGGTCGCGGCCGCTCCAGGGCCGTGAGGTAGCACCGACCGCCCGCCACCAGCCCCTCCGCCGGGGCCATCAGCATGGCCGAAACCGTGTTGCCCTCGATCGCGACAATCTCAGCAGGTACAGCCTCCCCCGAGCCGCTGTCGATCTCCACCCCATCTCCGAGGCGGGCGAGCCCGGCAAGACCGGCCACAGTCGCGACGGCGCCGTCGCAGCCCATCAGAGTGCCCCAGATTCGCGCCGATGCGGGCAACCAGCGCGGCTGCGCTCCCTCCCCCATCATCGCTGCCCCCGAACGCCAGATGCACAACGCTCTCTTAACCACGTTCGGGCTAACACCCGGGCAGGGAACAGAGAATGCTGGATACCCATGTTAGAGAAACTGACCTTGGTCAAGAAGGCCTCCGCGATGGCGCGCCATGCTGCTGCCCGCCACCGGATTCTGTCTGAGAACGTCGCCAATGCGGATACCCCCGGTTATCGTGCTCGCGACGTGAAACCTTTCTCCGCCACGGTTAACGAAGCGTTCACAGCGCGCGCAACGCGGCCCGGGCACCTGCTTGGCCGGGACGCTTCGGCCGCCGCTGTCGAGGTGGTCGAGACCGATGCCGTCTCGCCGAACGGTAACAGTGTGAGCCTCGAGCAACAATCGGTCCGCGCGGTCGAGACCCAGGGCTCCCACGCGCTCGCCATGGCGGTTTACTCGAAAGCCGTCGACATCCTGCGCATCGGCCTCGGCCGGGCCCGCTGAGGGAGACCCCCATGCATGATTTGATCAAAGCAATGTCGAGTTCCGCCAGCGGTCTGCGTGCCCAGAGCGCGCGCTTGCGGATGATCGGTGAGAACGTCGCGAACGCCGACACGCCCGGCTTTCAGCGCAAACGCCTGGTGTTCGAGCGTATGGTCGAGCATGGCACGGGCGCCGAGATGGTGCGTGCGGGACGGATCAACCTCGACCAGTCCCCGGCGCGCGAAAGCTATGAGCCCGGCCACCCCATGGCGGACGAGAGGGGCATCGTCTCCTACTCCAATGTCGACACTCTGATTGAGGTCGCCGACGCGCGCGAAGCGCAGCGGAGCTATCAGGCGAACCTCACCCTCTTCGACCAGGCGCGGCGCATGTACGGCTCGATGCTGGACCTGCTGCGGCGCTGACCCACCCTGAAAGGAGCCAAGAATGGACATCCAACCGAGTTTCGCTGCCCGGCTTTACGACAGTGCCCGGCAGTTGGGCGACGCGACCGCGACCACCGAGACCGCCGAACGCGAAGGCCCGAGCTTTGCCGAAACCCTTGCCCGGGCAGCGCAAGAGATCACCCAGACGATCCAGCGTGGCGAGCAGGTGGCCGACCAGGCCGTCTCCGGCCAAGGCGATGTGCAGTCCGTGGTCGAGGCTCTGTCAGCGACCGAGATGGCGCTCCAGACCGCTGTGACCGTCCGCGACCGCGTGGTCGAGGCCTATCAGGACGTGCTGCGGATGCCGGTCTGAGGCCGCTCAATGGACGAGAGCGCCTTCATCAGTCTCATGCGGGACGCGGTCTGGACATCCATGGTGATCGCGTCCCCGATCCTGGTGGTCGCGCTGGTCGTGGGGCTGCTGATCGGGCTGCTGCAGGCGCTCACCTCGATCCAGGAGCTGACCCTGACCTTTGTGCCCAAGCTGCTGGCGATCGGGATCGTGTTCTGGGTGAGCCTGTCCTTCGTCACGCAGGGGCTGGTCGAGCTGTTCCAGGGCCGGCTCATCCCCATCGTGGCCGCCGGAGGCTGAGCGGTGCGGACATTCCTTTTGGCGCTTGCGGGCATCCTCGGGCTCGCCACGGAGGCTTTGGCCGCGCATCCGTCCGAGCTCTGCCGGAGGGCTGCGCTCGGAGCGGCCTCGGCGCATGGGATCCCGCCGGCCGTTATGCTTGCGATCACAGACGTCGAGACCGGGACCACGCGGGCCGGTGCCCGCGGCCCCTGGCCCTGGACGCTGAACGTGGCGGGCCGCGGCGCCTGGTTCGACAGCAGGCGCGAGGCGCTCACCGCCGCCGAGCAGGCCCTTGCCGGCGGTGAACGGTCGTTCGATGTCGGGTGCTTCCAGGTGAACTTTCACTGGCACGGGCATCATTTCGACAGCATCGCCGCCATGCTCGATCCAGAGATTGGGGCCGACTATGCGGCGCGGTTTCTCAAGGATCTGGAGGCGGAGGCGGGCGACTGGCTGGTCGCCGCCGGCTGGTACCACTCCCGCACACCGGTCCACAGCAACCGCTACCGCGCCCTGGTCGCTCGCGCGATGGAGCGGATCGGACCGGTCGAGCCGGGCACCCGCTATGCCACAGCCCCCGAGGCGCCGGAGAGCCCGGTGCGCCGCGTCGCCCGCAACACTCCGGCAATCCCACTGCCCGTGACCTCGGGCGGTGTCCGTTTGAGCCTGTTCCGCCGGACAACGGGTGCCTTGCTCACCCGCGGCGCCCCCTGACGGAGAGCCTGATGGACGGTTTCTCGATCCGCGCGCTCTACCAGCCGACGGTGCTTCTGGTGCTGGCGCTCATGGCGATCATCGTGATGATGATCCTGCCGATGCCGCCCTGGATGCTAGACATCGGCCTGGCCGTCAGCTTCGCGCTCGCCATCCTGATCTTCACGGTCACGCTCTTTATCGAGCGGCCCTTGGACTTCTCCGCCTTTCCAACGGTGCTGCTGGCGAGCCTGATGCTGCGGCTCTCGCTCAACGTCTCCTCGACCAAGCTGATCATCGGAGAGGGGCACACCGGCACCAGCGCGGCCGGCGGCGTGATCGAGGGCTTTGCGATGTTCATCATGTCGGGGAACATCTTCCTCGGCCTGGTGGTCTTTGGCGTGCTGCTGATCGTGAACTTCATCGTGATCACCAAGGGCGCAGGCCGCATGGCCGAGGTTGGCGCACGCTTCGCCCTCGACGGGATGCCGGGCAAGCAGCTCGCCATCGACAGCGACGTCGCGGCCGGGGCGATCAGCCATAAGGAAGCGCATGAGCGGCGCAAGCTCGAGCAGGAAGAGACGACGTTTTTCGGCTCTCTCGACGGTGCCTCGAAGTTTGTCAAAGGCGATGCGATCGCGGGCCTGTTGATCACGCTTCTGAACCTCGTGATCGGGCTCGCCATGGGTCTCGCGGTTCATGATCTCACCTTCTCCGAAGCGATCCGCACCTATTCGATCCTGACGGTTGGGGACGGGCTCGTGAGCCAGATCCCGTCCGTCATCACCTCGATCGCGGCGGCGCTCCTGCTCTCCAAGGGCGGCGTTTCGGGCTCCGCGGACCGCGCCCTGATCGACCAGCTCGGCGGCTATCCGGGCGCCCTCGGGACGGTGGCGGCACTCATGGCGCTCTTCGCCTTCGTGCCGGGGTTGCCCTTCGCACCCTTCATCGTCGGCGCCTCGGTGCTCGGGATCGCCGCGCTCATCTCGATGCGCAAGCAGGCGGAGAAGGAGGCGGCGACCCTCCTCCCCGAACCGGAGCCTGAGGACACACCCGCCCCGCAGCGCCCCCTCGGTGATCTGCTGGACGTGGACGAGATCCATCTGCGCTTCTCGCCCGCCCTCATCGGCGCGATCATGGAGCCAGGCACCGGGCTGGACAAACGCATCGTCAACATGCGCCGGCATATCGCGACCGAATTCGGCTTTGTCATCCCAGAGGTGCGGCTAACCGACGATCCGCTGCTGGAGGCCGGCCACTACTCCGTCCAGATCCAAGGGGTGGAGGTTGCCCGTGCCCGCCTGAAGCCCGGCCATGTGCTGGTGCTGACCCGGCCTGACATCCCGCTTCTCGTCTCGGGCGAGGATGTGGAGGAGCCGGTCTACAAGGCCCCGGCCCGGTGGATCCCCGAGCGCTCGCAGGAGGAGGCCGCCGCCCTCGGCCTGCCCGTCGTCGCTCCCGGAGAAATCGTCGCCACCCATCTGCTCGAGACCGTACAGGCCAATTTCGGCAAGCTCTTCACCCGGCGCGCGCTGCGCAAGCTGATCGAGGAGTTCACCAGCCCCTCCGACCCCGCCCGCGCCGAGGCGAACCGCCGCCTGATCGACGAGTTCGTGCCGGAGAAGCTGCCCCATGACGTGCTGCAATCGGTGCTGCGGATGCTGCTGGAGGAGCGGGTCTCGATCCGGAACCTGCCGCTGATCCTCGAAGCGGCCGCCGAAGCGCGCGGCGCCAATATGCCCTCGGAGGACATCGTCGAGCACATCCGCCAGCGCATCGCCTTTCACATCGTGGCGCGTCTTGCGGACAAGGAAGGACGCCTGCCGCTGGTCCAACTCGGGCCCACTTGGGAGAGCCTGTTCAGCGAGCACGAACAAAGCGGCAGCCGGGACATCGCGCTTCCGCCGCAGGAGTTCAACCGGCTGGCCGGCGCGGTCGGCGCCATCGTCAAACGCGCCGCGGACCAAGGGCAATTTCCGGCGATCGCGACCTCTGCCCGGCGGCGGCGGTTCCTGCGCCAGGTGCTCTCGGCCAAGGGGATCGGCAACCCGGTGCTCTCCTTCGACGAAATCGGGACCCACGCAGACCTCGCGCTGATCGGCACGGCCTAACCGGTGGAGCCGCTCACCGCCATCTTCGCCGCGACCGAAGAGACGGTGCTGACCGCGGCCGGGATCTTTGCGCGTGTCGGGGCGTTCGTGTTCCTGATGCCCGGGATCGGCGAGCGCGGCATCCCCATGCGCATCCGCCTCGGCGCCGCACTGGCCCTCACCTTCCTGCTGAGCCCGCTTGTCCGTCCCCTGGTCGAGCAGACGCCATCCGACGTGCCGGGCCTTGCGCTGATGCTGGCGGCGGAGGCCTTTGCCGGGCTTGTCATCGGCTTCGGCTTCCGGATGCTGGTCTATGCGCTGCAGATCGCCGGGACGACCGCGGCCTTCCACCTCTCGCTCAGCCACGTCTTCGGCACGCCGGTGGGCGATGCCGAGCCAACGCTTGCGACCTTTCTCGCCATGGGCGGCATCGTGCTGGCGATGGCGGCCGGGCTGCACATCCAGGCGGTGGCGGCCCTTGCCGGGCTCTATGACGTGCTGCCCTTCGGACAGTTCCCGTCGGGCAGCGACCTCGCGGATCTGACGGTCAGCCGGATGGCCGAGGTCTTCGCCATCGGGATCACGCTGGCCTTCCCGTTCATTGCCATCAGCTTCGCCTACAATCTCGCGCTCGGGGCGCTCAGCCGGGCGATGCCGCAGCTCCTGGTCGCGCTGATCGGCGTGCCGCTGCTGGTCGGGCTCGGTCTCATCACCCTCTGGCTATCCTTGCCACAGATCTTCGAGCGTTGGGGCGCAATGCTGAACGCCATCTTCTCGAACCCACTCGGGAGCCTTGGCTGATGGCGCAAGGGGACGACGAAGGCCAAGAAAAGGTCCATGACGCCACCCCGCGCAAGCTCGAGCAAGCGCGGGAGAAGGGAGACCTGCCCCGCTCGACCGACACCCAGACGCTGGCCGCCTATATCGGTCTCGCGGTCGCGGGGCTGCTGGGCGGCACGTGGACGGCGACAACCCTCGGCGAAGCGCTGACCCCGATCTTTGCGCGCCCCTATGCCATTGCAGAGGATGTGATGCGCGGTGGCGGCAGCGCCTTGCCCGAGATCATGGGGGACGTGGCCCTGGCCATCACACCGGTGCTCGCCCTCCCCGCCGCGCTGATCCTCGCGCTGCTGATCGCGCAACGCTCGGTCATCGTCGCCGGCGACAAGGTGATCCCAAAGCTCAGCCGGATCTCGCCGATCGACAACGCCAAGCAGAAATACGGCATCAATGGTCTGGTGGAGTTCGCCAAGAGCACCGTCAAGGTCGCAGCCGTCGCCGTGATCCTCTATGTCGTCGTGATCGCCGAGTTGCCGCGGATCGTGCTCTCGCCCGGGCTCGCCCCGCGCTTTCTCGGCGGGCTCCTGGCGCTGCAGTTCGAGGCGATCCTGATCGGTCTGCTGATCGTCTCGGCGGTGATCGCCTTTCTCGACTTTGCCTGGCAGCGCTTCGAGTTCGAGAAGCGCAACCGGATGACCCATCAGGAGCTCAAGGAGGAGGCCAAGCAGACCGAGGGCGACCCGCATTTGAAAGCCGAGCGGCGAGAGCGCGCCAAAGCGGCCGCGAACCAGCAGATGCTGCTCGATGTGCCAAAGGCCGATGTCGTGATCGCCAACCCGGTGCACTATGCAGTGGCGCTGCGGTGGGACAAGAGCAAGGACGCGGCCCCCCGCTGCCTCGCCAAAGGGGTCGACGAGATGGCGCTCCGGATCCGCGAGATTGCCGAGCGCGAGGGCGTGCCGGTGCATGAGGATCCGCCGACCGCGCGGTCGGTACACGCGCTGGTCGAGATCGGGCAGGAGGTCAAACCCGAGCACTACCGCGCCGTCGCCGCGGCCATCCTGTTCGCCGATGAGATCCGGGCCAAGGCCCGCGGTAGGAGAGCGCTTTGAGCCGATCCAATCCGGCGCGCCTGGCGCGGCTTGCCCGAGCGTTGGCCGCAGCCCGCGCGGCAGAAGAAGGCAAACTCGCCGCGCTGAACCGCCAGGTGGGTGCGATGCGGGCCGATGCGGAAGACGCCAGGCACCGGTCGACGATCCCTGCCACCGAGGCGCCGACGGATGCGCTCGACCTGCTTGCGGACACCGCCTGGCGCAACCGCCTCCGCATCCGGGCGGCGGACCTCGAGGCAGAGGCAGAGGCTGCGTTGCGGGCAGCCGCGCCGCTCAGGGCATCCCTTGCCGCCCTGCTCGGCCGAGAACGCGCCCTCGATGACCTCGTCGCACGCACCCGCCGCGCGCAGAAGGCAGAGCGCGAGATCCAAACGGCGGAAGCAGACGCGCTCCGCCATGCCCAGACCCGAACGCGTCAGTCGC
Source organism: Pseudomonadota bacterium (assembly GCA_039816045.1). Lineage (GTDB taxonomy): Bacteria > Pseudomonadota > Alphaproteobacteria > Rhodobacterales > Rhodobacteraceae > Thermohalobaculum. The sequence continues at coordinate 13,230 of JBCBYB010000005.1, forward strand.
GCCGCGTCTCCTCCTGAGAGAGGTCTGCGTCCGGGTCAACCGGCTCGTCGGACGGGATCGCGTAACTCCCGTTCAGCCACCGGCTGAGATCCACATCGGCGCATCGGCGGGAGCAGAACGGCCGGAACGCCTTGTCCTGCGGTTTGCCACAGATCGGACATCTCGGGCCGTCTTTGCGCAAAGTCATGGTCTCGGGCGCCTCTTCGCGTATTTTCGTGAGGTCGACGGAAATCTTCGCGGCCCCGGTTATATGCATCCTGAGTTTGGATGAAAGCCGCAACCGGCAACAGGAGCTTATGTACCAGCGCCCCGACCCTTTGGATTTCGACCGGGCAGAGACCCGCCGCGCCCCGCTTTGGCACCGCGCGATCGCCTTTGTAATGAAGGGCGTGGTCTCGCTCGGTCTGCTGGCTGGGGCGGCATGGTATGCCGACACCATATATGGATCGGCCCCCGTGGCCGAGCGCACAGCGCGGGAGCGTCAGGCCCGGCTGGTCGAGGTGGCACCCGTCGAGACAGCCACCCGCGGTCCTGTGCTGCACGCCTGGGGGGTGGTTGAGCCGGACCGCCGGCTTTCGCTGCGTCCCGAAATCGGCGGCAGGGTGATCTATGTCGCGCCGGAGCTGACCGAGGGTGGTCGCGTTGCAGCCGGCACCCTCGTCGTGCGCCTCGACGATCAGAACGCGACGCTCGATCTTGCATCCGCCGAGGCTGAGATCGCCCGGATGAAAGCCCAGATCCGCCTGGAGATGGGCCAGCAGGCCCGGGCAGAGCGAGATCTTGCGCGGTCTCCCGTGCGCTCGGGGCTCACGGAAGAACAGCGCGCTCTGATCCTGCGTGCCCCGCAATTGGCCGAGCTGGAGGCGCAGTTGGCGATCGCGGAGGCACAGCGGCGCCGGGCAGCACTCGATGTCGCGCGCACCGAGATCCGCGTTCCCTTCGATGCGATCGTAGAGGCGGAAGATGTGGCGCTCGGCTCCGTGCTCGCCCAAGGCGCCGAGATCGCCACGCTGGTCTCCACCGAGCGGTTCCGCGTGATGCTGGCGCTACCGCCCTCGCTTTTGGACCGGGTGGGGTTGGGAACCGCACTGCCCGTGCACTTGACCCAACCTGGGATCTGGAGCGACGGCGCCGCGCGCGAGGGCATGGTGATCGGGCTCGACCCAGGGCTGACCGAGACGGGACGCATGGCCAAGCTGATCGTCGCCGTCGAAGACCCCCTGGAGCACGCGCGAGGCCGCCCGCAGCTCTTCCTCGATGCCTTCCTGAGGGCCGAGATCGAGGCGGAGATGATCCCCGGCGCACGGGTGATCGACCGGTCCTGGCTGCGCGACGGCGACACGGTCTGGGTGATGGAGCCGGACGGGCGCCTCTCGATCCGAAGCCCCGAGATCCTCTGGCGGGGACCCGAGACGGTGCTGGTGGGCGAGGGCCTCGCCTCCGGTGAGCAGGTGGTGACGACGCTGCTGGCGACGGTCGCGGACGGCATGGCCCTGCGCACCCCAGCGACCACGGCTGGCGCCGAATGACCGCGCGGCTCCGGGCCACGGGTCCGATCAGCTGGATGGCGCGCCACGGGGTCGCGCCCAATCTCCTGATGCTGATCCTGGTGGTCGGCGGGCTGTTGCTGGCCACCCGGATCACCCAGGAGGTGTTCCCCTCTTACGACACCGACACCGTGTCGATTTCGGTGGCGCTGCCAGGGGCCACCCCTGCCGAGGTCGAGCAATCCGTGGTGCTGGCGATTGAGGAGGCGCTCGGCGGGATCGAGGGCATCGACAAGCTAACGGCGACGGCCAGCGAGGGCTCGGCCAGCGTGATCGCCGAGCTCGACCCCGGCGAGAACCGCCAGCGCCTCTACAACGACATCGCCCAGGAGATCGACCGGATCACTACCTTCCCGGAGGACGCCGAAGAACCCCAGGTCCGGCTTGTCGTGCCGCGTCGCCAGGTGATCGAGCTGCAGGTCTACGGCGCCGCCGATCCGCAGTCGCTCCGGATGGCGGCCGAGCAGGTGCGCGGCGGGCTGCTGCTGACGGACGGGATAAGCCAGGTCGACATCAATGCCGAGCGCGCGCTGGAGATCCATGTGGAGATCCCCCAAGGCGTGCTGCGGGCCCAGGACCTGACGCTGGAGGACGTGGCCCGTGTGGTGCGCCAATCGGCGCTCGACCGCTCCGGCGGGACCATCGAGACGGCGGGGGGCGACCTGCTGATCCGGTTGGCGGATCGCCGCGATCAGGTGGAGGAGTTCGCCGAGATCCCGCTGGTGGCCGATGCCCGCGGGCCGCTGCTCCGCCTCGGCGATGTCGCCACCATCCGCCGCGGTTTCGCCGAGAGCGACAAGGAGGCGCGCTTTAACAGCGAACCGGCCATCCAGCTCGATGTGTTCCGGGTTGGGGAAGAGACGCCGATCTCCGTCTCCGACACTGTGGCGGCTGCCTTGCCGGGCCTCCGGGCCGCCCTGCCCCAGGGCATCGACATCGCGGTCACGGACGACGATGCCGAGATCTACAAGGGCCGCCTGCACCTGTTGCTAAGGAACGGATTCATCGGGCTGGTCCTGGTGCTGTTGGTGCTGTCGCTTTTTCTCGAATACCGCCTTGCGTTCTGGGTGGCGGTGGGGATCCCGACGGCGTTCCTCGGCACCTTCCTGTTTCTCCCCTCGACGGGCGCCTCGGTGAACATGGTGACCATGTTCGCCTTCATCCTGGCGCTCGGGATCGTGGTCGACGACGCCATCGTGGTGGGCGAGAACATCTATGAATACATGGAACGGGGCATGGGCCGGCTCGAGGCCGCGATCCAAGGCGCGCGCGATATTGCGGTGCCGCTGGCCTTCTCGATCCTCACCAACATCGTCGCCTTCCTGCCGCTGCTGATGGTGCCAGGCGGGTTCGGGAAGTTCTTCGTGTGGATCCCCATCGTGGTGTCAGTCGCGTTCCTGCTGTCTTGGATCGAGGCGCTGTTTGTGCTGCCAGCGCACCTGGCCGCGGTGAAGGCGCGCGGTGAAGACCACGAGCCGAACCAGCTCGAGCGGGTGCAACGACGCTTCGCCGCGGGGCTCGACTGGGTGATCCGTTGGCTCTACGGGCCGCTGCTGAGGGTGGCACTCTCCTGGCGCTATGCGACCGTCGCCCTGATGATCGGGGCGATGCTGATCGTGCTGGCCTATCCGCTCTCTGGCCGCATGGGCTTCAGCCTGTTTCCACCTGTGCCGCGGGACGTCTCGCGGCTGAGCATCACGCTGCCGGTCGGTGCACCGGTGGAGACCGCCCGCGCGGTGGAGACCCGCATCGCCGCCGCTGCGCAGAGGGTCATCGAGGCCAATGGCGGAGAGGCGCTCGGCCGTGGTGTCCATGCGACCATCGACGACACCCGCGTTGTGGTCCGGGCCTATCTCCAGCCACCCGGGGTGCGCCCGATCTCGACGGCGGAGTTCACGCGGCTCTGGCGCGCGGAGGTGAGCGAGATCCCGGAGGCACGGGCCTTCCGCTACATCTCCTCCTTCGGCGGACCGGGCGAGGCGGCAGGGGTCGAGGTGCAGCTCTCCCACGCCGATCCGGACATCCTCGCCGCCGCTGCCCAGCGCCTGGCCGCCGAGCTCGCCCAGCTCCGGGCGGTCCAGGACCCGGATGACGGCTACACGCCCGGCAAACGGCAGTTGGAGTTCACCCTCACCGAGGGCGGCCGGGCTCTCGGGCTCACCTCGGAGGCGGTCGGCGCCCAGGTGCGCGCAGCCTTTTTCGGGGTGGAAGCGCTGGCGCAGCAAGAGGGGCGCAACGAGGTCACCGTCCGGGTCCGCTTGCCCGAGGCCGAGCGCCGCTCCGAGGCCGATATCGAAGAACTGCTGATCCGCACACCCGATGGCGGGGAGGTGCCGCTGTTCCAGATCGCCGAGGTGACCCGGTCTCGTGCCGACGCGCGGATCAGCCGCGAAGAGGGCCGGCGCATCGTCACGGTCTCCGCCGAAATCGAGCCGGAGGAGATGAGCAACCGCATCACCGCAGCGCTGACCGACACCATTCTCCCGGCGCTGAAGGCCGATGTCCCCGGCCTCGGCTCCCGCTTTGGTGGGCGCCAGGAGACCCAGCGCAAGACGCTCCAGAGCTTCACCCAGGTCTCGGTGCCGCTGACGCTCATCCTGATGTATGCGCTGCTGGCGATCCCGTTCCGCTCCTACATCCAGCCCGCGATCGTCATGATGGCGATCCCGTTCGGCGCTGTGGGCGCGATCCTCGGTCATATGGTGATGGATATGGGCCTGTCGATTGTCTCCATTTTTGGGATAATCGCCCTGGCAGGCGTGGTTATTAACGCCGCTATCGTGATGATCGATTACGCCAACCGCGCGCGGGAAACCGGCATCGCGGCGGCCGAGGCAATCTGGTTGGCGGGCGTGCGCCGCTTCCGGCCGATCCTTCTGACCACGCTCACGACCTTCGGCGGGCTCGCCCCGATGATCTTCGAGACCGAGGCCCAGGCAAAGTTCCTGATCCCCATGGCGGTGTCCCTCGGCTACGGTATCCTCTTCGCGACGGCCATCGTGCTGCTGCTGATCCCGGCGCTCTATCTGGTGTTGGAGGATCTGCGTTGGCTCGCCAACCCGCCGAAAGGCGCGCGTCGGGCCTTGCCCGCGGAGTGATCGGCAAGTGCGTTCACTGGTGCCCTTGGCGCACAACTGCAGAGATGTCATAGAACTGTCATGAAAGAGATCGAACTGAAACTCCTGGTGGACGAAGGCATGGCCGAGCGGCTTCACCGCTCGCCGGTCGTCACCCAGTTTGCCGAGGGCGAGCCCCGCACAGCCCGGCTCCGCACCATCTATCTGGATACCCCCACGCAGACCCTCGCCGATGCCGGCATCGCGCTCCGCGTCCGCAGCGAGGGCGACGGTTGGTGGCAGTCGATCAAGGCCCGCAAGCGGATGGAGGCAGGTCTCAGTGAAGCGACCGAGAGCGAGGCCCCCCTGCCCGGCCCGGTCCCCGACCTCGAGCGGGTCGAGAGCCCAGAGCTGCGCGAGGCGCTCACCCAGGCCCTTGGAACGGCCCCGGCAGAGCCTCTCTTCGAGACCGAGGTCACCCGCACGATCAGGCGCTTGTCCCTGCCATCGGGGACGGTGGAACTGGCCGTGGACATCGGCCGCATCAGCGCGGGGGAGCGCGAGGGCCGCTTGGTCGAAGCGGAGCTGGAGCTGGTCTCAGGCTCCCCACGCGCGGTGTTCGAAGCGGCCCGACGGCTGTTCCCGGACGGTGGCGCACGGCTCTCGACGCTCAGCAAGGCGGACCGCGGCGCGCTGCTGCTCTCGGCCGGGACGATCGAGGCCGATTCGAGCCCAAGGCTTGCCAAGGTTGCGGCGATTGAGCCCGGCTGGACCGCAGAGCGGGCGGCCCATGCGGTGCTGTCGGAATGCCAGGCCCAGATCGCGGCCAATCTGGCGGCGGTGCTGAACAGTGACGATCCGGAAGGACCGCACCAGCTCCGGGTCGGGCTGCGCCGGCTGCGCTCGGCGTTTCTGGTCTTCGCGCCGGCCCTTGGCGGGCCCGAGCGGGACCGACTCGACAACGAAGCCCGCTGGCTCAGCCATGAGGTCGGTCGGCTGCGCGACCTGGATGTGGCCCGCACGGATATCCTTGAGCCCGAGATCGACGAAGGGATGGGCGCATTCGGGTTCGAAGCCCTGGCCGAGCGCGTGCGCGCCCAGGCCGACACCTGCCGGGCGGAGCTTCGCGAATGTCTGGCCGGCGGGCGGGTCTTTGCCTTCCTGCTCGATCTCGGGGCGTTCATCGCCGCCCGCGGCTGGCTGGATCCGGCCGACTGGGACCAGACGGCGCGGCTTGCGATGCCCGCAGAACAGGCGCTTGGAGCGGCGCTGGACGAACGCCTCACCCGCTCGGAGCGCAAAGGGCAACGGATCGCGGGGCTGTCCATCGAGAGCCGGCACGATCTCCGCCGGGAGCTGAAGAAGCTGCGCTATGCCGTCGAGTTCGCCGCCCCTCTCTGGCCGGAGAAGACGGTGCGCCCGTTCTTGAAGCGGTTGAAGGAGCTGCAGGAGATCTTCGGCGATCTGAACGACCTCGCAATGGCGGAGATGCTGTTCCTCGCGCCCGACGGGCCCGTCGGCAACGATGCGCCGGCAGCGCGCGCGGCTGGCTTTGTCATCGGGGTGCGGACCGAGCGGGCGCGGCGGTCTTGGGAGGATGCGAAGGGGCTCTGGAAGGCGTTCACCGGCACCAAACCCTTTTGGCGGTGATGCGGGTCCGCATGTCCGGGGGGCCCGGCACACGCTCCCGCCCACCCATCCCGCGCGCGCCGGGCCCCCTGCGCGTCAGTCCAAGAGCTGTGCGAGCGGGCGGCGTTCACGTTTGCGGGTGAGCTCCAGCAGGCCGAGCGGGGTCCAGCCGGCGATGGTGGTCTCGACCGGGTCGCGGCGGAGCGCTGTTTTGAGCGTGTCCTGGATGCGCTTTCGATCCCGCTTCGGCAGGGGCGCCCAGTCGATCACGACGATCCCGCCGAGGCCACGCAGGCGCAGCTGGCGGGGGATCTCGCGGGCGGCCTCGAGATTGGCCGTGAGCGCGTCCCCGCTTTGGAACCCTCCGCCGGTGTTCACATCGACCGCGACCAGCGCCGCCGTCGCCTCCACCGAAAGCCAGCCACCCGACCGCAGCGCCGCCCGAGGGCTGCGCAGACGGTCGATCTCGTCCCAGACACCTTGGGTTTCGAACGCCCCCGCCACCTCGGAGGGCACACCGTCCCACTCACGCAGCGCCTCTTGGCGTGCCGTGGCGGTGTAGACCGGTCCGTCGCCCTCTGCCGCCTCGACCCGGTCCCGGTCGGCAAGCAGGGCCTTCACCTCGTCGCTCAGGGCAGTTGGCGCTGACTGCGCCGCCGCACTGCGCAGGATCAGACCGGTCTCCGGATCGGCGCCCTGATCGGCCAGCGCCTGTTCGGCCACCGCAAGCAAGCGCGCGCGCTCCTCAGGGTCCTTGATCTGGCGCGAGAGGTTGATCCCCGGCGCATGGGGCGTGTGGATCGCGTAGCGGCCCTTGTAGAGCGGGCGCGCGGTGACGGGGACGGCCTTGTCCGGCTCGGCATAGCCCGTGACCTGGACCAACAACCGGTCCCCCTCGCGCCGGCCCTTGGCCTCTCGCAGATAGCCCATCGCTTCGCCCATTCGGACAAAGGCTGCACCTTGCTTGGGCACCAGACGGTCCACACGGGCCCGGTAGATCTCGCCCGGAACAGGGGTAGCGTCGCCTTGGGGCGGGTCGATCAGCAGATCCTCGAGCCGCCCGTCGACCATCAGCGCCGCGGCCTGCTGACCGCCGGGCAGCCGGTCGATCAGGATCACGCGGCCCGTCACGCTGGCGCGCCCTCATAGCTCACCGGATAGCCGGCACCGATGAGGAGGTTGGCCGTCTCGGTCAGCGGAAGGCCCACGACGCCGGTATAGCTGCCGAGGATCTCCGGCACGAACGCCGCCGCGATCCCCTGGATGGCATAGCCGCCTGCTTTGCCCTGCCACTCACCGGAGCGGATATAGGCGGAGATCTCGGCATCCGAGAGGCGCTTGACCTTCACCCGCGTCTCGACCGTGCGCTGGCGCACCTGCCCGCCACCGATGAGGCAGACCGCCGTCATCACCCGGTGCCGACGCCCGGAGAGCAGATGGAGGAAACCGACCGCCTCCGCCGCATCCACCGGTTTGCCGAGGATCCGCCGGCCGCAGGCGACCACCGTGTCGGCCCCGAGCACCAGCGCCTCCGGGTGCGCAGCGGCCACAACCTTGGCCTTGCCGACCGCCAGCCGCTCCGCATAGGGGCGCGGCAGCTCTCCCGGCACCGGCGTCTCGTCGATATCAGCAGGGACAACCGCATCGGGGACCACCCCGATCTGCGCCAAGAGCGCGCGCCTCCGCGGCGAGGCGGAGGCCAGCACAAGCGGTGTCACTTGAAGCGGTAGGTGATCCGGCCTTTGGTCAGGTCATAAGGCGTCATTTCGACCTGCACCTTATCGCCGGCGAGAACCCGGATCCGGTTCTTGCGCATCTTGCCCGCGGTGTGGGCAATGATCTCGTGGCCATTCTCGAGCTTGACCCGGAAGGTTGCGTTCGGCAGCAGCTCGGTCACGACCCCGGGGAATTCAAGCGTCTCTTCCTTGGCCATGCATTCTCCCTCAGGCGGTGGAACGGCGCGGAAAATGGGCCGAACCGCAGAGAAATGCAAGGGGGGCGGGTGTCAGGAGCCTGCACGCGTGCGCTCGGCGCGGCAGATCGCAGGCACCAAGGCGCGGTGCTGCAGCGCCAAACGGAGCCCGCGGACGATCACATAGGTCGCGGCCGCCATCAGCATCGCTGCGGGCACCGCTGGGGTCTCGGCAAAAGCCGCAGCGACCGGCCAGGCGAGGCCATCCGATGCGGCCAGGAGGGCAACATCGATGCCCTCATGGGAATGGCTGGGCGGAGCGATCTCCGCGAGGTCGCCACGGGGAAGAGCGGTGCTTAGGGACGCTGTGAACATCGGGCCATCTCCAACGCGATCTGTGTTGCGAGGACAATAGCGTCCCCGGTGACGCGGGAGATGGACGGCTTCGGGACCCGTCTGCCCTGATGCGAGAAGACCGCCCCAAATCGGGACAGTCGCGGCTTACGCTCCGGTCGGCCGGGCGGTCAGCGCGCAGATCACCGTGAAGAGACGCCGCGCCGTCGCGTGATCGAGACGGGCCGCAGGCTCCAGCCGCCGCGCGATGAGAGCGGCACCGTCATCGTGGATCGCCTTACGGTCGCTGTCGATCGCTTCGATCTCGGCCGGGGGAAGCTTACGCACGGCCCCGAAATAGCGCTCGCAGATCGCGGTGTAGTCCTCGACCGCCTCTCTCAAGGCCGAGGGCGGCATCGAGATACTCGCGACCGGCGCGCCCAGGGCATCCGCGATCTCAAACACCACGCCCCGCTCGGTGCGCGTGATCAACAGGCGAAACGGCCCGGATGCTTCGGCAATGGGGCGAAAGTGGTTCTCCTCACGCAGATCATAGAGCGCGACGTCGAGCTCCTGCTGCATCTCCGGCGAGCGGGGCGGCGCGGCCGCGTCTTCCAGCAACACTTCGGCCAGCCGATCGGTGGATGAGAACCCGCTCATTCTGCGCCCTCCCTGCGAAGGGCAACCGACAGCCCGTGCGCGTCGAGCCCTTCCGATGCCGCCAGGGTCTCTGCGGCAGGGCCGAGTGCCGCGAGGGCCGGTGCCGAGAGCCGCGCCGTGGTCGTCCGCTTCAGAAAATCGAGGACCGAGAGCCCTGAGGAGAACCGTGCCGAGCCCGCCGTCGGCAGCACGTGGTTCGGCCCTCCGACATAGTCGCCGATCGCCTCGGGTGTGTGCCGGCCAAGGAAGACCGCGCCTGCATGGCGGATCTCGGAGAGCAGTGCCTCGGGATGGGCTACGCAGAGCTCCAGATGCTCGGGCGCGATCCGGTTGGCGAGGTCAGCCCCATCGGCGAGCGTCTCGACGGTGATCACCGCGCCATAGGCGCGCCAGCTCGCCCCAGCGATGGCCCCGCGCGGCAGCGCCTGGAGCCGGCGTTCGACCGCCTGCTCGACCGCAGCTCCGAAGGCCGCGTCATCGGTGATCAGGATCGACTGGGCGCGCTCGTCATGCTCGGCCTGCGCCAGCAGATCCACCGCCACCCAGTTGGGATCGTTGTCCTTGTCGGCGATCACCAGCACTTCGGAAGGCCCGGCGATCATGTCGATCCCGACCCGGCCGAAGACCTGGCGCTTGGCCTCGGCGACATAGGCGTTCCCGGGCCCCGTGATCTTGTCCACCCGCGGGATCGGCCCCGCGCCGTAGGCCAAGGCCGCCACCGCCTGGGCACCGCCGATGCGGAAGACCCGGTCGACCCCGGCGATCTTTGCGGCCAGCAGCACCGCTGGGTTGACCGTACCGTCGGGCGTCGGCGCGCAAACCACCAGATCGCGCACCCCTGCCACCCGCGCCGGGATCGCATTCATCAGCACGCTCGACGGATAGGAGGCCAGCCCCCCCGGCACATAGAGCCCAGCCGCATCCACAGGCGACCAGCGCCAGCCGAGGGTCGCGCCCTCGGGGTCCGTCCACTCGGCGTTCTCGGGCATCTGGCGGACGTGATAGGCGCGGATCCTGTCCGCCGCGAGCTCGAGCGCCCGGCGCACATCCTCCGGCACCTCGGCAGAGGCCGCATCGATCTCCTCAGGCGTGAAGGCGAGCGTCTCCGCCGTCGCCTCCCATCGGTCGAACATCCGGGTGCGCTCCACCACGGCCGCAACACCCCGCGCGCGCACATCGGCGATGATGTCCGTCACCACATCGCGCACATCTGCGCCCGCCGCCCGCTCATCGGAGAGCAGGCGTGCGAAGGCGTCTTCGAAATCCGGCGCAGTGCGGTCCAGCATCATCGCCATTGGCGGTCCCCCATTTGCCGACGGATCGGCTAGCACGGCAGTGCAGCATGCGGCAAGGCGACCTGTGCGCACCGGGCTCGCCAAACGTCCCCAAGTGTCCTAGAGGGGGCGGATTGGTGACGGGAGACAGCATGGGAACGGACATCTCGGAGATCGAGGACGAGATCGGGCGGCTCGCCCTCGCGGCGGGACGGGCGATCATGGCGGTCTATGAGAGCGGCGATCTCGGCACGCAGGCCAAGGCAGATAATAGCCCAGTCACGGAGGCGGATCTGGCCGCGGACCGGCTCATCGCTGCCGGGCTGAACGCAGCGTTCCCGGAGATCCCGGCCGTCACCGAGGAGCAGGCCGAGAGCCATGCCCAAGGGGCGGCGGAGCGGTACTTCCTTGTCGACCCGCTCGACGGCACCAAGGAGTTCGTGCAACGCCGCGGCGATTTCACGGTGAACATCGCGCTGATCCAAGCTGGCGAGCCGGTTGCCGGCGTTGTGTATGCCCCGGCGCGCGGACGTTTGTTCGCGACCCGGTCCGGTGAGGCCGTGGAATGCCTCGTGGACAGCGAGGGCGTCGCCGGGCCACCCCGTTCGATCCAGGTGGCAACGCCGGATCCGGAGGCCCTTCGGGTCGTGGCATCCAAATCTCACCGGGACGCGGCGACGGATGCGTATATCGCGCGCTATCCCGTGGCGGAGTTCAAATCGGCCGGGTCCTCGCTGAAGTTCTGTCTGCTCGCGGCGGGAGAGGCGGATTTCTATCCCCGTCTCGGACGCACGATGGAATGGGACACGGCCGCGGGCCATGCGGTGCTGAAGGCGGCGGGGGGCACGGTCCTGCGGTTCGAGGATCATGCGCCCTTTGCCTATGGCAAGCCCGGTTGGGGGAACGGCTTCTTCCTCGCCCTAGCCCCCGGCGTCGCCCTGGTGGCACCATGAGCGTCGCGCTGTTGATCCCGGCACGCTATGCGTCCTCGCGGTTTCCGGGTAAGCCGCTGGCCCCGCTCAAAGGCGCGACAGGGGTGGCGAAATCCCTGGTCCAGCGGAGTTGGGAGGCGGCAATCGCCATCCCCGGCATCGACCATGTGGCCGTGGCGACCGATGACGATCGCATCGCCGAGGCCGTCCAGGCCTTTGGCGGGACGGTTGCGATGACCTCCGAGACCTGCCGCAACGGGACCGAACGGTGCGCCGAAGCCGTGGCGACCCTCGATCCGAAGCCGGACATCGTCGTGAACCTGCAAGGCGACGCGCCCTTGACCCCGCCTTGGTTCGTCGAGGCGCTTGTGGCCGCCATGCGCGCCGCTCCGGCGATGGCGGTCGCCACCCCTGTGCTCCGCTGCGACCACGCCTCGCTCGCCCGCTTCCGGGCCGACCGCCGCGCCGGCCGCGTTGGGGCAACCACAGCGGTCTTCGGCCGTGACGGCCGCGCGCTCTATTTCTCGAAAGAGGTGATCCCGTTCCTGCCGGGCGAGCCGACCCCCGGCGCGCCGGTCCCGGTGTTTCACCATGTGGGCTGTTACGCCTACCGGCCCGACGCGCTCGCGGCCTATGTCGCGGCCGGGGAAACCCCGCTCGAGCAGCTCGAAGGGCTGGAGCAGCTCCGCTTCCTGGAGACGGGAACGGCGGTGCACTGTGTCGAAGTCGAGGCACGCGGGGCCGAGTTCTGGGAGCTCAACAACCCCGAGGACACGCCCACTGTCGAGGCCGCGCTGGCCGCCCGAGGCCTCGAATAGGGCAATCCGGTGTCAAGCGACGGGATCATGGCTAGTTTGCGTTAACCATTCGGTCGCATTCTGTCACAGAACCGCCCCAAGTGGGGTATAGAGCTTGCTAGACGCAGGTTTTGCAGCTGGGAGACCATCATTATGAGACAGCGCATCACCAAGGCTGTGTTTCCCGTCGCGGGGCTCGGCACTCGGTTCCTACCGGCGACAAAAGCCATGCCGAAGGAAATGCTGACCCTGGTCGACCGACCGCTGATTCAGTATGCCATCGACGAGGCCCGCGCCGCCGGAATTCAGGAGTGTATCTTCGTGACGGCGCGCGGCAAAAGCGCGCTCGAGGATTATTTCGATGCCGCGCCGACGCTCGAGCGGGAACTGCGCGACAAGGGCAAGGACGACCTGTTGGCCCAGGTCGAGAATGCCACCATGCCCTCTGGCGCCATTGCCTATGTGCGCCAGCAGGAAGCCCTCGGGCTCGGTCACGCGGTCTGGTGCGCGCGGCGGATGATCGGTGAAGAACCCTTTGCGGTGATTTTGCCCGATGATGTGATCGCGGCGAAGAAGCCCTGCCTCAAGCAGATGGTCGAGGCCTACGAGTCCGAGCAGATGACCGGCTGTATGGTGGCCGCGATGGAGGTTCCGCGTCCACGCACCGCCTCCTATGGTGTGCTGGACATCGCGGAGGACCATGGGAAGCTGGTCAAAGCATCTGGCCTGGTGGAGAAGCCGGCTCCCGAGGCTGCACCGTCCACGACCGCTGTGATTGGACGCTACATCCTGACGCCGACGGTGCTCGAGAGCCTCAACACCATGAAGCAAGGCGCGGGCGGCGAGATCCAGCTCACGGATGCGATCGCCGAGCAAGTCGGGTTCGGCAACGCCGTCTACGGGTTCCGCTTTGATGGCGAGCGGTTCGACTGCGGCTCCAAGGCAGGCTATCTGCAGGCGACGGTTGCCTTCGCGCTCCAGCGCTCCGATCTCGGCAAGGACTTTGCGGCCTATCTCGACGACACCGTGAGACTGCGTCACGCGGCCGAGTGATCGGCTAGATGTGAAGTCTCGGAAGGTCGTTCACCGGCTTCGGGGTCCGATGCTGCAGTTCGCCAAGGGCCGGTGCGGTGGATGGAGATGAACACACCGCTGCCTGAGACCGGCGCGGGACCACTCCGAAGCACAACACAGCGGCATGGCCGCGACGTCGATGCCCGCGGGGACCCTCAGCGGAACCCGGTTCGAGGCCTCTGGTCCGCCATCAGCCGTCGACGGCTCGCTCGGCGGCTTTTCCGAGCAGGGCCTTCAACGTGGAGCAGCCGGTGCGCACTGGCAGCCTGGACGGCAGCAAGAACACGGCTGCGAAGATCGGCGGAAAGTGCCCTCGACAGGCCTAGAGACCTCCTCCTCCAGACCGTTTGACCCCGACCCGCACCCCGAGGGGGCGCCCAGTCCGCATCAACCCGCGCGGCCCGCGCTCTTGCGCGGCGGGGGCCTTTCGGGCGGCGCGGTCTCGAGCAGAACAGCGGCAAGTCCGTCCCAGGAGCGTGCAGCCGCCGCCGCAGCAATGTCCGGGGCCATCGCCGCCGAAGCCGTGCGTGTCACCGGGCCGTCGAGCAGTCCGGCAAGGGCCTGCACATCGCCAGGTGGGAACAGCCACCCGGTCCGCGCGTGCTCCAGCGCCTCGGCAAAGCCCGGCAGATCGCTCGCGACAACCGGGCGGCCGTAGTGCTGGGCGAGGGCAAGCACGCCGGACCCAGACACCGCGAGGTAGGGAGCCAGCACCGCATCGGCACGGGCAAAGTGCTCAGACGCTTCGGCATCGCTCACATAGCGCGGCACGAGTTCGACCCTCTCCGCAAGGCCGAGCTCTCGGATCAGCGCCTCGGTCTCGGCCCGTCCCTCCCAGACTTCGCCCACCACCGACAGCCGCACGTCACGCCGGCAGGCGGCAACCGCACGCAACGCGATCTCGAGCCCCTTATAGCGGCGGACAAGGCCGAAGCAGAGCAGCTCAAGGTCAGCCCGTCGCTCCAAAAGGCCCTCGGGCTCGGGATAGTCATCATAGCTCGGATGCGGGTGCACGGCGACCGGCATCCCGGGCAGACGCGCCTCGATCCGATCGGCGAGCGCGTGATTGTGGGTCACCATCCGCGCGGCCGCAGAGAGCTGATATCGACCGAGCCGACGCGTCCACCAGGCGGCCTCGTGATCCTCGGCGTTGTGGACGATCATGGCCACTGCGATGCCGGCTTGCGACAAACGCCGGGCGATCCAGCCGAGACAGGGGGCCACAAAGAACGTCCAGGCCGGCATCACCACGAGATCCGGCGGATCCTCCGTCAGGTGGACCGCGACCCGGCGCCAACTCCGGGGATCGAGCGCGTCGAGCGTGAATGATGGATCAAGCGCAAGGTCGGGCGAAAGATCCGGGTCCCGGTCGCTCTCGCCGGGGTAGAGACGGCGCGGGTAAAGGCGCGAGAAGGAGAGGGTGCGAAGCGCAACCCCGGGTCTCTCGCCAATCGCCCGGGCGAGCGCGCCGGTATGGCGCGAGATCCCACCTCGGAAGGGGGCGACTGGTCCGATCACCACGACCTTCATGTCGCCTTCGCTCGGCGGCCGGGCCCCAGGACGCAGGTCGCCCGGCGCGGGCTTGCACCGCAAACCCGGAGCGATTGACCGGCGGCATCGCCGGTTCGACGCACAGTCTCGCCGCCCCTCTGAGCCGCCATTTCCCAACGGTCCTGTCTGACAACGGTCCTATCGATGCCGCCCACCGCAGAGTGGGCCTGCAGTGTCACGGTTTAGGTCATCTCTCCGCCGGGAGCGAGCCGTCTGCGCACCTCGCGGTCCCGCCGGAGAGCCGTTCTTACGCGACGAACAGATCGTCTCCGACCGCGAGCGTGTAGGTCCCCTCGCCTTCGTCGAAAAAGGACCCGGCCTCGATGTGGTAGAGGCCCGACTCGGCGACGTCGAAGGTGAGACCCGCATCGAAGAGGCCAAAGTCAAACTCCGCCGCGCCGTCGTCATCATCGACAAGCTCGAAACCATCTGCGTCGTAGATCCTGAGGTACGGGTCCTCGAGCGTCCCGAAACCGAGCTCCGACCCGAAAAGACCGATATCCCAGACTTCGCCCTCAAAGAGTTCAATCGCAAACCAGTCCCAGTCACCGACGATTTCAAGCGCACCGGTGACCTGTTCGAAGGGCTCGATCGACGCCGTGGTGCTCGTATCGCCGGCAATATCGACGGTCTCGGCGACATCGAGGCTGATCTCATAGGTTCCCAGACTGTCGGCAAAGTAGCCCTCAACCGCGAAGGCGTAACGCCCATCGATCGGCGCGACGAAGGTGAGCGTCGGATCGGGGCTTGCCTCGCTGTCATCGGCGAAGGCCACCTCGAAGCCATCGGGGTCGATCACCGAGACCAGCGGGTCGTCCAATGTCAGCGCGCCCGGCCGGGTGCTCTCACCGGCCACCGAGATCGTATAGCTTCGGCCCGCAAGCAGGTCTGCCCCGAACCAGTCGCTGTCATACGGCGTGTCAATGGCGCTCGCGGCGGTTTCCCCGTCGGCCAGCGTGGCGGTCGAGCTCTCGTCGTCGGCAATGTCCTCGAATTCCTCTGCCACCAAACTGATGCTGTAGGTGCCCGTGTCGGCGCCCTCTGCGGCACCGGCTTCTACATAGACGATGTCATCGGCTGTGGCGGTGTACACGACGGATGCATCGCGGGATCCGCCGTCGTTGTTGCCAACGATCAGGTCGCCGTTTGCATCGACCAAGCGCAAGACGGGATCGGCCAGGGTGCCGCCTGCCCCATCCGCCCCCGCAAGCGTCACCGTATACGTCAGCCCCGCCGTCACCTCGAGCCGGTACCAATCGAGATCTCCACCGACTTCGATGTCTCCCGATCCCGGAGCAGCGGCCGCAATGGACGCCGCCGTTGCCACCGATCCCAGCACGTCGTCGACGGCAGCGATGGAGCGCGCCGACAGCTCAAAGGTTCCCTGGCTGTCACGATACCCGCGGGCCACAACGTAATAGGTCCCGCTGGTCGTGGGTTCGAACACCAGCAACGACTCGAGCCGCCCCGGTCCGCCATCGTCGTTCGCCGCGCGAAAGACCCCATCGTCGTCGAAGATGCGCACCAATGGATCCGGGAGCGTCCCGACAGCGCTGGACTGCCCCCGGAGCCCGAAGCTGTATCTCAGCCCGGCGGTCAGCTCGATCGCGTACCAGTCCGCATCGTTCGCCGTGTCGACGGTGCCTGTGATCGTTTGGCCGGGCGCAATTGTCGCCGTTGTGCTGCGGTTGCCGGCAACCGTATCGCCGACGGGCACGGGCGGTTGATCGACCGGGCGCAGATCGAGGATGGCCTCACCAAGCGCCTGCACATTGACTGCTCCGAATTGCTGGCCGGTGTTGGTCACCTGATCGCGCGGTATCTCCTGATCTCGCAGGAGATCGGCGGAATCGCGCAGCAGGTCCTCGAACTCCGCCGGCGTGAGCGACCGCTGAAGATCGCGCTGGGCGAGTTGCTGAGCGAGGGCCGCGATCCCGGCGATCTGCGGCGCGGCCATGCTTGTGCCGGGGTAGTTGCCGACCATGTCGTCCGGCAAGGCGGACAGGATCTGAGCCCCAGGCGCGAAGATCGTCTCAAGCCCCTCGATCGTTGAGCGTTGGGAAAACAGCGCGATGTCGCCCACCTGAGAGCTGAATGCCGGGAGACCCTTGCCAAAGTCCGGTTCGGTCCCCGGGGCGTAGGCGTCCTCGTAAAGCGCGCCGACGGCAATCACGTTCGGGTCGGCCGCCGGATAACCTATCGCCCCGCGAAACGCCGGTTGGGCGCTCTCTGTCGCGAGCTGGTCCAGCTCCTGATAGCTGTTTCCGGCCGCTGCAATCACGATGACGCCGGCCAGGCGCAGCGCGGCCAGTTCATCGGCGAGATACTCAACTGGCGGTTCTATATAGGCGCCACCCCCAAGCGACATGTTCACCACGTCGATGTCATAGGTCGCAGCATTGTCGACGACCCAGCGGAGCGCCCGCTCCAGAGAGCTGCTCTCATAGAAACCATTGTCATCGGTCACCCGCAGCGAGACGATCTCCGCACCGGGTGCAACCCCGCCGATGGGCGGCGCGCCGTTGCCAGCATCATAAGGCAGCCCAGCCGCGATGGCGGCGACATGGGTCCCGTGGCCATTGCCGTCCTGCCCGCTGAAGGCTCGCTCGGCATCCGTCAGTTGCGCCCGGAAGTCCCGCGTGAAAATGATCTTGGCCCCGGTTCCGTCCCTGTCCACCGGACCGAAGGCCGGGTGGTCAAAGTCGATCCCGCTATCGATCACCGCGATGGTGATCCCGCTGCCATCGATGCCCTCGAAGCGTTCATCCGCACGGAAATCATCGAGGCTCATCACCTCGGCCGCACGGCCACCATCAGGCGGATTGGAAGTGTTGACTGCGGACACCCGGCCATCCGTCGACGCGAGCTCCTCCTCGGGGATCGATACCTTCAGCAGCTCCGGCGCGGCATCGGCGGCGCCAAAGGTAAGCTCCGGCAGGGCCTTGGCGACATCTGCGGCGTAATCGAAGAGGGTCGTGCGGGCGGCCTCCCCGATCGCGAGACCCTCCAGATAGGCCTCCGTCAGGGGCGTGAACGAGGCAACGGTCTCATCGGCCGTTGCGAACTGCCGGCCGAGATCGTCGATCCCGAACCCATTGGTCGGGTCCTCGACCAAGCCCAACCAGAAATTGAAGCCGGGCTCGTCCGCCTCTCTGCCAAGCACGTTCTCATAGAGCGCCCGGACCGCTTCGGCATCGCTCAGCGATCCATAGAGGGCGGTGTACTCTCCTGCGCCGAAAAACGCCTCGGCAAGACCGCGATCGTCCAGCGGTGGCTGGGCCTGTGCGACCGTGGTCCAGAAGGTCAATCCGCCATCGTCCGGCAGGCGGTTGAAATAGACCTGATAAAAGCGCACGACCCGGACCGTGTCGGCACCGGCATCCGCGAGCACCGCGTCGATCACGGCCTCCTCGTCAGGCAGCGCAGCAAGCGCATCGCTCTCGGCAGCTGTTGGAGCACGCCGGGCAATGGCAGTGTGGATTTCGGAGATACGCTCAGCGCTAATCATACTGGGGTCCTTTCAGGCACACGCGCAACGCTTGGGGAGACTGGCTGGGGTCTCGTAACGGAAAGGAGCGTATGGGACTGTTCCCTCGTTGCCCAGGGCAATTGGCAGGACGCGATCGATCAACGTCCCGCGGAGCAGCCGATCACCCGACAGAACCGACCGGCGTTAGGCGCGGTCTGATCCACCCGGCTGAGCAAGGCTGGCGACCCGCTTGAGGATCTCCAGGGGGCGGCGGCCATTCGACCCGTCCTTTATGGTCAAAGCGCCGACCCTGCAGGCCCAGCACACCCTCTCCGACGCGCGGTTGACGAAGGGCCTGCTCACCAGCCTTCATGGGAGAGCGCACCAGCGCCCAAACCGCCCGCTGAGTAGCCCCGTGCGGAGGCAAGCCGCTCTGTGCGCTAGTCCATCCGGAAGCCCTTGCCCCGCAGGAACGCGCCCCAGTCGGTCCGTTGCGGCGTGCTGTACTGGTGGCGCTTGGCGTCCGTCCAGCTCGCGCCCTTGCCGACGGGCCCGCGCCGGGCGTCATAGGCGGCGACCGCTGCGTCCTGGCCCGCCGCGTCGAAGCGATCGATGTGGAGCGCCGCCACGGGGCCGAGCCGCGGGCTGATGGGCGCGCGCGGCTCCGCCTCCCAGCCGATGGCAAGCCCGGCGAAGGGAAACACCCGCTCCGGCAGACCAAGCGCCTCGGAGACCGCCTCCGCCCGGTTACGCATCACACTGACGGGGCAGGCGCCGAGCCCAGCCAGCGTCGCAGCGCTCACCAACGCCCCAAGCAGGATCGCCGCGTCCCCGGTGGCGTTGAAGAGCGCGTCGAAATGGTCGTTCGGCCAGTCCGGCCCATAGAGCCGCCGGAGCCGGCGCCCGTCGCCGCAGACCACCAGGATCTCGACCTCCGCCGGCGCCTCGGCCAGCCAGTCGCCGCAGTCCCGGGTGATCTCCGCCCGGATGGCCGCGTCGCGCACCCAGACCACGTCCGCCTGCTGCAGGTCGCTCTTGGAGGGGGCGGAGAACCCGGCCGCCAGCACCAGACGCAGAAGCGGCTCCGGCACCGCCTCGGCCCGGAACCGCCGGCACACCCGCCGGTCGAGCAGCGTCTCAAGACCGGACGGGATGGCCTCCACGGCGGCGGCCTCGCCGAACCGGGCCTCCATCGCAGCGCGCGCGCGGGTCAGAGGGTCATCGGCCATGCCATCCTCCCGGCTCGAATGTCGCTGATATCGCACCAATATCGCATCGGGATATCGTAGGTGGATATCGCAGGTCTGGGCGCCAATTCGGGCCTATTCGAACTCGAGGATGATCTCGTCGACGGCAAGGCTCTGGCCGGGCGCGGCCTTGATCTCCTTCACGGTGGCTTTCTTCTCGGCGCGGAGCACGTTCTCCATCTTCATCGCCTCGACGGTGGCCAATGCCTGGCCGGCCTGGACCTCCTGGCCCGCTTCCACGGCGATGGAGACCACGACCCCCGGCATCGGGCAGAGCAGCCATTTCGACTTGTCGGGCGGCACCTTCACCGGCATGAGCTTGGCGAGCTCCGCCACGCGAGGCTCCCGCACCGTCACCTCAAGATCGGCGCCGCGGTAGCGGATGCGGAAGCCCTCCGTCCGCTCCTCCACCTTCAGGATCATGTCGACCGGGCCGTCCCACTCCAGATAGGCAGTGGCGGTCTCGTCTCCCTCCCGGTGCGGCTCGCCATGGACGACGGCAAGAGACGCCCCCGGCTTCCACGCAAGGTGCAGGTCTAGCGCCTGCGTTCCATCGTGCAATGCGCTTAAAAACTCCACCGTCGAAGGCTTACGGTCAAAGCGGAAGTACTCGTCCGGCTCAAAGAACGCCTTGAATTCAAACTCTTTTCCAGAGACCTCAACCAGGTAGCCCGTGTCGATATCATCCAGCGGTTTGCGCATGCGCCCGCTGATCTGGAGCGCCCTGTAGTCACGCACATATTGCATGAAGGCGCAGATCTTCGCGATCCTCGCTATGGTGTCTTCGGGCAACGAGGCGCCGTGGAACCCGTCCGGGTACTCCTCAGCGATGAAGGCCGTGGTGATCGCACCCGAGGTGAAGCGCTCATGGTCGTAGACCGCCTGGAGGAAGGGGATGTTGTGGCCGATCCCCTCCAGCTCAAACGCGTCGAGCGCGCGCCGCTGGGCGGCGATGGCGGCGGCCCGGTCCGGCGCCCAGGTGCAAAGCTTGGCGATCATCGGGTCGTAGAAGCGGCTGATCTCACCGCCCTCCTCGACGCCCGTGTCGTTGCGCACGATCTCGGTCTCGGACCGCATCTCGGCGGGCGGGCGGTAGCGGGTGAGCCGCCCGATGGAGGGCAAAAAGTTCCGGTACGGATCCTCGGCGTAGATCCGGCTCTCCATCGCCCAGCCGGTGAGCGTGATCGCATCCTGCGTGAGCGAGAGCGGCTCGCCCGCGGCGACCCGGATCATCTGCTCCACCAGATCGACGCCGGTGATCAGCTCCGTCACCGGATGCTCGACCTGGAGGCGCGTGTTCATCTCCAGGAAATAGAAGTTGCGCTCGCCGTCCACGATGAACTCGACCGTGCCGGCGGAGCGGTACCCGACCGCCTTGGCCAGCGCGCAGGACTGCTCACCCATGGCGCGGCGGGTGGCCTCGTCGAGGAAGGGCGAGGGTGCCTCCTCGATGACCTTCTGGTTGCGGCGCTGGATCGAGCACTCCCGCTCACCGAGATAGACGCAGTTGCCGTGCCCGTCGGCCAGCACCTGGATCTCGATATGGCGCGGCTGGGTCACGAATTTCTCGATGAAAATGCGGTCATCGCCAAAGCTGTTGGCGGCCTCGTTCTTGGAGCTCTGGAAGCCCTCGGCCACCTCGTCCGGCCCCCAGGCGATGCGCATCCCCTTGCCGCCACCACCGGCGGAGGCCTTGATCATCACCGGATAGCCGATCTCGCCCGCGATGCGCTGCGCCTCGGCGGCATCCGCGATCAGACCCATATGCCCGGGCACGGTGGAGACGCCTGCCTCGGCCGCGATCTTCTTCGAGGTGATCTTGTCGCCCATGGCCTCCATGGCGCTTGCGGGCGGACCGATCAGCGCGATCCCGGCTTCCTCCAGCGCCGCCGCAAACCGTGGGTTCTCAGAGAGGAACCCATAGCCCGGATGGACCGCCTCGGCGCCCGTGTCCTTACAGGCCTGGACGATCCGCTCGATCCGCAGATAGCTCTCCGCCGCAGGGGCTGCCCCGATCGCCACCGCCTCGTCCGCCATCCGCACATGCACCGCGTCGCGGTCCGCCTCGGAATAGACAGCAACCGTCGCAAGCCCCATGCGCCGTGCGGTCTTCATCACACGGCAGGCGATCTCACCGCGATTGGCGATCAGGATTTTCGAGAACATCGGACGCCGTCCCCCTGTTATATCGTCTTATTCCGGATCTCTCCGATAGCCGAAAAGATCGGGCGAGGCGAGGGGGCTGACGTCCTGGAGGGAAGGCCGGATCAGGCGCCCGGCGCCTCGGTCAGCTTGGTGCGCGCCCAGTTGGTCCAGGCCTCGGCCTTCGCCGGGCGGATCAGATCCTTCAGTACGGCCTCCACCGCGGGGCTGACCCGCTGCGGCGGCACCATGGCCCCGACCAGCATGCGCAGGTGACCGGCTGCTTCATCGATGCTCACGCGAATGACCGGCACGAGCCCAGGGACGCCTTTGAGGCTGCGCCACAGATCCTGGCGGGCCGCAGTCGCCACCCAGAAGGCCATCCGCTCCGGCTGGTCGAGCCGGCCAACGGGCCAACCGGAGACGGCCGCCATGAACGTCATGCCCTTTGTGTCGGAGAGCGAGGCCGGGAAGAGCCACAGCCCGTCCGGCGCGGTGCCCCAGCGAAACTGCGGCATCCGCCCGCCATCGGGGGTTCGGTCGCGGGGGGCGGCGAGGGCGGTTTTGAGCCCTTCGAGATCCTGTTCATCCTGCATGGCCGCTCCTTACGGTGGAGCCGGCGCAGGGGTCAATCCTCTTCCGGCAGCATCACCATCACGCGCCAGGCGATCCCGACAAAGCCGAAGGTCACACCGAAGGAGATCAGCAGCAGGAACAGCGCCGTCAGTCCGTCCTGAGCCCCGTGGACCAGCGTGCCCAGCCCGCCGATATCGAACCACAGCAGCAACAGGACACAGGTCCAGCCCGCAGCAATCCCGTCCAACGCGGCCTCGGCCACGTATTTCGCCAAGCGATAGGGATCGTGCTTCTGCGATTGCGTCATGGGTCCGCTCCGAGGACTGGGGCTCTCCCTCCAAGAGTGGTTCAAAAAGGTGAACCGTCCATGCATCCCGAAGGACAATTGTGCTGAGGACTCCGGTCAGACCGCCGCGGCCTACCAGTGACGGTGATAGCGCCGGTAGCGATAGCGCGGGGCGCGGTAATAGCCGTAGCGGGGTCCGCGATAGTAGCCATACCCGTGGCCATAGCCGTGATGCGACCGGGCCGCCCCGATCACAGCGCCAGAGGCCGCGCCCACAGCCGCCCCGACCCCGGGTGCTCCAACAATGGCGCCACCGACGGCTCCGGCCGCCGCGCCGATCGCAGCGCCGCTCAGCACCGGGCCCGGGCCATAGCCATGATAGTGGCAGCCGGCGAGACCGACCGTGATGACCGCAACCGCACCGAGTGTCTTCATCCGCATGCGCCTAACCTCCCGCCGTTTGCCATTCGCTGTACCGCATTTCGGGTTCCAACGCGGGGGCGCAGTGGTTCCGTCGCTCAGGGCCGGCGGGCGAGGCAGTCGATCTCCACCAAGGCGCCCACGGCCAAGGCGGTCACCCCCACCGTGGTGCGCGCGGGCAGACGGTCCGCGGGGAAGAAGGCCTTATAGGTCTCGTTGAATGCCGCATAGTCCCGCTCGAACTCGGTGAGATAGCAGCGGCGCTGCAGGATGTGGGAGCGGTCGAGGCCCACGCCCTTCAGCACAATCTCGAGGTTTTGCAGCACCCGCTCGGTCTGCGCCGCAACCCCCTCGGGCAAAGGCGCATCCGGCGCCTCCGGATCCGTCGGCATCTGCCCGGTCAGGATCACCCAACCATCCGCCTCCACCGCATGGGAGAACGGCGCGACGGGCCGCGGCCCGCCCGAGATCATGTGGAATGTTGTCACTCGATTCTGTTCTACATGCTGCCAAGCCGTCGCCCATTCTTCGGATATCCTGTCCCAACTAGGCCGGTTCGTTCCGCGAACGATTGGCGACGGGTGTGCCGACTCAAAGGCGCACAGTTTCTGGGGTAACAAGGAGCGAAGTGACTGCGCTTTCTTGCCAACAAGCACAACGCATCGGATCCGAGGGAGCAGCTTTAGGAGCCTTGGTAGCTCTTCAGCACCTCGCCGCTTTTCGTCCGCCGTTACACTTGTAGTGCCATTCCAACCAGGTACCGCATTCCAAACAACTGACCTAACACGCGGAATTCCCGCCCTTTCCATCTTCTCGGAAATCGCCTCTGCTGTCTGATCCTTGTTGTCTCGACTGATGAAACCCGATCCCAACCGATCGCCGGAGACCGATGTCATCGGTCCGGGCTTCTCCAACAGGAACAAGATCTCCGCACGGACGCCACCATCGCACGGATCAAAATCCGGGACCTCTCCCCACCCCTGCTGGCGCAAATCCTCAGCATAAGCTGCCAACGGAGCGATGTGAGGCTCCGAAAGCATTGCCCGGCGTCTATCTACCTCGGACTGATCACCAAGAGTTCGGTACATCACAACGGGATGTTGTCGTGCTTTTTCCAGGGGTTTTGGAGTTGTTTGCCCCGGAGTGCTGCGAAGGCTCGGGTGATCCGGCGGCGGGTCGACTGGGGCATGATCACCTCGTCGATGAACCCTTTCTCCGCGGCCACGAAGGGGTTGGCGAAGCGGTCCTCGTATTCCTGGGTGCGGGCGGCGATCTTCTCGGGCTCGCCGAGCTCCGAGCGGTAGAGTATCTCCACGGCCCCTTTGGCGCCCATCACCGCGATCTCCGCTGTCGGCCAAGCATAGTTGATGTCTCCGCGCAGGTGCTTCGAGCTCATGACATCATAGGCCCCGCCATAGGCTTTGCGTGTGATCACCGTCACTTTCGGCACCGTTGCCTCGCCATAGGCAAAGAGCAGCTTGGCGCCGTGCTTGATGACGCCGTTGTGCTCCTGGCCCGTGCCCGGCAGGAAGCCCGGCACGTCCACCAGCGTCAGGATCGGAATCTCGAAACAGTCGCAGAAGCGCACGAAACGGGCGGCTTTGCGGCTGCTGTCGATGTCCAGCACACCGGCGAGCACCATGGGCTGGTTTGCCACCACGCCCACCGAGCGCCCCTCGAGCCGGATAAAGCCCGTGAGAATGTTGCCGGCGAAATCCTTCTGGATCTCGAAGAAGTCGCCCTCATCGGCCACCGCGTGGATCAGCTCGCGCATGTCGTAGGGCTGGTTGGGGTTCTCCGGGATCATCGTATCGAGCGCCCTCTCGACCCGGTTGGGTGCGTCGAAGAACGGCCGCTCCGGCACCGGGGAGCGGTTGGAGAGCGGCAGGAAGTCGACCAGGCGGCGAACCTCGGCCAGCGTCTCGATGTCGTTCTCGAAGGCCGCATCGGCGACGGAGCTTTTCGAGGTGTGGGTCTTGGCGCCGCCCAGTTCCTCGGCCGTGACGATTTCGTTGGTCACCGTCTTCACCACATCAGGGCCGGTCACGAACATGTAGGAGCTGTCGCGGACCATGAAGATGAAGTCGGTCATGGCGGGGGAGTAGACCGCGCCACCCGCGCACGGCCCCATGATCACGGAGATCTGCGGCACGACGCCCGAGGCGAGGATGTTGCGCTGGAACACCTCCGCATAGCCTGCGAGCGAGGCGACGCCCTCCTGGATGCGCGCGCCGCCCGAGTCGTTCAGCCCGATCACCGGCGCGCCGTTGCGCACGGCCATGTCCATCACCTTGCAGATCTTCTCTGCATGGGTCTCGGAGAGCGATCCGCCGAACACGGTGAAATCCTGGGAAAAGACATAGACCTGGCGCCCGTTGATGGTGCCCCAGCCCGTGACCACCCCGTCGCCCGGCATCTTGGTTTCGGCCATGCCGAAGTCGGTGCAGCGGTGCGCGACGAACATGTCGAACTCTTCGAAAGAGCCGGCATCCAGCAACACCTCGATCCGTTCGCGGGCCGTGAGCTTGCCCTTGGCGTGCTGGCTCGCGATGCGCTTCTCGCCGCCGCCGAGGCGGGCGTCGGCCCGGCGTGCTTCGAGCTGATCGAGGATGTCCTTCATGTCGCTCTCCCGTCTGGTCTGGGGCACCAGAGCCCCTCACCGCCCGAATACGCCCGAGCGGCGCAGGAGACCAGCATCAATTCGTCATAAAGACGACGGGATCAGCCGAACGCACAGCCCCCCGGCCCACAAGGCGAGATGTTGAAGTTGGCGTTGAGTGTAATCGCCAGGGTCGCCAAAAGGTTGAGCGTCGGCAGGATCGGGATCTGCGGCAGCTGCAAGGACAACCCGCTCGGCGGCAGCGCGCCTGCGCCCAGCTTGAGATCTGGCAGCGACGGCAGCCCGTCGAGCTTGGCCTGCAAATTGAGCGGCGGGATCACGGGCAGCGGCAGGCCGGCATAGAGCTTGAGCTTTGCCGCGATGCTGCTGAGACCTGCGGGCGACAGCGCGTTGACCCCAAAGGCGGCCTTGATCGTCATGATCGCCTCGAGCGCCATGCAGATCTTCATCATCGCCTGCACCGAGATCCCCAGCGAAGGCGGCTTGATCGAGGCGAGCGCCCGGAAATGGCTGCCAAGGCGGCTGACCGGAACGCCGAGCGTCTCGGAGAACTTCAGCGCGATCGGCACACCCAGCAGCATCTGGCCCATGACAAGCTGCGGCGGCTTCAGGGCAAAGGGCGCAATCCGCATCGACATGGTCGGCGTCGGTGCCCACGCGCTGAGGTTGATCTTGAGCGCATCGAGCGCCAGCTGCAGCCGGGCGACCATCGCCAGCTGCAACACGGCGGCGAGGTTCAGCTTGGCGAGGAAGGCGAGCTTCGGCAGCGCGTTGGCCTTCAGGCTTTGCACCCCGAGCGCGAGCTGCGCCTGGAGCTTCGGCAAATCGAACAGATCGAACATCCCGAGCGCGATCTTCAGCTGCGCCATCAGCCCGCCGTTCAGCTTGAGGCTCGGGAGCCGCAGGTTTTGCATCCAAAGGGCGATCGCCATATCGAGGCGCATGCTGTTGCCAAAGCCAAGCGCCAGCGCCGCGTTCATCTGCAGCGGGATGGTCGGCGGGGTAAAGCTCAGGTTCATCTTGGCGAAACTCGCCGGAACGTGAGAGAGCGGAATATGACAGAAGCAAACCATTTCGTGATCTCCAGAACGATGGTCTCGTGAAACCCCGGCTAAAACCGGCGGCGTATACAATGGTCGAGGCGCGCTCGGATGGCCACAGGAATTGTGACCTCGGCAACCGGTGGTTGGCCCTGAATGCTTGGGCCATTAGATCAAGTGGGAACGGGAGGCGAGGCATGCAAGGCGACAACAGCGGACCAGGATGGCACGGGACCACGATCGTGGCGGTTGCGCGCGGCGGGCAGGTGGCCGTGGCCGGCGACGGGCAGGTGAGCCTCGACAAGACCGTGGTGAAGGGCAATGCCCGCAAAGTGCGCCGGTTGGAGGCGGGTGGCGGGCGTGTCGTGGCAGGCTTTGCAGGTGCGACCGCGGATGCCTTCACCTTGCTCGAGCGGCTCGAAGCCAAGCTCGAAGCCAATCCGGGGCAACTCCTGCGCGCCGCGGTTGATCTCGCAAAGGACTGGCGCACGGACAAGTACCTCCAGAAGCTCGAGGCGATGCTGATTGTCACCGACGGCACCACCTTGTTGATCGTGACGGGCGCGGGCGACGTGCTGGAGCCGGAAGACGGGATCGCCGCCATCGGCTCGGGTGGCAATTATGCGCTCGCCGCGGCACGGGGTCTTCTCCACACCGACTGGGATGCCGAGCGGATCGCGCGTGAGGCACTCAGCATCGCCGCCGGCATCTGTGTCTTCACCAACGGCAGTGCGACCGTAGAGGTGGCGGCCCCATGAGCGGGACGCTCTCCAAACGCGATGTGCCGCTGATCGACCCCTCCGGCCGTCCGCTGAAAAATGCGGGGTTCGAGGCGGTGGTCGCCCTCGGTATCGTGCTTGTCTGGATCGTTGTGCTGGTCCTGGTGTTCTGGTCGATGGGCGATGACCGGGCCAATGCCGGACCGGCGGCGACGTTCATGCTCGCGGGAGTGGGGCTGACCTGCTGGTTTCTGGCAGCCGAGGTCGCAGGGCGGCGAAACCTGGTCTGGCCGGGCTCGGCGCTCGGCATCGTGGGGCCTCTGTCCCTCGGCTTCGCCTTGGCGCTCTCGACGCCGGAGCTGCGGGTGGGACCGTTTCAGACGCGGCTTGCCATCGTCTCCATGGTTGCAGCGGTCGGCATGATACCGTTTCTCTTCCGGTTTCGCCTGCCGGGTTTGGTCTCCCCGGTCGTGACCTTCATGCTGGTGGGGCTGTTTCTCACGCTCTTCGGCACGGATATGGAGCGTCTCCGCCAAGTCGAGGGGTTCAGCCCCCGCGGCATCGTCGCCTCGCTGCTCGATCAGCCACTGTTCGCGATTGCCTTCGGTGGGCTGGCGGTTTGGGCGGCGGTCACGGCCCGGCGGCTCGATCTCAACAGCGACGATTTCGGGCTGGCCGCGGCCCGTCCGCTCCATCTGATGGGCTGCGGGGTGTGCGCGCTGATGGTGGGGCGCGTGCTGGGGATGCTGCCGGGGCCACTGGATCTGATCGCCGTTCTGGCCGCTTTCGCAGTCGCTTGGATCTACGCGCTCCGCATCAACCGGATTGCCGTGCTGTTCGCGATGCAGATGGCGATGGTCAAACCCCTGGTGATGTCGATCACGGAACCGCTCGGCCTGCGGCTTGATGTCAGCGACTGGACCTGGATCGTGCTCGGGATCGTGGCGCTGGAGCTTGCGACCTGGCCGACGCTCCACCGGATCTCGCGCGCACGGAACTGGACGCTCGGGCCCGGAGGCCGCATCCCCCCACTGGAGCATCCGGGCTGGATCTGGCGCTACTGGCCCTATGCCACCCAGGAGGGCCTCACCCGTTGGGCCGCCGAAAAGACGCGCAGGCGAGAGGCGAAAGCCGCCCGGCGCGAGGAGAAGGCAGCCCGCCGCGCGGCGCGCCGGCAGCGCCGCAGCCGACCGCCCGCCGAATGAGCACGCCGATCGAACCAGATGACCTGGCGAGTGCGGTCTCAGCCGGGATCGTGACCGAGGCACAGGCCGCCTCCCTGGCCAGCCTGGCGCAGACCCGGGCCGGGCTGCGCGCTCGGATGCCGAAGGAGGACGAGCCGTTTGAGCTCTTCCGCGGGTTGAACGAGGTCTTCGTCGCCGCGGGCGTCGTGCTCCTGATCGCGGGCGGGGTGATGTTGGCCGGGCTCGGCACTGGCTCTGCTGGCATAGCAGGGGTGATGGGCGTGCTGATTTGCTGGCTGCTGGCCGAGTACTTCACGCTCAAGCGGCGGATGGTCCTGCCCTCCATCGTGCTCTGCGCGGGGACGGGGATCTTCGCCGTACAAGCGGGGATCGCCGTTTTGCTCGACATCGTCCGAGGCGGCGCGGATGCTATCGCCGCAGATGTCGCCCAGGGGTTCGGGATCGGCGCGGTCGTGGTCCTCGCCTTTTTCGTCAGATTCCGGCTGCCCTTTGCGGTGTTCCTGACGGGGCTGTGCAGCCTCCCGCCCTTGTTCTTGGTGACCGACACGCTCAGCGGGCCGCTGAGCTTTGTAAGCCTTTGGCGCGATCCGATGCGGATCTTCGACCTCGCCACGGCCTTGCCGGTCGCGCTGGTGATGCTCGGGTTTGGGCTAATGGCCTTCACACTCGCCATGGCCTTCGATGTGCGTGACCCGCACCGGATCGGACGGCTCTCCCGCTGCGGCTTCTGGCTACACCTTCTGGCCGCGCCCGCCATCGTGAACACCCTGGCGCTCTCGCTTTACCGGATGGGGACAGAGACCGCGCTGTTCGCTCTGGTGGGTGTGATCGCGCTGATGACGCTGGTCGCATTGGTGATCGATCGGCGCTCTTTCCTGCTCTCGGCGGTCGCCTATCTCGGGCTGCTGCTCACGCTGGCCTTCGAGGAGGCGCGGGCCGAGATCGCGGTCCCGGCGGTCCTGCTGATCCTCGGGACGGGCGTCACGGCCCTGGGCACCGGGTGGACCAGCCTCCGCGGGCGGCTGATGCGCGCCCTTCCGCTCGGAGGCGTAAGGGACTATCTGCCGCCCTATCAGACTGTCAGGAGCGCGCCATGACCACCCTCACGCCTCGCGAGATCGTCTCCGAGCTCGACCGTTTCATCATCGGCCAGGCTGCGGCCAAGCGCGCGGTCGCTGTGGCGTTGCGCAACCGCTGGCGGCGCCAGCAACTCGATCCGGCGCTGCGCGACGAGGTGCACCCCAAGAACATCCTGATGATCGGCCCGACCGGGGTCGGCAAGACCGAGATCTCCCGACGCCTCGCGAAACTCGCCCAGGCGCCGTTTCTGAAGGTCGAGGCCACGAAGTTCACCGAGGTCGGCTATGTCGGCCGCGATGTGGAGCAGATCGTGCGCGATCTGGTGGAACAGGCCATCGTCATGGTCCGGGACCGTCGGCGTGAGCAGCTGAAGGCCCAGGCCCACGGCGCAGCGGAGGAACGGGTGATAACGGCACTCGTCGGTGACAAGGCCGGTGAGACCACGCGCAACGCCTTCCGCCGCAAACTGCGGGAGAATGCGCTCGACGACACCGAGATAGAGATCGAAGTGGCCGACACCGCCAACCCGCTCTCGATGCTCGACATCCCGGGCCTGCAAGGGCAGGCGGGCATGGCCAACCTCAGCGATCTCTTCGGCAAGGCGTTCTCGGGGCGCACCCGCAAGCGCCGGATGACCGTTGCCGAGAGCTATGACCTCCTGATCGCCGAGGAGGCCGACAAGATGATCGACCAAGAGGAGATCACGCGGTCCGCCATCGACGCCGTGGAGCAGAACGGCATCGTCTTCCTCGACGAGATCGACAAGGTTTGCGCCCGCTCCGACGCCCGCGGGGCCGATGTCAGCCGCGAGGGGGTACAACGCGACTTGCTGCCGCTGATCGAGGGCACGACCGTCGCCACCAAGCACGGGTCGGTGAAGACGGACCATGTGCTCTTCATCGCCTCGGGTGCGTTCCACATCGCCAAGCCCTCGGATCTGCTGCCGGAGCTGCAAGGGCGCTTGCCGATCCGGGTCGAACTCGGCGCGCTGACGGAGGCGGACTTCCGCGCCATCCTGACCGAGCCGGACAACGCCCTGACCAAACAGTACACCGCCCTGATGGCAACCGAGGACGTCACTGTCACCTTCGCCGAGGACGGCATCGCGGCCATTGCGCGCATCGCGGCGGAGGTGAACGCCCAGGTGGAGAACATCGGCGCCCGGAGGCTCTACACGGTGCTGGAGAAGCTGTTCGAGGAGCTCTCTTACACCGCCCCCGACCGGTCCGGTGAGCAGGTTTCCGTGGATGCTGCGATGGTTGAGTCAGCGCTCGGAGACCTTGCCCGCTCGGTCGATGTGAGCCGCTACGTGCTTTAGGCGCTGACCTCTCCGGTATAGCGGACCTCGGGGCGAGACCGTTGCGATGCTTCGCGACGGGCCATAAGCACGGCCTCGATATGCGCCAACATGGTCGGATCCGATATGTCGCGAGGGGTCTCTTTGGGCAGCTCTACTCCCGGCAAGCCGCGCTCTATCATCTCAACGCACCAGCCTTCGATCAGCTCGACAAGCACACGGTTCAGCTCGAATTTGCGTTTGCCCGGCTCCTGTTGCGACGCCTCAACCAGGGCGAGCTCGCGGATACCGCGTGAGCAGCGGATGACGTCGAGAATAAGCAACTCTAGATCATTGCGCGACATGTTAACCCCTCACGCCGCCGCAATACACGCACGCGGCGACGTCCATACGCCAGCCGTCCCCGCGCCCTGACAAAGCAGGCTGGTTGTCTACAGATCAATCAGACCTACCAGCAACGACAGACTGCCGCAACCCGGAGTTTCGCCGCCCTTGTTCGATCATCGGAACGGGTTAGCGATCGGCGCCAGCGCCTTCCGCCAAAGCGTCGATCTTGCGCGCGCGTTCGGGCGACGTCGCTGTATCGCCTAGCACCTGCACCAGGCCGCGGACATCACAGCTCAAGCCCTGACCTGGCAAGAGGCGCCCCGCCTGATTGCGCAGACAGCCATCCGCACCCCTGATCGGCCCTGAGGGTTGCGCGACCTGCGGCGGCTGAGGGCTTTCTGCTGGGGCGCGCCGGGCGGAACGCAAGCGCTGACGCCGCTCCTCGGCACGCCAGTCCGACAGAGCCTTCTCGGTAACGGCCTCGAGGGCGGTGAGCGTACGGGTGTCGAGGTAGCCAGTTGTCGGCAGCCCCTCCCGCCGCTGCAAGCGGGCGATGGCGGAGCGGGCCGGAGCGTCCAGCGCCGGATCCTCGGAGCGACCACCGGCTTCAATCCCAGGGTCCGCAAACGAGAGCCGCAACCGCACCTCGGCCAAGCGCGGACCTTCGAGGCCAAGGGCCGTCTCCACGCCCCATGCCTCGACCGGGTTGGGCAGAACAGCAAGCGCCATCGTCTTAACAGCCACGTTCAGCGCCAAGGGGTTCGTGGGGCCGCTCGGCTGCCGGCCATAGCGCCAAACAGCAAAGCGCTCAGCCGCGCGCACTGGATAGTCCAACAACCCCGGTGGCTCCGGCATCACTTTCTGTATGACGGTGCCCAACGCGTTGCGGGCCGGCTCCTCCGTGACAGGCGCTTGGGTTTCGGCCGCCACCGGATCGGGTTCGGCAGCCGGCTTGGGAACAAGATAGACCGCGGACGCGACCTCGACCGGACCGTCAGCGGTTGCAACCACGCTGTTCGGATCGCTGTCGCCTGTTGAGGCAGGCGCCATGGCCAAGCCGACTGCGATCACCGTCCCAAGCACGACGTAGTCGGCCCGGTTCCACCCGTCATCGCGCCGCTCGGCCTTGAAGAAATGCTCCTCGGAGAAGTGGTCGGTGTCATAGACCGGTTGGCGCCCGGTGCGGGTCGCACCGCTTTCCACCCGGTCGCGCACCCAGCCACCCCATTGGCGCGCGGCGTCCCTCAGCTTGTGGAGGACATAGCGCCTCTCGGGCGACACATCGGGGCGGGAAACGGCCGGAACCGCCTTGCCTTCGATAACCACAGGAGCCTGAAACGCGTCGCTATCGGCCGCGTGGACCTCGACCGGCTCCGCGTCGGCTTGATCTGTTAGCGGGTCACTCTCGTCCAAGACGGCCGCGTCCAGAACTTCTGCGTTGCCGCGCGCCGCTTCCTTCTGAGAGGAGGGCGCCGGATCGGTAGGCGGAGCACCTTCGGAGCCATCGGGGCGGTGCTTCATCTTTCGCACCAGCGCGCCATGCAGACGGAGTGCACGCGCAGAGCCGCTCTCCTCAGACCCTGAGGCAAGATCACTCAACTCTCTGCGCTCCACCGAGCCACTCTCGTCCCGCAGACGTCCCATGCGTCCCAATCTCCGGACCGCGCACCTAAGATCACCCCCGGATTCGCAGAATCGAACTTTCGATCAGAAAACTCAAGGGAACAGTGGAAGATTGTCCGGCAAATCAGGTCAGACTGTGGCCGGAAGAGGCAATTGTGCGGCGATCCTTGGTCGGGATCAGTCCCCAGCCGCCGCAATCGCCTCTCGCGCGGCCTTGACCAGCGCCTCTCCGTCCACACCGCGACTCGCTGATTCGTCGATCCAACGCGTGACCGCGGCCCCCCCGAGCGCATCGAAGGATGCCTTCTCCTCGGCGGTCAGCGCCTGGATCGTCCCCCCCGAGGACCGTTGCGCCGCACGGCCCGCCTCTTCTGCCCCGTCCCAGACAGCACCCGCCATGTCCGCAACGGCACCACCGGAATGCGCGTCGATCACCGCCTGGAGATCCGCGGGCAAGCTCTCATAGCGCTCCTTGTTCATCGCAAGGAGGAAGATCGCGGTGCCAAATCGGCTGCCATCCACGCCCTCGACCGAGACCTCGGTCAACTCGTCGAGCTTCAGCGGCGGCATCACCTCGAAGGGCAGGAGCGCGCCGTCGACCGCCCCTTTGGAGAGCGCCTGGGGCAGCGCCGGCACGGGCATGCCCACAGGCTCAGCGCCCCAGGCCTCGATCATGAACGCGCCCGTCCGCGAGGGCGTGCGCAACCGACGACCTGCCAAATCGCCCGGCTCGCGCGCGCCCTCGCCCCGCAGATGCAGAGCATTGCCGGCATGGACGTGCACCAGGATCGGCTTCACCGCAGCAAAATCCGCCTCCACCATCGGCCAGATCGCCTGGATCGCGCGGTTGGTCTCAGTCGCCGAACCACCATGCACCGTCGGCAGCTCAAAGACCTCGATCCGCGGGAAGACACCCGGCGTGTAGCCCGGCAGGGTCCAGACGATATCCGCAGCCCCATCACGCACCTGCCCATAGAGCTCTGGCGGTTTGCCGCCCATCGTCATGGACGGGAAGATCTTGATCTCGATGCGCCCGTCCGAGGCCTCCTCCACCGCGCGGGCCCATGGGGCGAGGAAGTTCGCGTGGGTGTTGGATTTCGGGCTGAGGAAGTGGTGCAGCGTCAGGGTCACCTCAGCAGCACTCGCGGGCAGGGACAGCGCAAGTGCCGCGCCAAGGACAAACAGACGGATCATGGGGGTCTCCAAACTCAGGCCGCGGCGGGCAGGCCGAGGATTTCAC
Source organism: Pseudomonadota bacterium (assembly GCA_039816045.1). Lineage (GTDB taxonomy): Bacteria > Pseudomonadota > Alphaproteobacteria > Rhodobacterales > Rhodobacteraceae > Thermohalobaculum. The sequence goes on from JBCBYB010000005.1 coordinate 47,286, forward strand.
GGGCCTCGGCGACACTCGCCGGGTGACGGTCGTACTCGGCGCAAAGACCGGCTACACGGGCGACCAGAGCGGCGTTCGAGGGTGCCAGCGTCCCGCGGTCCATGCGGATGTTGTCCTCGAGCCCGGTGCGGCAATGCCCGCCGAGCTCCAGCGACCACTTGTTCAGCTCGAGCTGACCAGCGGCGATCCCGGCGCCCGTCCAGGTCGCATCGGGCAGCAGCCGCTTGGTCGTCTCCACATAGAACTCGAAAACCGTGCGGTCGACGGGCATCGCGTTCTTCACCCCCATCACGAACTGGACATGCACGGGCGAGGCCAGCCGCCCATCCGCCACCATCTTCGCGGCCTGAAAGATGTGACTGAGGTCAAAGGCCTCGATCTCCGGTTTCACGGCGTGCTCGTTCATTTCCGACGCCAGCCAGTCGATCAGGTCTGGGCTGTTCTCGTAGACGCGCTTGGGGAAGTTGTTGGAGCCGACCGTGAGCGAGCACATCTCGGGTCTCAGCGGGATCATGCCGCCCCGTTCGCGCCCCGTCCCGGAGCGGCCGCCGGTTGAGAGCTGGATGATCATACCCGGGCAATGGGCGCGCAGCCCCTCCATCAGCCGCCCGAACCGCTCAGGCTCCGAGGTCGGCGTGCCGTCCGGCAGCCGGACATGACAATGCGCGAGGCTGGCCCCCGCCTCAAAGGCCGCATGGGTTGACTCGACCTGCTCCTCGATGGTGATCGGCACCGCTGGGTTGTCAGATTTCTGCGGCACCGATCCCGTGATCGCGACCGTGATGATGCAAGGGCTGGTCATCGCAACCTCCTCCCGAATACGCGGGCTTTCCCGTCTGACGCGACCCATGGACCCGCAACGCCCCGCTTGTAAAGCCCTGCTTGTAAACCGCAGAGCGGCGTGGCTATGCTGCGCACAACGAGACCGCGGCGGCGCGGCCGCCACATCGATCTGGGAGGATCACATGACCCTGACTGCCCTCACCCGCCGTGCGGTGCTGGCCGCCGTTGCTTCGCTGTCGCTCTCGGTGGGCGGCGCATCGGCGGCCGATGTCGACAGCATCCATTTCCTCATCCCCGGCGGCGCCGGCGGCGGCTGGGACGGCACCGCGCGCGGCACCGGCGAGGCGCTGACCGAGAGCGGGCTTGTAGGCTCGGCGAGCTATGAGAACATGTCGGGCGGCGGCGGCGGCAAGGCGATCGGCTTCCTGATCGAGAACGCCGACAGCAACCACGGCACGCTGATGGTGAACTCGACGCCCATCGTGATCCGCTCGCTGACCGGAGTGTTCCCGCAGAACTTCCGCGACCTCACGCTGATCGCCGGGACCATCGGCGATTACGCGGCCTTCGTGGTGCACAAGGACAGCGAGATCGACAGCTTCACCGATCTGCTGGATGCCTATAAGGCGAACCCGCGCTCGGTCGCCATCGGCGGCGGCTCGGTTCCGGGCGGCATGGACCACCTGGTGGCGGCGATGGCGATGCAGGCCGCGGGCGAGGACCCGACGGCGGTGAAATACATCCCCTATGACGCGGGCGGCAAGGCGATGGCGGGGCTGCTCTCGGGTGAGATCCAAGCGCTCTCCACCGGCTTCTCCGAGGCGGTCGCGCTGGCCGAAGCGGGCGAGGTGAAGATCATCGGTGTGACCTCCGACGACCGGGTTGCGGCGTTTGAGAGCGCGCCCACGCTGAAGGAGCAGGGCGTCGACACCACCTTCGTCAACTGGCGCGGGTTCTTCGCGGCCCCGGGTCTGCCCGAGGACAAGGCCGAGGCCTATCGCGGCGTTCTGGCCAAGATGTACGACACATCGGAGTGGGAGACGGTCCGTGCGCGCAATGGATGGGTCAACATCCACAACTCCGGCGACGACTTCCGCGCCTTCCTCGAGGCGCAGGAGCAGCAGATCGGCGATCTGATGAAGAAGCTCGGCTTCCTCTGACGCGCGCGCGGCGAGGGCGGGCCGATGGCGCTCGACAAATGGATCGCCGCTTTGTTCCTGGTGGGGGCCGTGGCCTATGGCTATGCGGCCTTCACCTATCCGCTCCTGCCCTTCGAGCGGAACATGGCCTTCCTGCCGAACACCTGGCCGCAGGTCCTGGCGGTGCTGGCAGCGGGGCTGGCGGTGCTGATCCTGATCGCCCCCACCGAGCCGCCGGATGAGGACGGCAAGGTGCTCGGCCGGGTCACCAAGGCCGAACTTGCCGGGCTGAAGATCGGCCAGGCGCTCGCGCTGATCGCCGCCATGATCGCCTATGCGCTGCTGCTGCGCCCGCTCGGGTTCCTCGCCTCCACCGTGATCTTCCTCACCGGCGTCGGGATCATGCTGGGCGAGCGCCGGGTCGTGGTGCTGGTGGTGGTCGCCTGCATCGGCGCGGGCGTCGTGTGGGGGTTGGTGGACGGATTGCTCGGCATCTTCCTCCGCCCGTTCCCGTGGTTCCTGGAGTAACCCATGCTCGATGGCATCCTGATCGGCCTCGCCGCCGCCTTCTCGATCCAGAACCTGCTGATGGTCATCGGAGGCTGCCTGATCGGGACGTTTATCGGGATGCTGCCGGGGCTTGGGCCGATGTCGATCATCGCCATCATGATCCCGGTCGCGATCAAGATCGGCGACCCGTCGGCGGCGCTGATCCTGCTGGCGGGGGTCTATTACGGGGCGATTTTCGGCGGGTCCACGTCGTCGATCCTGATCAACGCGCCGGGGGTCGCGGGCACGGTCGCCACCAGTTTCGACGGCTTTCCCATGGCGCAACAGGGCCGCGCGGGCAAGGCGCTGACCATCGCCGCCATCGCGTCCTTCTGCGGCGGGACGATCAGCGCGATCCTGCTGATGGTGTTCGCACCGATGCTGTCCTCGGTCGCGCTCCTATTCCACTCGGCGGAGTACTTTGCGCTGATGGTGGTGGGGCTGTCGGCGATCGCCGCCTTTGCCGGCACGGGCAAGGTGGTGAAGGCGTTGATGATGACGGTGATCGGGCTGATCCTCGCGACCGTCGGCGAGAGCGCGCTGTTCAACGCGCCGCGCTTCACGGGCGGGCTGATGGACCTGCAATCGGGGTTCTCCTTCATCACGCTTGCCATGGCGCTGTTCGCGCTGCCCGAGGCGCTGAACCTGGTGTTGCGCCCGAAGAAGGACGACGGTGCCAGCGGCGGGGAGATCAAGGATCTGCGGATCACCGGGGCCGAGGCCCGCTCCATCGCGCCGGTGATCGGTCGGCAATCGGTGCAGGGGTTCCTGATCGGCGTCATGCCAGGGGCGGGGGCCACCATCGCGTCCTTTCTCGGCTATGCGGTCGAGCGCAACATCGCCAAGGGCGAGGAGCAGAAAGCGTTCGGCAAGGGCTCTATCAAAGGGCTCGCAGCGCCTGAGACCGCCAATAACGCCGCCTGCACGGGCAGTTTCGTGCCGCTGCTGACCCTCGGCATCCCCGGCTCCGGCACCACGGCGATCCTGCTCGGCGCGCTTATCGCGCTGAACGTGCAGCCTGGGCCACGGCTCATGACCGACAGCCCGGACGTGTTCTGGGCGGTGATCATCTCGATGTATATCGGGAACATCGTTCTCTTGATCCTGAACCTGCCGCTGATCCCCTATATCGCGAAGCTGCTGACGGTGCCGCGGACCTATCTGATCCCGTTCATCCTCTTCTTCACGCTGATCGGGGCCTATATCGGGCAGAACAACGCGACCGAGCTCTTGATCCTGGTGGGCTTGGGTGTGTTTGCGACGATCCTGCGGTTCGCCGACTATCCGCTGCCGCCGCTGCTGATCGGGTTCATCCTGGGCGGCATGCTCGAGAACAATTTTGCCCGGGCCGTGAACCTGACGGATGGCGTGAGCTTCATGTGGGAACGGCCGATGACCCTGGCGCTCTTGGTGCTGGGGGTCGCGCTCATCCTGATGCCAGTCTGGCAGGCGCGGCGCGCCCGGGCCAAGGCGCTGCAAAAGGGCATCGCCGCAGGAGACTGAGGCTGCACCGGCGCAGACCGGGCCCCACCCACCCATCGACCCGGTCGCTGGTTGAACCGTCGTCCGCCCCCCAAACCCGGTCTGCGCCGGCGCTAGCGCGGCAACAGCACGGTTGCGCGCAGTCCACCGAGCCCGGGGCTGTCATCGAGCGCCAGCGACCCGCCATGGCTGCGTGCGATGTCGAGGGCAATCGACAGACCGAGACCGACGCCGGACCCCGCGTCCTGATTGCGGCTCTCGTCTAGGCGCGCGAAGGGTTTAAGCGCCTCCTCACGCCGGTTGGCCTGGATGCCCGGGCCGTCATCCTCCACCGTGAACTCCAAGATCCGGGGCGTCAGGCGCAGCCGCAGGGCCACCTGCGTGCCATAGCGCGTGGCGTTCTCGATCAGGTTGGTCAGGCAACGCTTGATCGCATCTCGCCGCAGCGCCACCAGCCTGTCCTCCGGCGTGTCGATCTCCTCCGTGAGCATCACCTCATGACCTTTGCGCGCGGCATCATCGACCAACTCCTGGGCGAGGAGGACCACATCCACCGGCACGGGCTCCTCGGCGCCCTCGCCCCTGGCAAAGTCGAGGAACGCTTCGATCATCCGCTCCATCTCCTCGACGTCACGGGCGATCTCTGCGGTCTCCGGCCCAGGCTCCGCGACCGCAAGGGCCAGCTTCATGCGGGTCAGCGGGGTCCGCAGATCGTGGCTCACGCCGGAGAGCAGCGCCGTGCGTTGACCGATCTGGCGCTCGATCCGCTTGCGCATGTCGAGAAAGGCGTGCCCGGCCCAACGGACCTCTTCCGCCCCGCGCGGCCGGAACACCACCGTACGACCCCGCCCGAACGCCGCCGCCGCCAGCGCAAGCTCCCGGATCGGGCGCATCTGGTTGCGCAGGAAGACCGCCGCCACCGCCGTCAGACCCATCGCCGTCAGGGTCATCCAGACCAGCACCAAATGCGGGTTCGAGGCGTTCACCCGCCCCCGCGGCACCTGGGCGCGCAACACGCCCTTGTCGGTCACGATCCGCACATCGACGCGTTTCCGGAGCGAGACGAAATCGATCGAGATCGGCTCCACGATCCGCGCCTGGAAGATCTCTGCAATCACTCGGCCCGTGAGATCGTAGAACGCGCGCTCGACGCGGGGCTCCACCACCCCGTCCGGATCGAGCGCGAGGCCGAGATCGAGAGGGCGCGCCAAGCGCCGGAGCTGGGTGCGAGCCTCCGTCTCGGTCTCGGCGGCCTCCACCAGCCGGATCGCGAAGCCAAGCTCCTGCGCCACCGAGCCCGCCATCTGCACCGTCACCGCATCATAGTGGCGCCGGATAAAGACCGAGGCCACCACGCCTTGCAGCACCAGGATCGGGATGACAAGGATGAGGAAGGCCCGCCAGAACAGGCTCGTCGGGAGATACCGTTTGAGAAGTCCGCTCGCACTGGCCATCGCAGGACGCTACTGCCCACTCCGGAGGCCCGCAAGATGACGTTGACGCACATCGCGCCGGGCGTGCGCCGGGTCACCTGCGCGAACCCCTCGCCCATGACCCATACCGGAACCCAGAGCTATCTCGTCGGGCGCGGACGCGTGGCCTTGATCGACCCGGGGCCCGAGGATGCGGCGCATCGGGCCGCCCTGCTCGGATCCCTCGATCCCGGCGAGCGGATCACAACCATCCTGGTCACCCACAGCCACCGCGACCACAGCGCCGGCGTGCCCGGGTTGGTGGCGGAGACACGCGCTCCGGTCATGGCCTTCGGTCCCCATGGGGCGGGCCTCTCGTCCACCATGGCAGCACTGGCCGAGGCGGGCGATTTGGGCGGCGGAGAAGGGGCCGATGCGGGGTTCGTCCCCGACCGCACTCTCAAGGACGGCGCGACGATCGCTGTCGGCGAGGCCCGCATGACCGCACTCCACACCCCGGGACACCTCTCGAACCATCTCTGTTTCGCGCTCGAGGGAACGGGCATCCTGTTCACCGGCGACACGGTGATGGGCTGGTCGAGCACCCTGGTCTCGCCCCCCGACGGTGATATGGCGGCCTTCATGAGCTCGCTCACCCACCTCGCCGAGCGCGCGGAGGCGGGCAAGGACCGGCGCTATCTGCCCGGGCATGGCGAGCCGGTGGAGGATCCGGTCAGACTGCTGGCAGAGCAAAAGGCGCACCGGGAGGCGCGGGCGGAGCAGGTGCTGGCGGCCCTTGCCGACGGGCCCGCGAGCGCGCCAGAGCTTACGGCCACCGTCTATGCCGATACCGATCCGCGGCTTCACCCGGCAGCGATGCGCAACCTGCTCGCCACGCTCATCTGGCTTACCGAGACCGGCCGGGCCGAGGCCCTCGGGCCGATCGCCCGCGACACCCGTTTCCGAGGTCGGTGACCCGCGCCCGGCGCCTCGCGCGGCCGATGGGGGGCGCGACACCTGCCTCCAGGCGCGCGGGTGCCAGGGTGGGTGGGGCCGCGGGAGGCGCCGCCCCGCTGAGGCCTCAATCGGGCAACGTCTCCGAGGTTTCGCTGCAGACCTCCCGAAACGCGACCCAGGCACCGTCGTCGAGCACCGGGTCGAACGCCGCCTTGCCGATCGTATCGCCCTCACGCGCGCGGTCGGCCCGGCCCTGCAGCGCCGGGTGCGAGGAGAGATACTCCAACACGCCCGCCATATCCCCATGCTCCTCCGCAAGACGCCCGAAGAACTGCGCAAAAGGCGCACTCGGCAGCCGCGCCCGCGCCAGCATCGCCAAGGCCTCTTCATCGGCCCGTGCCTCGACCTCGCGCTGATAGCTCGCATTCATCACGGCCTCGGTCGCGCCGACAACGACGGCCGCACCAAAGACATCGCCGACCAGCAGCCCCAAGATACCGGCACGCCCCGCCGAGCGCAGCACGCCCACGGTCGGGTCCCGGTGGATCACATGGCCGATCTCATGGGCGAGAACCCCGGCCACCTCCTCTGGAGACGAAGCCTCCCGGATCAACCCCTTGAACAGCACAACGCGCCCACCCGGTACGGCAAAGGCGTTGATCATCTCATGGTCCATCGCCGAGACGCGCAACGGATAGGGAAGATCCGTCACCGCCCGCAGCCGATCGGTCATGGTCTCGAGCGCAGCAAGCCCCGCAGGTTCGGCACAGAAGGCGGGCGCGTTCTCCTCGTTGAACCCGCCGAGCACGACACGGATCTGTTCGACCACCGCATCGCCGAGCTTTGCTTCCTTGTCCGGGGGGATCAGTTCCGCCAACGGCTCAGCCAAGCGCGGGATGATCACGAACACCATCACCAGCACCGACCCGATCCCGAGCGCGCCCCAAACCAAAGCGGCCCGGATCCCGCGCCGATCCGCCGGGCGGTGGTGCAGCTTCGGGCACACCGCACGCAAGGCCTCGACCATCTCGCTGTCGTCGACCACAAGGCGCTCTTCGCTGGCATGATCGGGGGCGACCTGCATCGCGCGGTCTCCCTCGCCCCCCACGGCGACGAGGCTCGCCAGCGGCCAATGCGCCAGTGCCACACCATCAAAGCCCATGATCACGAGGCTGCGCTTGCCAAAGCTGACCATCACCGCTTGCGGGCGCGCACTCTCCCCGTCGAAATACCGTCCCGCCGCCTCCAGCCGGGAATAACGCTCAAGCGCGGTGCGGGCCATCGGCTCAGATCCCAGCCCCCACATCGACCCCCAGCGCATCGGCGAAACCGCCAGCCTCGCCCGCCCGTTCAGCCTCACGCTGACGGCTTTGCGAGAGCAGTTCCGGATCGCTGATGCGCATCGACTCGACCTTGGCCCGCAGCACCGGCATGGAGACGAAGAGCTGACCGAAGGCGAACCCGACCGAGAGCATGATCAGATACGACACAACGGCCGCGATCCCCAAAGGCGCCGCGGGCAGCAGATCTGCCGGATCGCCGCTCAGCTCGAATGCCTGGAACGCCGCCATGTCAGAGACCGGCATCGCCGCCATGATCAGCAGGAACGCGATCCCGCCGCCCACCAGGAAGGTGCACATCGAGGTCGCGAAACCTCCGCCGAAATAGATCCACAGCACCCGCCCGGCGTTCAGATCGCACTCGAACTTGCTGTCACCCAGATAGCGGTTGTTCCAGAGGACCCGGAACGCGGCAATCGTATAGCGCTGGTAAAGCAGCAGCATCACCGTGAAGCCGAAGGTAAGCGCGATCGCGCCGAGAAAGCCAGCGGCCGGATCCCCCGGATTGTCGACCAGGCCCCAGACCATGACCCCGCCGATGGCCGCCACCAGATAGAGCCAGATCCACTGTGCGAAGAGCTCGCCCCAGCTGCCGTCCTGATAGAAACCGAGATCGCCGAACCAGGCGCGGTCGGTCATGTACTTGGACAGCTTGTAGTGTTGATAAGGATAGGCGAGCCCAAGGGTGATCAGGCTCAGGATGCTGAGCAGGGTCGCCCGGCGCGTATACCCCCAGGCCCCGGCGTCGAGACCGAAGCGGATGCCCCGCCAGCGCGTCCGGGAGAGGATGTAGCGCTGAGCCCGATAAGTCGCGTAGTAGATCAGCGGCAGGGCCGCCAACAGGGACAGCTGCAGCGTCGCTTCGAGCACCAGGGGATCGTCGGCGGCAAAGGACAGGCCCATGAAGGTGAGCCCCAGGTTCACCGCGCCGAGATAAGCCGCCAGCACCACAATCGCCAGCAGAAAGCCGAGCAGCTTCTCGATGCCGCGCCCGGTGTACTCCAGCGGGTCTCCGTCGATCCGGATCGCCGCCCAGTAGAAGCGGCGAAGCCGTGTGATCATCCAGAAGCGGTGCAGACCGATGGTAAGAATCGAGAAGATCGCCCCGCGCAAGGCCGCGAGGAACAGGACGCTTCCGCTCCCGGTGAATTTAAGCCTCAGCCCCTTCTCACGGGGCCGCCCGGGGGCCGCGCGGTCCGCATAGCGGCCATCGAGTGCTGCCTCCTCTTCGCGCAAGCGCCGTTGCTCCGCCGGATCGCGCTTGTACCGTTCGAGATCCCAGAAAGGCACATCGCCGGTCTGCTCGGTCATCGCCACCCCTGCTGCTCTCCGGCCCCCCGGTGGCGCGAGTATGTCGAATCGTGACGCGCCTGTCACCCGCGGCAGAAGCGCCGACCCGATTGGCTCAGTGCAGCCGGGCGCCCGGCTCCGACCCCTCCGGCGGGATTGCGAGCAGCACCGCTCCGTCGGCATCGGTGAAGCCGAGCGTCAAAACCTCCGAGCGCACGGGCCCGATCTGGCGTGGCGGAAAGTTGACCACCGCCATGACCAGTTTGCCGATCAACGTCTCGGGCGTGTAGTGCACCGTGATCTGTGCGGAGCTGCGCTTGACGCCAATCTCCGGGCCAAAGTCGATCCGAAGCTTGTAGGCGGGCTTGCGCGCCTCGGGGAACGGCTCCGCCTCGACAATCCGGCCACAGCGGATATCGATCTTGAGGAAATCGTCGAACGTCGCTTCTGGGGTGGGTGCGTCGGGCATAGGGGGTCTCCAGCGTTTGCGGTGACCCTTGCCGCCTCGTCTCTGAAATGCAAGCGGGCGCCCGCTGGGTGCAGGCGCCCGCTCAAATCGACCCGATACGTCAGGCTTAGCCGGTCATCTTGTCCGCAGCGGATTTGAACTCAACCACTGCTTCGTCGAACCGGCCTTTGATGATGTTGAACGCCTCGGTGTTGGCCTGCTGCGCCAGTTCGGAGAGTTCGCGCACATCGGCGGCGATCTTCTCAAGGGCCTCTTTCAGCTGCTCGAAGTTTTTCGTGGCCTGGTCCGGCGAGATCGGCTGGCTCTGCAGCTCGAGGACCTGGTCCTTGGTCTTCGCGAGGCTCTCTTCCACCAGGGCGACCTGGCGCTTGTAGAGCTCCTGGTAGCCGGACATCACGGCCTTGTTCGCCTCGACCAGCGCGCCCACGTTCTTCTGGTGAGCGGAGATCATCGCGCTCATGTCGACGCCCGGCATTTTCGCCTGATCGAACATCTTGTCGAACTCGGGCATCTTAAAAAGGTCCTTCATCTTCTCAGCGTCGAAGACGAAAGGGAACTGCTGCGCGTTCATGACAAACTCCTGTGTCGGGGCGACATTGGTTCAGCGGGTTTACCGTGTATTGACGCGGTGCAGCACAATGTCAACAGGTTTTTGTGCAACGCACAACCGCAGGTTACGGCTATGACGCAGAAAGCTCGCGCCCCCTGTTTGCCGCCGCCGCGACAGTGCGCGTCATAAGCGCTTGCAACTCCAGCATAAGGACCGAGAGACCCGCCGCCGTGGTGCCGCCTGGGCTCGTAACGTTCTGCCGGAGCACCCCCGCCGGTTCATCCGACGCCGCCGCCAACGCCCCTGCACCAGAGACGGTAGCCCGGGCAAGGCGCATGGCAAGCTCGGGCGCGAGACCTTCCGCTTCGCCTGCCGCCGCCATCGCTTCGATCAGGTGGAACACATAGGCCGGACCCGACCCCGAGAGCCCGGTGACAGCGTCCATCTGATCCTCGCTCTCCAACCGCACGGTGTCTCCGACCGCGGCCAGAAGCGCTTCGGTGGTCTCCAAATGGGCCTCCGTCACCGCCCCATTGCCGATGATTGCAGAGATCCCCTGCCCAATCGCAGCGGGGGTGTTGGGCATGGCCCGCACAACAGGGCTCGTGCCCCCGAAAACCGCCTCGAAGGCGGAGATGGGCGTTCCCGCCGCAATGGAGATGAAGAGCGTGCCGCCCCCGCCAAATGCCGCGAGCCGGGGGGCTGCATCGCCCATCACCTGGGGCTTAACCGCCAGGATGGCGATGTCAGGGCGTTCCGGCTCGAGCGGGTTGAGAACCAGGCCCTCTTGAGCCTTCAGCCAGTCCGACGGTGCCGGGTCCAGCACCGTCACGCGGCCTGGCGCCAGCCCGCCCGCAAGCCAGCCGGCCAGCATCGCACCGCCCATCTTCCCACAGCCGAGCAGCAGAAGCCGCCCGATCCCATCCAGCGCACCCGCCATCGCAGACCTCCCGATTTTCCCGGAAGGCTAGCAGAGCGGCAGGGCCGCGCAAACGGGGATCAAGCGGTGCCGTAGGCCGCCTCGATGCCCATCTCGAAGGCCGCTTCGGCCGACTCCCCGGCCCAGCACACCAGCTGAAAGGACGGGTAGAACCGCTCTGACAGGCCGACCGCATTCAAGACCATCGCTTCGATCTGCTCGGGCGTGGCCTCGGCCCCGCCAGCAAGCGTCAGGCCGCACCGGAACGCGAGCAGGTTCTCCGCTCCCCAATGGCTGAACGCACCGCCCCAAACGCGGTCATTGATCAGGTTGAGCAGTGCGTAGAACTCCGACCGGCACTCTTCCGGCGGGGTAAGCTCCATGGTGGAGACCAACCGCAACATGTCGTCACGCCCCGACCAAGCGAGCGTCATGGAGTAGGTGTGCCAGGCCCCTTCGATCGCCATCGCGATCTGGTTCTCGCCGAGACGGTCGAAATCCCAGGCCGATTGCTCGGCCAATGTCTCGACCATGTCGATGGGGTGAACATCCGGTTGGAAGGCGTAGTCATGCTCGGTAACAGTCATTGCCTCAGGTCCCCACTTTTGGTGGTGGTCCTGTACGGCGAGAGCACAGGACTCACCGAGGGCTGCCAGTGGTCGTATTGCTCAACCAAACGACCTACCAAATATCGTGTCAGGTTGCCCGGTGCGACACAAGCCATTTCCGCGCCCGCCGTGAAAGATTCACGCGGACGCGGATAAAAAGGGGGCGGAGAGGCTGTGCTCAGACCTTCTCCACCTTCTTGGAGAGACGGGCGACAACCTCTTTGTGGTCGGTGGGAACATCGCCCTTCGGCGTGCGTTTGCCCTTTTTCTTGAAGGCCGTCAGCATGTCTTTGGCGACGCCGAGCGCTTTGGCCTTCTCGTCGAGCGCGAGATGCACCGCCACCTGGCGCACCATCTTATCATCCGCGCCCGCCATGCCGATGTCGACGCCAAGCTTCTTGCTGTCGATCGCATAGGCCAGCGCGAAATACTCCTTGAACTGGTCCGATTTGCGGAAAGCCGGCAGATGCACCTTCTCGATATGCGCAACCCGGTCCTTCTGGGCGGCCGCAAGCACCGTGGCCCACTCCTTGCGGGCAAAGATCTGGCGCTTGACCTCCGCCTCGGATCCACCCGGCATGATGAACTTGGTGCCGAGCAGCATGTAGAGCTTCTGCGCCTGGGCACAGATCTTGGACGGGATCTTCACCGCGTTACCGGCCCCTTCGGCGAGGTGGGCGTCATAGACCTCCGCGGCCTGTCCAGGCTTCAGGGCAAAGAGGTACATCTCCCAAATGCCGGTCTTGCGGGCGAAGTCTTCGAAATAGGGCGTCAGGACCTTGTCCCGTTTGACGTCCGAGAAGCTCTTGATGCGCATCTGTCCGATCCTTTCCAACCATTCTGCCGGAGCCCGGCTGCCAATCTGTGATCGGTCAGTGCCGAAGGGGGGCCAGACGGTTCAAAGACCGGACGGATTTGAGCGCTCCCGGCGGGGCGCGGCCAGCGCGCGGAGCGCGGGGGGGGGGGGGAGCACTCCGCGCGCTGGCCGCATCAGACCCGCTCGAGCCACAGGCTGGTCTCCAGCGCCCCCTCCAGCAGCGCCAGCCCCGCAACCCCTGGCCGCTCCGCTGCGTTCATTCGGGTCCGCGCATAATGGCTAGCGAACCGCACCCCATAGGCGCCCCCCGCCAGCCAGCCGCCAAGGCCGAGTTGCTCCGTGTAGCCGCGCCAGCCCCAGGCCTCCGGGTAGGGGTCGGGCAGCGTGACGTCATGGATGTGCACCAAGACCCCCGGCGCCAGCACCGGCAAGATCCGGTTCAGCATCAGATCGCAATCCGTGCCCTCCCAGAGCAGGTGCGAACCATCGAAGAAGGCGATGTCGCCTGCTTCGAGCGCCCGGAACCTCGGGATGTGGTCGGGCGAGAGCAGCGCCCGTTCCCAGGTGACCGGCAGCCCGGCCAAGGCCGCTCTCGGAGCCGGATCGATGCAGGTGATCTCCGCGCCGCCCACATCTGCCGCCGCCCGCGCCAGCATCCGCGTGGAGTGCCCAGAGCCCACCTCCAGGATCTGCCGCGGACGCGCCATCTGCACCAGGGCATAGGCCGCCGCTCCGTCCAGCCGCGGAAACCAGCTCTGATCCCAGCGCGGCTCCGGCGCTGGTCCGTTCATCGCCGCGAGACGGGCGCTGTGACGGTCGATCTCGTCCAACACCGCCATCATGGCAGGCTCTGCCGCCTCGAAAACGGCTTCGAGCTCCGGGTACCGCTCTGGCCGGGCGACCCCCTCTGCATAGCGGTAGGGCGAGAAGAACCCCCGCGGCCGGCCAAACAGCGTCGACAGCCCCAGCCCGAACCGTCGCAGTCTCGTTCGCATGCGCCCCTCCGTCTGCCCGCAGCACTGTCACGACGCCTGCCCTTCGTTGACAAGGTCAATTTAGTTATCTACATAATAGTTATCTCGACAACATACGAGGCCACCATGCCCGACCTTACTCTCTTCGCCCGCATCACCCCCAAGCCCGAACACCGTGACGCGGCGCGCGCAGCGATCCAGGAGATCCTGCCGGCCACGCGCGCCGAGCCGGGCTGCCATCACTTCACGCTCCTGGAAGGCGAAGGCGATGACCCGAGCCTCTATCTCTATGAGATCTGGGAGGACAACGATGCGTTGGACGCCCACTACGCCCAGCCCTATACCCGCGCGGTGTTCGCAGCCTATCAGGCCTGGCTCGCGACCCCTGTCGAGATCACCCGCCTCGCCCGCATCGACTGATGTTCTTCCTGAAGGATCTGCCAACCCGCGCGATGCTCGATGGCTATGCCGGGCGCTATCCCGGGCTCGAGCCGGACACAATCGGCCTTGCCCTCGCCCGGATGCGCTGGGCCAGCTTGCTGATCCGCGCGGTCGAGGCGCATTTCGCGGCCCACGGCCTCACCCAAACGCAATTCCTGATCCTGATCGTCATCGACCGCGAACCCGACCGCGACACCCTCTTGCCGAGCGAGATCGCCGAGCGCCTCGATGTCTCCCGCCCCATCGTAACCAACGCCACCAAGCGGCTGATCGGCGCGGGGTTGCTCGCCTATGCCGAGCCCGGCACCGACGGCCGGGCCAAGCCGCTCGCGCTCACGGCTGAGGGGCGGGCCCGGCTCGCGGCGGTGCTGCCGGGCTATTTCGCGCTGATCTCCGAGCATATGGCCGAGAACGGACGTGGCGGGGACGTCACACCACGTCCAACTTCTCGATCCCCTTGAGCACATCCCCGAGGGAGGTGATGCACACCGCGATGCAGACCCCTCAGGCGGCCAGCTTCAGCCGCTTCAGCGATTTCATCATGTCCTTGTAGTCGGTGGTTTTGATCATGCTGCCTTTGGGCTCGAGCTTCTGGACCTTTTCGTAGGATTTCTTCGCACCGCTCTCGTTGCCCGCGGCCGCTTCGGCGATCATGGCCTGCAGCGCCGCCTGGACCCGCGCATCGGCGTGGTTCTGGAAGCCGATGATGCCGAGCTTCTTGCGGTCGAGCTTGGCGCCGCCGGTGTTTTCGCGCGCGGCCTTCTTCTCGAGCTGGATCGCGTGGTACTTCTTGAAGATTTCGGACTTCCAGAAAAAGCCGGCCCGCCCGATGAGATGCTCGCCCTCGAGCATGTTCTGGACCTCGGCCTTGGCGGCCTTGATCAGATCTTTCCAACGCGGGTCGCGGCCGTAGTCGCCGGACTCCCAGAGATCGACCATCGGCTGGCGCGCGGCGTGCGAGATGTTGATCATGTTCGAGCTCTTGGGACTTATGAAGACCGCATAGTGCTTTGAGGGGTCGATCGGATGGCCGAGGAAGAGGTAGTTCAACTCGATCCCGGCCTTCTTCGAATAGGACTTGAAGACCTTCATCAGATCGCCGTCCTTGATCAGGTCGTCCCAGCTCTCCGGGTAATCGATACCGTCAATCGTCAAGCTCATAATACACCTCCGCATTTTCTGTTCGGGTGACCCGCATTCTCGGGGTCGACACAGTGTTTGTGCGGGTGGCTGCGCTCCGGGTTCATTGCGGTGCGCGATTTTTTGGGGAAAGCTGTTCGGCACGCCGAGAGAACAAGGAGCCCCCGCCAATGCCCACCATGCTCGAGCGACTGGAAGAACTCAGCGACAAGATGGAGAAGATCGAAGCGCAGATGGCGACGAAGGACAAAGACCTCTCCAAAGCCATCGGCAAGACGTTCAAGATCGCTGAGGATATCCAGAAGACCACCGCGTCGATCGAGAAGGGCTGGAAGCGCTTCCTTGCCAAATGCACCCCGCCTCAGGCCAAGCACATCAAGGCCTGCACCGACGCTATCGGCAAGCTCGCCGCCGAGCGCAAGGCCGTGGGCGATGCCTTGGCGAAGCTCCGGGCCGCCGAAACCAAGGAAAAGCAGCTCGAGGCCGAGGTCGAGGCGATGCGCCGCCAGATCAAGCGGCTCTCGAAGCTCTACCAGGACACGGTCAAGGCGATGCAGCGGCACCGAAACCTGCCCGACAGCTTCTACAAGCCCCCGACGAGGGTGCCCTCGCTTTACCGGGTACCAGCCCCCTGACGAACCCCACGCCGTTTGGTCGCGTTGCGGTGCGGCAAGCCTGTCGCTAGGGTCCGCGCGCAAAGGGACACACAGCAAGCCTGGGAGACGTGAGATGTCGAAGATCAAGGTGGACAACCCCGTCGTCGAGCTCGACGGCGATGAGATGACCCGGATCATCTGGGCCTTCATCAAGGACAAGCTGATCCTGCCTTATCTCGACATCGACCTGCTCTATTACGATCTCGGGATCGAGGCGCGCGACGAGACCGACGACCAGATCACGGTGGACGCGGCCAACAAGATCAAAGAGGTCGGCGTCGGCGTGAAATGCGCGACCATCACTCCGGACGAAGCCCGCGTCGAGGAGTTCGGGCTGAAGCGCATGTACCGCTCGCCCAACGGCACGATCCGCAACATCCTGGGCGGCGTGATCTTCCGCCAGCCGATCATCTGCAAAAACGTGCCCCGGCTTGTGCCCGGCTGGACCAAACCCATCGTGGTCGGCCGCCATGCCTTCGGCGACCAATACCGCGCGACGGACTTCCTCTTCCCCGGTGCCGGCAAACTGACCATCAAGTTCGAGGGCGAGGACGGCAATGTCATCGAGCGCGAGGTCTTCCAGGCCCCCGGCGCCGGCGTGACCATGGCGATGTACAACCTCGACCAGTCGATCATCGACTTCGCGCGGGCCTCGATGAACTATGGCCTGGCGGTCGGCTACCCGGTTTATCTCTCGACCAAGAACACGATCATGAAGGCCTATGACGGACGCTTCAAAGACCTGTTCCAGAAGGTCTTTGAGGAGGAGTTCGAGGAGACGTTCAAAGCGGCGGGCCTGACCTATGAGCACCGGCTGATCGACGACATGGTGGCCTGCGCGATGAAGTGGAACGGCGGCTATGTCTGGGCGTGCAAGAACTATGACGGCGATGTGCAGTCCGACACGGTGGCCCAAGGCTTCGGCTCGCTCGGCATGATGAGCTCGGTGCTGATGACCCCGGACGGCAGCGTGGTGGAGAGCGAGGCGGCCCACGGCACGGTCACCCGCCACTACCGCCAGCACCAGAAGGGCGAGCAGACCTCCACCAACTCGATCGCCTCGATCTATGCCTGGACCGGCGGGCTGAAGCACCGCGCCAAGCTCGACGAGAACGTCAAGCTCGCGGAGTTCGCCGAGACCCTGGAGAAGACCGTGGTGGCAACCGTCGAGGGCGGGCACATGACCAAGGATCTGGCGCTGCTGGTCGGCCCCGATCAGGGCTGGCTCACCACCATGGGCTTCCTCGAGAAGGTCGACGAGAATCTGAACAAGGCCCTCGCGGGCTGATGGTTCGCCTCACGGCAGGACGGGCACGAAGGGGACTGTCTCGACCCCCTCCGGACTGACGGTCGAAAAAGAGCCGGGCGGGATGACCTCCCACCCGGTCTGATCCGGCTCCAGCGGCTCCGAGACCACTGCCCGGCCGCCCCGCGCCTCCGAGCGGCGGTGATAGAGCGACGGCGCGTGCCGGTCGGTTGCATAGCGCAGCACGTACAGCCGCTCACCATCCGACAGTGCAGCGGTCATCCGAACATGCGGCGCGCCCCCTCTATCGCGGGAGAGCGCCTCTAGCCGGCCGGTCGCCCGTGCCAACGCCCCGAGCGGATCGGTTTCCAGCCCCTCCCCCAGCGCGATGAGAAACAGCGCCTCGCTGTCCGTCGTGCCGGCGCGGTGTGCATAGAAGCGCCCGTCGATCATCATGTCGATCTCGCGCCGCAGCCGCTCGTAACCGCCGATCTGGCCGTTATGCATGAACGACCAGCGCCCAACCGCAAAGGGATGGCAGTTCTGCCGTCCGGTGGCTGTGCCGGTTGAGGCACGCACATGGGCAAGGAAGAGCCCCGAGCGCACCTGCGCCGCCACCGAGCGCAGATTGGCGTCCGACCAGGCTGGGAGCGCATCGCGGTAGAGCCCGGGCTCCGGCCGGTGGCCATACCATGCCACGCCAAAGCCATCGCCGTTCGTCACGGTCTTGCACTCCTCGGCATTGCGGCTCTGCGCGATCAGCGACTTGTCCGGCGCGGTGACGATCTCCTCCAGGAAGATCGGCTGTCCGATATAGGCGGCCCAACGGCACATGACGCGCGCTCCCGATTGTCAGCGGCCACGGTTGTGGGTGCGGGCGTAGAGCTCGGCGATGATGCGGGAGGCGGTCTTCTCGCAGGTGAACGGCAGCACCGCATGGCAGAGAGCGGCAGCGGCGGCGGTCGCGAGCCGCCCCGAAAACCAGAGCGCAAAGGCGAAATGCTCAACATAGCTCTCGTCGACCGAGCGCGGATGGGTGAGAAACAGGCGGGCGAACCGGGTCATGGCGGGCTCCTTTGTGGATTGGCGTTTTTGACCATGCCTGGCGTGGGATGTGCTCCCAATTTTTGCGCAATTAGCAATTGTTCTCGGGACATTCTCCCATCATTCTCCCCCAATGGTGGAGATTGACCGCACAGACCGGCGCATCCTAGCCGCCCTCCAGCTGGACGCAGACCAGTCGCTGGAAGCCCTCGGCGCCCGTATCGGGCTCAGCCGGAACGCTTGCTGGCGGCGCATCCGGCGGCTCGAAGAGGCCGGCGTGATCCGCGGGCGCGTGGCGCTCTGTGATCCGGCAGCCCTCGGCATCGCCCAGACGGTGATCGTGACCGTGCGCACCGACCGCCACGATGCCGACTGGCTCGAGCGCTTCACCACCGCGGTGCGGGAGATCCCGGAGATCCTCGGCGCCTACCGCACCGCTGGCGAGACCGATTATGTTCTCCGCGCTCGCGTGGCGGATGTGGCGGACTACGACCGGCTCTACCGCCGCCTCATCGCAAAGGTGCCGGTGCGCGACATCTCCGCCAGCTTCGTGATGGAGGAGCTGAAGGAGACCAGCGCCCTGCCGGTGGAACTGCTGTGACGGAGGCTGCGGTTGACAGCCCGCTCGGCCCGATCCGACTGATGGAGGAGGACGGCGCGCTCACGCGGCTCCGCTGGCCGGGGGAAGGCGCCCCGCCTGCCACCCCCTTGCTGCGGGAGGCGGCGGCCCAGCTTGCAGCATATTTTGCCGGCACGCGGACCACCTTCGATCTGCCACTCCGCCCAGCAGGCGGGCCGTTCGAGCAGGCGGTCTTTGCCGAGATGGCGGCGATCCCCTTTGGCGAGACGCTGACCTATGGCGAGATCGCTGCCCGCCTCGGCACCGCGGCCCAGCCAGTCGGGCGCGCTTGTGGGGCCAACCCGCTGCCGATCGTGATCCCCTGCCACCGGGTGCTCGGGGCCTCCGGTCTCGGCGGGTTCTCAGCCTCGGGCGGGGTCGAGGACAAGGTCTGGCTGCTGCGCCACGAAAGCGCGGCGGGGCTGTTGATCTGATCCTCAGCAGCCGGGAAGGGGGATCGCGCTCAACGCGTTCACCACCCCGTTCAACACCGTGTCCACTGGCCCCATGGCCCGCTCCGCCGGCTTGGGCGCGCAGAACACCGCCAAAAGCGCGAGGCTCAGCAGCCCCACCAGCATCAGGTAGGCACCCCCCATGAAGTGCCCATAGAGGATGGCGTAGAACCAGTCCTGGCCAAAGAGGTAGATCCCAGAGCTGAGGCCGACCGCAACCAGAATCAGAAAGGCAGGCACAACTGCCGCCCGGGCCCGCTCCCGCCTGAGCGAGGCGACCGCCAGCACCAGGGCAAAGGCGGCGAGATTCGTGGCCAGGAAGATCGTAAGGTCCACCTTAAGCGCCGCCACCACGCTACGGTATCTCTCCCGGGCGCGCTCCGCAAGCCGGGCTTCGAGGCCGTCGACCTCGGCAAGGCGGGCCTCGAGCATCGGCACCTCATTGAGCGCCATGCTGGCCGCAAGCATGCGCCGCGCCCGCGCGCACCCGCATTCGGCCGCCGCCACCCAGGCAACCATGGCGCGCAGATCCGGCCGGCGGGCCTGCGCCTCGGCCAGCCTCTCCTCCAAAGGGGCACGCATCCTCCCGAGCGCGCGCCGAAGCCCTCCTCCGTCGAGCGACGACACCGGCCCGGGCAGACGCGCGCGGAGTTCCGCGTCGACCTGTCCGACCGCAAAGCCCACCATGGTGGTCTGGACCCGCTCCGGAAACAGCGCCAGCCAAGCCAAGAGTGCGATGGACGCGACCATGCCAGCCGCTCCGATCAGTCGCAAGATAAAGACCATCGCTCGCCTTTGCCGCCCCCTTTGCCTCGGGCCACAAGCCAGCGTAGGCTCCGCGCCAAAGCGCAGCAACGCAGCCCGCCGCGGGAGGACAACATGGCCTATGACACGATCCGGATGACACTCGAAGACGGGCTCGGGACGATCACACTTGCGCGGCCGGACAAGATGAACAGCCTGAACTCGGTGATGCGGCGTGAGCTGCTCGAGGCGCTCGGCCAGGCGACGCAGGAGGCGCGCGCCATCGTGCTGACCGGTGAGGGGCGCGGCTTCTGTGCAGGGCAGGATCTGGGTGATGCCTCGGATTTCGAGAGCCTGGATCTCGAGCGCACGCTGCGGGAGGAGTACGAGCCGCTCCTGCAGCTCATCACCGACAGCCCCGCCCCCGTGATTGCGGCGGTCAACGGCGTCGCGGCGGGCGCGGGCTGCAACCTTGCGCTCGCGGCGGATGTCGTGATCGCCGCGCGCTCGGCCACCTTCACTCAGGCCTTTGCGCGGATCGGGCTGATCCCGGATGCGGGCGGCACCTTCTGGCTGCCACGGCTGGTGGGTCGGGCCCGAGCGATGGCGATGTGCCTCTTCACCGATGCGATCCCGGCGGAGACCGCGGCGGAGTGGGGGCTCATCTGGCAGGCGGTGGACGATGAGGCGCTGCCGGCGCGCGCGCAGGAGATGGGGCGGCGGCTGGCAAACGGGCCGTCGGTCGCCTTCCGGCTGCTCAAGGAGGCGATGAAGGGCGCGGCCTCGAACGATTTCGAAGCGCAGTTGGCGCTCGAAGCGAAACTCCAGGGCGAGGCAGGCAAGAGCCGCGATTTCCGCGAAGGGGTGCTTGCTTTCATCCAGAAGCGCCCCGCCAAATTCGAGGGCCGCTGACGCCGCAAGATGACCTCCGGGGTGCCCCGCCAGTGCCCCCGGACCGCCCCAGGCGATCCCCATCTGCCGGTCTCACCGCAAGGAGGGACCGATGGACCAAGACCGCTGGATCGCCCACTTCCACCGCAACCGGGAGGACCGGCCCGAGCCCGATTGGGAGGCGCCGCTGACCATAGCGCCGAGGCCGCGGCACCTGCTGACCCGCTCGCTCGAACAGTTCCAGCTTGGCGACGGCGGAGGGCCGGCCCAGTTGATCGCCTGGAACGCGCGGCACCGTCTCGCCGCCGATCCGCTGTTCGCCCGCCAGGCGGCGCTCTGGTTCGCCGAGGAGCGCGAACACTCCCGCCTGCTCGGCTGCGCCGTGCGCCGGTACGGGGGCACGCCGATCGCCGGGCATTGGAGCTTTAGCTGCTTTCTGTTCTGCCGGCGTTGGTTCGGGCTCGGCTTCGAGCTGACCGTGCTGCTGATGACCGAGATCGCCTCGACCGCGTACTATCGGCTGATGGCCAGGCATTGCCGGGATCCGGCGCTTGAGCAGATGTGCGCGCTGATCCTGCGCGACGAGGCGGCGCATATCCTCTTTCACGCCGACCGATTGAAGGGGCGTTGGGTGCCGTTCGGGCGGCTCCGGCGCCGGGTGCTTGGCCATGCGGCGGCGGCGATGCTGTGGGTGAACCACGGGCCCGCGCTTCGGGCGCTCGGAGCCACCAATGCCGCGTTCTGGGCCGAGCTCCGCCGCGAGTTGCATCGGCTCGAGGAGCGGCTGTCGCCAGGCTGAGCCCCCCTTGACCCGGCGCCCGTGCCGCGCAGGATGGAGCCATGGCCGGATCGCTCACAAGCCGGATCGTTCGCACGCCCGTGGTGACGGATGCGGCACTCGCCGAGGCCATCGCGCCCGACCTGCCCGCCCTCGGCCCGCTTCGGGACTTGGCGCTCGGGGCGGCGGCGAATGCGCCCTATCTCGCGAGGCTGCTGACCCGCCACGGCCCTTGGCTCGCGGAGCGGACGGATGACGCGCCGGAGACCGTGCTGGCCTCACTCTTCAACGACCTGCGCCGAGAGGCGGCCGTGGCCGGTGACGCGAACGCCCTCGGTGTGACACTCCGGCAGGCCAAAGCCCGCGCCGCGCTGCTGATCGCGCTGGCGGATCTCGGCGGGGTGTGGCCGCTGGAGACGGTGACCGGCGCGCTGAGTGACTTGGCGACCACCACTCTCGGTGCCGCCACCGACTGGCTGCTGCGGGATGCGCTCACCCGTGGGCGCCTGCCCGGCATGGCCCCTGACACGTTGCCCGCGGACACGGGCTACACCGTCATCGCCATGGGCAAACTGGGCGCGGGGGAGCTCAACTTCTCCTCCGATATCGACCTTATCTGCCTCTTTGACCAGGACCGCTTCCAGCCGGACGATTTCGCGGAGGCCAAGGCCGGGTTCATCCGCGTCACCCGCGCCCTGGTCAAAGCGATCGGTGAGCAGACCGAGACGGGCTATGTCTTCCGGACAGATCTCCGCCTGCGGCCTACCCCCTCCACCACGCCGGTCTGCATGGCGATGGAGGCGGCCGAGCGCTACTATGAGAGCCTTGGACGCACCTGGGAGCGGGCGGCCCATATCAAAGCCCGCGCGGTCGCCGGAGACCTGGCGGCGGGTGAGACCTATCTTGGCCACCTCACGCCCTTTGTCTGGCGCCGCCATCTCGACTTCGCGGCGATCGAAGACACCTCCGAGATGCTCCGCAAGATCCGCGAGAAGAAGGGCAAGTTCACGCCCGAAGGCCTGCCCGGACACGACATCAAGCTCGGCCCCGGTGGGATCCGGGAGATCGAGTTCTTTGCCCAGACCCGTCAACTGATCGGCGGCGGGCGCGATCCGGCGCTGCGCGTGCGGGGGACGGTGGAGGCGCTTTCGGTCCTGGCACACCGCGGCTGGGTGGGAACGGAGACGGCCGAGGCTCTGACCAAGGACTACCGCGCCCACCGGGAGCTCGAACACCGCCTCCAGATGATCGAGGACGCGCAGACCCAGACAATCCCCACAAGCCCCGAGGCCCGCGCCCGGGTGGCCGCGCTCTCCGGTGAGCCCGACCCAGCCGTGTGGGAGCGCGCCATCGCGGACCGGCTGGGGCGGGTTCATGCCCGCACCGAAGCGTTCTTCGTTCCGACCGAGGCAGGCACCCGGCCGGAGCATCCGCTCCAGATCGTGGAGGGTGATCTCGCCGCCCTCGGTTTCGAGCGCCCGTCGGATGCCTGCCGAATCGTCGAGCGTTGGCGCTCCGGACGCCTCGCGGCCACCCGCAGCCCCCGCGCACGACGCCTGTTCGAGCAACTGGAGCCGCGCATCCTCACCGACCTCTCCGAGAGCGCGACCCCGGATGAGGCGATCGCCCAGTTCGACCGGTTTCTGTCGGGGCTTCCCGCCGGCGTGCAGGTGTTCTCGCTCTTCGCCGCGAACCCGCATCTCCTGGACCTGATCGTCGGGATATGCGCCGTGGCACCGAAGCTTGCCGCCCATCTCGGACGCGAACCGATGGCGCTCGAGGCGCTGATCGCCCGAGACTTCTTCGCGCCGATGCCGGGGCCGGAAGCGCTCACCGCGGATCTGGAGACCTGGCTGGCGCGGGAGGACGACTATGAGCGCGTGCTCGATGCCACCCGCCGCTGGGCGCGTGAACAGCGGTTCCGTGCAGGGGTCCAGGTGCTCCAGGGCATGGCGGACGAGGCTGAAGCGGGTGCTGCCTTCTCTGCCATCGCTGAGGCCTGCCTCACCGGCCTGCTGCCGCGGGTGATCGCGGATTTCGCCCGCCGCCATGGGCCACCGCCGGGCCGAGGGCTCGCGGTGATCGCCATGGGCAAGCTCGGCAGCCGCGAGATGACCGCGGGATCCGACCTCGACCTGATCACAGTCTATGACGCCGCGGGGGTTGAGCAATCCGATGGACCGCGCCCCTTGGCCGCGTCCGCCTATTATCCGCGGCTGACCCAAGTCCTGGTCGCGGCCCTGACCGCGCCGACGGCCGAGGGGCGCCTCTACGAAGTGGACATGCGGCTCCGCCCTTCTGGTCGCCAAGGGCCCGTTGCAACCTCGCTGGCAGCCTTTCGCGGCTATCAGATGGAAAAGGCCTGGGTTTGGGAGCATCTCGCACTCACCCGTGCCCGGGTTCTGGTGGGAGCTGATCCGGTTGCGATTGAGGCCGCCGCGATTATGGCGGAGGCCCGCGCGCTCCGCCAAGGGAGCCCGGCGGTGATGGCCGAGGCGGCCGAGATGCGCTCCCGGCTGCTCGAAGCCCACCGGTTGGAGCGCCAACGCCCCTGGTCGCTGAAGCATGGCGCCGGCGGCTTGATGGAGATCGAGTTCATCCTGCAGACCGGTGCCCTGCTCCATGGGCTCGCGGGCGCGCCCGCCGGGGTTGCGCCCGCCCTTGCCGAGGCCGGTTGGATCACGGCTCCGGAGGCCGCGGCGCTCACCGAAGGCCACGGGCTGCAGGCGCGCTTGCAGCAGATCGAGCGGGTCGCGCTCGAAACTCCGTTCGATGCGGGGACGGCGGGCCGAGGGCTCTGCACGGCGATGGCCGCGGCCACCGGGGAGCCGGACTTCGATGCGCTCAGCGTGCGGCTCGCAGCGCTCCAGTCATCGGCGGCCACGGTTGCCTTGCGGCTCTTTCCAGAGACCGCCTGATATCGCTGATATCGCAGCAATATCGTTTCCGGATATCGTCCGCTTTATCGCAATGAGATCGCAGCGGCAGCGCGGACACGGCTTAGGTTTCGGTGATCTCGGACGCCAGCGCCCAGACCCGTTCATTGGCCTCGGCGCTCCGGGCCCGCGTGATCTCGCAGCCAAGCGAGGCCCCGCCCGGGAGCCGGTCGATCTTCTCGATCCGGATGGTGGCTCGCCGCGCGCGCGGATCGACCAGCAAAGCCTGCGCCAGCCGCTCTGCAAAGGTCTCGACCAACGTGATCCGCGGCCCGTCCGCCAAGTCATGGATGGAGCTCACCAGCAGATCATAGTTGATCACCCGGCCCACGCGGTCGTCCAAATGCGCGGTGTTGCGCACGACCTCTAGCACAACGTTGAAGCGGAGCTGCTGGGTCACCCCGCGCTCCTCGGCATAGGCGCCAATCTCGACCTCCGCCACATAGTCGCGCAGGAACACCCGATCGGCGGGCATGGCCTCGGTGCCGGGCTGCTCGGTTCCGGGCCCGATCAAGGGCATCTCGGCTGGGTCGGTCATGCGGCTCTCCCTGGCGTTTTCCCGGACCCTAGCGGGCGCGCCTGGCGCTGGCCATCCGAAAGCGACCGGGTGCTGCGGCAGGCCGACCGATCTCTACCCCCCAAGTGATGCAAGCCCAGGCCCGCTCGTGCAGGAGGAAGGTCACAAAGCCCGTGGCACAGCTGATCAGCGCGTATTGCCCGCCTGTCGCCCACGAGCCGGTCATCAGGAACCTAATGACGCTCATGACGAGGAACCCGAGCCCCTGCCAGGTCAAAGCTTTGAAAACAGTGCGTTTATGCGTGTCCATTTCCGCCTCCATGATCCACTGAGGGCGTGGTAAAGGCAATCTCGGCTGTTGAGAATTCTGTCTTTACTGTGCAAAAACGACAATATGGTGAGATATATCAACAAGTGATGATACATGGACAAACGTGACCGCGCGGCCGGCTTTCGACAGCGCCTCACCTCGGCCATGGCCGATGCGGGGTTGAACCGCAGTGCCCTTGCGCGCGAGGCGGGCGTCGATCGGTCGACACTCAGCCAGCTGCTCGCGGAAGGCGACACGCGGCTCCCCAATGCCCAGCTGGTGGCGGAATGCGCAACGGCACTCGGGGTCAGCGCGGACTGGCTGCTCTGCCTCTCGGAGCGGCGGGAGCGTCCGGGCGATCTGCTCGCGGCCAGCATGCGTGTGGCCGAGGCGCGCCGGGCCTCGGTAGACGACCAGATCCTCGACTGGCACCGGGAGGCCCGCGGCTACAAGATCCGCCATGTGCCCGCCACGCTGCCCGATATCCTGAAAACCGAGGCGATGCTGCGCTGGGAATACGCCGCCTTCCTCGGCCGCACGCCCGACCAGGCCATCGGCGCCACCATGGACCGGCTGGATTGGCTACGCTCCGGCGGTTCGGACTATGAGATCGCGGTGCCGCGGCATGAACTGGAGGCCCTGGCGGCGGGCGAGGGCTACTACCGTGGGCTGCCGCGCGCAATCCGGGCCGAACAATGCGCCGTGCTGTCACGGCGGACGGCCGAGCTCTACCCCTCGCTGCGCCTCCACGCCTTCGATGCGCGGCGGCTCTTCAGCGCGCCGGTCACGGTGTTCGGTCCGCTGCTCGCGGTGATCTATGTGGGCAAGCACTACCTCTCCTTCCGCAGCGAGGAGAGGGTGCGCACGCTCACCGAGCATTTCGACTGGCTGGTGCGGGAATGCGAGGTCGATGCCCGCGATCTGCCCCGGTTCGTGGAGGGGCTGGCGGTCACCTAGCCGGGATAGTCGGCGGCACTCATCTCCGCCAGGCGGCTGACGGTGCGGGCAAACTCAAACGCCCCCTTGCCCTCGGTATAAAGCGCATCCGGGGCCACCTGGGTCGAGAGGAAGAGCTTGGAACGCGCCTCGTAGAGCGCATCCACCAGCGTCACGAACCGCTTCGCCTCGTTCTGTTTCGCGGCCGAGAGCCGGGGGACGCCGTCGAGGAAGAAGCTCTTGAACCGACGCGCGATCGCCAGATAGTCGGACGGCCCGAGCGGTTGCTCGCAAATCTGGGCGAAACTCGCGCGCCCGGCGGTTTCGGTGGCCTCGGGGATCTCAATCTCGCGCGCACCAACGGCGATGCGGATCGGCTCGGAGCGGGCGCCCTCGGTCTCCTCTTTCCAGGCCCTGTCCATCGCCTTCCGCGCCGCTTCGTCGAGCGGATGGAAGACCCGCTGCTCATCGGTCGCGCGTCCCAGGCGGTAATCGGTCGGAGAGGCAAGCTCCAGCACATCGAGCCGCGTCTTCAGCATCTCAATAAAGGGCTCGAAGATCACCCGGTTGAGCCCGTCCTTGTAGAGGTCGTCCGGCGGGCGGTTCGAGGTCGAAACCACCACCACCCCCCGGTTGAACAGCGCCTCGAACAGCCGGCCCAGGATCATCGCATCCGTGATGTCGGTCACCTGCATCTCGTCGAAACAGAGCAGCGTCGCGCCCTCGGCCACCTCCTCTGCCACCACACGGATCGGATCGTCGACGTTCGACTCGCGCGCAATGTGCACACCGACATGGATCTCCGCCATGAACGCGTGGAAATGCACCCGGCGCTTGGGGCGTACCGGTGCGCGATCATAGAACAGGTCCATCAGCATCGACTTGCCACGCCCGACGCCGCCATAGAGGTAGAGGCCCGTGAGCTGGATCTGCTTGTGCGGCGCGCCCTTGCCAAAGCCGAACCAGCCGCGCGCCACCCGCTTGCCCTTCTGCGGATCGTAGTCGCGCAGACGCATGTGGAGGAGTTGCAGTTTCTCGACCGCCACGGCCTGTGCGGGATCGGGACGGAGCTCACCCGCCGCGATCATCCCGCGATACCGCGTTATGGGTCCGTCGGGCATGACGTACTCCCCCAAAAGGCCCGGCTGGCCTCCGCCCCTCTTATGCCCGATCGGAGCAGGCGCGGGCAATCACTCGCCGCTTGCCCCCTCGCGAGCGCCTGGATCCCGGGGTGGAACCAGGGCGATGAGGAAGCCGTGCGCGTTGACAGGGCCTAACCATGCTGTTGTCGTGATCATCCGCATCACAAGCTTTGCTTTGACGGCTGCGATGGCGCGGGCGACGAAGGGGGCGGAGGTGTACAATGTCTCAATCCGTCGACCGCGCGCAATCGCTCTTCACACCGGTTCTGATCGCGGGGGCGGTGATTCTCATTATCACCCAATCGATCCGCTCGAGCTTCGGGCTGTTTCAGCTGCCGATCGCCGAGAGCTTCGACTGGCTGCGGACGGAGTATTCGCTCGCCATCGCCTTCCAGAACCTCGCTTGGGGGATCGGACAGCCGATCTTTGGCGCCATCGCCGAGAAGTTCGGAGACCGCAAGGCCATCGTGTTGGGCGCCTTGGTCTATGCGATCGGGCTCGTGCTCTCGGCCTATGGCGTGACGGCCGCCGAGCACCAGCTCTGGAACGTGCTGATCGGGTTCGGCGTGGCCGGCACAGGGTTCGGCGTGATCCTGGCAATCGTCGGCCGGGCGGCAGCGCCCGAGCACCGCTCGACCGCGCTTGGCATCGCGACCGCCGCGGGCTCCATCGGTCAGATCATTGGCCCGCCGTTTACGGCAACACTGCTCGGCGCAATGGCCTGGCCGGACGTGTTCCTGGTGCTGGCGGGCGTGGTGCTGCTGAGCCTGCTCGCTCTGCCGCTGATCGGGTCCGGCCAGCCGGCCACCAAGGGCGAGCTCGAGGAGAGCATGGGCACGGTGGTCGGGCGGGCGCTGCGCGATCCGTCGTTCCTGCTGATCTTCGTCGGGTTTTTCTCCTGCGGCTATCAGCTCGCCTTCGTGGTCGCGCATTTCCCGGCCTTTGTGGCGGAGGTCTGCGGCCCCATCGACCCGGCGGGCTTTCTTGCGGGGGTCGGGATCGAGAGCACGTCGACCCTCGGCGCTTGGGCGATCGCGATGATCGGCTTCACCAACATCTTCGGCACCATCCTGGCGGGCAAGCTCGGCAGCCGGTACTCCAAGAAATATCTGTTGGCGGCAATCTATACCGGGCGGACGATCATCGCGGCCTGGTTCATCTTGGTGCCGATGACGCCGCTGACGGTGATCGTGTTCTCGCTGGCGATGGGGAGCTTGTGGCTGGCCACCGTGCCGCTGACCTCCGGGCTCGTCGCGCATATCTACGGGCTGCGTTACATGGGCACGCTCTATGGCATCGTGTTTTTCAGCCACCAGCTCGGCAGCTTTGTCGGCGTGTGGATGGGGGGCGAGCTCTATGACCGCTTCGGCTCCTACGACTTTGTCTGGTGGGTCGGCGTCGGCGTCGGCGCGCTCTCCGCGATCGTGCACTTGCCCGTCCGTGAGCGCCCTGCGGTGGCCGTGCCCGCCTAATGGTCACCGTTCGCGCAGCGCGGTCGACCGACTACGAGGCGGTGCTCGCCCTTTACCGCGAACTCATGGGCGAGAACCCGGTGATCGAGGGCGCGGATGGAGAGCGGCGCTATGCCGAGATCCTCGCCCATCCCGGCACCACCCTCTTCGTCGCCGAGGAGGATGGCGCGGTGGTCTCCGTTGCGACGCTCCACGTGCTGCCGAACATGACCTTTGGCGGCAAGCCCTATGCGCTGGTCGAGAATGTGGTGACGCTGGCGCGCTGCCAGGGACGCGGCCTCGGAACGCGGCTCATGGAGCATCTGATCGAGGCGGCCTGGGGCGCCGGCTGCTACAAGATCATGCTGCTGACCGCCCAGGGCTACGGCGCGCGGGACTTCTACGCCAAGCTCGGCTTCAGCGACACCGACAAGCACGGGATGACGCTCCGCCGCGCGCCACCCCGCCGCCCCCGGTGACGCGAGGGTTGAAGCAAGGGGCCGCGTTGATCTCGCGCGCCAAATCGGTCAGGAAGGGCGCATGACCGAGCCGCTTTCCAGCCACCGCACCGCCCGTCTCGAGCGCGCCACCGCCGAGACCCGGATCGCTGTCAGTCTCGACCTCGACGGCACCGGCCGCTCCGACTGCCAGACCGGGGTCGGCTTCTTCGACCATATGCTCGACCAACTTGCGCGGCATTCGATGATCGACATGGAGATCCGCGCCGAGGGCGACACCCATATCGACGACCACCACACGGTGGAGGACACAGGCATCACACTTGGCCAGGCACTGGCCCAGGCGGTCGGGAACAAGCGCGGGATCCGCCGCTATGGATCCTGCCTGCTCCCGATGGACGACGCTCTGGTGCGCGCAGCGCTCGACCTCTCTGGCCGACCGTATCTCGTGTGGGGCGTGGAGCTGCCGACCGCCAAGATCGGCAGCTTCGACACGGAGCTGGTGCGCGAGTTCTTCCAGGCGCTCTCCACCCATGGCGGCATCACGCTGCATGTGGAGCGGCTTGCGGGCATCAACAGCCACCACATTGCCGAAGCGGCGTTCAAGGCCGTGGCGCAGGCGCTCCGGGCCGCGGTCGAGCCGGACCCGCGCCGAGCGGATGCAATCCCGTCGACCAAGGGCAGCCTCTGATGGAGTTCGCGATCTACACCGTGCATGCCCACCCCAAGGCGGACCACCTGGAGACCGTGGGCGAAGCGAGCAAGCTTGCCGCCGTTCCGCCGCTCTGGGCGGCTTACGAGGGGCTCTGGATCACGCTGGGCGCGCTGCTCGCACTCTACGCCGCGGTGGCGGTCTTCGTACCGCTGGCGTTCGGTGCGGTGTTCTTCGGAACGGTGCTGATCGCGGCCTTCGACGGCGGCTCGCTGCATCGACTGGAGCTGCGGCTCCGCGGCTGGCGCAAGGTGGGGATCGTCGAAGCCGGGAGCCATGAGGCGGCTGAAGAGCTCTTTGTGACCGGCGGGCCGGGGGTCCGGCTATGACCACGGCGATCGTCGACTATGGCTCCGGCAATCTGCGCTCGGCGGAGAAGGCGTTTCAGCGCATGGCCGAAGAACGCGGCACGGGCGGGCCGATCCTGGTCACCAGCGATCCGGAGGCCGTTGCCCGCGCCGAACGGGTGGTTTTGCCGGGTGTCGGGGCTTTTGCAGACTGCCGCTCCGGGCTCATGGCTGTGGACGGGATGGCCGAGGCGATCACAGAGCGCACCGAGGCGGGGCACCCCTTCCTCGGGATCTGTGTCGGCATGCAGCTGATGGCAACCCGCGGGCTCGAGCATGGCGAGACGCCCGGCTTCGACTGGATCCCGGGGGACGTGGTGCGTCTCGAGCCCAACGATGCGGGGCTTAAGGTGCCGCATATGGGCTGGAACGAACTCATGCTCGGAGAGCATGCTCTGTTCGACGGGATCGAACCGGGGGCGCATGCCTATTTCGTGCATTCCTACCATGTCCGCCCGCGCAATCCCGAGCAGCGGCTGGCCCATGTGCACTATGGCGAGATGGTCGCGGCGATTGTCGGACGCGGCAACCGGGTCGGCACCCAGTTCCACCCGGAGAAGAGCCAGGCGACGGGTCTCACGCTAATCGGAAATTTCCTCTCCTGGGAACCCTGAGCACCGCGCGAGCCGAAGCCCCGCTTGACCTCGTGGGAACCCACTGTCTTTGCTGGTGGAAACAGAGGAGTGCACCCACATGTCCTTCGATCTCTGGCTGGCCTTTGCCGTGGCCTCTGCCGTACTGCTCGCGATCCCGGGGCCAACCATCATGGTGGTTGTCGCCCAGGCCCTCGCCCGAGGCCGCTCCTCGGGATGGATCACGGTGCCCGGCGTGGTGTTGGGGGATTTCACCGCGATGACGATCTCGCTGGCGGGCGCGGGCGCGGTGCTGGCAACCTCGGCGACGCTCTTCACGGCGCTGAAGCTCGCTGGGGCGGCCTATCTGATCTGGCTCGGCATTCAGCTCTGGCGGAACCCGCCCAGCGAGCTGCGCCCCGAAGACCTGGGCACTTCGAAGCGGCGGAGCGCGTGGCGGCTCTTCTGGCAGTCCTATGTGGTGACGGCGCTCAACCCGAAGAGCATCGTGTTCTTTGTCGCCTTCGTGCCGCAGTTTGTGGACCCGGCCGCTCCGCTCCTGCCGCAGTTCGTGGTGCTTGAGGCAACGTTCCTTGCGCTTGCGGGGATCAATACCGCCCTTTGGGCGGCAGGCGCCGGGACGCTTCGGCAAAAAATCGGGCGGCCTTCGGTGCTGCGCGCCATGGGGCGAACGGGCGGAGCCTTCCTGATCGGCGCCGGGGTCCTCACGGCCTTTGCGCGGCGCGCCTGAGGTTCAGTGGGCCTCCGCCCAACTCGCCCCCTGCCCTGCATCCACAACCAGCGGGACATCGAGCTTGACGGCCGGCTCGGCGGCCCCTTCCATCACGCCGCGCACGCAGGCGACGGTGGCGTCCGACTCGGCCTCCGGCACCTCGAAGAGCAACTCGTCATGGACCTGCAGCAGCATCCGGGCCGCAAGTCCCGCCTCTGACAGCGCGTCCGGGATGCGGATCATCGCGCGGCGGATCACATCGGCCGCCGTGCCTTGGATTGGTGCGTTGATTGCGGCGCGCTCGGCAAAGCCCCGCCCCGGACCCTTCTGCGCGATCCCGGGCGTGTGGATGCGCCGGCCGAACAGCGTCTCCACAAACCCTTGCGCGCGCGCAGTCTCCTTGGTCGTCCTCATGTAGTCGCGGATGCCGGGGAACCGCTCGAAATAGGCGTCGATGAACTGCTTCGCATCGCCGTGAGGGATGCGCAGATTGTTCGCGAGCCCGAAGGCCGAGATCCCGTAGATCACGCCGAAGTTGATCGCCTTGGCCTGGCGGCGAACCATCGGGTCCATACCCTCCACGGGCACGCCGAACACCTCCGAGGCAGTCATTGCGTGGATGTCCTGGCCCTCGCGGAAGGCCGCCTTCAGCGCATCGATCTCGGCGATGTGGGCAAGGATACGCAGCTCGATCTGGCTGTAGTCGAGGCTGAGGATCACGTTCCCCGGCTCCGCTACGAAGGCGCGCCGGATGCCGCGGCCCTCCTCCGTGCGCACGGGGATGTTCTGCAGGTTCGGATCGGTCGAGGCGAGCCGCCCGGTCGCGGTCGCCGCCAGGCTGAACGAGGTGTGCACGCGCCCCGTCTCCGCATTGATGTGCCCCGGCAGCGCGTCCGTATAGGTCGAGCGCAGCTTCGAGACCTGGCGCCAGTCGAGGACGCGGGCCGGCAGGTCATGGCCCTGGGCTGCCAACGTCTCCAGCACATCCGCTCCGGTCCCCCAGGCCCCTGTCTTGCCCTTCTTGCCGCCCTCGAGGCTCATCTCGTCGAACAGGATCTCGCCCAGCTGCTTCGGCGAGCCCACATTGAACGACCGCCCCGCGAGCGTGTGGATCTCCTCCTCCAGCTCCGCCATCTTCTGAGCAAACCGCGAGGACTGGCGGGCCAGTTCATCGCGGTCGACCTTAATCCCGGCGCGCTCCATCTCGGCGAGCACCGGCACCAGCGGACGCTCCAGCGTGTGGTAGACCGTCGAGACCCGCTCAGCCGCCAGACGCGGGCGCAAGTGGTGCCAGAGGCGCAGCGTCACATCGGCGTCCTCGGCGGCGTATTCTGCCGCCTTCTCCAACTCCACCCGGTCGAACGTGATCGCCGATTTGCCAGAGCCGATCAGCTCCTTAATCGGCAGCGGTTTGTGCCCGAGATGGCGCTCCGAGAGCTCGTCCATCCCATGCCCTCCGAGCCCCGAGTCGAGCGCGTAGGAGATCAGCATGGTGTCGTCGATCGGCACGACTGGGACCCCTTGGCGGGCAAGGACCTTGATATCGAATTTCAGGTTTTGCCCGATCTTCAGACAGGCGGGGTCGGCCAGCACCGGCGCCAAAACCGCCAAGGCTTCATCCAAGGTCAGCTGTCCATCCACCCGCTGCGTTCGTCCAAGCAGATCGCCATCGCCCTCCACATGGGCCACCGGAACATAAGCCGCCCGGCCGGGTGAGAGCGCCAGGGCGATCCCTGCGATCTCCGCCACCATCTCGTCGAGGCAGGTGGTCTCCAGATCGACCGAGAGCGAGCCCTGCGCCACCGCTTCCGCCGCCCAAGCCTCCAGCTCCCCGCGCTCTCGGATAATCTGGTATCCGGCGCGATCAAGCGCCCCCATCTCAAGCCGGGCGCCAGGAGCGGCGGTCCCCGATCCATCGGGGCCGCTGCGACCGGCTTGGGTGGGGCTCGATGCCCCGCCCGAGCCGTCCGCCTCGCCAGACCCCGCTCGGGCCGCAACCACAGGCGCTTCCGCCCCCAGCGCCTCAGCGATCCGCGCGGTCAGCGAGCGGAACTCCATCTCGGCCAAAAATCCCAAGAGCCGCTCCGGATCGGGCTGCTCCAACCCGAACGCGTCCAGCGCTTCCACAACCGGGACATCCCGCTTCAGCGTCACGAGATCGCGGGAGAGCCGGATCTGATCGGCCTTCTCCACCAGGGTCTGGCGCCGCTTGGGTTGCTTTATCTCCTCAGCCCGCGCCAGCAGGGTGTCCAGATCACCATACTCCCCGATCAGTTGAGCCGCCGTCTTGATCCCGATCCCCGGCGCGCCGGGCACATTGTCGACCGAGTCGCCAGCCAGCGCCTGCACATCGACCACCCGCTCGGGACCCACGCCGAACTTCGCCTCCACCTCCTCGGGCCCGATATCCGCCTTCTTCATCGGATCGCGCATGTTGACGCCGCCGCCGACCAGTTGCATCAGGTCCTTGTCCGAACTAATGATCGTCACGGTCGCCCCAGCTTCCTTTGCCTGCTCGGCATAGGTGGCGATCAGATCGTCCGCCTCAAAGCCTTCCATCTCGATGCAAGGCAACCCAAAGGCCCGCGTCGCCTGACGGATCAGCTGGAACTGCGGCACCAGATCCTCAGGCGGCTCAGAGCGGTTCGCCTTGTATTCGGGGTAGATCTCGTTGCGGAAGCTCTGAGACGAATGGTCGAAGATCACCGCGAAATGGGTTGGCACCTTGGTGCTGGCCAGTCCCATCTCCGCGTGTAGCATGGCACAGAACATGTTCACCGCACCGGTCGGCGTGCCATCCGAGCGATAGTTGTACTTGGCATCCCGGTTCGCCGCCTGGAAATAGGCGCGAAAGATAAACCCCGACCCATCGACAAGATAGAGATGGTCGCCCTTGCCGATGCCGCTCATGCCGTCTCTCCGAAAAACCTCAACGCCTCCGCCAGGAAAGCCTCAGGCGCGTCCTCTTGCATCAGATGGCCTGCGCCGGGGACTGGCCGCAAGGGTGTCTTCAGCATTCCGGCCAGACGTTGACCCGTCTCGATGGGGATCCACGCATCCTCTTCCCCCCAGAGCAGCGAGACCGGGCAGGCAAGGGTGCCGAGGCGCGGCTCGATCTCATCGGTGTAGCGCACATCCATCTGCGCGATCTGGCGGTAGAAGGCGCGCTGGCCGATCGCGCCGAGCCAGGGCGCGATGTAGGGCTCGAGCTCGCTTTCGCGCAGCGTCCGGTGCATCGCTGAGTCGAGATAGGCCGCAACGATGGCCCGTTGGAGATAGTCCGGCACCCCGGCAAAAGCCGCCTCGTGATGTTTGATGTGCTGCACGAAGGGTGAGCCCCAGGGCCGGATGGCAACCGGATCGATCAGGATGAGGCGCGCATAGGCAAGACCATCCAGCAGGGCGCCCCTGAGCGCCGTCGTCCCACCGAAATCATGGGCAATGACGAAGGGGGGCGCCTCGAACCACTGCCGATAGAGCGCCGCCCAGATCCTGTTCTGGACGCCGAGCGAGACATCCGCGTCCGGCTTTTCCGAAGCGCCATAGCCCAGCATGTCGAAGCAATGGACCCGGAACCGGGCCGTCAGCACCGGTGCAATTCTGTGCCATTCCCAGGCCGAGAAGGGGGTGCCATGCAGCAGCGCAAGGGGCGGACCCTCTCCGCCCACCCAAACCGCGATACGGCGACCGTCGATCTCCGCGTCGCGGCGAGTGAGCCCCGCGGTCACGCGTTGGGATCCGCCGGTCCCCCCTTGAGGATGAAGCATTTGTCGCAATAGCCACAAACGACATAGCCTTCGGCGGGGATCGAGTACCAGACCCGAGGGTGGCCGAGCGCGCCTTGGCCACCGTCGCAGGCGACGCGGGTGGTGGTGACGACCACGGTCTCTTGGGTGTCGACGGTCATGGCAGTGACTCCAGCTGATCACGCTTGGCTCCGTAGGATCATACCCGCCAGCCAATCCCCCGCAACCCACGGACGGCCAAGCAGAGCGCGACCTGAGCGCACGGCTTGTCAAAGCGCCCGGGGCCGGGCATGGCTGCACCCGAGCAGCCAAGCGGAGACCGCATGCCGAGCCCCATGACAGAGAGCCCACCGGCAAACGCCATCGAAGTACGCGGACTGGTCAAGACCTATCCGGCCTCGGCGGGCGGCGCCCCGAAGCAGGCGCTCAAGGGCATCGATCTCGATATCCCCGCCGGCTCGATCTTCGGGCTGTTGGGACCGAACGGGGCTGGGAAGTCGACCTTCATCAACATCCTCGCCGGGCTGGTGGTGAAATCGGCGGGGACCGTGCGGATCTGGGGCTTCGACCAGGACATCAACCCACGCCAATCCCGTGCTGCCATCGGTGTGGTCCCGCAGGAGCTCAATGTCGATCCGTTCTTCTGCCCGGAAGACGCGCTCGAGGTGCAGGCCGGGCTCTACGGCGTGCCGAAGCGAGAGCGCCAGACGGCGGAGATCCTCCGTCGCGTCGGCCTCGCAGACAAAGCACGCGCTTATGCCCGGACCCTCTCAGGGGGGATGCGCCGGCGGCTGTTGGTGGCCAAGGCGCTGGTGCACCGACCGGCGGTTCTGGTGCTGGACGAACCGACGGCCGGCGTGGACATCGAACTCCGCCAAATGCTTTGGGCCTATGTCCGGGACTTGAACGCAGCGGGAACGACTGTGATCCTGACCACGCACTACCTCGAAGAAGCAGAAGAGATGTGCGACCGCATCGCGATCATCGACGAAGGGAGCGTCGTTGCCTGTGACGCAACGGATCGGCTGTTGTCTCGGCTGGACGCGAAGACACTGGTGCTGCGATTGGCCGGTCCGCTCGCCGAGACACCATCGTTCGGGCCAGAGATCCAAGTATCGCTTAGGACTCCGGACACGCTGTGCCTCAGCTACTCACGCAGCGCGGTCACGGCGCCCGAACTCATTTCGCGTGTCCAAAGCACGGGCCTTGAGGTGCGCGACATCAGCACTGAAGAACCGCATCTCGAAGAGGTGTTTCTCGCCCTGACCCGCCGTGCACCGTTGGAGACATGACCGCGCGCCGCGTCGACCACAGCGCCCCTTGAGCCGTTCCGCCCGCGGCGCCCTGCAAACGTTGCGCTCGTGGAACCGATCGCAAACTGCCGGCTGCGCATTATCGCACCAGCTTCTTCGCCAGACCGCTGGCGATGTCGCCCCAAACTTGGCGGAGTTGATCCGCCCCAGAGAGCACGGGCCCGGGCTGGGCGCCCCGCGCCTCGCCCCCGGCGGGGTGCGCGGGTTCACGGGGGCTCGATGCCCCCGGGGAGCCGTCCGGCTCGATCGCTAACGCTGCAGTCGCATACCAGCCCCGGTCTGAAAAACGGGCATGAAGAGCCGCGTCCAGAGCATTGTCCCTAAGAATACGTGCGCACCAGTCGGCCCCGAGCGTCGCCTCCGTCACGGCCTTCTCCTGCGTGACGTTGCGGTCCTCAACTCTGTCGTCGATCCCAAGCTCCTTGCTGATGCCAGAGATCATCTCCGCCGCTCGGCGATAATCGCCGACAAACCAGAACTCGGCGAGACGCGCCTCCAAGAACTCCAAACGCCCTGCGGACGAAAGCCTGTAGAGTGCCGGCACCCCTTGCTCGAAATAGCGGTTCAGCAAAAAGCGGCTGATCGGATTGCGCCGTTGCACCGCATACCAGCGCGCGAACGCCGGTGGCTCCGGGGCGTGCCCCTGGCGGTGCCAGCTCCAACGGTAGTTGTAGAGGGACAGATGATAGCCCACCGGATCGCGCAAGAGCACACTCTCTCGGATCTCAGCCCCCGGCAGGAGCCGCTTCAGGGACACGCTCAGGGAATGCCCTGACACCGCCCGGAGCCCATCGAGGTCGACCTCTTGCACCAGCCCAGGATAGCGGTTGCCGATCACATTGCGCCAGATGCTTTCCCAACGGGGCGCCACCAGAAACGCGTCGCCGAGATGCCGCTCGAAATGAGCCTCGACCGTCGTGCCGGCGCATTTCGGCACATGCAGCAGGAAATGCACCACACGGTCTGCCACGTCGTCCTCCGGTCGCAGCGACGTCCTCTGCGCCGCGGGCGCCTTCCTAGCCCGTCATGGCCGCCTTGGCCAGCAGCGGCCTTGCCAAGGCCAAGCCGTCACCGCATGGTCGCGCCCGAGCCCTCTGACGGAGACCCGCCATGTCCTACGCCTATGACGACCAAAACATCTTCGCCAAGATCCTCCGCGGTGAGATCCCCAACAGAACCGTTCTGGAAACGGAGCACTGTCTTGCCTTCGAGGACATCTACCCGAAGGCCCCGGTCCATGTTCTGGTGATCCCCAAGGGCCCCTATGTGAACGCGGACCATTTCGGAGCGGCGGCATCCGATGCCGAACTGGCGGATTTTGCCCGTACGGTCGCTAAGTTGACGGCCGAGACCGGTGTTGCAGAGGCCGCGGGAGGCGAAGGCTATCGTCTTGTGTCGAACGCCGGGGTGAACGGGGTGCAGGAGGTTCCGCACTATCACGTCCACGTGCTCGGCGGGCGGGTGCTCGGCCGGATCGTGCCAAAGGCCCCCGACGAGTGAGCTAAGGCCTGAGTGCTGCGGCAAGGGCCACGAAATCCTCGGCGATGTAGTCCCAGGCGGCATCCGGCGCGAGATCGGTGGTCTGGGCCGGACCCTTCTCCGTCGGCCGAGGCACGAAAGCCGTGGCCAGCCCTGCAGCCCGCGCTGCGTACAGGTCGTCGTTATGGGCGGCGACCATCACCACCTCGGAAGGCGCGAGGCGCAGGGCGGCGGCGGACCCGAGATAGGCCTGAGGATCGGGCTTGTAGGCGCGGGCCACATCCGCCCCCAGGATGCAGTCCCAGGGCAGCCCACCGAACCGCGCGAGACGCGTCATAAGTGCGATGGATCCATTCGAGCAAGGCGCAATGATGCGATCCGCCTTCATTGCCGAGAGACCGGCCACCGCGTCCGGCCAGGGCGGCAACTGCTCCCAAGCGGTGTTGAGCTCGGCCCGCTCGGCGGCACCGAACGCCTCCGCCAGGCCGTACCGCGCCAGAACGCGGTCGAGGTTCTCAAGATGCAGATCGTCGAGCGAAACATAGCCTCGCTGCCCCGAACGCACCGTCTCCATCGCCGGCTGATACTCTGCCCGCCAGGCATCGGCGAAGGCCTCGGGATCAGGCCCCCCTTGGGCGGCGAGGGCGGGCGCGACCGCTTCCGAGACACCGCGGCGCCAATCCACCACGGTGCCGAAGACATCGAAGATCGCCGCTTTGATCGCCATCCCGCGCTCCCTCACTCTGGAGCATGTGCCATGCCGGAGCCGGGGCCGTCCACCGGCTCGAGCCATCCGCGATAGTGCACGATAAGCCCGATCAGGGGCGCGGCCAGGCTGATGTCGAAGTGGAAGCGGCCGTCCACGGCCCGTTCCGTCGCAACGGTCGAAGGCAACAACACCCGCGGGAACGGCAGTGGGCCGATGCGCCCTGAGAGTACCGTGAGAGAGATGGCGCCTGCCTCATGCGCCACACCGACACGAAAGCGGCAGGGGCCGAAGCGCTCCTGCATACAGCCGGGCCCGGCGGGAGAGATATGGGACTGGAAGCTGCGGTCGCCGAAGGTGCGGGTCCAACGCTCGCCGGTCGCCAGAGCCTCGACCGCCACGGTCACGGGCACGTCGCGGCCCGCCGGAGGGAAACCGAAGAGCGAGGCGACGCAGCGTGCGAGGGGGTTTCGGCCCCGATCGATGTCGGCGCGCCCGGCATAGAGACCCGGGCCGGCATGAAAGATACGCAGGCACTGGGCGAGCTGCGACCACTCCTGATCAAGAGCGGCCCGGATCGGAGAAACCGTCACGTCAGCAGGCGCGCCCGTAGGGCGGGATCGGGCAGGGCGCAGAGATCGGTGCGGCCCATCACCCTGAAGCGGTTGCGTGCGATCCGGGCGTAGAGCCAGTCCTGCACGGGCTTGGGCGGTAGTGTCAGCACAGGTGTCACCCAACCAAGCCAACCGCCGAGCCTGCGGCCCGCCGCTGCGATGCCCTCCATAGAGCCATAAGCTCGGCCCCCTTCGAGATAGAGCCAGCTCGCCGGGTCATCAGGGTCGAGGCCGTAATGGGTGAGCACCGCGCGGCCGATTGGGCTTTGCACGGGGCATATCCGCGCCTCACCAGAGTGGTCGAGCCGCACGATCAGCCGTGCCCAGCGGGAACACAAGGCACATTCGCCGTCGACGAAGTAAACCGGACCCGAGTCGGGAAACGCCGGCACCGTCGGATCATCACGGTAGGAGTATGCGGGGCGATCAGGGGTCATAGACCGGAGGTGGGGCACCCTCCGCACCGGACCATGCGGCAGAACGCCCGCTCAGTCATTGGCACCGATATGGCCCCGGTTCGTGCCCACCTGTCCGCGGTGGAGCAGCAGGTGGTCGGCGAGCACGCAGGCCGCCATGGCCTCCCCGACTGGCACCGCGCGGATGCCAACGCATGGGTCGTGGCGGCCCTTGGTGACGATCTCCCCGGGCTGGCCTGCTGTGTCGATCGTCGCCCGTGGCTTAAGGATCGAGGAGGTCGGCTTCACCGCAAACCGCACGACCACGTCCTGGCCGGTAGAGATACCGCCGAGGATGCCGCCCGCATGATTCGAGCCGAACTCAGGGCCATCGGGGCCCATGGCAAGCTCGTCGGCGTTCTCCTCGCCCGTGAGGGCGGCCGCGGCAAACCCGTCTCCGATCTCTACGCCCTTGACGGCATTGATCGACATCATCGCGGCGGCAAGGTCCGTGTCCAGCTTGCCATAGATCGGGGCGCCGAGACCCGAGGGCACACCTGAGGCGACGATCTCGATCACAGCGCCCACCGAGTTGCCGGACTTGCGCAAATCGTCGAGATAGGCTGCCCAATCGGTCGCGGCCTGAGGATCCGGGGTCCAGAACGGGTTGCGCTCGACCTCCTCCCAATCCCAGGCGGCGCGGTCGATGCCATGCGGACCCATCTGCACCAAGGCGCCGCGCACCGACAAACCTGGCGCCAGATCGGCAAGCACGGCCCGTGCAACGGCCCCAGCCGCCACACGCGCCGCCGTCTCCCGAGCCGAGGAGCGCCCGCCGCCGCGGTAATCCCGGATGCCGTACTTCATCCAATAGGTGTAGTCGGCATGGCCGGGGCGGAACTTCGCCGCAATCTCAGAGTAGTCCTTCGAGCGCTGGTCCTGGTTGCGGATCGTCAGCTGGATCGGCGTGCCCGTGGTCTGCCCTTCGAACACCCCGGAGAGGATCTCGACCGCATCCGGTTCGCGCCGCTGGGTGGTGTAGCGGCTCTGTCCGGGTTTGCGCCGGTCGAGCCAGTGCTGGATCGCCGCCTCGTCTAGCGCGAGGCCGGGCGGGCAGCCATCCACCGTGCACCCGAGTGCCGGCCCGTGGCTCTCGCCCCAGGTCGTCACGCGAAAGAGATGGCCATAGGTGTTGAACGACATCGGGTCTCCACTCAACCACGGCGCGGCAACGCGCTCAGTCGCGGCCCGACATAGTCCGCCAAAGCCGCTCGGCATAGGCATGCATCTCGCGCGCCTCGTCAAGTCTGGCATCCGCATCCAGGTAAAACAGGCTGATCTCCGCTAGGACATCGTCGGTCAGCGCGAACTCGGCCTTGCAAGCCTGCGTCGGTCGCGCCTTCTTGCCGCATCGAAGCCAGACCGGTTCACCGCGCGCATCGATGGCTATCGGCGGAAGAGCCGCAAACGGCCACTTGGATAGCGAAGGACGGTCATGGTTGCGCCGGACGCGCAGCTCGAGGCGGTGGCGCGGCCTGTCGCACCAGGGGGTGTCGAGCAGCTCCGGACGGGTCGCGCACCACGCAGCCCGTTTGCGCGACGAGGTCAGGCAGCTCACGGGCGGCTGAGGGGCGTCGCACTCAGGGAGACTGTTCATCACCACCAGCTTGACGAAGTCGGGCGGGCCCTCAGCGGGATCGCGCCCGGTCTGAAGACGACCGCCAGCCTGCCAGAACCGAATGTGGACGGTCTTGTACTTTCCGCTGGGCGTTCGGTGGATCGTCTCGAGATCGGGACTGCCCGGCTCACGCACCGGCACGCCCGCGAACGTCCCCTCGACTGTCAGCTGCTGAAAGTCGGCATAGCGCGCCTCTCGGTCGGCTCGTCGCTCGAATGCCTTATGGATCGCCACCTGCGCCGCCCCGACCGGAAGCGCGAGGAACAGAAGCGCAAGACCCGCGGCGCTCCAACCAAAGCCACGATGACGGAGGAGTGCGAGGCATCCGCCCACCAGCAACCCGACCGCTGCGACCGCAATCGGAGCCAGCAGAAGCATCAGCCCTGACAACGCGACAATCGCATAGCCTGTCAGGACCGTCGACGCGGCAAAGATCAGCCCGAGCACCCCGACCAGGATCCAAGCGCCCCAAACCCGGGCAGACCGGGCAGCCTTCCCTCTGCGGGTCAAGCCGAAGACCAGCGATCCCGCGAAAGCGAGCCACAAGGCAATCGGGTGAGAGGCCATTAGGAACCACGGCATGTCTCCGCTCTCGCACACCGAGCACGCGGGCAGGAGGTGCCATGTCAACGCGCGACGAAAAACCCCGCCCTCGCGGGCGGGGTGGGATCGGTTCAGAGTCGATTGCGGCTCAGTGCTCGCCTTTAATCGACGCCCAGATCTTCTTGTTGGTGAAGTAGAGCAGCCCTGCCAGCACCACCAACCAGATCAGGTTGCGCAGTCCCGCCTCTTTGCGCTCGGCCATTTTCGGCTCGGCCGCCCACATCAGGAAAGCCGAGACATCCTTGGCCTGCTGCTCGAGGGTTGCCTCGGGCGGCGTGTAGCCATTGCCCGCACCATGTGCGGCATACTCGACATCGTCGCCATAGAGCGGCGGTGCCATCGAGATCAGACCGCCAGCCATCGTTTTGTTCTCATAGAGGATGGCGCCGGCCTGCTCGATCTCCTCACCGGTATAGCTGGTGAGCAGCGAGTAGATGTACTCAGGCCCGCCGATGCCTTTGAACAGCTGGTTCATACCGGTGCCCGAGGGGCCGTGGAAGCCCGAGCGCGCCTTCGCCATCAGACTGAGATCCGGAGCGCCCACGCTGTTGTTCTCTGGGAACTTGTCCGAGGCCACCGCAGTGCGCGTGTCGCCGGGCAGCGCGTCGGGGCCGGTATCCGGCACCTCGTACTGCTCGGCGATCGCCTTAATCTGCTCTTCCGGGAAACCCGGGCCATCGGCACGGCCGAGCTCGCGGAACGATACAAACTTCATACCGTGGCAGCCGGCACAGATCTCATGGAAGACCTGGAAGCCGCGCTGCAGCTGGTACTGGTCATAGGTGCC
Organism: Pseudomonadota bacterium; assembly: GCA_039816045.1. Classification (GTDB taxonomy): domain Bacteria; phylum Pseudomonadota; class Alphaproteobacteria; order Rhodobacterales; family Rhodobacteraceae; genus Thermohalobaculum. Next base: position 90,021 of record JBCBYB010000005.1, read on the forward strand.
GAACGGGCCCTCGAAGCTAAAGTCCACGTCCTTGACATAGCCCGCGCCACCAGCGGCCAGCGCCGAGGCTGGTGCCAGCAGAACTGCAAACGCCGCGGCGCGAAGGGTGTTGCTCATCATCATCATCACTCCTCGGTCGCGATCACTCAGCGGGCACGGCGGCCGGCGCGTCACCGTCATCCTGCTTGGGATGCTCGGCGTCGAAGGCCTCTTCGATGGTCGACGGCTCGGCCAGCGGTTTCTCGGTGATGCCGAGCATCGGCAGGATCACCAGGAAGTAACCGAACCAGTAGATGGTGCCGATCAGCGAGATCGTCGGGATCAGACCCTCCGCCGGCATGCCGCCTGCCCACATCAGAACGAAGAAGTTCAGAATGAAGAGGCGGAAGTACCATTTGAACTGCGGCCGGTAGACACCCGAGCGCACGCGGCTCGTGTCGAGCCAGGGTGCCAGCGCCATCACCACGATCGAGCCGAACATCGCCAGCACGCCCCCGAGCTTCGCGTCAATGAACACGATGCTGGTGAACGGGATGCCGATGTCGAAGGTGATCGCGCGCAGGATCGCGTAGAACGGCAGGAAGTACCATTCGGGCACGATATGGGCCGGCGTCGCGAGCGGGTTCGCCTCGATGTAGTTGTCCGGGTGGCCGAGATAGTTCGGCATGAAGAAGACAAAGATCACGAACAGGATCAGGAACAGCGCGAGCGCATAGAGGTCCTTGATCGTGTAGAACGGGTGGAAGGGCACCGTGTCCTTCTTCGTCGTCTCGACATCGTCGCGCCGTACTTCCACACCGGTCGGGTTGTTGTTGCCCGTGGTGTGGAAGGCCCAGATGTGCACCACCGTCAGCCCAAGGATCACGAAGGGCAGAAGGTAGTGCAGCGAGAAGAAGCGCGTCAGCAGTGGCTCGTCGACCGAGAACCCGCCCCAAAGCCAGGTCACCAGCGGATCGCCGATCAGCGGCAGCGCGGAGAACAGGTTCGTGATCACGGTCGCGCCCCAGAAGGACATCTGGCCCCACGGCAGCACGTATCCCATGAAGGCGGTTGCCATCATCGCGAGGTAGATCAGGATGCCGATGATCCAGGTGATCTCGCGCGGCGCCTTGTAGGAGCCGTAATACAGCCCGCGGAAGATGTGGGCGTACACCGCAATGAAGAAGAAGCTGGCGCCGTTGGCGTGGATGTAGCGCAGCAGCCAACCGCCGTTCACATCACGCATGATGTGCTCGACCGAGGCAAACGCTTTGTCAGCCGACGGGATGTAGTGCATCACCAGCGTGATGCCGGTGACGATCTGGATCACCAGGAAGACCGTGAGCATAACACCCCAGATCCACATCCAGTTCAGGTTCTTCGGCGTCGGGAACTTCAGGAAGTCCGCCGCGAGGGCCACCACCGGAAGCCGGGTATGGACCCATTTCTCAATGCCGGTCTTCGGCTCGTAGTGCTCTTGGGGAATGCCACCCATGACGATCTCCTTCAGCCGAGCTTGATGGTGGTGTCGTCGAGGAAGGCCGCCTGCGGCACCTCGAGGTTCTTCGGTGCCGGGCCTTTGCGGATACGGCCCGCGATGTCGTAGTGCGACCCGTGGCAGGGGCAGAACCAACCCTTATAGTCGCCCGTCTCACCACCCAGGGGCACACAGCCGAGGTGGGTACAGACGCCCAGCATCACGAGCCACTCGCCATCGGCATCGAGCGTGCGGTTCTCATCCATCGCGTCGGCGCCAGGCTTGTTGGCGTTCTCTGCACCTTGGTCCGGCAGATCCGAAAGAGCGACCTCACGGGCGCGCACGATCTCCTCCTCGGTGCGACGGCGGATGAAGACGGGTTTGCCGCGCCACATAACCTTGATCTCGGAGCCAGGCTCGACCGCAGACACGTCCACCTCGATCGAAGCCAGCGCGAGAACGTCGGCGGAAGGGTTCATCTGGTCAACCAGCGGCCAGACGACGGCGCCCACGGTCACGGCGCCAGCGGCGGCTGTAGCGACATAGAGGAAGTCGCGGCGATCCGGATCTTCTTCGTGAGACATGGGTGCCTCTCCTACTTGCGTTCGTCTCTCAGCGGGGGCATCCGGCATAGGGTACCCGACCACCTTACAACATTGGGCCATTACCAGTGCAGCTGTCCCCGTTCGACGGGACAGAGCGACGCATGACAAGTAGGAGGATGCTGGCATTGGTCGAGGCTGAGACAGATGCGGCAATATCGCTCGCCGTGGTGGAGCCCGATATGGCCCCCAATCTCGGGGCAATCCTGCGGCTCGGGGCCTGTCTCGGCGCGCCGGTTCATGTGGTGGAACCCTGCGGCTTCGCGTTCTCGCCGAAGATGTGGGCACGCTCAGCCATGGATTACGCGGATCTCGCGACGATCCACCGCCATGACAACTGGGCACAGTTTGCGGGCGCGATGGCTGGGCGGCGACTGGTGGCTCTGAGCACACGGGGCGAGACCGCGCTTTGGAGCTACCGGTTTGCCCCTGGCGATGTGCTGATGCTGGGCTCTGAAAGCCGTGGCTTGCCCGACAAAGCGATGGCCGAGGCCGGAGCACGGCTCGCCATCCCGCTGAGGCGCGGCGCGCGATCTCTCAACATCGGGATGGCGGGTGCGATCGCCCTGGCCGAAGCGCAGCGCCAAGTGCTGGCCTGACACTCGCCCGGAGCGCTCCCGCTCAGCTCGCCTCGCGCTACCATCCTGTCAGGGGCGCCGGGCGGCGATCAGGAACTCCTTGTTGCCACTGCCCCCTTCGATCGGGCTTTCGGTGAGGCCGAGGACAAGCCAGCCAGCAGTCTCAAGAAATCCGGCAGTGTCCTCGCACACCGTTCGGTGGACGACCGCATCACGGACGATCCCCCCTCGCCCGACGCTCTCGCGTCCGGCTTCGAACTGGGGCTTGATCAAAGCCACGAGGTGTGTCCCGGAACGGCCGAGCGCGAGCGCTGGCGGCAGTGCCAATCGCAGTGAGATAAAAGACAGATCAGCGGTGATCCAGTCGGGCGGCGGCACCAGACCTTCGGGCAGCGCGCGGGCGTTGATCCCCTCATGGAGGGTCACACGCGGATCAGCGGCAAGGCTCGGCGCCAATTGCCCATGCCCGACATCCACAGCATGGACATGGGCTGCCCCTCGCGCCAACAGAACTTCGGTAAAGCCGCCCGTCGACGCGCCAAGATCGAGGGCAGTCCCATGTGGACGGAGACGGAATGCAGTCAGCGCATGGTCGAGCTTCAACCCCGCCCGCGACACCCAAGGACAGGGGTCGTCGATGACCGCGAGGTCCGCATTTAAGGGCACGTCGAGGGAGGCCTTCTTGACCGTAAACCCCGCGACTTGAACCGCTCCCGCCGCAATAAGCGCCTGCGCCCGGGCCCGGCTGGGCACCAGCCCGCGATCGACCAATGCCCGATCAAGCCGCATGTAACCTATGCCAATCGCCTCGCGCGACCGACCAGCGGAACACAGTTAAGCCCGGACAGCGGGTTCCTCGGCCGGCGCCTTACCGAGGGCCGCGAGCGCTTGAGCGACGATGTGCGGGGCGTTCAATCCCGCGCTATCATACATCGCCGCAGGCTTGTCGTGGTCGATGAAGACGTCCGGCAGCACCATCGGGCGGATGCGCAAACCGGCATCGAGAGCCCCTTCCCGCGCCAGGAACTCCAGCACATGGGACCCGAAGCCCCCAACCGAGCCTTCCTCGATCGTGATCAGCGCTTCGTGCTCGCGCGCCAGGCGCAGGATCAAATCCGTGTCCAGCGGCTTCGCAAAGCGCGCATCGGCGACCGTGGTGGAGAGCCCCATGGCTTCGAGCTCTTCTGCGGCCGTAAGCGCCTCGCCCAGTCGGGTGCCGAGGGAAAGCAGCGCGATCTTGCTGCCTTCTCGCACCAAACGTCCGCGGCCGATCTCCAAAGGCTCGCCCCGCTCCGGCATCTCGCAACCGACCCCCTCACCGCGGGCGAAGCGGAACGCGATCGGGCCTTCGTCATACTCGACCGCAGTGCGCACCATGTGGCAGAGATCCGCCTCATCCGCCGCAGCCATCATGACCATCCCCGGAAGACAGCCAAGATAGGCGACATCGAAGCTTCCCGCATGGGTCTGGCCATCCGCGCCCACGAGACCCGCCCTGTCGATGGCGAAACGCACAGGCAGCTTCTGGATAGCGACATCGTGGACCACTTGGTCATAGCCGCGTTGAAGGAAGGTCGAGTAGATCGCAACGAAGGGCCGCATACCCGCCGCCGCGAGCCCCGCCCCGAACGTCACTCCGTGCTGCTCCGCAATGCCGACATCATAGGTGCGGTCCGGATGCGCTTTTTGGAACAGATCAAGCCCCGTCCCTGAAGGCATCGCTGCAGTGATCGCGCAGATCCGGTGGTCGAGGTCAGCCTCCTGAACAAGGCTTTGGGCAAAGACCTTTGTGTAGGAGGGCGCATTTGCAGGCGGCTTCGACTGCTTGCCGGTGATGACATCAAACTTGGCGGTCGCGTGCCCTTTGTCCGCGGCCTCTTCGGCCGGGCCATAGCCCTTACCCTTCTTGGTCAGCACGTGCAGCAGCACCGGCCCGTCCGCTCGCTCACGAATCGTGCGCATCACGGGCAAAAGCTGGTGCATATCGTGGCCATCGATAGGCCCGACATAATCGAAGCCGAGTTCCTCGAACAGCGTGCCGCCGACCGTCACCCCTTTGAAGAGCGCCTCGGCCCGGTGCGCCCCTTCCCGCACGGCCGCGGGCATGAAGGACAGCATCTCCTTCGCGGCGGCCTTGAAGTCCTGGAACGGCTTTTGGGCATAGAGCCGAGAGAGGTATGAGGACATCGCCCCCACCGGCGGAGCGATCGACATCTCGTTGTCGTTCAGGATCACGACCAGGCGGCGCTTGAGATGCCCGGCATTGTTGAGCGCCTCGTAGGCCATGCCCGCCGACAGCGCCCCATCGCCAATGACGGCGATCGCATCGCCCACATCGCAGCCCTGGTGCCGCCCCTCGGCGAAACCCAACGCCGCGGAGATCGAGGTCGACGAGTGCGCCGCACCGAACGGGTCATAAGCACTCTCGGACCGCTTGGTGAACCCCGACAGCCCTCCGCCCTGACGCAGGGTCCGAATGCGGTCGCGCCGCCCCGTCAAAATCTTGTGCGGATAGCACTGGTGCCCGACATCCCAGATCAGCTTGTCGCGCGGAGTGTCGAAAACCGCGTGAATGGCAACCGTCAGTTCGACCACTCCAAGTCCTGCACCGAGATGGCCGCCGGTCACCGATACCGCGGAGATCGTCTCGGACCGCAGTTCATGGGCCAAACGCTCAAGCTGGGCATCAGACAGTCCGCGCAGGTCATCGGGTGTGGTCACGCGGTCGAGCAGTGGGGTGTCGGGTCGATCGCTCAACGGTCTCTCCTTGGAGTCAAGCCAAGTTGACAGTGGCAGGTTACGAGAAACAAGGCAAGCGACGGGCCCGTGAGCATCCGGCTCAGAACGGGATATCGTCGCCAGGATCGGCCTTGTCCGCAGGGGTGGGAGCTTTCGTCGCAACCGGCGCAGGCGCCACCGCCTCCATCGAAGGCGAGCCATCAGCGCCCTGGACGATCCGCTGAACCTTCATCTCGGCGTCCTGAAGCAGCGCTTCGCAGCGCGCCCGCAGGGCATTGCCCCGCTCATAAAGCGATATGCTGTCCTCCAACGGCACCTTGCCATCCTCAAGGGCCGTAACGACCCGCTCAAGCTCAGCCAGCGCCGCTTCGAAGCGCATTTCCGCGATCGGTGTCTCACTCATCACGCAGCCCCCGCATGGGCGATCAGAACATCAAGATGGGCGCGCATGCCCCCAACAAGTCCTTCGATGTCGTAGCCACCCTCGAGGGTCGACACCACGCGCCCCTCACAGCACTCGTCGGCCACGGCGCAGAGTTGCTCCGTCACCCAGGCGAAGTCGCTCTCCAACCAGTTCAGATTGGCCAACGGGTCGCGCGCATGGGCATCGAAACCGGCAGAGATCATTAGGAGTTCCGGCTCGAACGCCCTCAACGCCGGCAGGATCGTCCCCTCATAGGCGATGCGCATGTCTTGCCCGCCTGACATGGGCGGCAGCGGGGTGTTCACGATGTTGCCGACGCCCGTCTCATGCGCTGCCCCCGTCCCCGGATACAGCGGATACTGGTGGCTCGAGGCGAAGAACACCCGCCCATCCTGTTCAAAGATGTCCTGAGTGCCGTTTCCGTGGTGCACATCGAAGTCGACGATCGCGACCTTCTTTAGCCCCAACGCATCCAACGCATGGAGCGCGCCGACCGCAATGTTGTTGAAGAGGCAGAAGCCCATTGCCCGATCCCGCTCCGCATGGTGGCCGCATGGGCGCACAGCGCAAAAGGCGGCCTTCTGAGCCCCAGAAACCACGGCCCCGGCCGCGCCCATGACGCTCCCCGCAGCCCGGCGCGCCGCGGCCAAGCTGTCGGGACTCATATGCGTATCCGGGTCGAGGCTCACCCAGCCCGACGCGGGACTGGCGGCGACGATTGACGCAACGTGCTCCCCACTGTGGGCGCGGGCGAGTTCCGCATCCGTCGCTTCCGGAGCTTGAAGCCTGGGCAGCGCCGCATAAGGCGCGCTCGCCAAAACCTGGTCGATGGCCTCGATTCGCTCGACGCGCTCGGGGTGGCCCGTCGGCGTCACATGGCGGTGGCTGAGCGGGTGCTGGACGATCAGAACTGGCATGGGTGGAACTTATTTCAAAGAGGAGCCATCGGCAATTCGCTCCGGCATGCCTAGATCAACTCCGTGCGCTTTATGGAGGGAGCCTGCGCCGGGACGGTCGCCATCGCGCGTGCAACCAACATCGAGAACAGAGGACAGGACGCTATGATACCGCCAACCGAGCCGGATTTGCGCACCTATGCCTGGATGGCCCTCGACGCCTATGACGGCCGCAGCCGAACCAACGCGCCAAATGCTGCTGTTGTTGCAGACCCCGATGTCGAGAGCGCGTTTCCCGAGTGGCAACAGCAGCCGACCAGCCGCGCCAGCGTCCCACGGAACGCCGACGCAGCGTTCAACAGCGGGCTTGAGGCAAATGTTTACGAGAACACCGCGGAGAACCAGATTGTCATCGCTTTCCGCGGCACCGAGTTCAGCCGGCTCTTCGAAGCGGTCCTGGATTTCGACCTCGAGCTGATCCGTGACGCCAATCTCGACAATGATATCCTGACGCTGTTCGGCTACTATCAAGACGGTGGCCAGACGCTTGAGGACTTCATCGCTCCCATGGGTGGGTTGTCCGAGTATCTGGAGACAACGCTGTCGCTCGACCCCGATGAGGTCGACGCTCTTGAGAACGGGCTGGAGGCGCTCACGGGGCTGGGCCTCGGCACGACCGTCCAAGGGCTGGCCGAAGCAGGGGAGCAGGATCTCAGGAACCAGGTCGAATCAGCCCTCGTGGTGGTTGCCGAGGTCGCCGCCGCCAATCCCGGAGCCTCGATCACCCTGACCGGCCATTCTCTCGGCGGCGCCGTGGCAGCGGCTGTCGCCGGCGCGTATGGCATCCCCGCTGTGCTGTTCGACCCTGCGCCGTATGCCTCAGACGGTCTCCTGGATTTCGCGCGCGGACGCGGAGAACTGATCGTCGACGCCAATCAATTGGACACCGACGCCCTGGGCTGGGACCTGGCAACTCCCCCTCAGACCCTGCTCGCCGATATCACCGCCACGGAGCGGCTCGAGGGCAGTTTCGTGGAGGGCCTCTACCTCTCTGCGAGCCCCTTGGATCTACCGGATGGCGCATCGACCGACACCGTGACCGATCTTGGGGCGCTTGGTGCAGACCCGTTCTTCCTGCACACCCCAGAGCTCATCACGCTCACCGTAGACAGCGCCGCCAGGGAGACCGAAGATCGGCCCTCGCTCGAGACGCTGAGCACGGCCTTGCCTGGGCTTGTGCGCCGGCTTGACGGCGACGAACTCATCGCCACGCTTGATGAGGTCTCCGCCACCTTCACACGCGCCCTGCTGGTTTATGATCCGCTCTACCTGCTCTTTGCCGCATCCATGGAACAACTCGCCGACGATCTGCAGCGATTCGCGCCGGAGGGCTCCGCCGAGGATCGCGCGCCGGCCCTTGAGGCCCTCGTTGTCGACGCCGCGATAGACCGGCTCGCGGACCGCGTGGAGTCGGGTCTGGCAGAGACACCCGGTTCGGTCGATGAGATCCTCGGGGGACCGCTAGGCAACGCTTCGAGCGATGTTGTCATCGGCAGTTTCGGTGTGTCGGAAGTCGTTCGTCCGGGGCTTGGCACTGACATTATCGCCCTCGGCGCGGGCGCAGCAGACACGCTCGAGGGCACCCTAGCAGAACTGGATGGAGACATTCTCTTCGACCTCAACCCAGTGGATCGGATCCTTTTGACTGAGCCAACTCTGGATGCGGATGCCGTTTCGCTGTCCCCCGACGGCCGTGCGGTTCTGGTCGACTCGGACTTGAACGGGACCTCTGACGGCCGTCTCGCCCTCGGAGAGACCGCTGGCTCGCTGGCGGTCACCAAGAGCGAGACCGGGCTTGAGATTTCCGTTGCCCCCGCCACCGACGGTCTCGACCGGGAAGAGGCGCAAACGGTCGCGCTGCTCTATGAAGCTGGTCTTGGACGTGTCGCCGACACACCGGGTGTGAACTTTTGGATTGACCAGCGCGAGGACGGGCTGACGGAGTTGGGACTAAGCGCGGTGTTTCTTGGATCGGTGGAGTTCGCTGCCGTGGTCGGCGATCCGGAGACGCTCACGGATCTCGACTTCGTAGGCGCCCTCTACCTCAACATCCTCGGACGAGAGGGCGAGGACGCGGGCGTTACCTTTTGGACTGGGCGCCTGTCCTTGCCGGAGATTGATCGAGAAGACGTCCTGTTGGCCTTCGCCGACAGTGCCGAGAACATCGCAGAAGCGACCGGCATCGAAAGACTGTGGGAAGTGGAGGCAGGCGTCTGGGACTTCGTCTAGCGCCTACTCCCAAACGCAAAAGCCCCGCGCAAGGCAGGGCTCTCACGTCATCGAGAAGTGAGGATCAGGCAGCAGCGCGGCGGCGGCGCCCGACAAAGCCCAGACCAATCAAGCCGGTGAGAAGCAGCGGCAGGGCCGCCGGCACCGGGATCGGACGGTCTTCGATGATGTCGAACTCGATGCCCGCGACCGCAAAGTCACCGTTGCCAGCCGCATCATTGCCCATGCCCGCTTGGAACGTGATCACCGTCGCAGCCTCGGCACTCGTCAAGAAGAACGGCGCGAAGCCATTCCCTGGCGCCAGAGCATTGAACGCTTCTTCAGGCGCGAGCGTTTCGTCGACACCATTATCGCCGAAATCGACGTCAGCCTGCTCCTGGTTGTCCGACGCGCCATCGAAAAAGAAGTCCAGCAGGTAAACCGCAGTGACTTCGACCAGTTCCGAGAGCGTGATCGTCAGCACTTCGTCGCCGTTAATCTCATCGCGATCGATGTCGTTGTTATCGATCCCGATGCCAACGCCGTCGGTTTGACAAGCAAATGCAGGGCTGCCACCAACACCAGTCGAGCAAAGCGCACCCGACGGCAAGTTAGACTCGCTGGTGTCGAGATTTCCTCCTACCGAAGAAATCGTGACGCCCACACCACCCACGAAATTGAACGAGCTCGTGGTGTTGTCGCCAGCCTGAATGCCGTCCCAAACGTTAGCCGTAAAATCGACAAACACCGCGTGTGCCGGAGTTCCCGCGAACATCGCGAGGCCAGCAACGGCGGAAATCATAGCTGTTTTCATACTCTTACCCCCACCAAAGACAGGCCAATGCCACCCGCACCAAACCCGGTCTGTGCAAACGAATGTGCGTGCAACACCGCGCACGCATAGCTCCTCACGAGCAAGGAATGCACGAATTGGCGGGTTTTTCAATAAGTTCCTCGTGATCTCACCGGCCCTGGCGCCGCATGCAGGGGTTCATCGGCCGTTAAGTGTCTTGCAGGCAACTCATCTCGACCATGGGTTGTTGCAATGCGCAAAACACACCGGATTAATCCGGCGTTAGCATGTATCCAGATCCGCGAACTGTCTGGAGATAGCGCGGCACCTTCGGGTCAGATTCGATTTTTCGCCGGAGCCGCGTGATCTGCACGTCGACAGCACGGTCTTGTACGGATCCAGCAGACCCGCCCAGTTCCTCCGCCAAACGGGCACGGCTAACCGGCTCATTGGGCTGGCGCGAGAACACACGCATCAAGGCCTGCTCGGTCGAGGTCAGCCGCACGAGTTCTTCGCCGCGGGTCAGCTCCCCACGGCTGGTGTCGTAGCGGGTTTGCCCCAGAGACAAAAGGCGCGGTTGGGATGGAGCGGGGACAGGAACCGCCCGCCGAAGGATGGCGGCGACCCGCAGAAGGAGCTCCCTTGGTTCAAACGGTTTGGCAAGGTAATCGTCAGCGCCCGCCTCAAGCCCGCTGATACGATCCTCCGTTTCGGAACGGGCCGTGAGGAGTAGGACCGGTGTTTCTATCTGGCGCCGGAGCCTCTGCGTAAAGGCGATCCCGTTCTCCCCAGGCATCATGACATCGACGATTAGAAGGTCGAAGGCCAAGGTCTCTAGAAGTCGGGACGCATGCGCCGCATCCCGCGCGCCGGTCACCAGATACCCATTCCGGTACAGGAACCGCCCGAGCAGTTCGCGGATTCGGCGGTCATCGTCGATCACGAGAATATGGGCGGGCTCGTCAGTCTCGGCCATCGGCGCCCCCTCCAACGAGAGACAACACCGCCCGGCGCTCCTCTTGGTTCAACATATGCTCTAGGACCTGGCGAAAGCCGGCCACAGCCTCAGGACCTGCCGCTGCATAGGCCCGCCGGAGCCTGGCTCTCTGGGGTTCGGACAAAGCCCGCTCGAGCGCATCCCCTTCCTCGGACAAGGTGAGATTACGTTGGCGCCGGTCCTGCACGCCTTCAGAGCTGATCACGAGACCGTCCTCGACCAATTGGCGCAGAACCCGATTGAGCGATTGTTTGGTGACACCGAGAATGCCGAGCAGCCCAGCAACCGTGATCCCCGGCCGTCGTTTGATGAAGTGGATCGCCCGGTGATGCGCCCGGCCATAGCCCCGCTCGGCGAGGATTTCATCCGGATCGCCCGTAAAATCGCGGTACGCGAAGAACAACAGCTCGATGCCTTGGCGTAACTGTTCATCGGTCAGGAACAGCAATTGGTCCGCAGACTTTGCCCCGGCACTCAGCCTATTGCCGATGCGGTTTCCCATCCGGTCCGATGTGTCGCGCATCCACGTGCTCTCCCGTCCTGTGGGCGCCCCTGCGTGGCACAGGGGCAACGCCCTCGCCTGCCTCTCACGAAATATGTCAGCCTTATTGACTGGTATCAACCGCAATGTTAGCTCAGCCCCCGCACTGGGGATGGGAAATTTCGCAAAGGCCCAGATTTGCGCAACGATCTGAGGGCTCACCACTTGGCGACGCCCGATCTTGAAAGGAGAGACGACATGGCACCGGCTGGCCACGCCTATGACGACCGCGACGGATTCATCTGGATGGATGGCAATCTCGTGGAGTGGCGGAATGCAACGGTGCACGTACTCACCCATGCGCTGCACTACGGCAGCTCGGTCTTTGAGGGCGAGCGGGCCTATGGCGGGCGGATCTTCAAATCCGAGGAGCATTCGCGGCGTCTGCTGGCAAGCGGCAAGGCGATGGACATCCCTATTCCGTACACGGTCGAGGAGATCGAAGCGGCAAAGGCAGCAACCATGCGCGCAAATGACATGGGCGACGCCTATGTCCGCGTAATCTGCTGGCGGGGCTCCGGGTTGGACATGGGCGTCGCATCGGCGCGGAACCCGGTCCACATGGCGGTCGCCACTTGGGAATGGGGCGCCTATTACGGCGATGCGAAGCACAAGGGCGCGAAGCTCGACATTTCGAAATGGAAGCGCCCCAGCCCCGAGACCATCCCCTGCCACGCAAAGGCGTCGGGTCTTTATATGATCTGCACCATGTCCAAACACGCGGCGGAGGCAAATGGCTGTTCTGACAGCCTGATGATGGACCACCGTGGCTATGTGGCCGAGGCGACCGGCGCTAATGTGTTCTTCGTCAAGGACGGGGTCGTGCACACGCCGACACCAGATTGTTTTCTGGACGGCATCACGCGCCAGACGGTTATCGGCATGCTGGAAGACAAGGGCATCGAGGTGGTCGAGCGCCATATCATGCCTGACGAACTGGAGGGCTTCGAGCAGTGCTGGCTGACCGGCACCGCAGCCGAGGTGACCCCGGTCGGCGAGATCGGCCCCTACGGCTTTGAGGTGGGTGCTCTGACCCGCGACATCGCTGAAAGCTATGAGCGCGTGGTCCGCGGCAACCACTAGGACAGACCTTCCCGCGGCCTCGGCTGCGGGCGCCCCCCGCAAAGGTCGCAGAGGCGAGACTGGCGCTCGTCACCACCGTGTAATATGTAAAGAGTACGGTTTGGTTGTTGTGCCGGGGTGCCATGCCATGGTGGCAGACGCGGTCCGGACGAACGGAGGACACCATTCTAACCGGACAAAGTCCTATGGGCGCTGCCGCCCAGACGCAGGTTCCCGCGCTTGCGGAGACCACGCAAGAAGCCGGGAGCGACGGCGTGCTCCCCCTTATCCTCGCCTCGCTGGACCAGGACAGCGCCGAGGAGATCGTCTCCATTCCGCTGGCCGGCAAAAGCGAGGAAGCAGACCACATGGTCATTGCCTCTGGCCGCGTCTCCCGCCATGTGGCGGCTTTGGCGGATAAGCTGGCCGAACGCCTCAAGACAGAGGCGGGCATCCGTGCCCGGGTCGAGGGACGCGAAACTGCGGATTGGGTGCTGATCGATGCGGGCGACGTGATCGTGCATATCTTCCGCCCGGAGGTGCGCGGCTTCTACCAGCTCGAGAAGATGTGGCAGACGCCTTCGGACACGGCTGCCCGATCGGCCTGAGATGCGCCTGACGATTGCGGCCGTCGGGCGGATGCGCGGCGGTCCGGAGGCAGCCATAGTCTCCGATTACGCCGCACGCACCACGGCGGCCGGAAAGGGTCTGGGCCTTGGCCCGCTCACCGTCATCGAGATCGACGAACGCAAGGCCCGGGATCGCGAGCAGCAGTCCGAGCGTTTGATCTCCGCGGGAGGCAGCGGCGCCGTTCGCCTCGCCCTCGATGAACGGGGCGCCGCCCTGTCGAGCCCTGGCTTTGCAAAGCTATTGGCAGGCTATCGGGACGCGGGCCGGGGTGAAGCGCTCTTTCTGATCGGAGGCGCTGACGGACACACCGATGACCTCCGGCGCAGTGCTGACCGCCTGATCGGGTTCGGTCCAATGGTGTGGCCCCATATGCTCGTGCGTGCAATGTTGGCCGAGCAGATCTACCGTGCTGTTTCGATCCTGGGAGGCAGCCCCTATCACCGCGAATGACGACCGCGCCTCACGAAGGGGGTTTCGCCACCTTGCGCGTGCCGACGGGCCTTCTCTAAACACGGATGACATTGGTTGCTGAGGACCGTTCCATGCATTGGAAACCCGTTGTGCTTGCCATCTTGGACGGCTGGGGCCTGTCGGACACGCCAACCGCCAACGCCCCACTGCTCGCGCAAACGCCAATAATGGATCGTCTGATGGCAACCCGCCCAACGGCAAAACTGGTTGCGTGTGGGCCGGCTGTGGGGCTCCCGGAAGGCCAGATGGGCAACTCGGAGGTCGGTCACATCACCATCGGAGCGGGTCGGGTGGTTTGGATGGACCTGCCGCGGATCGACCGAGCCATCGCCGACGGCTCCTTTGCCACCAACGCGGCCCTCGGCGACTTCTCGGCCAAGCTAAAACGAGACGGCGGAACCGCGCATTTGCTCGGCCTTGCCTCGCCGGGCGGCGTGCACAGCCACCAGCGGCACTTGATCGAGGCGGCCAAGGTTCTTGCGTCGGAAGGGTTGCCCGTGCGCCTGCATCTCCTGACCGATGGACGAGACATCGCTCCGAAGAGCGCGGCCGCCCAGGTTGCTGAGATCATCGCCGCGATCGACGATCTGCCCGACACCAAAGTCGCGACCGTGACCGGGCGCTTTTACGCGATGGACCGCGACAATCGCTGGGAGCGCGTGGAGAAAGCTTGGGCCGCAATTGCGGCTGCGCGAGGCCAAACGGCAAAGGATGCCGCTCAAGCGATCAAGGCCGCATATGCCCGCGGTGAGACGGACGAGTTCGTGCTTCCGACGGTGGTTGGCACCCCATCGCCAATAGGCCCCAACGACGGTCTCCTCTGCACCAACTTTCGTGCCGATAGGGCTCGCGAGATCTTGGGCGCGTTGGTCGATCCCGGTTTCGCTGAGTTCTCCCGCAATGGCAGCGTTCCGTTGATGACGGCGCTCGGCATGGTGAGTTACTCCGGTCATCTCGATCAGTTTATCCCGAGCATCTTCCCGGCAGAGGCCATCACGAACACCCTCGGCGCTTGGATTGCCAGGGCTGGCCTTCGCCAGTTCCGTCTGGCCGAAACGGAGAAGTACCCGCATGTGACGTTCTTCCTGAATGGGGGGCGGGAGGTGCCCTTCACCGGCGAAGACCGCCGTATGGCCCCGAGCCCCAAGGTTGCAACCTATGACCAAGCCCCCGAAATGGCCGCAGAAGAGGTCACGGAGCATCTGGTCGCCGCCATCCAGGACCGTTACGATCTCATCGTGGTAAATTACGCGAACCCAGACATGGTCGGTCACACGGGTGATCTCGACGCCGCAATCCGCGCCTGTGAGATCGTGGATCGCGGACTTGGTACGGTCGTGGCAGCGATTGAGGAAGTCGGCGGGGCGATGCTGGTCGTCGCAGACCACGGCAATTGCGAAACCATGCTGGATGCCGAAGGCGGGCCACATACCGCGCACACCCTCAACCCCGTGCCAGCGGTATTGGTGGCGCCAGGAGTTGCCGAGGGCACGCGCCTCTCCGACGGGACACTCTCAGACATCGCTCCTACGCTGTTGCAGCTTATGGGGATCGAACAACCTGATGAGATGACCGGGCGATCCCTGATCCGGGCAGAGATCGGGTGAGGGGTCCCGCGCTCGCCCTGATCCTATCGCTCTTGGTCGCATCGCATGGCAACGCGGCAGACACCCTCCTTGCACCCATCGAGGAAGCGCGTCAGTTGCTGTCTGAGGCGGAGGACGCGCTGCGCGGGGCCCGAGAGGGATCGGAGCGCCGCGCAGCTCTGGGAGAAGCCGTTCGCGCTCATGAGGCGGCGTTGGCAGCTCTGCGGAGCGGTCTACGGGCCCTGGCGGCCGAAGACCGCCAACTGACCACCGAGATTGCCGCCGAGCAGAGCCGCTTGGGCCAACTGTTGGGCGCGCTGCAGTCTGTTGCGCTTGCCCCAAAGGCAGCGTTGCTCGTGCACCCCGAGGGGGTTCTCGCCGCCTCCCGATCGGCAATGCTGATGTCGGATCTGGCGCCAAGGATCCAGGCTGAGATGGCCAGCCTCGGGCGACAACTGGATGCGTTGCGCGGTGTGCGTCTCGGACAAGAGGTCGCGCGCGCAGAAGCTCGGGGCGCTCTAGCAGCCCTGCAGGCCTTGCGCTCTGAGGCGAACCAGACGCGGCGAGAGACGGCCGCCGCCGCCATCGCTGCCCGCCAAGCCCTTGCGCGGCAGGCCGAGGAGGCCGCCGCCCGTGCGCGCGATCTCGGCGATCTGTCGCAGACGCTTCGCGCAAGCTTGCCGGAAGCCACCGCGCGCGGCCTTTTCACCACCCAGAAAGGGATGCTCGCCCCCCCCGTCACAGGGCGCATTACCGGCGTCTTTGGCGGCACCGACCCATGGGGGCGTACGAGCCAGGGGATCACATTTTCGGCACCGGCCTATGCGCAGGTGAGCGCTCCTTGGGACGGAACGGTCCGCTATGCTGGCCCGCTGATCGACTATGGAACCGTGGTGGTTCTTGAGCCAAAGGAGGGGTGGCTTATGGTTTTGGCCGGTCTTGCGCGCACTGATCGGCGCGTTGGAGAAACCGTGCTTGCGGGCGAAACCGTGGGCGATCTGGGCGGCCCTTTGCCAAGCTCAGAAGAATTTTTACTTGAAGCCAGCGGGGTGGTCCCGCAAGTCAGGATGAGCGATCTATATCTTGAGCTCAGACAGGACGGCGAGGCCATCGACCCCGCCCCCTGGTTCGAGAACACAACCGAGTGAGGCTGAGGACTATGCGCAAGACTGTTATGGCACTGATGGTTGGAACCGCGATTGGCGTGAGCCTGCCGCATCTCGTGCAAGAGACCTTCGCCCAGGAGACCTCTGCGAGGACGACCTACGAATATCTCGACCTCTTCGGAAACATCTTTGAGCGTGTGCGCCAAGCCTACGTCGAGGAAGTCGACGAGCAGGAACTGATCGAAGCGGCAATCAACGGCATGCTCTCGTCGCTCGACCCGCACTCGGCCTACCTGCCGCCGGAGAACTTCGAGGATATGCGCGAGCAGACGCGCGGCGAGTTCGGCGGCCTCGGCATCGAGGTCACCATGGAGAACAGCTTTGTCAAAGTGGTGGCGCCGATCGACGACACCCCGGCAGCCGAGGCCGGACTCGAGGCAGGCGACTTTATCACCCATATCGACGGTGAGTCCGTTCTGGGGCTGACGCTTTCCGAGGCGGTGGACCGGATGCGCGGGCCGGTGGGCTCCGAGATCGTCATCACCATCAGTCGCGAGGACGCGGAGGAGCCCTTCGATGTGACCATCGTGCGCGACGTGATCACGATTCGCGCCGTACGCGCGCGTGTCGAGGGCAATGTCGGGATCCTGCGCATCACCGCGTTTAACGAGAACACCACCGAGAGCCTTGAGGCCGGGATGAAGGAAATCGCGGAACAGGTGAACGGTGAAGAACTCATCGGCTACGTGATCGATCTGCGCAACAACCCGGGCGGACTGCTCTCACAGGCGATCTCCGTGTCGGACGCGTTCCTGGAGGAGGGCGAGATCGTCTCTACCCGGGGCCGTGATCTGGAGGAGGCGGAGCGCCGCAATGCCCGCGCCGGCGACCTTGCGGAGGGCAAGCCGCTCGTGGTGCTGATCAACGAAGGCTCCGCTTCGGCCTCCGAGATCGTGGCGGGCGCGCTACAGGATCAGCGCCGCGCGATTGTCGTAGGCGCCAAGAGCTTCGGCAAGGGATCGGTCCAGACCGTCATGCGCCTCGGCGACAAAGGCGCGATGAAGCTCACCACTGCGCGCTACTACACTCCATCGGGCCGCTCCATTCAGGCGCTCGGTATCGAGCCTGACATCTTGGTCGAGGAACGCCGGGTGATCGACGCGGACGAGGCCGAGCGCCGCTCACGGTCCGAAGCTGACCTTCGCGGCAGCCTCGGCGAAGAGCTGTCGGATGACGAGCGGGAGCAGCTCGATGAGGAGCGGGAGCGCCATGAGGCGACCGCGGCCTTGAGAGCCGAGGATTTCCAGATGGCCTATGCGCTCGACCTGCTGAACGGGCTTGCCATCTATGGCAAGCGCTGAAGGGGGCCAAGACAGGGTCGATGTCTCGGCCCTGCCATACCGTCCTTGCGTCGGCCTGATGTTGCTTAACCCGGCGGGGGAGATCTTCGCCGGTCAACGAATAGACAACCCGGGGCCGGCCTGGCAGATGCCTCAAGGCGGCATCGACAAAGGGGAAACACCGGCAGACGCGGCGTTTCGTGAGCTCAATGAGGAGACGGGAATTCCGGCGTCTATGGCGGAAATCCTGCGTGAGAGCGAACAGTGGCTGCGCTATGAACTGCCCCCCGCACTGGTGCGCAAACTCTGGAAAGGGCGCTATCGCGGGCAGGAGCAGCGGTGGTTCGCTATGCGCTTCAACGGTCCCGACAGTGTGATTCGGATCGACGGACCGGATCCGGAGTTTAGTCGTTGGACCTGGATGCCACCGGACCAGCTGATCGAGCGGATCGTCCCGTTTAAGCGAGACACCTATTCGGCGGTGTTTGAGGAGTTTCGCGATCTGCTGAGCTGACTTGGCTCAGAGACTAAGCGGGTTCCCAGCCAAACGGGTCCGGCGCAAGGTGTTTGGCGCACCCTCTCCCGCATCAACAGGCGTGAAGATGTAGTCCTCACCCTCACGTTGAACCGTGGCACATCCGAAATCGCCGCCGCCCCAGTCCTTGTTCCACTGGCGGCAGATCTTATCGTCGGCAAGGACTTCCCAGGTGCCATTCGCAGAATTGGTTGTGCCCGGCGTCTCGATCAGCTCCGCAATCCCGACCATGGAGCCGTCCTCACGGAGATAGACGTTCCAGCGCCACTCGTCATCCTCATGCACGAGCGTGCTGTTGCGGAGGAAGGCCAAAATCTGTGCGGAGGTGAGACTGGGGTTCGCAGGGCTGGTCAGAGGATCACCCTTGGCAAACTCCTGCTCATCGTTGAAGTTGGGATCAATGCAGGCCGCAAGGGTCAGGAGCAGAAGGACACCAAACCTTGCAACCATGCGCTTTTCCTCCGCTCAGACCTGCGCAGAGACAGCCCGGAAGTCGTTCAGGCGCTGCATTGCAGCCTGAGCCCGGTCCTCACCTGCCTCGGACAAAAGGCGCTCCGCATCGGCGACCTTGGTCTCGAGATACGCGGTATCCATTTTGTCCGCCTCGATCGCCTCCTCGGCGAGAACCGATACGGTGTTGTTGGAGATCTCCGCAAATCCACCAGTCACGAAATATCGCCCGCCAGATCCACCGTCGACCGAGACAAAGCCCGGGCGCAGCGTCGTGAGAAACGGCGCGTGGTTTGCCATGGCAGTCAGGTCTCCCTCCTGCCCAGGCACCGTGACGGCCGTCGCCTCTACCGCCGCCAGCTTGCGCTCGGGGCTCACCAGCTCGAATGTCAGCATATCGGCCATCACGTTACTCCCAGCGCGGTCTTACGCAGCTTCCGCCGCTATCTTTTGCGCTTTCTGGACGGCTTCGTCCATATCGCCGACCATGTAGAACGCCGCCTCAGGCAGATGGTCGTATTCGCCAGCCACCAGCTTCTCGAAGCCCTCGATGGTTTTCTCGATCGGCACGTATTTGCCCGGCGAGCCGGTGAAGACCTCAGCCACGAAGAACGGCTGGCTGAGGAAACGCTGCACTTTACGCGCACGAGCCACGGTCAGCTTGTCCTCCTCGGAGAGCTCGTCCATGCCAAGGATCGCGATGATGTCCTGCAGCGACTTGTAGCGCTGGAGGATACCCTGAACGTCGCGGGCCGCCTTGTAGTGACGTTCGCCGACAACCCCCGGCTCAAGGATACGGCTGGTCGAGTCGAGCGGGTCCACCGCGGGGTAGATACCGAGCTCGGCGATCGAGCGGTTAAGCACCGTGGTCGCATCCAGGTGAGCAAACGACGTCGCCGGCGCCGGGTCGGTCAGGTCATCCGCAGGCACGTAGATCGCCTGGACGCTGGTGATCGAACCCTGCTTGGTCGAGGTGATCCGCTCCTGCAGCGCGCCCATATCGGTCGACAGCGTCGGCTGATAGCCCACAGCGGAAGGGATACGGCCGAGAAGCGCCGACACCTCGGAACCCGCCTGGGTGAAGCGGAAGATGTTGTCGACGAAGAACAGCACGTCCGTGCCCGACTCATCGCGGAACTGCTCGGCAAGCGTCAGACCGGTGAGGGCCACGCGAGCCCGCGCACCCGGCGGCTCGTTCATCTGGCCATAGACCAGGGCCACCTTGCTGTCCTCGAGGCTGTCGAGGTTGATAACCTTGCTGTCTGCCATCTCGTGGTAGAGATCGTTGCCCTCACGGGTCCGCTCACCGACACCGGCGAACACCGAGAAACCGCCGTGGCCCTTCGCGATGTTGTTGATCAGCTCCATGATCAGCACGGTCTTGCCGACGCCGGCACCACCGAAGAGGCCGATTTTACCACCCTTGGCGTAAGGCGCGAGCAAGTCGACGACCTTGATGCCCGTCTCGAGCATCGCGGCATCCGTCGACTGGCTGACGAAGTCGGGGGCCGGTT
Organism: Pseudomonadota bacterium; assembly: GCA_039816045.1. GTDB lineage: Bacteria > Pseudomonadota > Alphaproteobacteria > Rhodobacterales > Rhodobacteraceae > Thermohalobaculum. Next base: position 110,009 of record JBCBYB010000005.1, read on the forward strand.
GGTGGATCGGGCGGCGCTCCTGCGCCTCAACCGGGGCACCCTCGTCGACGGGCTCGCCGATGACGTTGAGGATCCGCCCGAGCGTCGCTTTGCCAACCGGAACCGAGATCGGTGCACCCGTGTCGCGTACCTCGGTCCCGCGGACGAGTCCCTCGGTCGCGTCCATCGCAATGGTGCGAACGGTGTTCTCACCAAGGTGCTGCGCAACCTCAAGCACCAGGCGGTTGCCCTGGTTCTCAGTTTCGAGCGCGTTCATGATCGCGGGCAGATGGTCGTCGAACTTCACATCGACGACGGCGCCGATGACCTGCGCAATTTTGCCGACAGCGTGTGCCATGTTCTGTCTCCTCGTCGTCGTTTTGCCTTTGGGGCCTCAGAGCGCCTCGGCGCCCGAAATGATCTCGATAAGCTCTTTGGTGATCGCAGCCTGGCGCGAGCGGTTATAGACAATCGTCAAGCGGTCGATCATCTCGCCGGCGTTGCGGGTCGCGTTGTCCATCGCCGACATGCGCGCACCCTGTTCGGATGCGGCATTCTCCAGCAGCGCGCGGAAGAGCTGGACACCAAGGTTGCGCGGAAGAAGGTCCGCAAGGATTGCCTCCTCCTCAGGCTCGTATTCATAGCCGACGGAGGCGCCTTCGCCTTCCGCCTCGTCGCTCTCGCTCATCTCTACGGGGATAAGCTTCTGCGCCGTCGGGATCTGCGAAATCACCGATTTGAACTTGTTGTAGTAGAGCACGGCGACATCGAACTCACCGGCATCGAACCGCGCCAGCACGTCCTCTGCGATGCCCGCGGCATCCGCATAGCCAAGCCGTTTGACGTTGCTCAGATCCACATGCCCGACGAGCAGTTCGGCCATATCGCGCTTCAGGATGTCACGTCCCTTGCGCCCCACGGTAAGGATCTTCGCCGTCCCGCCCGACTGGGTATGGGCCAGGATATCCGCCCGGGCCTTGCGTACGATCGAGCTGTTAAAGCCACCGCACAGCCCACGCTCTGCCGTCGCAACGATAAAGAGCTTTACCTTGTCGTCGCCGGTACCGGCGAGCAGCCGCGGGGCCGTCGGACTGTCCTTGGCGGCCCGGGTCAGGTTGCCAAGCACTGCGTCGAACCGCTCGGCATAGGGGCGCGCAGCCTCCGCCGCCTCCTGAGCTCGCTTGAGCTTGGCGGCGGCGACCATTTTCATCGCGCTCGTGATCTTCTTGGTCGATTTGACCGAGTTGATCCGGTTTTTTAGGTCCTTGAGGCTCGGCATTGCGCCCGGCTCCCCCGTCTAGACGCAGACGCCGTCAGGCGAGCGTACGCTTCACCTCTTCGATCACCGCTTTGACCTTATCGGCGAGGTCCTTCTCGACCTTGCGGTCGTTGTCACGGATATCGTCGAGCAGATCTTGGTGCTTGGAGCGCAGTTCGTTCAGCAGCGCAGTCTCGAATTTGCCAACCTCCGAGACCGGCATGTCATCGCAATAGCCCTGAGTCCCGGCGTAGATCACGCAGACCTGCTCAGCGTTGGTGAGCGGGCTGTACTGTGCCTGCTTCAGCAACTCCGTCAGACGCGATCCGCGGTTCAGAAGCTGTTGGGTGGAGGCGTCGAGATCGGAAGCGAACTGAGCGAAGGCCGCCATCTCGCGGTACTGCGCCAGTTCCAACTTAATCTTACCGGCGACCGATTTCATCGCCTTGGTCTGGGCCGAAGAGCCCACGCGGCTCACCGACAGACCGACGTTCACGGCGGGCCGGATACCCTGGTAGAACAGCTCGGTCTCGAGGAAGATCTGTCCGTCAGTAATTGAGATGACGTTCGTCGGGATATAGGCCGACACGTCGCCAGCCTGTGTCTCGATCACCGGCAGCGCCGTCAGCGAGCCCGAACCATTGTCATCGTTCAGCTTCGCCGACCGCTCCAGCAGCCGGGAGTGGAGGTAGAACACGTCGCCCGGATACGCCTCACGGCCCGGCGGGCGACGCAGCAGCAGCGACATCTGACGATACGCAACCGCCTGCTTCGAGAGGTCATCATAGATGATGAGCGCGTGCATGCCGTTGTCGCGGAAGTACTCGGCCATCGCGCAAGCCGCGTACGGCGCGAGATACTGCATCGGCGCGGGCTCGGAGGCAGTCGCCGCAACCACGATAGAGTACTCCATCGCGCCGCGGTCCTCGAGGGCCTTCACGAACTGGGCAACCGTTGAGCGCTTCTGCCCGACCGCCACGTAGATGCAGTAGAGCTTCTTGCTCTCATCGCCACCAGCGGCTTCGTTGTAGCTCTTCTGGTTCAGGATCGTGTCGAGCGCCACCGCAGTCTTACCGGTCTGGCGGTCACCGATGATCAGCTCGCGCTGGCCGCGGCCGATCGGGATCAGCGCGTCGATCGCCTTCAGCCCGGTCGCCATCGGCTCGTGCACCGATTTGCGCGGGATGATGCCCGGTGCCTTAACGTCAGCGACGCGGCGCTCTTCGAACACGACCGGGCCTTTGCCGTCGATCGGGTTGCCGAGCGCATCGACCACCCGGCCGAGCAGGCCTTTGCCCGCCGGCACGTCCACGATCGAGTTCGTGCGCTTGACCGTGTCGCCTTCTTTGATGTCCTGGTCCGAGCCGAAGATCACCACGCCGACATTGTCGGCTTCGAGGTTCAGCGCCATACCGCGAATGCCGCCCGGAAACTCGACCATCTCGCCGGCTTGGACCTGGTCGAGGCCGTAGACGCGCGCGATGCCGTCGCCGACCGACAGCACCCGGCCGATCTCGGTGACCTCAGCCTCCTGACCGAAGTTTTTGATCTGCTCCTTCAGGATCGCAGAAATTTCCGATGCCTGGATGCCCATCTCACCCGACCTCTCTCATTGCGTTTTGCATGCCGTTGAGCTTCGACCGGAGTGACGTGTCGATCATCCGGGAGCCCACCTTCACGATCAGACCGCCCAAGATAGAGGGGTCGACCGCGACATTCAGTTTCACCTGCCGCGAGAGCGATGCGTGCAAAGTGTCTTTGATGTTCTGTATCTGCGCATCCGAGAGGGCGCGCGCGGCTGTCACATCCGCCGTGACTTCGCCGCGGTGGTCGGCAAGCAGGTCGCCGAAGAGCGTCAAAACCTCGGGCAGCACAAAAAGGCGCCGTTTCGAGGCCATGAGGCCAATGAGATTGCGCGTGGTGTCAGACAGCCCAAGCGCCGATCCGATGGAGGCGAGCGCCGCCCCCTGTTCCGTGCGGTCGTAAAGCGGGCTGCGGATCACCTGACCAAGATCGTCGCTTTCGGCCAGCACATCCCGCAGTGCGTTCACGTCCTGCTCGACCGTTTCCAGCGTGTCCGCCTCGACCGCAAGCTCGAAAAGCGCCATGGCATACCGCCCGGCAACGCTGGCTGTGAGACTTGTGGATTGAGACACTGGCGGTTTCCCTCTTCAGCTGCTCACGCACACGCCGAGGCTTGCTAGAGGCAGGGTCGCCCCTCGCGGCGTGCGTTCGCTAGCACACCACTTCGGGCCTTGCAACTGCGCCGCAGCATCCGTCGCTCGATCTGGACAGAAAGGTCGCAAAACCGATCCGAGGACGCATCCAGCCTCCAAAAAGGGCAGATCGTCGCATCAGCGCTTCCTCGGACTGAAAATAGGGCAGCGCGGGCCATAATATGGCGAACGCGCCACATTCGGCCTCGCCAAAGCCGCAACTGCCGGGATATAAAACCCCATGCGCTTCGACCGATCTACCGATGACTAGGCTAGGCAACATCGCGGCCCTCGCGGGGCTCGTCACTTGGCAGGCGAGGCTCCCGGATCTCACGTTTCATAAAGTATCGGCATCGGTCGAACAGGTGCTTGGCTATCGGCCGGAGGACTATTACAGGAGCGGCTTCTGGGAGAGCACGCTTCACCCCGAGGATCGGGATTCCGTTATCCAGTTTTGCGCCGAACGCACTGTCGCGGGTACCGACCACGTGTTTGACTACCGGACGATTGCGGCCGATGGCAGCGTGGTGACGGTACGCGATGTTGTGTCGGTTCGTCCCGGGCTGGACGGTGAGAAGCTCTTGTTCGGGGCTTTCATCGATATCTCATCGGAGAAGATGCGCGCGCCCAGGGAGCAGGCGGCCCGCCCCCTGTTCCGACAGGATCAGCCGATCCAGGAGCTGCCGACCCTCACAGATATCGAAGCACGGATCGGCGAAGACCCAGCGATATCGCGCCCGCCGCAGGCACGGCTTGCCGACATCGTCTCGGTTGCGATGACCGCACGGCGCGCAGCCGCCCGAGATGCAGGGGTCGCCGAGGGCTCTGTCCCCCTCCGCATCCACCCCAGCTTGGGCGGCACGGTACACGTCGATCCGGATCATCTTCGCTGTGCGATCCATCTCTTGATCCATACGGCCATGCTCACCCCTGAGGCGGACCGTTCGGTGGAGATCGACCAGACCGAGGATGGGAGCGATATTCGCGTGCGCCTTGTCGCACCGCACCAGTCGGGGTACGCGCACGCACTCTTGCCGTCCAATCCTGCCCAGATCCGCGAACAAGCCCTTTCTGTCGCACGGATCGCCTGGTTGGTGAGCCGGCTTGGCGGATCAACGAAACTCGCCGATGACGAGGGAAGGCTCTGGGCGCATGAACTGCGTATTCCGCTCCCCTCGCCTCCAGCCGAAGCCCAGACCGATAGGACGAACCGGCCTGCGCTGCTGCGGGTTCTCTATGCCGAGGACAACGTGACCAGCGCCCAAGTGATGTCGGCCTTGCTTGGTCTTCAACGTGTGCATTCTGAGATCGCGATCAACGGTGAGGATGCAGTGACGTTGTGGGAAGAGGGCGCGTTCGATCTCGTCCTGATGGATGTCAAGATGCCTGTGCTGGATGGCATCGGGGCGACCCGCCGCATCCGAGCGCGGGAGCGCGAGACCGCACGGCCGCGGACGCCGATCATCGGGATCACCGCCCACCTCGACGAGGATGTGCGTCGCAGGTGTCTTGAGGCTGGGCTCGACGATCTCCTGGCGAAACCTCTGCGCCTCGAACAACTGCGCGCCCTGGTCGAGCGTTTCGGCCCCGGGCGCTGGCCCTACTTGTAACTTGGCGCGTAGGACCGCAAACGATCAAGCGCGGTCGATCCGACACTGATAACAGCCATTCCTGGCAGAGCGGACGTGAACATACGCGATCTTCGCCTGGGTCAGCAGAGCTCGCGCATGGGTGGCCAGGTCGTCGCGGGCCACCACCGCACCGGACCCATAGACGATGCGATCGTTGCTGTCGTAGCCGCGCAGCATGTAGTCCGGGCTGGTGGCGAGCACCGGCGGCATCCCGGTTCCAGCCCAGGGCGCACACGGCTCTCCACAAAGAAAGATGGGACCACATTCGGCATAGGGGTTGAGCCCGCGGAAGGGCCGATGTGCCAAAATCAGCATCTCTGCGCCCTTGGGGACTTCACACAGGCAGTGTCGGCAAGGGTTGCCGGCGCCATCGGAAACCACGCGCTCCGGCACCCTCCCATTCGCGTCAGGCCCACCCAGCTGAAGCGCACGGACAGCATCGGTGGGGATCGGACAGACACGGATACCATGCGAGCAGGCAGTCTGTTCTCGGGCTTGCAGGGTGGTCATGGCGTTCTCCAGCAGGGTCAGAAGAACGCCAGAGTCCCGGAGTTCGATGTCCGGGGCGACCCAGATCTTGCTCTCTGGTTCGGATACTCCCAACGCGTTTGGATCTAGAGAAAGCTTTGTGGGTCGATGTCGATGCTCACGCGGACAGAGGCCGGGATCTTGACCCCGGCACGCCATGCTCTGAGGGCCGGCTGCAATGCGATCCCCTTTGGTGCTTTGACGAGCAGGCGCACGCGCATCCGCCCTCGGATCCGGGCAATCGGCGCCGGAGCCGGTCCAAAGAGTTCGGCACCCGCCCTGTCGAGCACGGCCCGCCCCCGTCCCAATACGTTGGCCACTTCCCAGACCCGCGCCTCGTCGAGCCCGCTCACCACCACACCGGCCATCCGGCCGTATGGAGGAGCCCCGGCCGCATGACGGGCCTCCGCCTCCGCCACCCAAAACGCCTCCGCCTCGCCAGAGACAAGCGCGCGCATGACCGGATGATCCGGGTTGGCAGTCTGAATCAATGCGTCTCCCCGCTTATCCGCCCTGCCAGCCCGCCCGGCGACCTGTGAGATGAGCTGAAAGGTCCGCTCAGCGGCCCGCAGATCCCCCCCTTGCAGTCCGAGATCCCCGTCGATCACCCCGACCAGCGTGAGACCCGGGAAGTTATGCCCCTTCGCAACAATCTGGGTGCCGATGATGATGTCTGCGCCTCCAGCGGCTATGGCCGCAAGGCGGGCTTTCATGTCGGCCGCGCTCGGCACGAGATCGGATGACAAGAGCTCGATCCGTGCTCCCGGAAACCGTGCCGCTGCCTCCTCGGCGACCCGCTCGATCCCTGGACCGCACTCCGCCAGCCGGTCCGACCGCCCGCAGGCTGGACAGGACGTGGGCAAGGGCTCGACATGTCCGCACTGGTGGCACATCAAACGCGCGCGGAGCCTGTGTGTTACCAAGCACGCATCGCAATCCGGACAACCGAATCGGTGCCCACAGGCGCGGCAGAGCGTGAGGGGCGCATAGCCACGACGGTTGAGGAAAAGCAGCGCTTGCTCCCCCTTGGCCAATCGATCCTTCACGGCCGCGGCGAGCGTCTCCGAGATCCAGGCATCATGGGCGAGCATCTCCGTACGGAGGTCGATCATCCGGATCTCAGGCATCACCGCCCTGCCGAAACGATCGGGCAGATCAAGCCGCTCATACTTGCCGGCATCCGCGTTCGCCCAGGTCTCGAGCGAGGGTGTCGCCGAAGCGAGAACCGCCACCGCCCCGTGGATCTGAGCGCGCAAGACCCCCATGTCGCGCGCGTGGTAGCTGACCACGTCTTCCTGCTTGTAGCTCTGCTCGTGCTCCTCATCGATGATGATGAGACCAAGGTCGCGGAAGGGGAGAAAGAGCGCCGAGCGGGCACCCACCACCAAGGAGACCCGTCCAGCGGCGGCAGCCAGCCAGAGCCTGCGGCGCTCGGCCGCGGCAACGCCGTGGTGCCACGTCGCTGGCTCAGCCCCGAAGCGACGCTTCACGCGATCGAGGAAGGCCGGCGTCAGGGCAACTTCCGGCAAGAGCACCAGAGCTTGACGTCCCTGTCCAATGCAAGCCGCCACCGCTTCGAGATAGACTTCGGTTTTTCCGGAGCCGGTGACGCCGCGGAGCAGAATGGCCCGGAACGCATGCTCGCCGATGGCCGTGCGCAGATGCGCCGCAGCCGCTTCTTGGTCTGCGCTCAGATGCCGCCCAGGGGCCTGGCCGAAGAGGGGTGGGTAGGGCCGCTCCTGCACGATCCGTTCAGCCACGATGGCACCGGCCTCCGCAAGTCCCTTCAAAACCGCTGGACTGGCCCCGGTCTCGTTTCGGAGCCGAGACGCATCCATCGCCTCGTCCACCCCGGCCAGCGTGTCCAGCACGGCCTGTCGGGCCGGTGTCATCCGCATCACATGGCCATCCCCCAGACGATAGGCCAAACGGCCCCGTGGCGACTTCTCGAGATCTGGCGCACGGGTTGCGAGCCGCGCCATCATGCCCGGCGGCGTGAGCGTGTAGTCCGCCGCGCGGGAGAGAAACTGCATGTGCGGTTCGGTCAGGCCCGGGACATTGAGCCTCTTGCGCACTGGCTTCAAACGGTCCTCGGAGATGCCATCCGCTCCCTCGCCAACGACAACACCGAGCATCGGCCGCGACCCGAGCGCGATCTCAACCAGATCCCCAGCGGTCACGTTCATGCCGACGGGCACGACATAATCCAGCGCCCCCTCGATGGGCGCGGGCACCCACACTGAGACCCGGCGCGCTCCGCCAGATCCGGCGCCATCCTCGCTTTCGGCAAAGAGGTCGTTCATACCCCCGACCCATCTGCGCCGGCCCTGGCCCCTGCGGTCGAGCGGAGCGGCGGGGTGGGTGGGTGGGCGCCGATCGGCTCGGCGCGCAGGGGCCAGGGCCGCCATGGTGCCGCCCCCCGATTCGGGGCTGGCCCGGCGCGAGCGCCTCGCCTATGGTGCCGGCGACCGGTCCCACCGCGGCCCCGCGCGCCGCCAAAGCCTGCGAGAGCGCCCATGAAGTTCTTTGTCGACACCGCGGACATCGCCGAGATCCGTGAGCTTGCTGCCACCGGCTTGGTCGACGGGGTCACCACGAACCCCTCACTTATCCTGAAATCGGGCCGCAAAATCGACGAGGTCACCGCTGAGATCTGCGCGACCGTGCCGGGCCCCGTTTCAGCCGAGACTGTCGCAACCGATGCCGAGGGCATGATCGCAGAGGGCCGCCGCCTCGCCGAAATCGCCGAGAACATCGCCATCAAGGTGCCACTGACCTGGGCGGGTTTGCGCGCCTGCAAAACCCTTACTGACGAAGGCCGGATGGTGAATGTCACGCTCTGCTTCTCCGCCAATCAGGCGCTGTTGGCGGCCAAGGCCGGAGCCACCTTCATCTCACCTTTTATCGGCCGGCTCGACGACATCGCCCTCGACGGTATGCAACTGATCGCCGATATCCGCCAGATCTATGACAACTACCATTTCGGGACCGAGATCCTAGCCGCTTCGATCCGCACCGTGAACCATGTGACGGAGGCTGCGCGCATCGGTGCCGATGTCGCGACCTTGCCGCCGGCGGTGTTGCGCAAGCTGGCCGATCATCCGCTGACCGACAAGGGCCTCGAGATCTTTCTTGCCGACTGGGCCAAGACCGGCCAGTCGATCCTCACATAGCCGCGGAGGGCTGGATGAGCGACTGGGCGGGCAGCAGCGGAGCGGGCACAGGCGGCTTCGAGCTCAACACGGACGAGCGGGATCTTATCCGCTCCCTGATCGTTGCCGACCCGCAATTGGTGCTGGCGGACGACCAGGTCATGCGCGCATTGATCGGCGAGACGGGGCACGACGAGCGCCAGGTGGTCGATCTCCGCGACCGCTTGGTGGCTCGGTTGGAACAGCGCTTGAAACGGCTCGTGCAAGCCAACCGGTCGGTGATTGCGGCAGCCTACGAGAACGTCGCGGGAACCCGTCAGCTCCATGCTGCGGTCCTTTCGCTGATGGCCGAGGACGACCTCGAAGGCTTGCTGCGCTGCCTCACCGTGAAGGTTCCGCGCATCTTAGGCGTGGAGGAGGCTCGGCTTTGCCTGGATGCGGATGTCGACCAGGCGCGTCCGGCCGAGGGGCTAGGAGAAGGGCTGGACGGCCGTGTCGTGGCGCTGCCTGATGGAACCGCCGAAGCCTATCTGATGCTCGATGGCGGCCCCATCGGCGAAGGCGTGATCCTGCGAGAAGCGAGCACTGAGGCGGAACTGCTGTTTGGTCCTCTGTCGCCGGTGCGCTCGGAGGCCGTCTTGCGCATGAGCGTGGCAGGGTCCGACAGCCTCTTGGCCTTCGGCTCGGCGGATCCGGACCGGTTCGCCCCCGACCAGGGGACGGAACTCCTTGTCTTCTTCAAATCGGTGGTCGAGCGCTTGCTGGCCGGGCACATCGAGGATGACGGGTGAAGCGCGCGCCCACCCACACGAACCGATGCCGCCGCCCGCGCTGATCGCCCCGGCTTTCGCCGAGCTTTTGGCGCTTTGGCAAACCCATTTGGCCGCCCGCGGTATCAGCCTTGCGACGCGCAAAGCCTATGCCGAAGACCTCGGCGGTTTCCTCGGCTTCCTGGCAGGCCATCTCGACGGTCCCCTTGCCGCAAACCGTCTGGGAACGCTTGGCATTGGCGACTTCCGGTCCTGGATGGCCGCCGAGCGTGGACGCGGACGCGGTGGCAGATCGCTCGCGCGCGGCGTGTCGGCCGTCCGCGGTTTCTTCGCCTGGCTGGAAGACCATGAGGGGATCTCCTGCCCGGCGGTGCATTTGGTCAAGACGCCGAAGTCCGACCGCAGCCTGCCGCGCCCGGTTGACGCGCCGGACGCCCACGACCTCCTGGATACGGTTGAGAGCGCGGCCAAAGAGGACTGGGTCGGGGCACGTGACCGAGCCGTGTTGACCCTGCTCTGGGGCGCCGGTCTCAGGATCTCCGAGGCACTGGCGCTCCGATGGGGGGACGCCCCGCTCGGCGAAACCGTTCGGGTCATGGGGAAAGGCGGCAAACCACGCTCGGTTCCCGTCCTGCCGGTCATTGCCGCAGCGACCGAGCGCTATCGGCACCTCTGTCCACATCGTCCCGCGCCCGACGGCGCTCTGTTTCTTGGCGTTCGGGGTGGCCGCCTCCAGGGAGATGCCGTGCGCAAGGCGATGCAGGGCGCCCGCGCAGCGCTTGGCCTGCCCGCAACCGCCACGCCCCACGCCTTGCGCCATGCCTTCGCCACACAGCTTCTCGCTGCCGGAGGCGATCTCCGCGCGATCCAGACCCTGCTCGGCCACGCGCGGCTGTCGACCACCGAGGTCTACACCGCCGTCGATCAAGCCCGAATGACAGAGGTCCACGCGGCCACTCATCCCAGAGCCCGGATGCGCAACAAACCCTGAGCACGGGCTGGACGCAGTGCAACATAATGCGCTCTACTCCGCGGGCGGCGCTTCTGCCGCGGCACCCCCGGAGACCGGATGCGTCGGGCAGAGCCCCTTTCGGACAACATGCGTGGCGCGCTCTGGCTGCTGGCGTCGGTGGCGGGTGCAACCGTGATGACGGCAACGATCCGTCTCCTGACCCCAGATCTTCACACCATGATGCTGGCCTTCCTGCGGTCGGCTTTCGCCGCGGTCCTAGTGGTGCCGTTGCTGTGGCGGCCCGAGCGCCGCGCCACAACCTTGCGTTTCTCGCTCTGGCGGCTGCACCTGTTCCGAGGGCTGCTCATCGGGATCGCCCTCAACACCGGCTTCTACGCGATCTGGCACCTCCCGCTTGCAACTGCGACGATCCTCTTCTTTATGGCGCCAGTTTTCGCGACGGGCTTTGCCATGATGTTCCTGGGGGAGGCGGTTGGATTGCGCCGATGGTCTGCAATCGCGGCGGGGTTCGCCGGGGCTCTCGTGATCCTGCGGCCGGGCGTTGCGGAGACCGATCCGGCAATGGTGATCGCTCTGGTTTCCTCGCTTGCCTTTGCCGCTTCGCTGATTATCGGGCGGCGCCTATCGGAGGTGGACGGAACCAACGCCGTTTTCGTCTCCTCCAGCATGCTTCCCGTGATCATGACGCTGCCACCGGCGCTCTTTGTCTGGGACCTGCCGGCAAGCACGCTCGCCTGGGCGCTGATCGGCGTGCTGGTGCTCTCTTCGGGGCTCCGCACCTACGCCGATATCCGCGCCTATGCGGCCGGAGATGCCGGGTTCATCGCCCCGTTCTCCTATCTGCGCTTGCTGACGATCGGGGGGCTTGGATACTTCGCGTTCGGCGAGCAAATCGACGGATGGACCCTGGCAGGCGGAGCCATCATCGTCGGGGCCACGCTCTATATCAGCCTGCGTGAGGCCCGTCTGAACCGGAACCGGCCGCACCACCCAGCACCCGACGGCGGCGATGTCGGCGCAAGACCCCATGACGGACCGCCCGGAACGAGCTAAGCTCACGCCTGTGAGGTGGATGAGACGCGGGCAGCGGTGAACGGGCGCAGGGGAATACGCGGAGTGATCAGCGCATTGCTGCGCGGGGCCTTTGCCACCGGCATCGCCGGGGCGGCCTGGGCAGCGTCGACGATCGGGACCGACCCCATCGCCGGAGCACCGGAGGCGCCCGAACGCGCCATCCTTCTCATTTCGATCGACAGCGAAGCGGCCACGACCCTGACCGGACGGCTTCCTGCCGGGATCGCGCGCTCGGATCTGCGCGCGGCCTTCCCGGGGGCCGAGATGGACGGAGAGGACGGGGGCGTGAGCACCATCGAGGGCGATGAGGGCGCGGAGGCAGAGCTTTGGCGCACCGCGCTCGCAGCGCTGCCGGTCGTCCTGCCTCGGATCTCCCAGGCCACCATCGAGATCTGCGACGGCCGGATCCGCATCGACGGCAAGCTCAAGCCCGGCTTCTCCCTGCGTGCCGCCCAGCCCGCGCTGCGCACCGCGCTGGCCACCGATTGGGCTTTGGACCTGGCGCTGGAGGAGGCCCCCCCTCCCGCGATGATCGAGTTCCAGATCGCAGGCGGCGCGCTTCAAGCAACGGGGATGCTGCCCAACGGTCTCTCTGTGCGCCAAGGCACCGCCACGCTCACCGAGGCGACCGGCCCTTTGGATCCCGAAGCGCTCCAGCTCGCCACCGGGGGAACCGGCAATACGGCGGACTGGACCGTTGCGCTCGGTGCGCTTGGGCGGCTCACGCGGCTTTATACCGATGCAGAGGGCAGCATCGAAGATGGAGGCTTGGCCATCGGTGGCACCTTGCGGCCCGGCCAAAGCCTGGCAGAGATCGAACGCTGGTTGACCGCCAGTCTTCCCGCGCCATGGGACCTGTCGCTTGCGGGGACCGAAACGCCGGCGCGGCGCGGCACCTTGCGCATCGCGCCTGACACGGGGCGGCCCGAGCGGCTGCGCGGCACGCGGTGGGTGCCGGCGGTTCCAACAGAGACGGATCGGGAGGTCTGTGATCGTGCCATGGAGGCCACCCAGCGGTCCGGGCGCCTGACGTTCCTGAGCGGCATGAGTGTCCTCGAAGACAGCACGGCGCGGCTTCTCGATCGCCTGGCGGGCATTGCCCATGCCTGTCTTGCCGGCGGCGGCGGTAAACGCACGCTCCGAATTGGCGGCCATACGGATTCCGACGGCGACGATGCCCGGAACCTCGCGCTGAGCGAGGCCCGCGCACAGGCGGTGCTGGACGCGTTGTTGGAGCGTGGGCTGCCACAGCGCGCGCTTTATGCGGTAGGGTACGGCGAAAGCCGACCGATCGCCCCCAACGAGACGGAGGATGGCCGACAACGCAACCGTCGCATAACCTTCGACTGGAGCGATCACTGACCGAGGAACTGGGACCAACAGGAGGACACGGCATGGACTACGGGTCGAGTGAGACAGTGCTGACGATGCTGAAGGCGATGGCGATCGGGCTGGCCGCTGGCTATGTGATCTGGGGGTGGAAGCGACCGACCGGCTCAGAGGGCTCCGATGACGCGGCTGCGTCCGAACCCGCCGAAACGGCCGCGGAGCCGACGCCCGAGCCGGACCCCGTCGAGACCGAGCCAGAAAGCGAACCTGCCCCGCCCCCGTCCAATCTCTACCTCGAGCGTCCGGACCATGTGGACAACCTGCAGGAAATCAAAGGTGTCGGGCCCAAGATGGAAGCCGTGCTGAACAGCAAAGGGGTCTACCAGTTCGCTCAGATCGCCGCCTTCACCGCCGAGGACCTCACCTGGCTGGACAAGGCGACCGGAAGCTTTCCGGGGCGCGCCGCGCGCGACGGTTGGGTGACCCAGGCGAAAGAGCGCGCGGGCGGCTGAGCCGGTCTCAGGCCGGCGCCAGCGTCTTTACTGCGTCGTGGCCGTAGAGCCAGTCGAGCTGCGCAGCGGCGATGCTGGGCGCCATCCACGCCACCGCGGCGATCGGGGCCCAGGAGAAGAGCCGCCCGAGTTCGGTCCGTTTGTGAAACAGCAGACCGTTCGACCGGCTTTGTGCCTGCACCCGCGCGACCCGGGGGAACCGCTCGTCCTCATAGGCACGGAGCGCCTCGGCAATCCCGCCGCCTTCCCCGAGCCGGCGCATCAGAACCGCGACGTCCTCGAGCGCCATAGCCGCCCCTTGCGCCATGAAGGGCAGCATCGCATGGGCAGCGTCGCCCAGGAGCACCACCCGCCCATCGCACCACCGGGCCTGCTCGGGGCGCTCGAACAGCCCCCAGACGAAGGTCTCGTCCACGGCCTCCAGAAGCTTCGACACATCCGCATGCCACCCGGCAAACGCCGCCCGCAGCTCGGAGGGATCGCCTCTCTTAGCCCAGCCCTCCTCCGCCTCCATCGACCGCTCTTCGACCGCGACGAAGTTCACCAACCGGCCACTGCGCAGATAATAGGTCACGAGATGGCGTCCGGGCCCCGCCCAAACCGTCGCCTGAGGCAACACCAACCCCTCAGGCAGCCGGGTCGCGTCGATTGTCCCGCGCCAAGCCACCTGCCCGGTGAACCGCGGCGCGTCCGCTCCGTTGAGCACACGCCGAAGCGCCGAGTTCAGCCCGTCCGCCGCGACCAGGACATCGCCCGTATGGACCGTGCCGTCCGCGAGCTTGAGCCGTGCGCCCTCGCTCCGGTTGCCATAGCTTTCGGCAACGGCGCCGGTGTGAACCTCGATCCCGGCCGCCCGTGCCGCATCGGTCAAAATGGCGTGCAAGTCAGCGCGATGCACATGGAGATAGGGCGCGCCCCAGCGGGCTTCGGCTGGTTCCCCAAGATCGACGCGGTAGATCGACGCCCCGCTCTGACCATCCCGCATCTCGGCTGCCGCCGGGCGGAAGGCGGACGCAGCGACCGCATCAAAAACGCCCAGCCAGCGCAGCACCCGGGAGGCATTGGGGCTCATCTGAAGACCCGCGCCGACCTCGCCGAACTCCGCGGCTCGTTCAAACAGAGAGACCTCCCAGCCGGCGCGCGCGAAGGCGAGCCCCGCGGCCATACCGGCAATGCCGCCACCAGCGATCAGCGCTTTGCGTGTTCCGGACGCGCCCGGCATAGGTTCCTCCACCGATGTTCGATCCGAAGCATGCCCACCGAGAGCGGTGTCGGCAAGGGGCTGGCCGGCGCCTATTGCGGCGTGCGGCCTCCGCCGGGGCCGTTCTTCCCAGACGCCGTGACGACACGGATCATCCGTTTTCCGGGCCTTGCCGGTCGCCGCTTGGGAGGCGCGGCGGCGGGCGTCGGATCTTCGGCCACGGGCTTTGCAGGCGTCGGCTCTGGAGACGGCTCTGAAAGCCCGTTTACTTGATCCCGCAACGCCTCTTCAGACATCGAAGGCGGAGGCGCCACCGGCTCCATCGGCGGAGCGGGCGGGACATTGAGTGTGGACGGAGCAGGCTCGGACAAGGCCGGCTCGCCCGCTGTTGCAGCGTCATCGCGCTGCGGCAACTCAGGTTGGGCCTCGCCGACCGGACGCAAGGGAGCCGCTTCAAGATCGCCTGCATCCGCCCCGGAAGCGGGCAACGGTAAAACACCGGCCAATCCGTTGAGGCCTCCGATATCGACCGTTCCGACGAGCCCGTCTCCGTTGAACGCCATCGGCGCCGGCGCGAACGTCTCGTCTGAGGGATCCACCACAGCCGGTTGCGCCGCTTGGCCACCAGACGCGATAATCGGCGGCACTGGAAGGACTTGCCCCGGCTGAAGCTGTAGATCCTCCGGCAGTGCGGATGCGCGGGGTTTCTCAGCGGTCGCCGGCGGATCCACCAGCATGACTTCGCAAACCGGCGCTTCCTCGCGGCGATGCCGCATCCCGAGCTTCACCTTAAGGCTCGCGCCACGGACCCCCCCGACGATCTGGCCATCCGTGAAGGTGAGCTTCTCATCGATCATCCGCCGCGACAGCTCAAAGGCGTGGTCGATCATCTCGCGGGTGTCGGCAGCTGACGGACGCGCCATCAGCTCGTGGCCGGCAAAGGGCGCAAGACCGGAGGTGATGATGCCGGAGTTGTGGTCCTCCATCCCGTCAGGAGGCAACACGTGCCAGCGCAGCCAAAAGCGCAGTGGCGCCTGCCCTCCGCGCAACTCTTCCAGGGCCGCGGCGAAGCTCGCCCGCGGAACCGAATTTCGCGCCGACACCCAAACCGCGCCGACCGGCTCGGTGAAGCGCGCAACGACCGAGGCTGTGGCCGTCACGGCAGCGGCGCGATCAAAGATCGCATCGGGGCCTTCTTCGCCTTCGATCCCGGCTTCGTGGATCTTGTAGTAGGCGCGATGGTCCGTGAACTCACCGAGTCCCTGGTCCCACATGACCGGGTTCACATAGCGCCCGATCTCTCCGCGACCGGCGAAAGGTTCGGCATGGTTCGAGACGCGCAGGCGCACGCCATCGAGCTCAAAGGCGAACACATCCGGCGCCGACGAACCGCGCAACGAGGCCAGCAGCCCGCCCTTGCGGGGCTGAGCCTGATGGGCCATCCGAGGATCGATGCGAACCGACGCCCCGGTCTGCTCCACGAGCAGACGCAGCTCCGTGATCAGATCGCCTGGGTCGATCCGGTCTTTCTTCTTGAGTGGCAAAACCACTGAGAAGCTTCGCTGCACGTCGTCAACCTCGCTGTAGGCCCGACGCAGCCAAGCGCCTAACCCAATGTACTGTCCGTTGTGGCGATGCGACTGCCTCCTCGCCTTTCAGCGCCATAGTCCGGATGCACGCGTCGCTCTCCGACACTGCACATCAGCAGATGGTCCCCTTAATTGGGGTTAAAATGCCGCGCCCCCGCCACATTGTCGCCATACTGTGGAACGGTGCCTGTTCGCCCCTTACCTGTCAAGGAGTAGGCCCAATTGGGGCACTTGTACGTGATACTCAGTGCAGGCAGATTTACCAGCCGGGCTTGTTCTCACGACGGCGACTTGCCATTTCTCAGAGTGACTGATTTGACCGCTGAGGCTCACCATGCGCGCGCCCGATCACGACCGTATCCCTGAAACCGCGCTTTCCTGGCATCGCGAAGGACGCGGTGCCGCGTTGGCCACGGTGGTCGACACCTGGGGATCCGCGCCGCGCCCGATCGGCGCTCAATTGGCGATTTCCGGGGCTTCCGACCTCATGGGATCGGTCTCCGGCGGCTGCGTCGAAGGCGCTGTGATCGCGGAAGCGCTCGAGGGGATCGAGGCAGGCGACGCCCGGCTGATGGAGTTCGGCGTCTCCGATGACGATGCCTTTGCGGTCGGCCTGACCTGCGGGGGCCGGATCCGGGTTCTGGTGGAACCGATCGGCTCTGCCCTTCCGGAAGAATTTTTGACAACACTTGTCGAAGCACGCTCCGAACGGCGCCCAATTGCAATCGAGACGCGAATCGCTCCGGCTGACACGCCGATCGCGCGAATCGGGCGTCCCGAGCACAGGTTCCTTGGATATTCCGATGTGCCCACGCGGTTCGACGCGGATCGATCCGGGTTCGAAGAGGCCGCGCCGGATCGGTTCATTTCGATCCACAACCCGCCTCTGCGCCTTGCCATCGTCGGCGGTGTCCACATCGCCCAACCCTTGGCCGCAATGGCCCGGCACGCGGGCTATGATGTCATTGTGATCGATCCGCGCGAGGCCTTTGCAAGCCCCGAGCGCTTCCCCGGTGAGCGGTTGGTCCATGACTGGCCGGACGCGGCGCTCGATGCGCTCGGGCTCGATCTGCGAACCGCCGTCACCCTGCTCACCCATGACCCGAAGATCGACGACGCGGCCCTGATGCGCGCACTGCCATCCGAGGCGTTCTATATCGGGGCGCTCGGGTCCAAGCGAACCCATGCAAAGCGCGTCGCGCGGCTGCAAGAGGCCGGGTTTTCCGAGGCTCAGATCGCCCGCATCGATGGCCCGATCGGGCTGGATATCGGCGCGCGCTCACCGGCCGAGATTGCGCTGTCGGTGCTCGCCGAGATGACCGAGCGCCTGCGTCGACCGGAGACGCGGCCCGGGAGCGCTGCGTGAAGTTCGGTCCCTTGCCGCTCAATGAGGCGGAGGGAGCCGTGCTTGCCCATTCCCTCAGTGTTCCCGGAGGGCGGCTCAAAAAGGGGCGGCACCTGACCGCCAGCGATTTGGCCCGGTTGGCCGAGGCCGGGATCGCGGAGGTCGTGGCGGCGCGCCTCGAGCCCGGCGATGTGCCGGAGGACACCGCCGCCGCCCGCATCGCCGCCGCCCTTGCGCCCGACCCGGCGGCGCTGGGGCTGACGGTCTCGGCCCCCTTCACGGGACGGACCAATCTCTTTGCCCAGGAAGCGGGTGTTATGACCCTCGACGCCAACGCCGTCGCCGCACTGAACGCGCTCGATGAGGCAGTGACCCTGGCCACCCTCCCCCCCTTTGCACGCGTGGTGCCGCGGCAGATGGTGGCGACGGTGAAGATCATCCCCTACGTCGCGCCAGATGCGGCCGTTGCCGCGGCCGAACGCCTCGCAGCGCGGAGCCCCGTGGTGCAAGTGCATGCGCTGGCGCGCCGGAGTGCGGGGCTCCTTCTCACCCAGGTGCCCGGCCAGAAGGACAGCGTGGTCGAGAAGGGCGCCGAAGCCGTGAGGCGCCGCCTCGCCGGGCTCGGGATCGCCCTTGCGGCCGAGCGCATCGCCCCGCACCGGACCGAGGCCATCGCCGATGCCATCGCCTCCATGCCCGGAGAGATGGTGCTGATCCTCACCGGCTCGGCGACCTCGGATCGGGCGGATGCCGCACCCGCCGGGCTGATCGCGGCGGGCGGCCGCCTCACTCGCTTCGGGATGCCGGTCGACCCGGGCAACCTCCTCTTTCTCGGCGCGCTCGGAGACCGCCGCCCGGTCATCGGCCTGCCCGGCTGCGCCCGCTCGCCCAAGCTGAACGGCGCTGATTGGGTGCTGGAGCGCATCGCCTGCGGGATTGATGTCACCTCGGGCGAGATCGCCGCGATGGGGGTCGGCGGGCTGCTGAAGGAGATCCCCTCGCGCCCTGTCCCCCGCGCGGGCCCTGCCGAGATGGTGGCGCGCCGGCCCCTGGTGCACGCGGTGTTGCTGGCTGCGGGCGCGTCTCGGCGGATGCGTGGGCGTGACAAGCTGCTTGAGGAGGTAGAAGGCCAGCCGCTTCTCAGCAGAACCGCGGCCGAGATCGCGGCCAGCGGGGTCGACAGCACCGTTGCGGTGCTGCGCCCAGGGGATGCGCCACGGGCGGCGGCGCTCTCCGGCACCGGTGTGCGAACCGTGGAGAACCCGCGCGCGGCCGAGGGCATGGGCACCTCCCTCGCAGCCGGGCTGCGCGCGCTCCCGGCCGACACCGATGCGGCCCTGGTCGTCATGGCCGACATGCCCGAGATCTCCGCGGCCGACATTGATCGGCTGATCGCCGCCTTCGACCCGGCCGAGGGGCGCGAGATCATCCGGGCCACCACCGCGACAGGGCGGCCGGGCCATCCTGTCCTGTTCAGCCGGCGCTTCTTCGAGGCGTTGCAGGCACTCGAGGGCGACCGCGGCGCCCGCACGATCCTGGAAGAAAACGCCGAGTTTGTGACCGATGTGCCCCTGGCCGGGGAGGCTGCCACCACCGATCTTGACACCCCGGAGGCTTGGGCAGCTTGGCGGGCGCGACAAGGTGTGGCGGCCCCCGACGAATTGCAGGGCGATCGGGACCGCGCTATGATGGACCCATGAAACGCTTGGTCCTGATCATCGCGATGGCATTCGCCTTCCCCGCTGCGGCGGACGACTACAAGGCGTTGCAGTTCGTGGACAGCTATTTCCCGCCGAAACCCAAGGACGGCTACAGCTATCCCGAGTGCTTCTGCACCGATAGCCAGGGAAGTCGGGTGGAGGTCGGCCAGATGGCCTGTCTGCAGATCGGCTCTCGCCAAGTGATGTCCCGCTGCGAGAAAGCGCGCAATCTCGTCATCTGGCGGCACCAGACCGAGGGCTGCAATCCCGGCGTCTAAGGCTCGCTGTCGAGTCCGAGGCGGTCGAGTAGGCGGTCCACTCGGGCTGCGTTGACCCCCATATCCGAATACCCGAATCGCGAGCGCGACCAAATCGCGAGCCTTGTACCGTCGTCCTCCGCCATTGCCCTGACGGAGATGTAATCGGGAAAACCGATCAAGGCCGAGCGCTCGACATAGGTCACATGCAGTCCATCGCCCGACCGCGCGACCCGGGCGACCCTCGGCTTCTCCATCATCGCCGCATCGAGGCGCGCCATCAGAGCGTCGGGTGTCTCGGCAATCGGGGCCAACACCCGGTCGGGCTCGGCCCGCGTCGTGTCGGCTGTCGCCACGAGCGCGTCGTTCGGACGGCCGGTGCGGTCGGCGCTCATCGGATCCACATGCCAGACGTCAGGGTTGTGTGAGACAGACCAGACCATCACTCCTCCGATCACCGCCAGCAGCACCCCGGCGCCGAGCGCCCGTCCGAGCCAGCGCCATGTGTTGCGCGCCATGGATCACCCCTCCGCCTGCTCTGAGCCCAGCGCCGAGACGAGCCCCAGCACCACGAGCTTCAGATAGCGCGGCTCCGCCCCGATGTCCGCCCCGATGAGGCGCTTGTTGACGGCAAGCTCCACGACCCCGTGCACCGCCGCCCAGAGCGCCGTCAGCGCATCGTCGTCGAACCCCGGTCCTGCCCTGTCCCGGAGGAGCGCGAAGAGTTGCGCGGCCTCAGGCTCGACCGCTGGCGCCTTCGGCCCAGGCGAGGTCAAGCGGTGCCGAAACAGGGCCTCCCAGCGGTTCGGCTCGGCAAGGGCGAAGGCGCGATAGGCCTCGGCAAGCGCAAGGAGCCTAGCCGTGCAATCCTGGCCCTCCGTGCGCTCGAGATGGACGTAGAGCTGCGCCATGCTGGTGCGGTTCACCGCCCGGACGACCCCATCAAGATCGCCGAAGAGGTTGTAGAGCGTGCCGACGGAACAGCCGCCGGCAGCCGCCAACCGGCGCGCCGTGAGCGCCCCTATCCCTTCTGCAGCAAGGATTTTGCCCGCTGCCTCGGCAATCGCGGCTCGGGGGTCGATCTTTTCGGGGTTGGGGGCAGACATCTTGCCTCTTGAACATCGTTCACGACTCAGCCATTTAAGATATGAACGATGTTCAACACCACCCCGCGCGCGGGATTTTTTGTTGCCTGCGCGTGAACGATGTTCAAACCAAGGAGCCGCCATGTTCGAAACCCTGAGAACACTTTTCCGAGCCCGGGCCGCGGAGGCCGAACAGTCGGTCATTCGGGCAAACGGGACGACCCTGCTCGCCCAGCATCTCCGCGATGCCGAGGCCGATCTCGCGGCCGCCCGGCGCACGCTCGCGGGCCTCATCGCCCGCATGAAAGCCGAGGACCGTCGCATCGAGGCGCTGACCGCCGACATCGCCCGGCGCGAGACCTCGGCACGCTCTGCCCTTGCCATGGGGCAGCGTCCGCTCGCCGAGGACATCGCCGCCCGCATCGCCTCGATGGAGGACGAACGCAGCCGCTCAGAGGAAACCCGAACCGAGGTCGACCGCCGGATCGGCGAACTCCGCGACCTGATCCGCGAAGGCGAGACCCGCACTGCCCTGGTCGCCGCGGAACTACGGGCCGCCCGCGCAGGGGCCGCGAGCCAGGCCGCTCGCGCAGAGATCGGCCCAGTCCCGGGCGGCGCACTCGGCAAGGCCGAAGCCCTGATGGAGCAGCTGCGAGAGGCCCGCGCCACCAACGACGACACCTACGCCGCTCTCGCCGGCCTCGAACACAAGGACGACCTCGACAGCCGGATCGAAGACGCCGGCATCGAGACCGAGCGCACGGCCCGCATCGATGCCGTGCTCACCCGCCTGACCATCAAGACCCGGAACACGGACAGCACAGGAGACAAGCAAT
Organism: Pseudomonadota bacterium; assembly: GCA_039816045.1. Lineage (GTDB taxonomy): Bacteria > Pseudomonadota > Alphaproteobacteria > Rhodobacterales > Rhodobacteraceae > Thermohalobaculum. The sequence continues at coordinate 131,444 of JBCBYB010000005.1, forward strand.
GACCCCGCATCAGCTCAACTCGCCCGCCTGGATCTTCTTTTGCTATGCGAGCTTCGGCATCGCGATCGGCACGACCGCCATCGGCATCTGGTCGATGGAGGTGAGCATGACCATGAAAGGGTTCCTCTTCATGGGCTTGCTCTTCACCACTGGCTCGGCCTTCACCCTGGCCAAGACCCTGCGCGATGAGCACGAGGCATCGCGGTTCCACAACCGGATCGAAGAGGCCCGCACCGAACGGCTGCTCCGCGACGTCGATGCGGCGTGAGCTCGGAGGGGGCGGCGAGCGATCCCGCGCCTCCCATCAGAACCCCAGGAGCCACTGGAGCCACGTCCGCTGCTGCGGTTGTGGTTCTGGGGCCATCCGGGGCTCGGGCGGCGGCGGTTCGTCCTGCGGCACCCGGTAGGTCTTCGCGTTTGCCGAGCGCATACCAGGCGCCGATCCACCACTGCTGGACGTGCCGCTGGACGCACCATCCAGTCCCGGAACCGAAGGCGGCGTGTAGCCGCCGGGGTTCCGTCCAGTAACCTCGCGGGTCCAATGGCGTTTGCTGTTGCGCACCCCGCCATGCACGCTGGCTTTGCGTTGCGCGAGGATGAGAGGCGCCTCCACTTGGCCTGTGACGGGCGCCACTTCAGATGCCGAAACCCCGGTGGTGGCCAGCGCAACTGAGAGAAGCAACGAAACACCCATCGCACAATCCTCGTAAAACGATCATGAGTTAGACTACCACGAAACAGCCTCGTAAAACACCGGCCAGTCTCTTGACTAACCCGATCCCGCGACCGGTCTGCCACCTTGGGATCGACGAGCCGCCACGATCATTCGGCGGCGGTCTTCTCCGCCTCTTCCGCCGCCATCTCGGCTTCGATCGCCGCGGCCTTTTTCTCAACCTGCTCAACGATGTGGTCGATCATCTGGTCGTTCGACTGGGTGTGAGACTGCTTGCCCGCGAGATAGACCATCCCCTTGCCCGCGCCGCCGCCGGTGAAGCCGACATCGGTCATCAGCGCCTCGCCCGGGCCATTCACCACGCAGCCGATGATCGAAAGGCTCATGGGCGTCTTGATGTGCTCCAGCCGTTCCTCGAGGATCGCCACGGTCTTGATCACGTCGAAGCCCTGGCGCGCGCAGGACGGACACGAGATGATGTTGACCCCGCGGTGGCGGAGGCCAAGCGACTTCAGGATCTCGAAGCCGACTTTGACCTCCTCTACCGGGTCTGCGGAGAGGCTGACCCGCATGGTGTCGCCGATCCCCATCCAGAGGAGTTGGCCGAGCCCGATCGCCGACTTGATCGTGCCGGAGGTCAGCCCGCCGGCCTCGGTGATCCCGAGATGGATCGGACAATCCGTTTGCTCGGCAAGCTGCTGATAGGCCGCCGCCGCCAGGAACACATCGGATGCCTTGCAGCTGATCTTGAACTCGTGGAAGTCGTTGTCCTGCAGGATCTTGATATGGTCGAGCCCACTCTCCACCATGGCATCGGGGCAAGGCTCACCGTATTTCTCAAGAAGATGCTTCTCAAGGGAGCCCGCGTTCACGCCGATCCGAATAGAGCACCCGTGATCGCGCGCAGCCTTGATGACTTCCTTGATGCGCTTTTCATCGCCAATATTGCCCGGGTTGATGCGAAGACAGGCCGCACCGGCCTCAGCACTCTCGATTCCACGCTTATAATGGAAATGGATATCGGCAACGATTGGCACGGGGGAGTGCTTGCAGATCTCCTTCATCGCCGCGGAACTCGGCTCGTCCGGCACCGAGACGCGCACGATGTCTGCCCCCACCTCGGCACAGCGCTCGATCTGCTCGAGCGTCGCCTTGGCGTCATGGGTCAGGGTGTTCGTCATGGTCTGGACGCTGATCGGGGCGTCGCCGCCAACCGGGACCGAGCCCACCATGATCTGCCGGCTCTCGCGGCGGTAGATGTTGCGCCAGGGACGGATATGGTTGATCGCCATCGGGACCTCCGGGGCTGCGCTCGCGCGCAAACTATGCTGTCTGGGCCTCCAAGTCGAGGGGCCGCGCCTGCGATATCGGGCTGCGATATGACGACGCGACATTGGTGCGATATCAGCGATAATCGCACGGGTCCCAAGCGGGCACCACGGTTGCCGCGCCCAGCCCCAGCGGGTAGCGAGGCACAAGACCGAATGGAGGGACAGATGGATCTGACAGGGAAGGTGGCGCTGATCACCGGCGCGAGCCGTGGCATCGGAGCGGCGGCGGCCGAGGAGATGGCCAAAGCCGGGGCCGCCGTGGTGCTCGCCGCGCGCACGACCGCCGAGACGGAGACGGTGGCCGAGGGCATCCGCGCAACTGGCGGTCAAGCCGAAGCGGTGACCTGTGATGTGGCGGACATGGCCTCGGTGAGCGCGGCCGTGGCGCGCGCGATGGAGCGGTTCGGCCGGCTCGACGTGCTGGTGAACAATGCGGGCATGATCGATCCGATCGTCCCGCTGGCCGAGAGCGACCCCGAGGCTTGGGACCGGCTGATCGATGTGAACGTGAAGGGCGTCTACCACGGGGTGCGGGCAGCCCTGCCGGCGATGCTGGAGACCGGCGGCGGCACGGTGATCAACATCAGCTCCGGCGCTGCGACCAACACGCTGGACGGCTGGTCGGCCTATTGCACCTCCAAGGCTGCGGTTCTGATGCTCACGCGCATGGTGCACAAGGAATACGGGCCGAAGGGCATCCGCTCGGTGGGCCTCTCGCCAGGCACGGTGGCAACCGAGATGCAGCGGGTGATCAAGGCCTCGGGCATCAACCCGGTCAGCCAGCTCGATTGGGAGGCCCATATCCCGCCCGATTGGCCGGGCCGCGCGCTTGTCTGGCTGGCGAGCGGCGGCGGCGCGGAGTTCACCGGCGGAGATGTCTCCTTGCGCGATCCGGCCGTGCGCAAAGCGGTGGGGCTCGTCGCTTAACCCCCCCGTGCCCGGAGGGCCGGGTGGGTGGGCGCTCTCCAGCTGCTCTCCGGGCAAGGGAGGCGGTCAGGCCCCGGCACGCTCCCAAGCAATGGCGAACCGTCCCATGACGTCCGCGAGCGCATCCCCGTCGGTCTTGGTCGCCACCACGGCCACCAGACCGCGGGTCTTGTCGTCTCGGACCTCGATGCCCGCCTCGATGCCCGCCTCTTTGAGCGCCTCACCGAGCACCCGCGCAATCGCGCTCTTGCGCAGCGCCGGTTTGAACACCTTGCCGACCGCCGTCTTCGGCAGCTCATCGATCACTTCGAGGTGCTTTGGCACGGCCGCTCGTTCGGGGATGTTTTCTTTGGCGTAATCGAGCAGGTCGGCCACGGTCGAAGACGCCCCGGGCCGCAGCTCCACATAGGCGGCCGGCAGCTCCCCCGCCACGGCATCCGGCTGTCCGATGGCACCGACAAAGGCCACGTCCTTGTGCCCCATCAGCGTCTCCTCGATCAGGCCGGGATCGATGTTGTGTCCGCCACGGATGATCAGGTCCTTCAGCCGGCCGGTGATCCAGAGATAGCCGTCTTCGTCGAGCCGCCCCAGATCGCCTGTGCGCAGATACCCGTCCGGGTTCGAGAACAGCCCGAAATTGCGGACCTCCTCGCGGTATCCCGGGAACACGCCGGGGCTCGCGATGCAGATTTCGCCGATCTCGTCGACCGCGCATTCCCGGCGGATATCGCCGTCCTTTTCGCACTCGAGGATCCGGATCTGGGTATAGGGGATCGGCAGGCCGACCGAGCCGATCTTGCGCTCCCCCTCGGTCGGGTTCATCGAGACGAGGCAGGTCGCCTCGGTCATCCCGTAACCTTCGAGGATTTTCACCCCGCAGGTCTCCTCGAAGCGTTTGAAAAGCTCCACCGGCAGCGGCGCAGACCCGCAGAGCGCGTATTTCAGCGAGGAGATGTCGTGCTTGACCGGGCGCTCCAGCAGCGCCGAGGCGGCGGTCGGCACCATCACCATGAAGGTGACGCCCCAGCGCTCGATCAGGGCCCAGAAATTGTCCATCACCCCGTCACCCCGGAAGCCGGCCGGGGTCGGCAGGACCAGATGCGCGCCGGAGGCCAGAACGCTCATCAGCACCGGATAGGCGCCGAGCACATGGAACATCGGCAGCGGGCAGATCAGCACGTCGTCCTTGTCGATCACGTCGAGGGCGGGGATCTTGCCGTTGTAGACCATGCCGGACTGGCGGTGCTGGGCGATCTTCGGCATGCCGGTGGTGCCGCCGGTGTGGAAATTGGCCGAGATCGGATCGCCCGCGGGCTCGACGAAGTTCAGGCGGTCCGAGGGCTGCTCGGCCAGAGCCGCGGCATAGTCGAGCACCCGCTTGTCGTGCCGGATGTCGAGTTTCGGACGCAGAAGCGGGATCAACCAGGAGACCGGCGGGCTGAGATAGCGCTTGAGATCGATCTCGAGGATGGTCTCGAGATCAGGACACAGCATGGCCGCCTCATGGGCCTTTTGCGCGAGATCGGTCTTGGGGAAGGATTTCAGCGTCACCAGGATCTTGGCCCGGGTCTCGCGCAGGATCGAGGCGACCTGCTCGACCTCGAGGAGCGGGTTGATCGGGCAGGCAACCCCGGCGGTGATGCCGCCGAGCAGAGTGACCACCGTCTCGTTGCAGTTCGGCAGCAGGAAGGCGATGCCGTCATCCGGACCTGCGCCCAGGTTGTGGAAGGCGTTGGCGGCCTGGGTCACGCGGCCATGGAACGCGCTCCAGTCGAGTGTCTCGGCCTGGTCCTTCGGCCCCGACTTGATCTGGAAGCTCAGCGCCGGCCGGTTGGGATGGGCCGCCGCGGTCTCCGACAGCATCTGATGGACGCTGGCCGTCTGCCAACGCGCGGCCATCGGCACGGCTTCGACCTCGGCCTTCTCGGCGGCGGTGTTCCACATGACGCGATCCATCTTCGCGCAGCCTCCCTGTTTCTCTTTGGCCTCGCAGCTTTGGCGGCGGGCCGTGCCATAGAGACATAGGGGGCGCAAGCCCGCAACGGTGCTGTGTTTTTCTGACGTTGGGGAAGCTCACCCGACCGAGCCGCGCGTCATCCGTCACGCCCGTTCGACCCGGTCGCTCGCGCGGCGTTGCCCCCGGGGCGGCGGCTCCACCGGGCGCAACGGCGCTGTCCCGCGCGAGCCCCACAGTGTCACAAGCGCGCGGGTGGTCGCGCGGCGCGGTCGAAACGCCAGCCCTTGGCTCTTTGAGAGGGACAGACGCGCATCGGTCTCTGCGTTCCAAGCACTCTACTCAGAGCAGATGCCAGACGACCGATCCCGAAGCGCACAGAGATTTGCAAACGCGACCCTCACCGACGAGACAAAGCCGGGATACAGGTCTTGTTCAACTGCCAAGATCTCTTGATCGATCCACGCAAACCACGCGGCAACCGCTGAGATCTGTTCCGGCGTGTATCCTTCGAGACCTGCGAAACAAGGACCGATCGGGTGCATCGCCGGGTCACCCATGCTCCCAGAGAACAGCAGCGCGATTCCGCCGATCGTGCCGCTTTCAAAGATCCCGGTTTCGATGCTCGAGCGGATGATGCCGGGCAGAAGGTACTGAAACTCATCGACGGTAAGCTCGCAGAGGTGGGCAAAAATCACGTCGTCATGCTGGTCCAGTGACAGCTCGTTCCACTTGAAACCCAATTGGTCAGACAGATCATCGGCGGCCCGTGAGCGCTCGGCGACAAAGGATGGTCGCTGTCGTTGGACGAGGGGTGTGTAGAGGGCGCGTGGCCCTCCGGGCGCGCCACTCACTCCGCAGCGATGCCTTCGGTGAACTGGAGGCGAGCGAGGCGGGCATAGAGCCCGCCTTCGGCCACCAGCGCGTCATGGGTGCCCGTGGCGACCACCCGGCCTTCCTCGAGCACCACAATCCGGTCCGCGCGTTTCACCGTGGCCAGCCGATGCGCGATCACCAGGGTCGTGCGGTCGGCGGAGAGCCGCTCCACCGCCTCCTGAACCGCCCGCTCGGAGGCCGCATCGAGCGCCGAGGTCGCCTCGTCGAGCAGCAGCACCGGCGCGTCCCGCAGGATCGCCCGGGCAATCGCGATCCGCTGCTTCTGACCACCCGACAGCAGCACCCCGCGCTCACCGAGCCAGGCGCCATAGCCCTCCGGCAAGGCTACGATGAACTCATGCGCCGCCGCCGCGCGGGCCGCTGCCTCGACCTCGGCGTCACTGGCATCCGGCCGACCGAAGCGGATGTTCTCCGCCGCCGAGGCCGCGAAGATCACCGGCTCCTGCGGCACGAGGGAGAGCTGCGCGCGCAGGTCCTCGGTCCGCATGGCGTCCACCGGCACCCCGTCGAGGGTGATCCGCCCGGCCTTAGGGTCATAGAACCGCAAGAGGAGCTGCAGCACCGTGGTCTTGCCCGCTCCCGAGGGCCCAACCAGCGCCACCGTCTCCCCCGGCGCCAGGGTGAAGCTCACATCGCTGAGCGCCGGCGCGTTTGGGCGGCTGTCATAGGTGAACGAAACAGCCTCGACCCGGATCTCGCCCTTGACCGGTTTCGGCAGAGCGACCGGGTCCGCGGGCTCGGCGATCGGGTTCTCCATCGCGAGCAGTTCCACCAGCCGCTCGGTCGCGCCGGCCGCCCGCTGGAGTTCGCCCCAAACTTCCGAGAGCGCGCCCACAGCCCCCGCCGTGAAAACCGCATAGAGCACGAACTGCGCCATCTCGCCGGGGGTCATCACGCCGGCCAGCACGTCCCGCGCGCCGATCCAGACCACGCCCACCACCATGGAGAACACGAGGAAGATCACGATCACCGTCAGCGCCGAACGCGCGAAGATCCGCGAGCGATGCGCCCGGTAGGCCTCCTCGACCTTCTCCCCGAAAGCGTGCCGCGCGACCGTCTCATAGGTCATCGCCTGCACCGTTTGCGCGGCCTGCAACAGCTCTCCGGCCAGCGCCGCGCCATCGGCCACCAGGTCCTGCGCCGTGCGCGAGAGCCGCCGCACCCGCCGCCCGAGGATCAGGATCGGGAACACCACCGCCGGCACGATCAGCAGCGTCATCGCGGTCAGCTTCGGCGCGGTGATCACCATCATCACGATCCCGCCGAAGAGCAGCAGGATATTGCGGAGCGCGATTGATGCCGTGGAGCCGACCACCCCCTGGATCACCGCCGTGTCCGAGGTCAGCCTTGTGAGCACCTCCGCGGTCATCAGCCGCTCGTAGAAGGCGGGGCTCATGGCGGAGACGTGGTTGAAGACCGCCGCCCGCAGATCCGCGATCACCCGCTCGCCGAGCAGCGTCACCAGATAGAACCGCAGCGCCGTGGTCACCGCAAGGGCGGCGGCCACGATGATCAGCGCCCCGAAATACTGGTCGATCAGGGCCGCGTTCTCCACCGTGAACCCGTCGATCACCCGGCGAAAGGCGATTGGCAGCACCAGCGTGAACCCAGCCGCCGCGAGCAAGGCGACCACCACACAGGCGATCAACCGATGATAAGGCGCAAGAAACGGCAGCAACCCACGCAACGGGCTGATCTGTTTGGATTTCGGACGATCCTCAGGATTTGCTGTCGCTGTATCAGACAAGGGCTACCCCACCGGTTTTGCCTCGCCTATCAGGGCGGACCGCCCCCTGCCAAGTTGACGCCCCGCCGCACTGCCCGAAACGCACCCGGATCGGCGCAGCGCGACATCCAAGCCGTCACGCCTTGACCGCGCTTATGTAGGATGTCGGTCCGGAAGACGCAGACGCGCCCTTGCTGCGCGAGGGTGATCGGCTCGTCGAACCAGGCCCGGGTTTCCGCCTCGAGCATGTGCCCGCTCTCGGAGCACATCACACTATTAGATGCAGGTGAATTAAAACGATGTCATCGGGACGAAGAGTGGCGTCGCACTAGGTGACCGGCTCGATCTCCGCGGCCAAGCCGTCCGGGTCCGGACCCGTCGGATACGCGGCGCAGCGCGTCGGGGCTGGACCGCGCGATCTCATGGGCCAGGAGCCCGTTGCCGCAGCCGATTTCGACGCCGCTCTCTCCCTCGGCCAGGTGGAGCGCGCCATAGGCCATGCGTCGGCGCCGGCTGGCATCTCCACCCGGATAGACGATCTCAAGCAGCTTGGTCGTGACTGCGCCGAACTCGGGCATGCCTGCTGTCTTTCGCTCAAACCCGACACTTGGGGGCCGCCTTGCCCAAGCCGGTTGCCCAGACCGCTAGTCGATGGTCGCCAAGAGGCCCGCCATGATCCGGCCGCGCGTGGCGAGGGAGGCGACCTCGATATGCTCTTGCAGCGTGTGCATGAGGTCGCCCTCTACGCCGATCCCGTCCAGCGTGGGCACCCCCATCGCGCCGGTGAAATTGCCGTCGGAGCCGCCGCCGCTGCTCTCGTGGTAGAACTCGGAGCCGACCTCTTTTGCAAAGCTCTCCGCCATCTCGACCAGCCGCATGGTGCCGGCATCCGGCTCCCATACCGGACGCGTGACACCGCGCGTCACCTCGAAGGCGACATCGCCGTCCGGGTCGGCGAGCGCCAACATCGCCTCGACGCCCCGATCGAGATCGGCCTGGCGCTTGGCCATCGTCAGCACCTCGGCATCGGCCCGCGACGACACGCAGTTGACCCACCGTCCCGCGTTGATGACGCCCACCGAGAAGGTGCAGTCGTCGCTCGTCATGGCCTCGATCTGGAGGACGCGCTTCGCCATCTCCTTGATCGCCGAGCGTCCTTCGGAGAGCCGCGCGCCGGCGTGGCTCGGCGTGCCGACCGTGGCGATGTTGAACCGGGCGATGGCGTAGCGGCCGGAGGTGACGCCGCCGCCCTTGCGCCCCGGCTCCGGCACCAGCACAGCCTTCGCGCGCGCGGCCTCCGCCTCGATCAAGGCGCGGACCGACGGGGTTCCGATCTCCTCATCGGGGGTGAACATGACGGTGACCGGCAGTTTCGTCGCGATCCCGGCACGGGCCAGTTGGCGGAGCGCCTCCAAGGTCAGGTAGTTGCCGCCCTTCATGTCGCAGATGCCCGGCCCGTAGCAGAGGCCTCCGTCCCGGCGGAACGGCAGCACCTCGAGCGTACCGACCGGGTGGACCGTATCGAGATGGCCGAGCACGAGGATGCCTGGCTCGCCCGCCTTCTCATGGGGGAACCGCGCCCGCACGCTGTCCCCAAGCCCCATCCGCCCGGGAATCCGCTCGATCGCGGCCCCCATCATCGCAAGCTCGTGGGAGGCGAGGTCCATCATCCGGTTGACGGCCGCCGCATCCCAGGTCGGGCTTTCGCACTCGACCCAGGGCCGGAGCCCGGCGAGCATCTCTTCGGCATCGAACGGCAAGGCAGAGATGTCCAACGCGCATCCTCCGATCTCAGGGTGAAGCACCAAGGGGCGGGCATAGCCCCTATGCCAGACCATGCGCTGGGATACCGCGCCGATCAACCGGCGAAAGGCAATGGGCAGCACCAGGGTGGTCGCGGCCGCGGTCACCAACGCGACGACCGCCGCGCCGCACCGCCCCGTCGCACCGCCACCATCTCCGGCGATGGCGCTTAGGCGCGCGCCCGAGTGTTGGCGCGCAGAAGCGACAGCGCCGCCAAGCCGCTCAGCAACAGCCAGCCCGCGGCGGGCAGCGGCACCGCCTGCACGGAGGACACCTCTTCGAAGGTCGCGGAGGTCAATGTAAGGGAGTAACTGCAATCGCCAGAGAGGCTGCATGTGCCGATAGAATTGGTTACGCGATCAAGAATACTTGCAGAACCCTCCGAGAAATCGAAGGGGCTTGCGAGGAGGTTATCCGGGTCAAGGGCAAGGACCTGAGCAAGACTCGTATCCGTAAAATTGTCTCCTGAGGCCGCGGAGTTCTCATCCGAGAATTGAACAAAAATGAGCGACTGGGGATCAGATAATTCTCCGGTAAACCCAAAAAGATCCGAAGTTAGATCGAGAATAAAGAATTCAAATGCGTCATTAAATTCGCTGAGCTCAGTTCCGTCTATGGAGAAGGATGAGCTCTCAAGCGCATATTCAGAAAAATTTACATTCTGAACCATCTCCGGCGTGTTTTCGTCGATCGTCGCAACGAACCGGAACGGATCGTTCACCGAGAACGCGGGGTCATCGAAACCCAACACTTCATTGACGATCCCGTCGATCTCGAAGCGGAAAACGGCGGCGTCGGCCGCCTGTGGCAGTGTGGCGAGCGCCGCCAAAGCCCCCCAGAACGCTGTAACCTTCATGCGACCCCTCCAGCAAATTGAATCAATCCATACTTTGTGGAGTAGCACGCTTTCGCATAACGCAAATGTGAATTTTAGATTGCAACTACGGCCGGGCGGCGAAAGGGAACCGGCCCTTCGAAATTCATGCGTCGAAATGGTCAAATGCGACGTCTGTCGTCGAGAACGCCTCAGACAGCGCGGGTGGGCCGGGGCAGACTCGGGCTTCCCCCACCCGGACCGACCCAAGGCAACACCGCCGCTATGACCGCCCTCGTTTCCTTTGCCGCGCTCTTTCTCTCGATCTTCCTTGTGCAACTCGGATCCGGTTCGCTCGGGCCGCTCGATGCGCTCGCCGCCTCGGCTCGCGGCTTCACCACCGCCGAGATCGGACTCATGGGGTCCGCGCATTTCGTAGGCTTCTTCCTCGGCTGCTGGCTGGCGCCCCGCTATATCGGCCAGATCGGACACAGCCGGGCCTTTGCCGCCGCCGCTGCTATCGGCGCCGCGGGCGCACTGCTGCACCCGGTGCTGGAGGGGCCCTATCTTTGGGCGGGCCTGCGCCTCTGCACCGGGATCGCCATCGCTTCGGCCTATACCGTGGTCGAGAGCTGGCTGCAGGCGAAGACGCCGAACGAGATGCGGGGGCGGATCTTCTCGGTCTACCGGCTCGTCGACATGGGCGGGCAGATCGTGGCGCAGGGGATGATCGCGGTGCTCGATCCGGCCTCCTACACCGCTTACAACATCGTCGCGGTGTTCTGCTGCCTCTGCATTCTGCCGTTGACGTTGACCCGGCGCGTGCCACCGGTTGCCCCGAATGCGCCGCGGCTGCGCCCGCTGAAGGCGCTGCGGCTCTCGCCGACCGCGTGCCTCGGGATCGTGGTGGCCGGCGCCACGGGGGCGGCGTTCCGGATGGTCGGCCCGCTCTACGCCATCGAGACCGGGCTCAGCGCGCTCGAGATCGCGCTCTTCCTTTCCGCGGCGGTGATCGGGGGCATGGCGGCGCAATACCCGGTCGGCTACATCGCGGACAAGATCGACCGCCGGCGGGTGCTGGTGGCGATATCTGGCCTCGCCATCCTCGGCTGCGCGGGGCTGATTGCCTGGATGGACCCCGCGGTGCCCGAGAGCCTCTATATCGGGGCATTCGTGTTCGGGGCGACGTCGTTCCCGATCTATTCGGTCTCGGCGGCCTATGCCAACGACCTCGCGCCCGAGGATTTTATGGTGGAGCTCAACGCCGCCATCATCTTCTTTTTCTCGGCGGGCGCCATCGTCAGCCCCTATCTCGCAGCCCAGCTCATCGCGGCCTACGGACCGGCGGCGCTGTTCGCCTATGTGGCCGCGGCGCATCTGGTGCTGGTGGCCTTCACCCTCTATAGGATGACGCGGCGGGCGGCGGCCCAACCCTCGGCGCCCTATCGCTATATGCCGCGCACCTCCATGGTGCTCGCGCGTCTCATCCGCTTCGGCGATGGCGAGCCCGATGGGACCGCCGATCGCGCGCGCACAAAGGCCGAGAAGGAAGGACCCACCCCATGAAGCTCTACCACTCCGGCACCTCTCCCTATGTGCGCAAAGTCATGGTCGTGCTGCACCTGACCGGCCAGACGGAGGGCGTCGAGCTGGTGCCCGGCTCCGGCACCCCGCTCGAGCCGAATGAGGGGACTTGCGGCGCGAACCCCCTCGGCAAAGTGCCCTGCCTGGTGACGGAGGAGGCCTTGGCGCTCTTCGACAGCCGGGTGATCACGCAGTACCTGGACGCGCGCGGCAAGGGTGGGCTCTATCCGGAGGGCGAGGCACGCTGGCCGGTGCTGGCGCGCGAGGCGCTGGCGGAGGGCGTGATCGATGCGGCCCTGCTTGTCGTTTACGAGGGCCGCCTGCGCCCGGATGAGCTGCGCTACTCGCCCTGGATCAAAGGGCAGATGAGCAAGATCCACCGCGCTCTCGGCGCACTCGAGGGCGAGGCTGGCCGGTTCGGCGACGCACCCGATGCAGGCCAGATCGCCGTCGGGTGTGCGCTCGGTTATCTCGACCTGCGCTTTCCGGATCTAGGCTGGCGCGAAGGCCGGCCGGGCCTTGCGGAGTGGTATGAGCGGTTCGCGGCCCTGCCGGCGATGCAGGCAACCGTGCCGGGCTGAGGACACAGCCCTCGACCGTGCGCTGCGTCAACCGCAGCGCTCCTGGCGCCGTTGCACACGCAGCGCGCTTTTCCGGCGCGGCGGCTGAGCCGGGCTCCCGTGCCACGGGCGCCCCCCGCTCCAGCGCGCCGCGAGCGGGCGAGAGCCACAGGCGGGCCGGCAGACGCGGCGCTTCGACATGAGCACCCAGCGCCTAGGCCGCCTTGTGTTCGCTAAGCTCGAGACCAAGCTCCACGGCGAGTGCCGCTGCCCCCTCTGGTGTAACCGCCGCAACCCGAGAGCCCGGCGTTCGCGCCACCCAGCCCCGCGCCTCGAACGCCTCGAACAGCCCTGCCCCCAGGGCCCCGCCGACATGCGCGCGCCGCTCGGACCAATCGAGACAGCGCGGGGAGAACCGCCGCCGCCCCTTCCGAAGCGCAACCAGATCCACCCCTAGCCCCGCGAGCCCAGCCTCCCCCGCGGCAGAGACGTCAAACTGCTCATCCCCCTCCACGAGCCAGCCGAGTGTCACCATCCGGTCCGCCAGCCGCACCGCGACCTCGCCTGCGAGATGGTCATAGCAGGTCCGGCAGTGGCGCATGGCGGCATCCTTTGGTCCGGGTCGCCGCTGGCGCGGAGCTGCTGCGGGCGCCAGCGCGCTCAGCGCCTCCAGCGCCGCCGCCGCCTCAACACAGGCAATCCGGTAATAGCGGTGCCGGCCCTGCTTCTCGACCGCCAGTAGCCCACCGGCGACCAACCGGGCCAGATGAGCACTCGCCGTCGAGGCGCCGATCCCCGCGACATGCGCCAGCTCGGCCGCCGTATGCGCCCGCCCATCGAGCAGCGCACAGAGGATGTTGGCCCGCGCCGGATCTCCGATCAGCGCGGCAACTTCAGCGATATACGGACCCTCATTCATCCTTCGATCTCCAACGAAGCGTTTCCGCTCGCCCTTAGCCTGCAGTCATGCTTCTATCCTGAACGAAGATTGGATGCAGGGCAAGATCAAGCGACGCGAGAGCAAGCCTCTGACGTGACTTTGCTCACAGTTGAATGCACACGCCCCCTGCACCCAGGCCTTGCGACCCTGAAGTGAACAGATCCCGGAGTAGCACAATGACCACACCTCACTCTGTTACCGTCAACCGTGTCGTCCGCCGTACAGCCCGCCGGTTTTCGGGCCTCTTCGCCCGACTTGCCGGCTGGATCGCCCTTGCGCGGGAACGCCGTCAGCTCGCCGCGCTTGACGATGCCCGCCTCAAAGACCTAGGGCTCACCCGTGGCGAGGCGGCCCGCGAGGCTGCGCGCCCGTTTTGGGACGGCGAGCGCCGTCTGTGATCCCTGGCTCTGACCCCTGGCGGCTCGCGCATCCGGCGGCCCGCGCCATGAGGCCGCCCATGACCGACCCGCTGCCGATCTCCGCCACCAGCCTGCCACTCGGGCTTCCTTGGGCAGAGATCGCGGTCGCCTGGGCGGTCTTTGCCGCCAATGTTCTGAGCCCTGGACCGAACGTGTTCAACACCATCGCGATCGCCCTCGGCGCGGGCCGGAGAACGGCCCTCGCGGTGGTGCCAGCCATTGCGCTCGGCGTTATGGGATGGGCTGTGGCAGCGGTTCTGGGGGCGGCGGCTCTGTTTCGCCAGGTCCCCGCGCTCGAACCCGTTCTAGCGTCCCTCGGCGGCGCGCTTCTCCTCCTTTTCGCCGTGCGCTACACCCGCCGGGCGGTGGCATGGACCCCGACCGCCACGGGCACACGCGTGATCGCCCCGCGCGAGGCCTTTGCCACCACGCTGGCGGTGCTCGCCACAAACCCCAAGGCACTCACCACGTGGTTGGTGCTCATCGCCCTCGTGCCCCCGGCGCAGGCCTCGGACGCCACGAACGCTGCCATGATCCTCGGTCCCGTGATCATCGCCTGTGCCGCGCACACCATGTACGCCCTGCTTTTCTCGACCCGGACGGCGGCTGCATTCTACGCCCGAGCGGGGCGGTGGATCCTGGGCGGAGTCGCGGTCTTCTTCGCCACCTTGGGCATCAGTCTGCTCTGGAAGACACTGCCGAAGCTGCTGCCCGGTCACAGCGGTTTCTGACGCTTTGGAGAAACTTCCGATTTTGTGAATTAATTCACATTCTGCTTGCTCGGTTTCACTTAGCAATGGGGCACCGAGGGCGCCGCCCCTCCCGCAAGAACCCGGAGCAGGTGATGATTGACGCGTTCTTTCCGTTCCCGCCGATTTCGCTTTTCGATGCCGCCGGCCTCACCGGTGTCGCCCTCTACGTGATCGCCTACAGCGGCGTGCAAATTGGTCAGATCAACGGCAACGGCCTGCTCTATACCTGCCTCAACGGTTTGGCGGCGAGCGGCATCCTGATCAGCCTCTTCGGCTCGTTCAACCTGGCGAGCGCCATGGTCAATATGATGTTCCTCGGCTTCAGCCTGGTTGGGGCCGGGCGGATCCTGATGGCGACGATGACCGAGCGCCGCCGCCGCAGCCAGGACGAACGGCGCGCGGCCCTTGCGGCCCCGGTCGAAGCCGCGACGGGCTGAGCCCCTCGCCAGAGGCTGCCACCCGACCTATCTGCAATGGGGCGAGAGGAGGCCCCATGGACACCACTGCCCGAACGACGATCGCCGCGCCGAGGCTCATGCCATGAGGGGTGCGCTCGGCCTCATCATCGCCGCAACGATCGGCGTGTTGCTCGCCGCCTGCACAGGCGGCGTTCCCCCCGAGGCACCGCTTCGCACGAGCCTGGCGTCGGATCCGCCCGGGAACGGGTCCGCCTTCGCCATTGCGACCCGCGGGCCGTATGATTTCCCCGATCTCGCGGCGGGACGCGGGCCCGAAGAGCAGGTGATCGGCCGCCTCGTGCTGCCCGACGGCGAGGCGCCGGTGCGCGGCGCGGCGATCCTGAGCCACGGCGCGGGCGGCACCGGGGAGCGTCAGGATCGGATGGCAGAGCACTTGGCCGACCAAGGCATCGCCGCCCTGGTGCTCGACCATTTCGGGCCACGGGGGATCGGCTCGACCGTGCGCGATCAGCTCCGCGCGACCGAGCAGGCGATGGTCGGCGATCTCTACCGGGCACGGGCGCTGCTCGCGAGCCATCCGCGGATACCGGCGGACCGGATCGGCGTGATGGGCTGGTCCAAGGGCGCGACCACCAGCGTGCTCGCCTCGGTTGACCGCATCGCGCGCTATGCGGCCCCTGGCAGCCCGCGGCTTGCGTTCGCCGTGGCGCTCTACCCGTTCTGCGGGTTCGCGCTGGAGGACGAGGCCATGGCGACCCCGCTTCTGATGCTGTTGGCGGGCGAGGATGACTGGACACCCGCCCAGCCATGCGAGCGGCTGTCGGAGGCGTGGCAGGCCCGCGGCCAGCCGGCCACCCATGTGACCTATCCGGGCGCCCCCCACGGGTTCGACAGCGGGCTGTTCTTCGACGCCTCCGTGGGGCGCGCGATCGCGGTGCGCCGGACCGGGCCCGACTGTCTTTTGACCCTGGCCGAGGACGGGGCGACGGTGACGCTGGATGGCGGGTTCCGCCTGTCGGATGTGGCGGGGCGTGAGGCGTTTCTCGCGGCCTGTGGCGAACGTGGGGTGACCTTTGGCGGAGACAGCGCGGCGCGGGATGATGCCTACCGGCAGGTAGACGCCTTCCTCGCCCGCATCATTCCCTAAGTGCGCGGCGGATCCCGTTGAGGCTCAGGCGTTTCCGCCAAGGGCGCGGGGTCACGGGCGCGGCTCGGCGCAGGATGCCTTCCCGGCGCGCGGCGTCATAAAGCGTCTGATCCGCGGCGAAGCGGCGGCGCACGGCGGCAAGGCTTTCCGCATCATAAAAGCAGGCAGGCGGCAGGCGCTCAGGCGTCGGCAGATGCGCAGGCAGGCGGTCGGCCGCGCCTTGCACCGGCGCGGCTTGCGCCTTGCGGACACGGTTGCGGCTGCCGATCTGGATGGGCTGGCCGAGATGCGCGCTGAGATCGGCCGCGAGCAGGTCGAGGTCCTCAAGCGCATACAGATGGGTCGCGGGGAAGTCCGCAAAGCTGTCCACTTGGTCCCGCCAATGGGGATCGAGCTCCGTCCGCTCTGCCGCCAGCACATAGTCGAGGAACGCGCGGAACCGGATGCCCTCGGCGAAGTCCGCATCCCCCGGCGCGGTCACGCCCCGGACCGCCGCGATGACTGGGGCCGTGGCGATGCGCTTTTGCTCCCTGCGGATCACGAACTTCTCCACATAGGCGCTGACCAACCGATCGGCAGGGTCCCGCACCACGGCGAAGCGAAAGCGGTCGTCGATGAGCGCTGCCCGGGCCTCGGCCTCGGAGAGATCCTTGAGCTGCAGCCCCGTGTTTTCGTCATCGGTGATGCGGTGGACATCGCGCGCAATCTCGGCACGCCGTGCCTGCGGCAGGTCCGAGAGCTCCACGATCAGGGTCTTCAGCGATGTGCAGGCGTTCTTAGCGATCGGCAGATAGGCGAGCCGATGCGCCGGCAGGGCCATCACCTGGAGCGTCGGCCAAACTCGGTGGAACGGCAGCGGGGTCACGGGCGCCCGCGGGGTTGCAGCCCGACCAACCGGCGAATCCCGTTGAGGCTGAGGCGCTTGCGCCAGAGCGCGCGGCGGTCCTCCTGGGCATCCTCCTTTGCCCAGCGCTCGGGCACCTCGGGCGGAGGGGGGGGCGCCGGCTTTCGGGTGGCCTCCTCGAGCCCCGCAAGGCGCTTGCGCGCCGCCGCCCGGCCCGGGTCGATGCGGATCGCCCTGCCATATGCCGCCCGGGCAGCCTCCGTGTCGCCCTGCAGCTCGGCGATTTGCCCATCGCGGACGGCCACCTGATAGCGCAGGCCGATCTCCTTGGTCTGGGTCTCACGCCAAAGCGCCTCCATCACCTCGATCGCTTGATCGAAGGTCACGGCGCGGGCGTCCTCGGTTTCGGGATAGCTGCTGAAATCGGCGGAGAAGAGCGCCTCGCGGTCCGGGAACCATTGTCGGCGCACGGCCTCGTTGCTCTCGGCGAAATGGGCGAGGAAAGCCTCCGCCGCCGCCCGGGCGGGACGCGGCCCACGGCCGGGGAAGAGCGTGCCGATGCGGGCACCAAGCTCGCCCCGCATCCGGTTGAGATCACCGTCCACATAGCCCGGGAAGGCGGTGTTCAGCCGGCGCAGCACCTCGCCCGCATGAGGTTGGAGCGACTCGTTGGCATCCCGCACATCGGCATACCCCGTGCCGAGACCCCAGCGGTGGCAGAAGTCATGCACCACCGACCCGCCCGCGAGGGACGTGCGGTCGAAGATGCGAGGGTGCACGGCATCGCGCCCAAACGCCTTAGCCCAGAGTGCGAGCTGCTTGTCATAATTCCAGTAGTCGGGCCGAAGCGCGGGGTCGGGCAGGATCTCCGGCCGGTCCCCCCCGAACTTCAGGAGCGTCGAATAAAGGCTGACGGCCACCTGGTCTTGGCGGCGGAGATAGACCGCGATCTCGATCCGGTCGAACAGCGGGGCGAGCAGGCTGCGGAGGCGCCCGATCTCCTCGGGGGTCGTCAGGCGGCTCGAGCAGTGCTCGTTGGAGAAGATGTGGGTCCGGCCGGCATGGGCGGCGGTCTCGGCCGCGGCTTCGGCCGCGAGGCGTTCGCGCAGGGTGGCCAGAGAGGCCGCATCGTCGACGCCAAGGTCGATGCGCAGATCGTCACGCACGGCATCGGCGGCGGCAAAGGCCGCCAGTCCGGTGTGATTGATGTGCCCCGGCCAGGACGGGTAGTGAAAGCCCCGCTGGTTCAGCGCCGCGCGGTTCTCCTTGAAGAAGGCCTGGAGGCTGGAAGTCCCGGTCTTCTCGGTGCCGATATGCAGGATCGCGGTCGGCATGGGGGCTTTGGCGTCTCCCGGGTCGATGGGGGTGGGCGCGGCGTGCCGCGCGGCGCCCCGGTTGTCAAGAGCCGGAGGCCCCGCTCAGCCAGGCGCAGATCCGAACGAAGAGGGCGATGGTCCGCTGGTCCAGCGCGTCGTCGATGGGCAGGGTCTGGGCCGAGGCCTTGGCGATGACGACCTCCGCCGCGGGGTCGACCCAAAGCCATTGGCCGTGGATGCCGACGGCGGCGAAAGCGCCCGAGGGGTGGCCAGAGCGGTACCATTGGGCGCGGTAGGACCCGTCGGGGAAGAGCTCGCGCATATCGCCGGCGACCCAAGAGGCCCGGCCCTCAGTGTCGCCGTCATGCGCGCGAATACCGGCCACCCAGGCCTCGGGCACCACCTGACCCCGGGGTCCCTGCCCGCCGAGGCGCATCATCTCGCCGAGGCGGGCGAGGTCGCGCGGCCGGATCGAAATGCCGCCTGCGCTGCGGGGCGCGCCGAACCGGTCGACGGTGACCTCCGCGGCGGCTTCTGCGCCAAGCGGCTGCCAGAGGAGATCGGAGCACAGATCCGCATAGGGGCGCCCGCTTGCCCGCTCGAGCACCCATCCCAGCATGTCGGAGTTGGGTGAGACGTAGTGCATGGGGCCGCCATGGGGCTCGGGGCTTGGCCGCAATCCGGCCAGGAAACTCCGCAGATCCGAGGGCGCGCGGCCTCCGGCGATCGGGTTCCAAGCGGTTGCCTCGCGGTAGCGGACATAGTCGCCGGTGGTGTCGAGATAGCTCTCCTCGAACCCGGTCGAAACGGTCATGTCGAGGAGATGGCGCAGGGTGGCTCCGTCATAGGCGGAGCCGGCAGCCTCGGGCACCCACCGGGTCACGAGGTCATCGACCGCCAGCGCCCCCTCAGCCGCCAGGATCCCGGTCAGCAGCCCGCTCACCGATTTGGAGATTGAAAAGACGATGTGCGGCGCAAGGCCGGTGTAGCCGAGGCGATAGTCCTCATGCGCCAAGCGCCCCCGGTGGAGGACGACGAGGCCGGTGGTCTCGGTGTCGGTAAGGGTCTGTTCGGCCTCGGGGATTGCCGCGTCCAACGCCGCCGCCGCCGGTTGCGCAGGCCCGAGAGGTGCCGGTTCGTCGGCCGGTATCACCGCCGAGGGCACCAGTTCCCGTACATGATGAAAGGCCCATCGGCTGTGGGGCGACGTGCGCCAATTGGCCAGATCGGTGTCGTCGCGGCGCAGCGGCGGTGTCGGGTCGGTCTGGCCGTCCGGGATGGTCATCGCAGTCTCCATCGGCTCGTGTTTCGGCGCCGGACACATGCGGTGCGACGTCCGCCGCCGAGCGTGCCGCGCGCGATTGTCCATTGCAAACACAGACCGGCATCGGGGCACCGATCCGCCGCCGCCACTATCTACCGGGAGATGTTTCGCTGGGGCACGATCAACGAGAGCTTGTTTTGTGGCCGGTTTTATCGTTAGTTTGTGCCGGGGGGTAGCTGCGGTTTCGAACCGGGCAACTGGGCATGTGACCGAGCTGAACGTGGCGTTTGTGGGAAGCGGGTCTGTTTGGATCGGTAGAGCGCACGACGGTGCGCGGAGTGGGGAAGCAGGATGACCAAGAATTTGGGACTGGCGGTGGCGGTCGCTATCGGGTTTGCAGCGACATCTGTCGGGGCGCAAGATCAGGAATTTGCCAAAGAAGAATTTGCCCAACAAGTCCAGGCTCTTGCAGAGAATGAACTGGTCACTTGGATCGAAGACGAGGTCATCATAGACGCGGTCCGCGAGCAGAATGTGCGCAACGTGTCGATGACGCCCGAAGAGATCGAGAAGCTCGACAAGGCTTGGCGCTTGCAAACGAAAAAGTCGAACAAGCCGATGATCTGGGACCTGCTCGACCGTCTGCACTCGATCCTGCTGCGCGACCGGCGTGAGGGCTCGGACGGCATCGTGACCGAAATCATCGTCATGGACAAATTCGGGCTCAACGCAGCCATCTCGGACGCGACCTCGGATTTTTACCAGGGCGATGAGGCCAAGTACCAGGAGACCTACCTGATCGGCCCCGATGCGGTGCATGTCGGCGATTATGAGTTCGACGAGAGCACGCAGAAATGGCAGACGCAGGTAAGCCTGACCGTGCTCGACCCTGAGACGGGTGAGCCGATCGGCGCCGTGACCTTCGGCATCGATCTCGCCGCCTTGCCGAAGCCGGAGCCGGAGCCCTCCTGAGCCCCGGCCCCGATGGTCGCCGTCCCGATCATGCGGTCGTTGCGAGTTCCTGATACAGCGTAACCGCATCGTTCATGGTGGTCAGCAGCGGATCCGCCTGGGCGGCGATCATGGTGAGCGCGAGCAGCCCGACCTCGGCCCCCGCGGCCGTCGGACCAATAACCTTGCCATACTCGACCCAGATACCGGCCACCTCGGTCAGCTTCTGCCGGATATGCTCGGGCGCCTTCGGGATCTGCAGTGCCGGCATCCCGTTGATCAACGCCTTCAGGCTCTGATCGAACAGCATCGCGGTCTCGCCAAGGCTTCGGCGGGTGTCGCGTGGCGCCGAACCGAGCGCGATCATCGCCACTTCCTTCGCCATCTTCTGCGACAGCATCCGCTGACGGCCGGAGATGTTGATGGCGACAGCGAGCCCGGGATCACCAGACGATTTGCCATGGGTCCAGACCAACTGGTCCACCACGTTATCGCTCGCAAACAACAGCGGAATGTTGGCCGTTGCGATGGTCTCCATTGCGTCGTCGTCCAGACCGCGGGCCTCGACGGTGCTGTCGATCGCGGGCTTCACGACCTCCCAAACCTGCTCAACCGCCCCGATGCCCTCGAGCACCCGCGCATTGGTCTCAGTCGCGAGGCCAAGTTCCGAAGACCCGTCCCGCAGGCCCGCGAGGCTCTTGTCGAAGAGCGCGGCGGCATCGCCCAGCATCTCGATATGGCGGGCTTCCTCGACACCGAGACGGAAAAAGAACGCAGCCCGGGCCATACGCTGACTGAGCATCCGCTGGCGGCCGGCAATGTTCACCGCACGAGCGGTCTCGATGGCACTGGGAGCGGCGATGCCGGAGCCTGGCAGAAGCAATCCGAAAAGCCCCGCTGCGGACAAACATGCAAACTGACGTCGTGACAATGTTTCTGGTCGCATCTGATAGCCCTTGCCTATTGCCTACAACCCCCCGTTGCACATCTTAGGGATGAAGCCCCTGACTTCAAATCAATCTGGAGAAAAAATCCTACAGAGCTCTTCAGGGAAATTTTCGAGTCTGTGCGGTTTTATGAGCCTTAGGCTCTGCCACGGCGATACCGAGTGGTCATCATATAGTCCTTCGCAGGTCCAGAGACCTCCCAACGGCTGACCCACCCGGTCGGCCCCTCGAAGTCATAGGACACGGTATACGTGTCCTCGCCGCACTCATGCACAGCTTGCGGATCATCAAAGGCAAACTCGTGGAACGGTCGCCCGTCCTCATAGCGGACCTCGATGCGCCCCTCGTCTCCGAAGCGCCAAAGCGAGACCCGTTCGGCGTGGTAATCCGCCCCGCGGAAGCGCAGCACGCCTGCCTCGCGGCAGATGAGGCCCTGCCCGTCGCGGTCAAAACGCGCCTCACCCCAGAACTCGCCGATGACGCCTTCGGAGATGTTCTCGATGATCCGCACCATCTGCCAGGCACCGGCAAAATAGGCGATCGAAACCGCATTGGAGAAGGCTGTGTCCATGCCCCATCAGCTATTCTCAGAGCGCCTCCGCCGCAAGGCCAAGAAGGCCACTCGCCTTGTCCGATAGCAGGCGCTCTGCTAGGCGCCGGGTGTCGCCGAGAAGGAGCCCCGCATGATCCCCCGCTATGCCCGCCCCGAGATGACCGCGATCTGGGAACCCGAGACCAAGTTCCGCATCTGGTTCGAGATCGAGGCCCACGCCTGTGATGCGCAGGCCAAGCTCGGCGTGATCCCTGCGTCTGCGGCGGAGGCCGTGTGGCGCGCGAAGGACATGGATTTCGACATCGCCCGCATCGACGAGATCGAGCGCGAGGTGAAGCATGACGTGATCGCCTTCCTGACGCATCTGGCGGAGCTGGTGGGGCCGGAGGCGCGGTTTGTGCACCAGGGGATGACCTCCTCGGATGTGCTCGACACCTGCTTCAACGTGCAGCTGACGCGGGCGGCGGATCTGCTGCTGGCGGGGCTTGACCGGGTTCTGGCGGCGCTGAAGACCCGCGCGGTGGAGCACAAGGAGACGGTCTGCATAGGACGCTCCCACGGGATCCACGCGGAGCCGGTGACCTTCGGGCTGAAACTCGCCCAGGCCTATGCGGAGTTCGACCGCTGCCGGGCGCGGCTCATGGCGGCGCGGGAGGAGGTGGCGACGCTGGCGATCTCCGGAGCCGTGGGCACGTTCGCCAACATCGACCCGGCAGTCGAGGCCCATGTGGCCGCCGAGATGGGGCTCGCGCCGGAGCCGATCTCGACCCAGGTGATCCCGCGCGACCGCCACGCGATGTTCTTTGCGGTGCTGGGGGTGGTCGCCTCCTCGGTGGAGCGGCTGGCGACCGAGATCCGGCATCTCCAGCGCACCGAGGTGCTGGAGGCGGAGGAGTACTTCTCGCCTGGCCAAAAGGGCTCCTCGGCGATGCCGCACAAGCGCAATCCGGTGCTGACGGAGAACCTCACGGGCCTCGCGCGGATGGTGCGGGCCTATGCGTTGCCGGCGATGGAGAACGTGGCGCTCTGGCACGAGCGGGATATCTCCCACAGCTCGGTGGAGCGGATGATCGGCCCGGATGCCACCGTGACGCTCGATTTCGCACTGCACCGGTTGGCAGGGGTGATCGAGCGGCTGGTGGTCTACCCCGAGCGGATGATGGAGAACCTCGAGCGCACGCGCGGGCTCGTCCACTCCCAACGGGTGCTGCTGGCGCTCACACAGGCCGGCCTCAGCCGCGAGGACAGCTACCGCGCGGTTCAGCGCAACGCGATGCGGGTCTGGGAGGAAGGCGCCGATTTCCTGACCGAGCTGAAGGCCGACGCCGAGGTCGCCGCCGCCCTGCCTGCCGAGCAGCTCGAAGGGCTGTTCAATCTCGGCTACCACACCAAGCATGTGGACACGATCTTCGCGCGCGTTTTCGGGGATGCGGGCGCCGGCGGCTGATGGCCCGGGCGTCCGAGGACGCGCTCCGCGCGCGGCTCGAACCGCTGCCGGAGATCCCCTGGCTCGACGGCGCCTTTGTCCGGTCGGATCTCGAGACCGTGGCGGCGCGCTTCCGCGGTGAGCTTGCCTCCGTTGCCCACAACGAGGGGACGGGGCAATACGAGATCTCGGGCACGGCCGCCCGGATCGACATTCACCCTTTCGGCCCCGAGCTCGACAGTCCGATGCCCCCGGAAGCGGCGGACCGGATCGCGGCGCAGTTCCCGCTCCGCGGCTTTGCCCGGGTCTCGCGGGTCCGATGCGCCCCTGACTGGGTCTTCGTGGAGGGCCCGATGGGCGTCGCGGTCGACCAACTCGTGCTCGACGATCTCGTGGGGGCGCCATGCCTCGCGGTCTGGAGCGGGTTGTTCAGTTCGCCCTATTTCCCGTCTGCCGGCGCTGGCACCGCGATGGACGGCTTGTCCTATCATGCGGACGGCGCGGCGGTGCGCTCGGTCGAGTATTGTGCCGATGCCTCACTGCGGTGGAAGCGGTTCACCACCTGGGGCGCGGTCCAATCCTTTGAGACGCCCGCGCACTACAAAGCCCGAGCCACGGCAGACCGGATGACCCGTGCGATCCTCTTCGACTGCCTTGCCGCGCTCGGGCTCGACGCGGTGTCCGTCTTCGCGCGGCGAGAGCTCGACGACCCCTTGCTCTACACCTCCGATCATCCGGGACAGTCCTGCCTCGTCTACGAGGCAGACCGCCGGCGCTATCAGGCGTGGGGGGAAAACCTCGCCGCTGGCCCGGCTTAAGCGCGCAGTCCACGGGGGTTGACGGTCGCTCGAAGCGGAGCACCTAGCTGAGCAGATCCGTTCTTTGATGGAGACCGCGATGCCGAAACGCCGCACCATCCTCTCGACAGCCCTGGGGCTTGCCGCTGCCGCGGTGCTGGCTCGGATGCCCCGCCCCGCCCATGCCGGCGCCCTGAGCGCGCATGATTTCGCCTTTGCCGGGATCGACGGAGATCCGGTGCGGCTTTTGGACTATCGGGGGAAGCCGGTGCTTGTGGTGAACACCGCCTCGAAGTGCGGGTTCACCTACCAGTATGACGCCCTCCAGGCGCTGTATGACCGTTACCGGGACCAGGGCCTCGTGGTGCTCGGCGTGCCCTCCGACGATTTCGGCGGGCAGGAACTCGCGACCGAGGCGGAGGTGAAACACTTCTGCGAGGTGAACTTCGCCATCGACTTCCCGATGACGGCGATCACCCCGGTCCGCGGCAAGAGCGCACATCCGTTCTACACCTGGGCGAAACGCGAGCTGGGTGCGCGCCAAGCCCCGCGTTGGAACTTCCACAAATATCTTGTGGGTCCCGATGGCGCACTTGTGCAGGCGTTTGGCACCTCGGTTGAGCCGTCGGCGCCGGAGATTGCCAAGGCCGTCGAGGCGCTGCTGCCGGATGGTCAGGGGTAAGCAGTGTGCTACCCGCGGACCTTTCGGTTAACCTTTCGATAACCATCCCGACAGATCCTCGCCGCCATATCGGCGAAGGAGAATCGCGTGCTGGATCGCAGCATCAGTGGAGAGGAGTGGCCCTTATCGCGGGACGCGGTGGCACTCGCGGTGCCCGTGGAGCCATGCCTCGATCGTTATGCTCGGTTGGCCGCAATGGCCGTGCGCGCGCCCGCGGCCGAGATTTGGCTAGCAAAACCAGAAGGCGGGCGCCGCCGCGGTCGGTTTTCTACCCCGGGGACGGACAGCACCTTCTTTAGCTGCGCGCGGCTGAGCACCGATCTGATGGGCGCGCATGGCCGTCGCGTCGGCCGCATCGAGGTCTGCGACAGCTGCGAACGGCTGGATTTCGACGAGACCGCGGAGCTGCTGTTGCAGGAGATCGGCGCGGCAGCCCTGCGGGAGCGGATGCTCTGCACCATGGCAACCACGGATGCGCTGACCGGAGCGGCCACCCGTTCGGTCTTTCTCGAGCGGGTCGGCCAGGCACTGGGCGAGATCAAAGAGCCGCTCACGCTCATGATGATCGACATCGATCATTTCAAGCGCGTCAACGACAGCCACGGCCATCCCGTGGGCGACACGGTTCTGCGCGCGCTTGCGGACCGGATCCGCGGAGCCTTGCGCAAGGGAGACATCTTCGCGCGCGTTGGGGGCGAGGAGTTCGCCGTTGCCCTGCCTTGGACACCGGTCGACATTGCAGCGGCGGTCGCGGAGCGGTTGCGGATGACCGTGGCAAACAGCCCTGTGAGCATCGGGGGAGACGCGCTTGAGGTTACCGTGAGCATCGGGGTTGCTCCGGCTCAAGGACCCGACGTTGAAACGGCTATTGCGGACAGCGACCGCGCGCTCTACCGCGCCAAGCGTGGCGGTCGGAACCAGGTGGTTTTGTTGGCCGACTGACGCTCAGGCGATCCGCGCGCGCAGACCGTCGGCGGCGCGGGCGATCTCCGGCATGTCGCCTTCCTTGCGGTCGAGGTTCTTCATCTGCATCGCCATGCGCCGGTTCTGGCGGAAGCGCGCTTCGTGCCTGCCCAGAAAGTCCCAATAGAGCGTGGTGACGGGGCACGCCTTCGGCCCCGTCGCCTGCTTCGGGTCATAAGGACAGCGCGCACAGGCATCGGACATCCGGGAGATATAGGCCCCAGACGCCGCATAAGGTTTCGTGCCGACCTGCCCGCCATCGCCGTGCTGGCTCATGCCCAGCACATTCGGCAGGCTCACCCAGTCGATCGCGTCGATATGGGTGCCCATGTGCCACTCATGCACCCGGTAAGGGTGCGCCCCCCAGAGCATCGCAAAAAGCCCGGTCACCATCAGCCGCTGGATGTGGTGGGAGTAGGCGTGCTCCAGCACCTGACCCGTCGCATCCGCGAGACAGGCCATCTCGGTCTCGCCCGTCCAATAGAAGCCCGGCAGACCGGCGTCTGCCTCCAGCGCGTTGCGCTCGGCATAGTCCGGCATCTCGGTGAAGTAGACGCCGCGGATGAACTCCCGCCAGCCGAGGATCTGGCGCACGAAGCCCTCGACGGCGTTGAGCGGTGCCCGCCCGCGCTCATAGGCTGCGATGGCCGCCGCGCAGACCTCCCGCGGGTCGAGGAGTTTGAGATTGAGGCAGGCCGACAGCCGGGAGTGCCAGAGCGTCGGGTGCCCTACGGCGATCGCGTCCTGAAAATCGCCAAACAGTGGCAAGCGGTGATCGACGAAGTCCGCGAGGTGGTCGCGTGCCGCCTCCCGCGTCACCGGCTCATCGAAGCCATCCGTGCTGCCCGGAGCGTCGGGGAACAGCCGCTCCACCATCGCCATGACCGCACGGGTGGTCTCGTCCGGCGGGCTGGCGGGACGGCCCGGCGTCAACCCGGGTCCGGAGCGCCCAAAGGCCTTGCGGTTGTCCTTGTCGAAGTTCCACTGGCCGCCCACGGGTTGGTCCCCTTCCATCAGCCAACCCGTCTGGCGCCGCATCCGGCGGTAGAAATCCTCGAGGATGAAGCGCTTGCGGCCCTCGCGGAAGGACTGGAACTCGGCGGGGGTGGAGAGGAAATGGCGGTCCTCATGCACCCGGATGCTCTGGAAGCGCTGTTCGAGCGCGCGCCGCACGCGCCAGTCGCCAGGCTCGGTCACGTGGATCTCTTCCGCATCGTGGCGCGCGGCACCGTCGGCCAGGGTCTCGGCCGGGTTGACCCCGTCGAGCGCGTGATAGTGCACCACCCACCCGCGCGCCCGCAGCGCCTCGGCAAAGTGACGCATGGCGGAGAAAAACAGCACCAACCGCTTTTTGTGCTGACGGATATAGGCCGCCTCTTCGCGCGCCTCTGTCATGACGACGGCGTCGCGCGCGGGGTCGAAGCCGTCGAAGACCGCAGCCTTGGCATCAAGTTGGTCACCAAGCACGAGGATCAGGCGGCGATGGGCGGTCATGGGCTCTCCAATTCGGTGTCCCATGGGGTTTAGTGCGGCGACCGAGCCCGGCAACTCGGCTGGCCCCCTCGTCGCGATCAACTGGACCTAAAGCCTCCAGATCCGATCCGATAGAACCGGCGCCGACGGTCAAACAGGTGGCCCGACGCGTCCATTCGCGCGCTGCCCGATCAAAGGAGAGACCCCATGCGCATGACCACCGAGGAGGCCTTTGTCAAAGTCCTCCAGATGCACGGCATCGACCAGGCTTTCGGGATCATCGGCTCGGCCATGATGCCGATCTCGGATCTGTTCCCGGCGGCCGGGATCACGTTCTGGGACTGCGCGCATGAGTGCAATGCCGGCATGATCGCCGACGGCTACACCCGTGCGTCTGGCAAGATGGCGATGGCCGTTGCGCAGAACGGCCCCGGGATCACGAACTTCGTGACGCCGATCAAGACGGCCTATTGGAACCACACCCCAATGCTGTTGGTGACGCCCCAGGCGGCCAACAAGACCATCGGCCAGGGCGGTTTCCAGGAGATCGAGCAGATGAAGCTGTTCGAGGACATGGTCTGCTATCAGGAGGAGGTGCGTGACCCTTCCCGGATGGCCGAGGTGCTGAACCGAGTGATCGAGAAGGCCTGGCGTGGCTGCGCGCCCGCGCAGATCAACATCCCGCGCGACTACTGGACCCAGGTGGTCGACATTGAGCTGCCGCAGATCGTGCGGCTCGAGCGGCCCTCTGGCGGCCGGACAGCGGTGGCGGAAGCCGCGGCGCTGCTCTCGGAGGCAAAGTTCCCGGTGATCTTGAACGGCGCGGGCGTTGTGATCGGCGGCGCGATCCCGGCCTCCGCCGCGCTGGCGGAGCGGCTGGATGCCCCGGTCTGCTGCGGCTACCAGCACAACGACGCGTTTCCGGGCAGCCATCCGCTCTCGGTCGGCCCGCTCGGCTACAACGGCTCGAAGGCGGCGATGGAGCTGATCGCGAAGGCCGATGTGGTGCTGGCGCTGGGGACCCGGCTGAACCCGTTCTCGACCCTGCCAGGCTATGGCATCGACTACTGGCCGAAGGACGCGAAGATCATCCAGGTCGACATCAACGCCGACCGGATCGGTCTGACCAAGAAGGTCACTGTCGGCATCCAGGGTGACGCACGCGAGGTGGCCGAGCAGATCCTCGCCCAGCTTTCGGGCACCGCTGGTGACGAGGGCCGCCAGGCGCGCAAAGACCTGATCGCGGAGACCAAGAGCCGGTGGCTGCAGCAGCTCGCCTCGATGGACCATGAGGACGACGATCCGGGCACCAACTGGAACGAGCGCGCGCGCAACCGCGAGCCCGACCGCATGAGCCCGCGCATGGCCTGGCGCGCGATCCAAGCGGCGATGCCGAAGGACGCGATCATCTCGACCGATATCGGCAACAACTGCGCGATCGGGAACGCCTATCCGACCTTCGAGGCAGGCCGGAAGTACCTGGCGCCCGGGCTCTTCGGGCCTTGCGGGTATGGCTTGCCGGCGATCCTCGGCGCCAAGATCGGCCAGCCGGACGTGCCGGTGATCGGCTTTGCGGGCGACGGGGCGTTTGGCATCTCGATGAACGAGATGACCGCCTGCGGGCGCGGCGACTGGCCGGCGATCACCATGGTGATCTTCCGCAACTACCAGTGGGGCGCGGAGAAACGGAACACCACGCTCTGGTTCGAGGACAATTTCGTCGGCACCGAGCTGAACCTCGGCGTCGAGTATGCCAAGGTCGCCGAAGGTTGTGGCGTGCGCGGGGTGCAGGTGCGCTCGATGGAGCAGCTGACCACGGAGCTCCGCGAGTCGGTCCGGCTGCAGATGGAGGAGGGCGTCACCACCTTCATCGAATGCGTGCTGAACCAGGAGCTTGGCGAGCCCTTCCGCCGTGACGCCATGAAGAAGCCGGTGAGCGTTGCGGGTATCAGCCGCGACGACATGCAGGCCCAGCAGGTCGCCTGAGCCTCAGCGGATGGCAGGGGTGTCTGCCTCCGCCAACGCCTTGAAGAACCCCTCGACTGCGCGGGTGGCGGAGAAGTCCTGGTTGGTTTCTCCGACGATGCGCCGGCCGAGGCCCGAGGGGCTGGCCCCCGGCCAGGTGTGGCCCGCCCCCTCGACCACATAGTGGATGAGCGGGGCGGCACAGCCCTGATAGGTCCGCCGCGCCGCAGTTGAGTTGTCCGATGGGGAGCGATCGGGCAATGCCTCCTCGGCGAACCCCGCGCAGCCATTGCGGGCCGCCAGCCGCGCCACAGTCTCGTCGATCGGCCGCACCCAGCCACGCTCCCGGATCAGCGGGTTCCAGCCGCCGATGCGCCCGCCGCCCGGGGGGACGATGTCATCTTCGGTCCCGTGCATCACCATGATCGGGACGGCGGGACCGTCCGGACAGTCGTAGCCGTCGGGGAAGCTCGCGATCGCGATGGCAGCCCCCGCGACAAGATCGGGGGCGTCGCACACAAGGCGCAGCACCATCATCCCCCCGATGGAAGGGCCGGCGAAATAGACCCGTTTCGGGTCGATCCGCCCCTCGGCGGCCAAAGCCCCGATCAAAGCGCGCAGAAACCCAATATCATCCGCCGTGTCGAAAGGATCGCCCCAGCTGTCGACCCGTCCGTCGTTCCAGTCGCCAAGGGCGGAGGGCCAAAGGACCACCCATCCCTCTCGGGCAAGTTGCACCTTCGCTTTCCGCCGCACCGTCATCGGCCCCGCGAGACCGCCATGGAGCGCGACCAGCACCGGGGCGTTGCGCGCATCGCTCGGCGCGTCCATCAGCGCTTCGCGAACCTCCCCATCGTAGTCCAACG
Source organism: Pseudomonadota bacterium (assembly GCA_039816045.1). Lineage (GTDB taxonomy): Bacteria > Pseudomonadota > Alphaproteobacteria > Rhodobacterales > Rhodobacteraceae > Thermohalobaculum. The sequence continues at coordinate 161,437 of JBCBYB010000005.1, forward strand.
AAAGGCGACGGGTTTCGAACGCTGTTGCCGAAGTGACCACGAGCATGAGGGCGACTGAGAGACCAAAAACGCGCATCTGACGCTCCCGTTCCGGCTGAGGGGTCGGTCGTGGCTTTCCCAACCTAAAAGTTGCGCGCCGCTCTCGACGGTCAAGTCACATCCGCGCGACAGTCATGAACCTGCCACCTTCGCCGAAGATCGTTGATCGTGACGTGCCGCGGCGTTAGCTTGGAGGGGCTCTTGTTCAGAGGTTTATCGGTCGATGTGTGTGGGATCCCGTGAGTGTGGGAGCGAGCGGCGAAGATCCCCGGCCGATTCAGAGCATAAGAGACCGTGCCCCGCACTGCGCAGGTCACGCCATGAGCGGCTTCGACCGACATGGCGCGTATGCTTTTTACATGGGAGATCCCGATGACCAGTTCTGTCGACACCCAGGGCCGCCAAGCGCTTACCGCGCAACAGGAGGCTTGGACCGATGCGGTGATGAAGCTGCTGAAGCTCTCGGGGCAGAAGCGCAAGCAGATGAAGAAAGAGAAGGGGATCCGCATTTGGAGCACCGACTCACTGCACAACCGCTATTCGGAGGCCTACGAGCGCTCGGTCATCGAGGATCGCACGGCGGCGGAGAAGCGCCTTGAGGACAACGAGAAGGAGCTGGAAGACCTGCGCCTCGAGATCATCGAGAAGACCAAGACCGCGACCCAGGAGGAGCTGCAAGAGCTCGAGGAACGGCGCGAAGAGTTAATCGAGGAGATCGAAGAGGACAAGACCGCCCTCGAGTTGATGGACAGCACCAAGATGCGCCTCGACACCCTCGACGAGGTGGAAGGCGATCTCAGCGGACAGTTGGACACTCTCGGTGAGGAGATCACCGAGCTTCAGCGCATCGTCGACGAGGCCTTCCCCAATCGCCAGGACGCCATCGACGGGCTGAACACGCAGGAGGCCGACCGCTTCAGGTTCGAGCACGATGCGATCGCGAAACAGATCGAAGACTCCTTGCTCCGCGTCTTCGAGTTGAAACGGATCGTGCCTGGCCCGGACAACACGACCATCGAACAGGTCCGGAACTACACGCAAATCAACAAGACCGAGTACGCCATCCTCTACGGGATGCTAGAGAAGGCCGAGCTGCTGTTTCTCGCGCCGGACTCCGGCTTGAAGGAGGCGATGATCGAGCTCGAGCGCACCCGCCGGAAGCTGGCCGAGTTCGTGGCCGCGCGGCGCGGTTGGACTGCTGTCTACTCACCGACCAAGGAATCGACACCGGTCGACGGGTTCTTGCGGTCAATCGAGGGCAAAGCCGCGCTGCTGCAAACCAAGGGCTATGCCCATGCGGCGGATCAGCTGTTGCTCCAGCACTCCATGCTCGAGACCCAAGTCCAGCGCCAAGCCAAGACCGATCCGTCGCAGATCGCGCCAAAGTTTCTCGCCTCGATCCAGAACCTGATCGAACAGGCCGACCGCGAATACGAGCTGATGAAGGAGGTCGAAGCGGAGCTGGCGAAGGTCGAGGTTGCGATCCGGACCTTCAAGGCAAACGGCAAGGACGGCTTTGCCCACCGGGCTCAGACCCAGCTCGAGAGCTTTGACCGCGACAGGCCGCTCAGCGAATGCCTGGAGGACGCGAGGAGCCTCGTCTCGCGCTACGAAGGATTGGCGGGCCGCGATCTCGACGAGCAGCTCGAAGACGAGACCGAGATTAATCGCGAGCAGCTGGAATCCCGGCTCGAGACCCTCCGCGAGACCTACGACTCGCTCTTCAAGCATGAGAAAGACGGGTCGGTGAAGATGATCATCGACACCCAGACCCGGGACGAAAAGGGCGCCAAAAAATATGAGTACCGGAAGGTGCCGCGCGAAGCGATCCGCGAGTTCGAGCTGATGATGCAAGGGGCCGAGCAGCTCTTGGAGAGTGGCTCCGTCGACGCGCTCAAAAAGGCCGAGATGTGGTTGGCCGGCACCCAAACGGCCATCGACAATGTCAAACGCACGCCGGATCTCTATTCCCGGCTGCAATACCGCTATGACGCCCTCAAGAACGAGCTCAACGCCGTCTCCAAAAAATATGCGCAGTTCGGTGTGGGTGAACGGGCCGAGTTGATGCAGGAGCTCGGCGAGTGTGAGAAGGACCTCAAGACGGTTTTCCAGGCCGAGCTCGAGAGCCGCCTCAGCAACCTCGAAAGCGATGTTCGGCGACACAGGGAGACCTGCAGAAAACTGAAAGCCCAACACAAGGCTCTGACCAAAGAGGCCAAAGCGATCAAAGGGCTGCTCGATGATCTCGGCAAGCTGCTGGTGAGCGAGACCAAGAAGGGCAATATGCCCGTCGAATACGACGGCTATTGGGGGGGCATGCGCGCGGAGCTGAAGACCATCGAGGGCAAGATCGAACGCGGTCAGAAGTCGACGCTGAACGAGGCCAAGACCGAGTTGCCCAAGCTGCGCACCAAGGCTGAGCGGATGCTCCAGATCTTCCGACGCATCATTGCCGGCAAGGACAACGATCGCAAGGATCTGCTGGATTTCACCGCCTTCATGCGCGACTGCCGGGCCGGCCAGAAGACCCACACGGAAAGCGAGGCGGTCCACGAGGACTACACCGATTTCAAGAAGGATCTCGAGACCGACATCAAGACCCTCGTGAAAAAGCTCAAGAAGCTCAAGATGGATCCGAGCGACGCCGAAGTGCTCGAGCAGCGCCGCTCGACCGTGCGCACCCAGATCAAAGGGAGCAAGGATTACCCCCATGGCCTCGCCGAGATGCGCAAGATCCGGGAGGACTATAACAAGCTCAAGCGCGAGGCGGATCTCGCGCAGGAGATGGTCGACAAGAGCCTTGTTGAGGTGGCGCGCGACGTCCAATCGAAAGTGAGGACCTTCCGGGAGGAGATCACCGGCTTCCTCGCGGACACAGTCGAGCCTGCGGGCGGCGACGACTATGACGACGTCGACACAGACAAGGTCTCGACTTTCCTCACCATGCTCAACACGGCGGTGCCCGATGCCAAGGTCAATGATCTGGTTTCCAAGAGCGCGATCGTGGCTGATGGCGAGCAATCGCTGGACGACCGCAAGCTGGCGCGTCGTGTGGCTCTGGCCGCCTTGCGCGCGTTAATGCAGGTGTTCGACGGCTTCCCCGCCATGGCGCATTACCGGGCCAATCCGTTTGGGGGCTCGGAGTCTGTCGGGACCCTTAAGCGGGTGCTGCCGCGGCTCGAGATCAAGCTGCTGACCGCCCTGCCCAAAAGCTGATCCCATTTCAAACAGAGATTGAAGGAGAGCCCCAATGGCTTTCGATGAGGCCCAGAAGACCTGGATCGGCAAGATCACCGGCGGGTTTGAGACCGATGCCGTGGATTATGCTGCTGTCGCCACGAAAATGGAGAAGAAGCGCGAGAAACTCGACGCGTTGATGCGCGAGCTGGAAGACAGCGGCCTGCGCGACGAATTGAAGGAGGCCAACGAGGCCCTGACCGTCGAATGGGACGAGGAGCAGAAAGGGCATTTCTGGAACGACAAGAAGAAAGAAATGCAGTGGATGACCGGCGATCGCGACGAGGAGATCGACACCGTCCACGACCTCAAGGGCAAGTACAAGGTTGACCCCGAGAAAGCCCGGCGCGTTCAGGAAGCGCACGCCAAGCTGATTGCGCTCCAAAAAAAGATGGAAGAGGCCACGGACGACGAGGGCAACCCACTCTTCACCGAGAAAGACATCGAGCGCGAGCTCTGGTCGCCGCTGGTGCGCGCCGACGTGATCCCGTCGAACGCGGTGGCCGACAAGTACAGCCAGGAGGCGCAGGTTTGGAACGGGGCCTGCAAGCTCTATGAGGAGAAACTCACCGACTACACCAAGACGGCTTCGAAATACGATCAGGTCCAGCGGGGGATGCGGATCGGCGCGGCGACGGTGTCCATGGTCGGTACGGTGGCGATGGAGTCCGTCAAAGCGGCCAACTTCGAGGCGATGTCGATCAGCCGTGGGGACACTCAGGACTTCAAGGACCTGACCAAGGACGGCGCTCCGCTCAAAGGCGTCAAGCCGGAGGATATCCCGACCGATCCGACCGCAAAGGCCGAGTTCGCCGCGCAGAAAGGCGTTTCCCCGGAACAGCTCGACTTCTTCGCGAAACACAGCAAGAAGCTCGATCAGGCCAAGGAAGCCCAAGAGAAGATGGCCTACACCCAGTTGGCGGTGGGTCTGATCAATGGCGGTCTCGCGATCGCCGACAAGGCGCTCGACAAGCCCTCGAAGAAAAAGGGCTGGGCAATCGGCGAGGCGATCTACGACGCCGTGTCCAAAGCGGCGACCGACAGCATCTCGGCCGCAATGGCGACGGTGAAGACCGACAACCCGACGCTGGCCAGCGACACGAACTACAAGACAATGATGGGTCAGATCACCAATCTGACCAATTACGGCTTCAAGGCGGGCAAGCTTGTGTTCCGCGCCGCTGAACTGGGCGAGGCCTATGCCTCGGGCGACAGCGCAGGCGCCAAGAAAGCCGCGTTCGCCATGGTCGCCTCGGTAGCGGGCGCGGTTGGCAATGCGGTGGCCGCTTTCGACCGCGCGGGAGCCCCCGAGGAGGGCGGCACCGACGGCGTCTATACCCGCACGGGCGCCTATATCGAGGCCGGCATCCTCGCCGCGGCCAACACCGGCAAGATCGTCGCCGAGATCGTGGATGCAAAGCGCAACGGGCGCGAGGTGAACATCGCGGCCATTGTCGGGGCGATCGGGTTGACCGCAATCGGTCCGGTGATGGCCGGCACCTATGACCCGCTGTCCGAAGCGTCGCGTGAGGACACCACCGGCGGCACGCTCGGCGTGTTCAAGGAAAGCCCCGAGGAGAAGGAGGCCCGGCTCAAGAAGCTCAACGGTGCCATCGCCAAGGCGGGCGGCAAGAGCATGGACCCGGCGGCGATGCTGTCGCTCTTCCAGGGTGGCTTGACCGACGAAGCGGCGATGAAGGCCAAGCTTGCCGAGGAGGTCGCTGAAGAGGAAGCGGAGCTCCGCAAGAAGGAACTCTCGGAGTTCCAGAAGAGCTTGGAGGACGAGGAAACCTGCCAAGAGTTCGTGGACAAGATCAAGCGTGAGGCGGATCTCTCGGCTGGCGCGCTCCAGAAGCTCATGGAAGAGGCCAACCCTCCGGTTGACGACCTCGAGGACGAAGCCAAGGCCAAGAAAGCAATGGAGGCGATGGACAAGCTCATCGCCGAGGCGGCAGCGCTCAACGCCAAATGGGACATGGTCAACTCCCTGACGGGCGGCGCGACAGGCATCCTTGTCGCTGCGCTTCCTGTGGCGGGGCTGGCCGCCGCCATCCAGAAGCTGGCGATGGATGTTGCGATCCTGGTGCGCAAATCGGTCGAGCTGAACAAGTGGCTCGACAACATGGCGCTGACTTACGGCAACTCCTCGGTCTATGGCCCGGCCATCGCGGGGCGGCTGGCGAGCGCCAAGGTGCAGTTCAGCCAGGCCACGGTTATGTCGATCTTCTCCGCCGTCGGTGTCGTCAGCGAGTCGATGAAGCTCGCCGACATGACCGGCATCTCGACCGGGGTCTCGATTGCCAACAACATGGCCCGCGCGCTGACCGAGTGGGGTTACAAGATGGCCAAGGAGGCCGAGTGCGAGGCCGGCTGGCAACTCTACAAGAGCGCGCGCGCCAGTCCGGGCGACCGCAAGAAGGCCCGCAAGGCGATGAAGTGGAACTCCACGCTCTCGAAATGCGTGCTGGCCTATGGCATCGTCATGGACGGAGACCCCATCGCCAAGGAGGTGGCGCGCAGCTGCGGCATGACACCGGAGGTGCTCGCCGATCAGAAGGACGTCTGCCAGAAGGTCGTCACCTATTTCGAGACGCTCTACAGCGACGACGCCGTGATCCTGCGACGCATTCCACTGACCAAAGACTGGCATCCCGGCATGCCCTACCTCGCCTTCGACAGCTGGGTGCGATTCAAGGCGGCAGCGGCGAACCGGGCCAAGCCACCGATCTCAGACCCCTCGACCAAGACGCCGGTGATCGACGGTTGCTTTTCCCGCCTGCGCGCCACCGTAGGGATGGACGGCGACTACGGCTCGAGCCGCGACAAGAAGTGGCCCGACTACAGCCCGACCAACGACGAGGACATGCTCGACAAGGCGAGCGAGGCCTACCGCGAGTGGTTGAGCAGTGTGAAGGTCGATCTCGACAAGCTGATGCAGGCGCTTTCGGCCTATAGCCCCGTTACCGGGCCCTGTCCGGAGGACGAAGAGGAAAAATGGACCGACGGCCTCCGCCATGCGGGCTTCCTCGATGTCATCGACAGCTACGCGGCACAAGCGGCGATGATGAAGGGCGAGGTCGACTATGACATCCTGCAATACGATGCGCTGCGCAAGAGCATCGCGGGCCGGGCACAATTGCTGCAGGCCCAGCTCAACGTGATCGACGAGGAACTCGAGGAAACCGAGGAGCCCGAGGACACCGAGGAGCAACAGGACAATTGAGGATGCCCGGGCTTCGGCGCGCCTTTGCGCAGACGCCGGCCCGCCACGCACAAGGAGATGTCTGCCATGAAGAACGCTACCAACATCGAGTTCACCAAGCAGTGGTGCAAGAAGGAGATGCCGGCGACGCTCAAAAAGTCGGGACCGCCGTTTGAGAAGGCAATCGATGAACTGGTAAAGACCCGCTCGGCCCTGAAGCCGAACGATGAGGGCACGGCCAAAGCGCTCCAGAAGGCGGTCGATCAGCTGTCCAAGGCCGCAAAGGATGTGATTGCCGAAGCCAAGGCGCTCGAGAAGAAGACAAAGGACAAAGCCGAGAAGACCGATCTCCAAAATACGGCTCAAGTGATGCTGAAGCCCTTCGAGAAGGCATTGGCAGAGGTTGTCCAAGAGCTTGAAAACGCTGGGGCCGTAGAAGAAATCGAGGAGAGCGACGAGGAAGACGAAGCCAGCGATGACAAGCTGGCCGATCCCGCAAAACACGCGGATTACATCAAGAAAACCAGTACGAAACTAAAGAAGAAAATCTTCAACTTCGCGCTTGGCTTTTCGGGCAATAAGCCTGAGGATATGCGCTTTAACTTCCACAACAAGAAGGCCGGGCGCAGCCTTGGCGGCAAGCTGAAAGCGGTGGCCAAGTCGAAGAAATTCACGTTCGGTAAGGTCGGCACCCAGGCGCTGGAAGAGGGCACGACCGGCGAAGAGGGCGGCTCGGGCTCCCGGACGTTGATCCTCTATATCGAGGGCCGCAGGATCCCGGGGCTCGCAAAGCGTGTGAAGCTGATGTTCCGGACGCTGAAGGTGGCGGCCTTCAGCAAGGTCAAGATCGTGGTCGACGGCAAGGAGGTTGAGAGCGCCGACGACGACATGGACCTGACCGTCCAGCCGATGGATCTGGATGCGCCGGATGACGAGGGTGTGGAGGAGAACAATGAGACGGTCGCACCTCCTCCGCCGCCAACGCCCACATCCACCGACGACGGAGGGCGCGCTGAAGCGCTGAGGCGGCGGCTCGCCGATGTCAACGCGCAACTGGCTGCAATGACCAGGGACGACGCAACCAAGTTCCAGGACCTCGCCTCGAAAGCGCAGTCGGCAATCGACAAAAACCAACTGGACGCCGCAGAGAAAATCATTGCAGCTCTTGAACAGCGGGTCGGAAGCGCCCCCGAGAAGACGAGCGAAGACCGGGCCGAGCAGATCCGCAAGGCGCTCACGCCGCTCGTGAAACGGGTGAAGGAGCTGGAGGACAAAGAAGTCGCCCAAACCCTGGGGGGCGAGGCGCAAGCGATCTTGGGCATGCTCCGCGCCGGCCAGCTGGGCGATGCGGCGAAGGCGCTGGCCGCTCTCGCCGAAGCGCTGAAAAAGGCCGAGGCCGGAGGCACGGTTGAGGAGACCGCGGAGGAGGAAGAAAGCCGCGATCCGATGGTTGTGTGGCGATCCGCCAAGGAGGTCACGGATGTGGACCTGAGCGCGCTGCAGTCCGCGATCTCGGATATTCCCGACCCGAACCTTCAACGCATCGCTGAATATGGGCTGAACGGCATCACCCAGGAAGGGTCAAAGGGCCGTCAGGTCGCCATGCAAACGGCGCTGATGAATTACAACATGGCAGGTGGCGGCGAAGCGAAAGACAAGGCGGCAAAGGCGCTCCGCGAGATGGTTGCCGACTATCGGTCCTTCATCGAGAGCGACGCGCTGATCAAGCTCTGCGAGAAGAACCCGTTCGATGTGAAGGTCGACATCCGTGGGCCGATGAACAAAGCGCTCACGCGGATCGAGGCCCTGGTCGCGGGCTGAGGCGCTTATGCCGCGCGCGGCGGGCCAGTGGTGGCCCGCTGCACCACCATGACATCGCAGCACTCTCGCACCTGAATGGCCGGCCCCTGCCCCGCAATGGCCTCGGTGAGATGCTGGCCCGCGAGCCTCCCGATCCGCTCCGCAGGCAGCCGGACGGTGCTCAGCCCCGGTTCGATGTCCGCCGAGCCCGGGAAATCCCCGATCCCCATGATCGAGAGCGCTTCGGGCACCGCGAGCCCGGCCTGCTGCGCGGCATAGACCGCCCCTTGGGCGATGACGTCGTTTCCGCAGAGCAGTGCTGTCGGCGGATCGGGCTCCGCCAGCAGTGAGAGTACGGCCGCCTTAGCCCGGCTCACATTGTAGACCGTATCGACGCGACGGACTGCCTGCGTGGGGATCCCGGCTTCGGTCAATGCCCGCTCGGCGCCCGCCATGCGCCCACGTGCGCGCTCGTTCTCCGTCAGCGGCGGGAGGGCAAGAGCCACGCGACGGTGTCCCAGATCGAGGAGATGCCGCATCGCGCGGTAGCCGACCTCGAGGTTATCGACCCCCACACACGGCAGGCGCGAGGCCGGATCGTGGTTCCATATCGCGATCGCCGGCACCCCCTGGCGCTCGATCATCGTGAAGGCCGCGTCTTGATGGTCGAGCCCGATCAGCGCGATGCCGTCGACGCGGTGCTCCAGCAGCTTGCGCAGAACTGACACTTCGCGGCGAAGGTCATAGCCGTGGGTCGCGATCAGGATGGTGAAGCCCTCTGCATCCACTGTGTCGGAGAAGGCTTGCATCATCTCCGAGAAGATCGGGCTGGTGACCGTCGGGAGCACGAGCCCCACCGTGCCGCTCCGGCGCCCATGCATGGTGCGGGCGGCGCGGTTGCGGATATAGCCGAGTTGCTCCACCGCCGCTTCGATGCGCTTTCGGGTGGGTGCGCGCACAATCTCGGGGTGGTTGAAGGCGCGGCTGACCGTGGCGGCCGACACCCCGGCCGCCTGTGCGACCGTGGTGATATCGATCTTGTCGTTCGCTTTCTCCCGCTCGCCCATGCGTTCACGTCTTGGAAATGAAAACGATTGCATTCTTAGTTTCATGCCCTAGCCTTCCCGTCAACCACTCGCCAAAGGGTGGACAAAAGGGGAGGCGGAGGTGGAGTTCCTCCAGTATTTCGGCGCGGTTTTCGAGCCGCTCTCATTGCTGTTGCTGATCGGCGGAACCGTGGGCGGGCTGATCCTTGGGGCGACGCCCGGGCTCTCGCCGACGATGGCGGTGGCGCTGTTGATCCCCTTCACCTTTCAGCTCGCGCCGACACAGGGACTGATCCTGTTGGGGGCGGCCTATACCTCCACCGTGGCGGGCGGAGCCGTCAGCGCGATCCTCCTCAAGATCCCCGGGGCGCCAGCCAACATCGCGACCACCCTCGACGGTCACACCATGGCGCAGAAGGGTGAGGGCGCACGAGCGCTCCAGCTTTCCTTCCTCGCCTCGGCTGTCGGAGGTGTCTTCGGCGTGATGCTGCTGATCTTCCTCACACCGGTTCTGGCCGCCTGGGCGTTGGAGTTCGGCCCGTCCGAGCTCTTCTGGCTCGCCATTATCGGCGTCACGGTAATCGGCTCGCTCGAGTCGAAATCGGTGGTGAAGGGGCTCTTGTCCGGCTGCATCGGGATGTGGCTCGCGACCATCGGCTTTGACGACATCCTCGGCACCCAGCGCTTCATCTTCCACGATGCGCTCGGCGGGGGCATCAGCATCATCCCCGCTCTGATTGGGCTGTTCGCGATCCCCCAGGTCATGGCGATGTTCGCCAAGGGACGTCAGCGGCGCGACATGGAGGTGCTGACGGTTACCGTGCACCCGCTGCGAGAGGCGGTGGGGGAACTCTTCCGGCGCACCCGTGCGCTTGGGATCGGGACGGCAGCGGGCTCGATCATCGGGCTGATCCCCGGCGTGGGCGGCCAGATCGCGGGCCTCGTCGCCTATGACCAGGCGAAGAAGCTCTCCCGCGAACCGCAACGCTTCGGCACCGGGCATTCCGAAGGGGTGATCGCGGCGGAGAGTGCGAACAACGCCATGGTCGGGCCCTCGCTGGTGCCGCTGCTGACGCTCTCGATCCCCGGGAGCCCGACGGCGGCGGTGCTGCTAGGGGGCCTCTTGATCCACGGGATCTTCCCAGGGACGGATCTGTTCGACAACCACCCGGATGTGGCCTGGACCTTCATCAACTCCATGCTGGTGGGCCAGATCCTGATGCTGGGCTTTGGGCTCTATATCGCGGGGCTGGCCGCCCGTGTCGCACAGGTGCCGCAGTCGATCATGGCTGCCGTGGTCCTGGGGCTCGCCGTCTTTGGCGCCTATTCCGTGCAGACCTCGATGTCGGATGTCTACGTGATGGCGGTGCTGGGTGTGGGCATGTATTTCCTCGAGCGCTTCGGCTTCTCGGCGGCGCCATTGGTTCTGGGGCTGATCCTCGGCCCGATCGCGGAGTCGAACTTCATCCAAGGGGCGACCATCGCCGCGGCGCAGGACGGCATCTTCGTCTACTTCTTCACCGGCACGCTCAACATCGTGCTGATCGTGCTGGGCGCGCTCTCGATCCTCTACTCCGTCGCCATGGAGTTGCGAAGCCGCCGCCGCCCGCAGGAGGTAACCCCATGACCACCGCGAGCCGTCTGCAGCACACCATCGCCTCCGGCATCGTCGCCGCGGTCGGGATCTGGGTCGCCTGGATCAGTTACACGCAGGAGCCGGCGGAGGCGTTCTTCTTTCCCCGGCTGATCGCAACGGTCTTTGTGGTGCTGGCGCTCTGGACCTTCGGCAAAGCGATCCTCGGGCTCTCCAAGGCGGGCGAGGGCGTCTCCCTCGGCGACCTGCGGAATTTCCTACCGGGGGTGGTGATCGCCGCGATCTATGTGTTCTGGGCGGCCAAAGCGTTCGGCTTCTACACCGCGACAGCTCTGGCCTTCTTCGTGCTGTACGCCATCTACGACCCCGCCCCACATGCGGAGCTCCGCAGCTGGGGCCGCCGCCTGGCCGTGACCGCCGGGTTCATCGCCGTGATGTACGCCCTCTTCGCGCAGCTTTTGCAGGTCTACACCCCGCGCGAGGTTCTGTTCTGAGACGACACAACAAAAATCCAGGGAGGAAAACATGAAACGACTGATAGCGGGCCTCGCCGCCCTCGTGATCGGCGTCGCCGGGATGGCCGCCGCCGAAGAGTATCCGGACCGGCCCATCATGCTGATGGTCTCCTACGGCGCGGGCGGGGCCACCGACTTCCAGGCCCGCATCGTGACCATGACTGCGGGGAACGAGGACGCCCTCGGCATGCCGATCGCCATCATCAACAAGCCAGGCGCGGGTGGCCGCGTCGGCTGGAACTGGTTCGCGGGTCAGGCGGATGCGGACGGCTACACGCTCGGGGCCTACAACATCCCCCATTTCATCGCGCAGTCGATCAAGGGCGGGGTCTCCTACTCCAAGGACAGTTTTGAGCCCATCGCGAACTGGGGGGCAGATCCTGCGGTCTTCGTGGTTGCAGCGGACAGCGAGTTCAACTCGATGGCCGATGTGATCACCTGGGCGAACGCGAACCCGGGCAAGCTGACCTTCTCGGGTGCGGGGTTCTTTGTCGGCCACCACATCGCGGCGCTGCAGCTTGAGAAGGCCGCCGGCGTGAAGCTCGCATATATCCCGACCAAAGGTGGCGGCGCTGCAGCGATGAAGGCCGTCATCGCAGGCGACGTGCTGGCCGGGGTCAACAACCTCTCCGACGCCTTTCGCGCGCGCGAAGCCGGAAACGTCAAGATCCTCGGCGTCTTCGATCTGGAACGGAACGACTTCCTGCCCGATGTGCCGACAATGAAGGAGCAAGGCTTCGACATCGACAATGCGAGCGTGAACTTCCGCGGCATCATGGTGCCGAAAGGCACGCCCGAGGCCGTGATCGATAAACTGGCCGCCACGGTGCCGGAGATGTTCAAGAACGCCCGCGTGGCCAAACGCATGAAAGCCGGCGGCTCGCCTATGCACATCATGACCCGCGACGAGGTCAAAGCGATGTGGGAAGCCCGCCAGAAAACCCTCGAAGAGCTGCTCGCCGGCCTTTGAAACCAACTGCCGGGGCGCACCCCGCCCCGGCCACAGCATAGGAGACCGCCCATGCTCTCGCCCGTCCCAACGCCGTCCGAGGCTGTCGCCGAGGTAATCGCCCGCGCCCGCGCCGCGATGGAGGCCTATGAAAACACCGATCAGGCGCGCGTCGACGAGGCGGTCACGGCGCTGGCCTGGTCGATCTACAAGCCCGAACATGCTGAGATGCTGGCGGCGCTGGCGGTGGAGGACACCGGGCTCGGCAATGTGCCCTCCAAGATCGTGAAGAACACCCGAAAGACCTTCGGGACCTTGCGCGATCTGATGCGGGTGAAGACGGTCGGCGTGATCTCGGAAGAGCCCGAACGGGGCATGGTGAAATACGGCAAGCCCGTGGGGGTTGTGGGCGCGATCTGTCCCTCGACCAACCCCGCCGCGACGCCGGTCAACAAGGCGATGATGGCGCTGAAGGGCGGCAACGCTGTGGTGATCGCCCCCTCGCCCGCAGGTGCTGCAACCACAGGCAAGACGGTTGAGCTGATGCGCGCCGAGCTTGCCAAGGCAGGGCATCCGGAGGATCTGGTTCAGATCCTGCCCGCTCCGGTTTCCAAGGAGATGACCCAAGCACTGATCGAGCAATGCGACCTCGCCGTGGTCACCGGCTCCCAGAACAACGTCAAGCGTGCGATGCAGTCAGGGACGGTCTCGATCGGCGTGGGTGCCGGGAACGTGCCGGTGATCATCGACAGCACCGCAGAGCTCGACGACGCGGCGGAGAAAATCACCGCCTCCAAGATCTTCGACAACGCGACCTCGTGCTCCTCGGAGAACGCGGTGGTGATCCTCGACGATGTCTATGACGCGGCGCTCGAAGCCCTCCGGCGCAGCGGGGCCTGGGTGTGTTCTCCGCAGGAGAAGGCTCGCATCGGCGCCACGCTCTGGCAGAATGGCAAGCTCAACCGCCATGTGATCGCCAAGGACGCTGCGGTCTCGGCAGATGTCATGGGCCTGCCACCCGAGGCGCGCGAGGCGAAGTACTTCTTGGTCGAGGAGGAGGCGGTCACCGGTAAGAACTCCTTTGCCGACGAGAAGCTGTCGCTGGTGCTCACCGCCTATCGCGCGCGCGACTTTGCGGACGCCAAGCGGATCTGCACGGAGATCTTGCACGTCACGGGTCTCGGCCATTCTGTTGGCATCCACACCGCGGATATGAACCACGCCCGCGACCTGGCCGAGCACACCGATGTGGTCCGCGTTCTGGTCAACCAAGCGCACACCTTCGGCAACGGTGGGGGCTTCAACAACAGCTTACCCTTCACCCTCTCAATGGGCGGAGGCACCTGGGCGGGCAACACGATCTCCGACAACCTGAATTGGTCGCACTTCATCAACATCACCCATCTCGTGACAACGATCCCGGAGGACAAACCCTCCGAGGAGGCGCTGTTCGGCGGGCATTGGGCGAAATACGGACGCTGAGGAATGGATTTCGAGGAACAGGCGGCCAAGCCGCTGCTGGCGGCACACGGGATCGCGGTGCCTGCATCGCAGTTGGTGGAGACCCCGGAGGCCGCTGCCGATGCTGCACGCGCCATCGGGCCCTGTGTGGTGAAGGCACAGGTCCCGACCGGCAAGCGGGGCAAAGCGGGTGGCATCCGTCTGGCCGCAACGCCCGAGGAGGCGGCCGAAGCGACCCGGGCGATTTTGGACCTCACCATCGATGGCTGGCCCGTTCGCCGGATGCTGATTGAGGCGCAGGTGCCAATTGCCCGCGAGCTCTATGCCGCGGTGCTCAACGACCATGCAGCCCGGTCTCCGGCCGTCTTGTTCTCGACCGCGGGCGGCATGGATGTGGAGGAAGCGGCAGCCGCCGATCCCTCGGCCATGCGTCGGATTACCGTTCCGATCGGTGCGGGGCTGACCGTGGCCGCGGCGGAAGACCTGCTTAAGGACGCGGATCTTGGCGCGGCTCACGGCGCGGTCCGCGACGCCCTGTTGGCCCTCTACCGGGCCTATCGCGCGTCCGATGCGGAGCTTTTGGAGGTGAACCCTTTGGTCGTCACGCGGGAAGAAGCGGTCGTCGCGCTCGATTGCAAGCTGACCCTCGACGATGCCGCAGCACCCCGCCAGCCCGACCTCGCCCCAGCCGCAGCGCCCGAGCGGCGTACCGCTCTGGAGGCCCGGGCCGCAGAGGCTGGCCTCAAATACATCGAACTCGATGGCTCTGTCGGTGTGCTGGCCAATGGCGCAGGGCTGACCATGACCTCGATGGACATCATCGCCCACTATGGCGGACGCCCGGCCAATTTCCTCGAGATCGGCGGCGAGGCCTACACCAAGGCGACCACCGCGCTCGGCATCGTGCTCGACAACCCGAATGTCCGGTCGCTGTTGGTGAACTTTTGCGGGGCGTTCGCCCGGACAGACGTGATGGCCGAGGGGGTTGTGCGCGCCTGGGAAGAGCTAAAGCCTGACATCCCCGTCTTCTTCACCATCCACGGGACCGGCGAAGAGGAGGCCATCAAACTGGTGCAAGACCGCCTCGGCATCACGCCCTATGACCTTGCAGATGGCGCAGTGAAGGCCGCCGTCGCCGCAGCGGAGGCCCGCTCATGATCCCCCGACGCGAGCACCGGGTCCTGGTCCAGGGCATGACCGGCAAGCAAGGCACGTTCTGGACCGAGCAGATGATCGCCTATGGCACGACTGTGATCGGCGGCGTGAACCCGCGGCGCGCGGGTGAGACGCATCTCGGTCTGCCGGTCTGGGGTTCGGCCGTCGAGGCCGCCCGTGCCCAACCCTTCGACATTGCAGTGATGTTCATCCCGCCCATGGCCGCCAAAGCCGCAGCCATCGACGCGTGCACGGCTGGAGCGAAGCTGCTGGTCTGCCTCACCGAGCAAATCCCTGCGCAAGATGTGATGGAGATGCACGCTGCAGCGGCCGCCAGCGGCACCCGCATCGTCGGGCCCAATACGGCGGGGCTGGTCACCCCGGGCGAGTGCTTTGTCGGCATCATGCCCGCGTTCAACCCCACGGTCTTCCGGCCCGGCGGCATCGGTGTGATCTCCCGTTCGGGCAGCCTCGGCACTCTTCTCAGCCTCAACATCGCTCAGGCGGGGATGGGCCAGTCGGCCTTCTACGGCGTCGGCGGAGATCCGATGATCGGCACCACCACCCGCGAGGCGCTGGAGATCCTGGATGCCGACCCGCGCACCGAGGCGGTGGTGATCTGCGGCGAGATCGGCGGCTCGGCGGAGGAGGAGGCGGCCGAATATGCGCGCAGCATGAAGAAGCCCGTCGCCGCCTTCATCGCAGGGCGTCAGTCGCCGCCCGGCAAAAAGATGGGGCATGCCGGGGCCATCGTGGCCGGAGGCAAGGGAGACTACGACACCAAACGGGCCGCACTCGAGGCCGCTGGCGTGGCAGTCGCCGATGTCCCGAGCGCCGTCCCCGGCTTGATCTCCGCCGCACTGGCGGGCTGATTGACCTCAAAGCGGCACAAGATGTCGCAGACGGATCATCGAGGGACGAGTTTCCCCCCGACCAGCGCGCTCAATCGCGTCAATGAAGCCTGATCAGGTGCGGCGGCGGCCGTCAGGAACAGGGGTAGACGCATGGCTGGGGTTGATGCGGAGACGGGCGGCGGCCGGCGGCGTGGGCGGGGAGGCGGCGGCGCGGCCCGGCGGGCCGAGCGGACAGCGCCGAGGCATGAGGTTGCCCGCTATATCACCCGCAAGATCCCGGACTTCGAGATCCTGAATGCCGAAGCGCTGGAGACCATAGAAACCAACGCCGAGACAGTGCTCGAGGAGATCGGCGTCGGCTTTCCTGAGAACCCGGGTGCGCTCGACCGCTGGCGCGCGGCAGGGGCCGACATCGACGGCGACCGGGTCCGCATCCCTCGCGGGCTGGCGCGCAAGCTGTGCGCCACGGCGCCCTCCGAGTTCACCCAAGCTGCGCGAAACCCCGACCGCTCAGTGGTCATCGGCGGGCGGAACTTGGTGCTCGCCCCGGTCTATGGCCCGCCCTTTATACGCAATCTCGAAGAGGGCCGGCGCTACGCGACCATGGCCGATTTCCGCGATTTCGTGAAAGTGGTCTACCAGTCGAAATGGCTGCATCACTCGGGCGGCACGCTGTGCGAGCCCACAGATGTGGCGGTGAACAAGCGCCATCTCGACATGTTGCTGGCGCATATGACGCTGTCGGACAAACCCTATATGGGCTCGGTCACCGATCCGAAGCGCGCTGCGGACTCAGTCGCGATGTCCGAGATCCTGTTTGGCGGCACGCTGCCAGATCAGCCGGTGATGACCTCGCTCATCAACATCAACTCGCCGCTCACCTTCGACAATGTGATGATGGGAGCGCTCGAGGTCTATGCCAGCGCAGGCCAGGCCTGCATCGTCTCGCCGTTTATCGTGGGCGGCGCGATGGCGCCGGTTACGGTCGCCGGGACGCTGACCCAGGTGCTGGCTGAGGCGATGGCAGGGATCGCCTACTCCCAACTCGTGCGGCCTGGAGCGCCAGTGATCTTCGGCGCCTTCGTGACCTCGATCGACATGAACTCTGGCGCGCCGACCATGGGCACGCCCGAGGCCTCCAAGATCCTCTACGGGGCGGGTCAGTTGGCGCGGCGGATGGGCCTTCCCTTCCGCTCTGGCGGCGCGCTTTGCACCTCGAAGTTGCCGGACGCTCAGGCGGCCTATGAAACGGCGAACACGCTGAATGCGGCACTTCTGGGCGGCGTTAACTTCATGCTCCACTCGGCCGGCTGGCTGGAAGGTGGGCTGGTCGCGAGCCTCGAGAAATTGGTCCTGGACGCGGATCAACTTGGCATTTTGCACAGTGTGGCGGCCGGCGTTGAGGTCGACGAGAACGGCCAAGGTATGGACGCCATTCGGGAGGTCGGCCCAGGCGGGCACTATCTCGGCTGCGCACACACCCAGGCGAACTTCAAGACCGCGTTCTGGCGAACCGAAGTGCTGGACTACAAGCCCTTCGAGACATGGGCCGAAGAGGGTGCCGCAGACTCGTTCAGCCTCGCAAACCGCAGGGTGAAAAAGCTGCTGGCGGAGTATCAGCAGCCTCAACTCGACCCAGGGATCACCGAGGCGCTCGACGCCTATGTCGCGCGGCGCAAAGCCGAGGAGCCGGACGCCTTCGGTTGAGCGATTAAGCCGCCGCAGCACCGGCTTCGGCGAGCAATGCCGCGAGGATCTGAACATGGCGGGCCGGGCGGTATTCGACTGCCCCGCGACGGCGCTCGTTCTCGCACCGAGCTTCCGCCTCGGCGAGCCGGGCCAGGATCTGCGCCTCGGGCCGGGCCAGCAGCCCGGGGATCGCGCCGGGTAAATCACGCTCGCGACGATAGAGACGAGCCCCCGCGCGCGCCGTGCGGGCAAGCAGCCCCGGCCGCATCATCGGAAACATCTGCGCGAGATCGAACTCGACTGGGTTGGGCATAAGCATAGGCGGTCTCCTTTCGCATCAACCGAGGCCCAGTCTTCTCTGATCGAACAGGCGTTGCGCAGAAAGCAGATGCATCGCACGCAAGACGTCCCATGCTTTCAAACATTAACAGAAAGTAAATAACTCTCATTATAGGCGAGTTAACCAACTGTTAGATTTTGGCACATACGAATGTATTCGAGAAAACTCGACACAAATAAGGGCAAAAATTGTGGCCAATACGCTTGACATCCTGGAGCAGTGTAAGGACCGGGCTCGCTCCACGTTCCCAGACGATATCACCGCTCCTATCGCGCGGGACGCTGCCCTCTATCTCGCCCATACAGAGCGCGGCGAGAGCATCCGTGCCCTTGCAGGCGCGGTCGGCAGCCACCCCTCCACCGTGCTCCGTGCCGTTCGTCGGGTCGAGGAGCGGCGGGACGACCCACTCTTCGATCGGTTGCTGGAGGGGACGCCAAGCCCTTGCCAATCCGAGATCGCCGTCCCATCGCTGGCGGCGGAATCCGCAGAGGCAATCGATGACAACGAGGTGCGCCGCTACGCCAAAACCGCGCTCCGTCGCCTCGGCGAACCGGGGGCATTCCTGCTGATCGCGCCCGGTGCAGAGAATGGCGGGATCTTCTGCGCCACCAATCGCCATCAGAAGCCGATTGCCCTCTTGCCGGTTCGGATTGCGGTTGAGTTCTCCAGGAGGGAGTGGATCCGGCTTGAGAGCCGCGGGTCTGCAACGGCCCGCTACCGCCTCGGCGACCCTGGGCGAGCAGCCCTCAAGCGCATCCTCGCCGAGGACCTCGCCACCCGAGATGCGCAGGGTTTCGCCGAAGCGCAGGCTCCGTTCCAAGCGCAGCACCGTCTAGACGGCACCCGCACTGTTCAAAACTCCGAGACAGGTGAGTGTACGGCGATATCCGTCAACCTCGGAGAGAGCCCGATCGGGTGGCTTTCGCGCCGCAAGGGACCGGATGGAGAGCCGTTTCTAACTCCTGCCGAGGTCGAGGCCGGCGACCGGCTCCGCACTGATTTCGACGCCGCCCAGATCGGCCCCTCGGTGGCGCAGGACTGGAGCCGGTTCCTCGCGCCGGTTGACTGCGGCAGCGGCGGGCGGCGACGGGACGCCGGCTTGTCCGGATCGTCCAGCGCGCGGGACCGGGTCACCGGCGCCCTCACAGCCCTCGGACCAGGATTGTCGGATGTGGCGCTCCGGGTTTGCTGCTTTTTGGAGGGGCTGGAGGCGTGTGAGAAGCGCATGGGATGGTCGGCGCGCTCCGGCAAAGTGGTCCTCAAGATCGCCCTTCAGCGCCTCGTTGAGCACTACGGTCTGACACCCCGCACCTAACTCGGCTTGACCTTGGGGGGCGGGGCCGGGCAGCCTCGCCCCCATGACAACCCGCCTAATCGAAAGCAACGCCGATGTGGAAGAAGGCTGCGACTGGCTCGCGGCCTTGGATCCCCGTTTTGCCGAGGCACGCACGCTTGCCGGCCCCCTCCCCCTCCGCCGCAGCCCGGCCGGCTTCGCAACCCTCCTCAAAGCGATC
The DNA here is from genome assembly GCA_039816045.1 of Pseudomonadota bacterium. Taxonomy (GTDB): domain Bacteria; phylum Pseudomonadota; class Alphaproteobacteria; order Rhodobacterales; family Rhodobacteraceae; genus Thermohalobaculum. The sequence continues at coordinate 180,832 of JBCBYB010000005.1, forward strand.
TGTTCACAGCAGCTCTCCGTCGCCTCGGCCGCTGCGGTTTGGCGACGGCTTGAGGCTGCTGGGGCCGCCTGTCCCAAGACCATCCATTCCCTCGACGACGAGACCCTGAGGGGCTGCGGTCTCTCGCGGCCCAAACTCCGCTATGCGAGGGCGCTCGCCGAGGCCGATCTGGACTACAACGCGCTCGCCACCATGCCAGAGGAAGACGCCATCGCCACCCTCACTGCAGTGAAGGGGATCGGTGCTTGGACTGCGGAGATCTACCTCATGTTCGCCATCGGTCGTGCGGATGTCTTTGCACCAGGTGACCTCGCCCTCCAGGAAGCGGCGCGGATCCTCTTTAGCCTCGAGACCAGACCCACCGAGAAGGCGCTTCGGCAGCAGGCCGAGGGATGGTCTCCCTGGCGTGCGGTGGCGGCGCGGCTGCTTTGGGCGTACTACCGACAGGCGAAGTCCCGCGAGGGTGTTGCCCTCTAGCCCCTGATCCAGGAGATCCCATGACCACGCTTACCGGCCCACGCGCCGCTCCCAAGTCCGGCGAGACCCGCCAGCTCGTCATCATGCTGCACGGCTACGGGGCGGACGGCGCCGATCTCCTCGGACTTTCACAGCCGCTTGCGGAGTATCTCACCGATGCAGCCTTTCGCGCCCCGGATGCCCCGCAGCGCTGCCTGGTCAATCCCTCGGGCAAGCAGTGGTTCCCGATCCCGCCCATCGACGGCAGCTCCGAACAGGAGATGATCGAGGGCTACATTGCCGCAGCCGAGGCGCTGGATGCCGGCATCGAGGCGATGATCGAGGAGGAAGGCGTCACCCGTGAGAACACCGCGCTGCTGGGCTTTAGTCAGGGGACGATGATGGCGCTTGCCGTGGGGCCGCGGCGCGAGCCGGCGATTGCAGGGATTGTGGGCTTTTCCGGCCGGCTGATCGACCGGGATGCGCTCGGGCTTGCCGCGTCGCGCCCACCGGTGCTGCTGATCCATGGTGACCGCGACGAAGTGGTGCCCCACAGCTCCATGGCCGAGGCGGAGCAGGCCCTGGCCGAGCACGACTTCCCGGTCTCGACCTTTACATCCGAAGGCACGCCGCACGCCATCGGGCCTGACGGTCTTGGCCTCGCGCTTGGCTTCCTGCTCGACAAGTTCGGCTTGCCGATGCCGACATGAGCGTCTTTCCCCGAGTCTGGGGATAACTATGGGGACAATCCGCCCTCACCCTGCGACACAAATCTGTTGCAGCGCTTTGCTATAGCGAAGTCGGCGCCGGCAGGGCAGCCTATTTTGGAGGTTGCAAGGCCACCGCCCCGATATATAGTGCTGAGGGAGCGAGGCTAAGGTCCCGCCTCGGCACCGTCATAAAGACGCGCAACAAGGCGAGGCGAGCAGATATGGATGCGTCCTTCCCGAGCAGCTTTGTCAGGCAACCCGCCGGTCTGCGAGACCATCCAGCACTTGTGCTGAACGCCGACTACCGTCCGCTCTCCTATTTCCCGCTCTCGCTGTGGCCGTGGCAGGAGGCGGTGAAGGCCGCGTTTCTCGACCGGGTGACGATCGTCGCCGAGTACGACACCCAGGTGCACAGCCCCTCGATGGCGATGCGCCTGCCCTCGGTCGTCGTTTTGAAGGACTACGTGAAGCCTGCCCGCTACCCGGCATTCACTCGCTTCAACCTGTTCCTGCGGGACGAGTTCACCTGCCAGTACTGCGGCGCGAAGGGCGAGATGACCTTCGACCATGTGATGCCCCGCTCGCGCGGCGGGCGGACCACGTGGGAGAACGTGGTCGCCTCCTGCAGCAAATGTAATCTACGAAAGGCGAACCTGACGTTGCGTCAGGCGGGGATGGCCCTTGCCCGGCCGCCTCGGCGTCCCGATGCGGCCGAACTTCAGAACAAGGGCCGGAAATTCCCACCCAACCATCTGCATGAGAGTTGGATGGACTTCCTCTATTGGGATGCGGAACTGGAGGCTTAGCGCCCCCGGCTCCCTTTAGAGTTTCTCGAGCGGCTTGATCGCGTTGCCATAGGCCTCGCTGGCGGCGTTCTGCCGGTCGCGGTGCACATCCATCCGCTTGAGCACCGCATAGGCCGCTTCGTGCTTCGCGCTTGCCGTGCTGGCGAGCTTCTTCGCCTTGACCGCATCCACGTCCTTGATCTTGTCGAACATCTCCTTGTCGGCGATGTAGTCGAAGAGCTTCTTGCGGAACTCCGGGAACAGCGCTTCGAGCTTATCGTCGCTTTCGATGTAACGCTGGGACTGGCGCTCGATCTCGGCTTTCAGCTTGGCGAGCCTGGTCTCGAGGCGCGCGCGTTCAGCCTTGATCTTCATCGCGAACTCGTGGCGCTCCCGCCGACTGTCGCTGTAGACCTCTGCAAAGACCGAATCCATCTCGCCTTTCGGGTTCACCGGCCAGATGATCCCTTTGCCCTTGCCGTTGAGGGCGTCGAGCGTGCTCTTGTCAGCCTTGCCCGTGGACTTCATGCCGGCCTGGGACTGGAACGCCTTCACCGCACTCTCGGTCGCCGGGCCGAAATCGCCATCCACAGACAGCTTCGGCTTGGCGCCCGCCTTGTTCAACAACTCCTGGAGTTTCACGACGGCCTTGCCGCCGGAACCTTTCTGCAAGGTAGCCATGGGCCCCTCCTCAAATCTGCTGCATCAATCTCGATGCATCAGGAGATAGGTGTCGGTCGTTTCAGATTGGCATTGGGATCTGTTTCAAACGTATCCGGCTCAGCGCTGCAACTCGGGCAGCGGGGCCCGCGCCGCGAAGATCCAGATCGAGGCGAGCCCAAGCGACAGCAGCGCATTCCAGCTCGCCATCGAAAGGCCGAGAAAGTCCCAAACCACCTCGTCACAGCGCACGACCTCGGTCACCAACAGCTGGTCGAGCAAATCGGACGCGTTCATGCTCCCGGGATCAGCCGCAGTGCACGTGGACGGTCCCTCCCACCAGGCGCGTTCCACGCCCGTGTGAAACACCCCAAGTCCAGCCGCGACAGCCATGGCTGCAGCCCCGGCCAGGGCGACAATCCGATGTCCGCGCCACAACACGGTGACCGCCAGACCGGCGAGCACGATCGCCACCAAATGCGGCCAGCGCTGCCAGATGCACATCGGGCAAGGCGCGAGGCCGCCAAGATACTGATATGCGAGGGCGGCGAGCAAAACCGCGGCAGAGCCAGCCCCGGCCAAAAGGATACGACCGTAAACCGTCATGTCAGGTACTTCACCGCCACGAACCCTCCGATGATCAGCGCGACGCCAAGGGTGGCGAGGATGCCAAAGCGCCTCTCGATGAAACTGCGCGCAGCCGGACCGAATTTCCAGAGCACTGCGGCAACAAGGAAGAACTGCAACCCACGCCCGATCAGCGAGGCGGTTACAAAGGGCGTCAGCGAGAGTTCCGCCACGCCCGAGGCGATGGTGATCACCTTGTACGGAAACGGTGTAAAGGCCGCGATGAACACCGCCTCGAACCCGTTGCGGCGGAACATCTCGGCCGCCTCGGCAAACTCGGCAGCCTTGCCATAGAACTCCAGGATCGGCTGGCCGATCTCGGCATAGAGAAAATAGCCGATGGCGTAGCCAGCGAGGCCGCCCGCGACCGAGGCGAGCGCGCAAACCGCAGCGATCAGCCATGCGCGATCGGGCCTGGCCAGAACCATCGGGATCAGCATAACCAGCGGTGTGATCGGGAAGATCGAGCTCTCCGCAAAGGAGACGACGGCAAGCGCCGGGAGCGCCACGGGCCCCTCGGCCAGTGCCAAAATGCGGTCATAAAGCTTTCTTAGCATTAGATTCAGGGAGCTTAACATTCCCGTGCGATTTTGGTGTAGAGTGGGTATCAGCGTGGGTGATCCGAGTCCAGTCGGTGAGTATGATCCGGAGTATCTGGTTATGGATGGAACCGATCACGCTTTGAGGAGCCAGATCAACGGCCCCGAGCGTCAGGATGTTGCGAAACAACGCCGCCGTCGGAAATTCGGCGCGGAGGCGGCGTTCCGGCTGCGCTTAATAAATGCTGGCGGCATCTTTGCTGCAGCAGCCGGAGTGGCGATGGCTCTCAGCATCGGTTTGTCCGATGATCCCGAGACGGAAACGGGCGACGCCGCGACGTCCGGTAGCACGAGCGAAGTCGTATCCGATGGCGCTGAGGCGCCGCAGTTCTCCACACTTGGGACGCAAACCCGAATCTCCGATGGCGGCGATGTCCGGCTCGCGACCCCGACAGAACTTGGCGGGCGGACACCAGCGACCGCTCGTGTCCCGGATAAGTTCGATACGGCCGCTGAAGCGCGTGATGCCGCGAAGCTTGGCTCGGGGCCGACGCAGCCCGAGCTCAAGATCACGGCATTGGATGCCGAAGGGCCCGCATCAGAGGAAGTGCCGAGCCTCAAGGAAAGCGCAGACCTCGCAGGTCCCAAGCTTGATGGGATGTCTCCTGCGGTGTTTGTGGCGCGGAGCAACTTGGTTTGGGCCCGGATCTTCGCCCAAGCGGGGATGAACTATTCTGCGATCAAGCGCGCCGATATCGCCAGCTGGTCAGACGGCGCATGCGGTCAGCGGCGGGATCCGAGCGGCCCAACCTATTGTGCTTTGGACGCTACACTCTACGTGCCCGCAAAGATGAAAAATACTCCGATCGCGCTGTTCGAGCTGGCAAACAGTATTGCGGATCATGTCCATGAGAACCTGGGCGTTGGCTTTCGACCGGCGAGTGGTGAGGGCCGCGCCCTGCGGTCTAATTGTTTCGCGGGTTTGTGGGCGCGGTTCGATACGGGGTCTCAAGAGCAACTCGCCCCTGCCACCCTTCGCGATGCTATGGCAATCGACGGTCAGGTGATGACCCGCTGGAACAGGGATCGGCTGGCGGCCTTTGAGACCGGCTTCTCGGGCACCCAGCCAGCCGATTGCGAAGCTGTGGGCATCGCTGGTTAGACACGGCTCCATTCGGCGGTTGACCGATGGCATAGCTTAGTGGCTAATGCGCCTGCGCCCGGATGGCGGAATTGGTAGACGCAGCGGATTCAAAATCCGCCGGTGGCAACACCTTGTCGGTTCGAGTCCGACTCCGGGTACCACGCATGTCCAGCAAATCCTCGCATGAAAATAGCTCTCCGAACTAACTGGAGTGCTTACCCGCCCAAAACCCATCTTTTTTTCGGTGGTGCGCTGACAGCGGATGCGACGTGCCGCCGCCTCTCTCAAGCAATCGCGAGAGGAAAGCATGCAAAGTCCCCTTTGGTTGGGCCACTTGCTTCGGTCCCATCATTGCCGCACCTCCCCACTCTCAAAACGAGTGAGCCAACGCCAGAACAACCAATCAACCGTATCGCCGCGCTGCGGTCGATGGGCCAGGCCGGCCTTGTGAAAACGCAGCAAACGGCCGCCGCTTCATGGGCGCGGGTAGTCTCGGCCTTCCAAAATGCTGCACACGCGTGCAGCGGAGAACTCTCGTGTCTGGTGTGGGGCTCGTTGCAGTTATGTTCCGCAACGCCGCAGCTGCTTGATACCGGATCGCCGTCAGCGACACGGGCGGCCCACTGCAGACCTTGGCCCCTTGTCTGGCGTTCGCGGTCGCGTCCTCAAGAACCGTCGTTCGTCCAAAGCGCAGCGCCGAGCCGCGATGCGGAGAGGCTATGTCAAAAGTCCCTTGATTGAGGACGTTATGGTATTTTGCGCCTGAGGTCTCGCAGGGCACATTGTGGCTGGATTTATTGAAGTCGCGGACCGACGGCAGGCGCTGCTGCTGCCCGAGTGTGTGGACGACTACCTAGTGGTATGACCGATACGGAGGTATCCGATTTTGGATTCCCTTGGCCGGTCGCTCATGCGAGTCTGGGGCATGGGAACAGAGAACTCCATCTGCCTTTTGAAGGCTGACCGCGCGCGGCTCGAGCGAATTGTCGCCGACCGGAACAGCGTCCAAAAACATGTGTGGCGGGCGCAGATCGTGCTCGCGAGCGCCGACGGGTTCGGGACGATCGCGATCATGCGGGCGACCGGCAAGGCGAAGAAGACTGTCTGGCGCTGGCAGGAGCGGTTCCTGGCCGAAGGCGTCGACGGCCTCCTGCGCGACGCGACCCGTCCGCCCGGCAAGGCGCCGGTTGCGACCGACAAGGTGGCCGAGATCGTCCGCCTGACCCAGGCGCCGCCGCCGCACGAGGCGACCCACTGGACGGCACGCGCCATGGCGAAGGCCGCGGGGCTCGCGGTTTCAACGGTGCAGAAGATCTGGAAGGCGCACGGGCAGCCTTCAAAAGGCAGATGG
>JBCBYB010000060.1:0-20897 GCA_039816045.1 Pseudomonadota bacterium
AATCGACCTCGCTCGCCACCGGAGAGCGGCCACCGCAAACACACCATGTCATTCGTTACAGCGGCCCTGGTGTCAGATTGGGGCTCGTGGACTGTGCTGCTCGCGCGGCGAGGGCGCAAGGGTGGAGCGCGGTGTTCTGATCTGACAATGGTTCTTGTCTGATCGGGTATGCCGGCCTGATGATCGGGGGCTTCCACATCGTCAGACCAGAGGTTCCCCTGACGGAAGAGAGAACCGTGCCGCTGCGCCAGCGGATGATCGAGGACATGCACCTGCGGGGCCTAGGTGACCAGTCTCAGAAGGCCCACATCCGGGCGAACAAGGATCTCGCACAACTCCGGCGACCTTGCCCGGACACCGCGATACTGGAGGATTTGCGCGCCCACCAGCTCCTCATGACCGATGCCTGGATTTCGCCTACAATGTTCAACAGACGTCGTGAGGTATCGTGCCATCTTCTGTGATCTCGGCAACGCGGGCGAAGCGGCCTCGGTCCATTGCGGCATGTTGGCAAAGACGCGCCCATCCGGCTCCACGGTGACGCCGCTCATCGCAGCGTCCGGCACGCTTGCGACCATTTCGAGCTCCTCGGCCACGGGGGTGGTCACCGGCTGGATGGCGGTCGCCGCGAGAGCCACGGCGTAAACGGTCAGGGCTGTCGATAGGTGGATCGGGTGTCTTTTGGACGAAAGTGCTGATGGGCCCAAAAAGCTCAGCAATGCCGCTGCGATTTCGCGACGACCTTTCTCGAAGTTTGCGCTTTTGCAAGCGCCGGGAAGTGAACCCTGACCATGAGCCCTTGATCGCCAGGCGCGTCGGCCTGAGAGAGCATTGCACCACAAAGTTCGGCAATCGCCGCGATCACAGCATCCTTGCCATTCGGTGCGAGGTTCACGACGTGGCCCGCCTCGCTCAGTCCTGTGCCTTTCCGAGGACCGAGCGTCTCGTCATCTTCCAGGACCAGTAGGCGCAACGGTCTTCTCCTCCGGGTCAAGTGACCCAGCAGCCGTTGTGCCAACCCCAAGGAACACGCGACCACTGACAGGGTCAGGAAGCAGGGCTTCCGCTCCCGCCAGACCTGCCTGCAATGATGTTGGAGACCAGTACAACTCCACTGAAGTTGTATCGCCTCCTCACATTGAGGCAAACGTTCGCATTGGCGATGCGAACCGAACATACGCGGCTGAGTTGTGGTGCGTCGGCGCCAGTTCTCGATATCGTATTCCAGCCAATACTGGCTTGGCGAATAGGAGGGGAGCGGCGGGTTGGAGAACCGCCTTGCGCGTCGTGAACCTACCAGCCATTCGGCCGTGCCGCCCTAATCGTACCGGGTGCCGGATGAGACGACGATTTGGCGGTTCCGGGGGGCACTGACGGTGGTTGGCGCGACGGACTGGCTCTTCGCTCGGTTCGACGCGCATCTGCGCGATCAGGACTTTCTCGTCCCATTCAGCGACTGCAGTGCAATTGCCTGTTGGGCAGTGGTGGGCGGGCGGATCGTCGATGCCAGTATCATCGCGGCACCCCGCCAGCGCATGACCGACGCTGAGTGCGGGACTATGGCGGGCGGCGGAACCCTCGACGGCTGGAAGGACAGGCCCGCGACGCGGTGCCAGAAAGACCGGGACGCGCGCTGGACTGGGCGCATATGGCCTACCGCTCGGAGAAGCACGAGAGGCCGGTCGATGCGGCAGGCCTCGCCAACCTCGCCTAAAGCATCCGCCGCCTCGCCCGGTGGCAAAGCCAGAGTTTCCCCGCCCGAACCCAGATCGTTAAGGGAGAACCCGCGCCCTCGCAGAGAAAGACGCTCGAAGGATTGTCGCCAAGCTCGGTGGCCTGCCCCGTTGAATGGTCCGATTGAATTGTTACTGCATGACCGATCTGTGGTCGATCGGGGTGATGGTTTCTGGCGCGGGCTGACGGTAGCCGAGGGCGCTGTGGGGCCGGACGGTGTTGTAATGGCGGCGCCACCGTTCGATCAGTATCTGGGCCTCGCGGAGCGAGAAGAAGATCTCACTGTTCAGGAGTTCGTCGCGAAAGCGGGCGTTGAACGACTCAACGTAACCGTTCTCCCAGGGTGATCCTGGCTCGATGACATCGCGAAGCGATGCGCGCGCAGCGTGGGTCTTGGCCCCCACGGCGGCGATCCAGTCGCGCACCTTCTCGGCGATGACGTCGCGAAGCGGCGCGCACGGAGTGTGGGGCCCGTTGTCCGACCGGATGAACTTCGGCGGGCCGCGGAGAATGAAGAGATCCGTCAGGACGTCGACCACGTCGCCGGAGATGAGCTTGCGACCCATGCTGATCATCCGTCGCCCGGCAGGCGCATCCGCAGGGTGCGGCCGAGAGGGAGCGCCTCCTTGGTGTACTCATCGATGATGTTCAGCGTCCGGAATGCCCGGCCGTCATGCGCGCGATCCTGAACGAAGTCCTTCTCGGCGAATTGCTGCGCATTCGCTGAGAGGGGGCCAGCGTGCATTGTTCGAGCTAGGCCGGTGATCATGCGCCTTACGGCGTTTGCGGGCAAACGCCTACCGGCCAATGGATAGCCGTAGCGCCCGTAGTCCCTCGCGACGCCCCTGGGGCGCTTTGCGATGGGTCGAGCGGTGCTGTCCGAGCGTACGCAGGCGCGGCGCCCAGACCTGCTAAGAGCGGGCACGCCAAGCGTCTGCCGCACGCTCTCGATGCAGCGTCGGCGGCGCGCGGGGCTCAGCGGCTTTGCCGGTTTCGGCCTGAAACGCTCCACCGGAGCGTTTCCGAGACGGCCCTCACCCCCGTGCCGCTTCCGCCAGGATCAGCTTGTCGAGCGTCAGATCGGAGACCGCCCGCCGGAGCCTTTGGTCGACGCTGCGCGCACATCGCTCTGCGATGTCTCTGGCTCCTTCAGCCGTCGCAGCTGTACCCGGCCCATGCCGCCCTCTAGCCGACGCCAGCGGTCGTAGGTTTGCACCGTCACGCCGACCTGGCGCACCGCATCCGCCACCGACGCGCCCTGGCCCTGCAGCACCTCGACCTGGCGCAGCTTCACCCTTCGCCATTGTCGCTCGGACCAAGGGCGCGACAAGGCTCAGCACCTCCGGCTTGTCTCGCTTCCCAGCCATCTCTGGTCCTCCTCAGAACGGAACAATCCTATCCCAGTGGGTGGACCACTTCTGTGGGGCCACTCCAGCCCACTCAGCATCAACGACGCCTCAAAACGATGTTCGTCAAGGTCTCCGGACGCGCGTATCGGTTCACGCCGCCTCGATCTGCTCAGCCGCCTTTTCGTCGACCAGACAGGCAGTGTCGTGAGACCCGACGTCTCCTCGGCGCCGGAAGAACCCGTCGGTTGGCTTCGCGCTTCGTGTATTGAACCTGATCCAGGAACGTATGGGGATCAGGCGTCTCGGCACACGCCCTAGGAAGCAGCGCCTTCCCGGGCCAGCCTCCGCATCTGTGTTGGCGTCATGCCAAGCCGCTTGTGGCAGTGATCAGAGAGGTTTGCTCCGCTCGAGAAGCCAGCGGCATAGGCGATCTCGGTGATGGAGCGGCGCGTGCTTCTCAACATCCAAACCGCAGAACGCAGTTTGGTCTCGACAAGATAGGCTTTGGGTGACTGGCCGACTTGGCACTGAAACAGTCGCAAGAAATGCCGTTCGCTGAGCCCCAGCGATTTAGCAAGACCCGAGATGCTCGGATTGGTTGCTGCCTGGGCATCAAGTCTCACCAGCGCTTCCTGAATACGCGGGTCTGTTATGTTGCCGTGGTCTGAGGTTACCGGCGATTGAAGCGTCAGTGTCAGATCTGGTGCCGGTAGCGTCATCTGATGCACGATCTTGGCCGAACGGTCCGGGCCCAGATGATCGCCGATGATGCGGTTCATGAGCGGCAAAATCGAGACTCCGCCCAGTACGGTTGTGATGCTCTCAACGGTGACAAAATCTCGATTGGGTAGGGGTCTGCAATTGGGAAAGCGGGTGCGAAAATCCATGCCGTGATAGGGATGGACACAGACTGACTTGCCGTTGAGCAGTCCCTCCTGCGCCAGAACAAAGATGCCGGTGCAGACGCCGATCAGTGGGCGCCGCAGCCGATGAACCCTATGCAAATAAGCCGTGTGTTCTGCCGGTGCCTTGTCGAGGTTGTGCAAAAGTCCGCCGATGGCAAAGACATAGTCATAGTCTTCGGGGTCCGGATAGTGAGCGGTGGCATCAACCTTGATCCCACAACTCGAACGCATGGCCCTGCCAACACCGCCGAGGATATCCCAGCTTGTATAGCGGTTCTGCGAAGCATCGCCGTGATCGCCCGCGTGTCGCAGGCTTTCAACGAGGCATGCCAGAGACATCAGCGGAAAGCTGGGCCAGAGCAAAATGGCGACCGATAGGGGCGGCTGACCGCGGGGGTGCACCATGACCTCGGCCGGGCAATCTCCGCCTGTTTCTTGTGCACTGTTCTGGGCTTCGGTCATCCCAAACCCGGTTGAGTCCGATTTTAGAAACATATGACCGATACGCGAAAGACACCCCCGCATCAAGGCTTCCACGCTAGCCACGTCGAATGAAAGCCTCCGTGTAGCTGTTGCCTGCGCGGGTCTTTCACCCGACAGGGGCTGCCTTTGTCGGGGCATCACATGGGCCAGCAGTGAGGCGCACCCAACAGCGGGCGCGCGTACCAGCACGGGAGAGACTTCATGACATTCAAGACGACAAGCGCGCTGCTGCTTGCGACCGCAGGCACGCTGAGCCTGTTGGCAAGTGGCGCGACGGCGCAGGACTGTCCGATCAAAATTGGCGCTCTGGCCCCGCTCTCGGCACCAGGCACCGTTGTCGGCGGCGAGGCGATGCGGGACGCCATGATGATCGCGGAGTCCGATATCAATGCCGCAGGCGGTGTCTTGGGTTGTGACATCGATGTGGTCGTCGGCGACAGCGAAGGCCTGCCTGAACGAGCCACCGCCGTGATGGAGCGGCTTATCACCCAGGATGGTGTTGTCGCCGTGGGGGGCGGCTATCACAGTTCGGTCGGCGTGGCCTCCAAGGACGTGGCCGATGCGCGCGGCATCCCCGTGGTCTTTGCCGAGACATGGAATGACACGATCACCGGTGACAAGCAGAAATACATCTTCCGCATCGCGCCGCTCTCGTCGTGGGCGTCGGGCGTGATCTGGCAGTTTGCTTTGACCATTCCGGGCGTTGAGAAGGTCGCCATCCTGACCGAGAACACCGACTACGGCATTCCCGCCAGCCAGGAAACCAAGGATGGTCTGGCCTCGGGCGATGTCGACAGTGTGATCTTCTCGGTGGATATCGGCACGCAGGACTATGCGGGCATCGTCGAGCGGATCAAGGCCGAAAGCCCTGACATGATCATCACGCTGGTCACGGGCGAGGCCGCCTACAACTTCACCCAGCAGGCTGCCGATGCGGGCATCGGTCCGCTTGATCTGCCCTTTGTGACCGGTCAGGACGCACTGGAGTCGGGCTCCTACTGGACCAACGTGCCGGACGGACAATACGCCTTTGTCCAGCGCATCGGGGTGCCGGAGACCCAGTTCACCGACAAGGGCAAGGCCTTTGCCGCCGCCTACAAGGAGAAGACGGGCAAGTCCGACGTGGAAAGCTATGCCATGGAAGCCTATGATTCCATTGCGATTATTGCGCAGGCGATCACCGAAGCCGGAAGCACTGACGGCGATGCCATCGTCGCAGCCCTCGAGTCTATCGAACATGACGGCACGCTGGGCAAAATCTACTTCCCCTATGGCACGGGCAAGGACCCGAGCGTCGATGGTAAGGGCGACGAATGGTGGCACCAGTGGCCTGACCCGGCCATTACGGTGATTCAGTATCAGGAAGAGGGCCAGTCCTCGACCGATGCGGCCATCGTGTATCCCGATGCCTACAAGACGAAGGACATGGTCATCGTGAACGAATGACCCCCTTTGTGGCGCGCGCTCCGGGCCTGACTTAGCTGGGGTAGGCCCAGTGCCGGACACGCTCTGGGCCCGCGGTCCCGACGCGCGTTCGGGACAGGATTGGATGGTTTCCGGTGGGTGGTCTGACCATCCGCCGGAGGCATCAGAGGCGATCCGGGGCATTCCCGGACTTTCCTAGGGGACATTTGTGGAAACTCCCGCCATTTTCTGGATGACCATCCTGTGGATGATCACCTGGGGCATCGTCGGCAGCGTCGTGTTGCGGCGCAGGTATTTTGCCCGGGACCTCGATACGTCCAACGCAACCTTCGTGGGGGCCATGTCGGGTGCTGCCCTCGGGCCCGTGGGCATCGGCCTTCTCTGGGCCAGAACGCCTGAGTTGACCGGGCGCATTATCACCGGTTTCGGCATGTTGGCGGTCGTCCTGATCGCGGCTGCATTCGCCTTTGCCGACCCAGAAAACAATTGCGTGGCCAATGGCTCCTTCGTGGCCAGCCAGATCACCAACGGCCTCATTATCGGGATCATCTACGGCTTTATGGCCCTGGGCTTGACGCTGATCTTCTCGATCCTTGGCGTGGTCAGCTTTGCCCATGGCGAGTTTTACATGATCGGCGGGATGCTGGTTTACTACATCACAGCGGTCTGGTTTCCCGGCCTCTCGCCACTTGTGGGCGTCTTCGGCGCCTGTCTCATCGCCTTCTGTATCGGCGCAATATTCGAGCGCGCGATGCTGACACCGATGTACAAAGGAAAAGTGGATCGTCCGGTCGAATACGGCATTTTGGCGACCTTCGGACTGGCGTTTACGCTGCAATACTTCGTGCAGGCGCTGCATGGTGCAAGCCCCGTCAAAGTGCGCCGCTACATCGACTTTCCGAGAACGGCATGGCCGGAGGATGGCGATCTCACGATCATCAAAATGTCCCGTGGCAATCTGGAACTCTTCGAGACAGTCTCGATTTCGAATCCGCGCTTCGTCGCGGCGGTGACTTGTGTCCTTGTGCTCTTGGCGCTCCTTTACCTGCTGCACCGAACATGGACTGGCAAGGCTCTCCGCGCCGTCAGCCAAGACCGCGATGCAGCCGCGATTGCGGGGATCGATCCCAACCGCATGAACATGCTGGCCTTTGCACTGGGTGGCATGATTGCTGCGCTCGCGGGCGCGCTTCTTGTCCAAGCGTTTAGCTGGTTGCCGCAGGTGGGGGCCATCCCTGCCATGCGCTCGTTTGTGATCGTGGTGCTGGGGGGGCTGGGCTCTCTGCCTGGGGCCTTTGTGGGGGGGATTCTCGTGGGCCTGGTGGAGGCGGCCGGCACAGGCTGCGTGCCCGACGCGCAAAAAGCCGCGTCCTATATCCCGGCCTATGGAATGATCGTCCTCACGCTGACCTTGCTCTTGCGGCCAACGGGGCTCTTCGGGCGTAGGTTTGCGTCTGGCATGCATGGGCAGGGAGGCTGAGATGAAACAGGTTCCCAACATCGCCGGCATCTTGCTCTTGGGGTTCTTCGTGGCCTTCCCGCTGGTCTATACGGGCGGCAACTACGACTACGTCATGCATGTGCTGATCACGGCGTTCTTCTACGCCATCCTCGCCAGCAGCTGGTCCATGCTGGCTGGCTATGCTGGGCAGTTTTCCTTTGGGCATATGGCCTTCATGGGGATCGGCGCCTATGGCACGGCGCTTTTCTGTCACTATTTCTACATCACCTCCGAACCCACGGGGATCTGTACGGAGTTTGCTTTCTTCGGGCAGTATTTCGTGATCGTGAACGCCATCGGCGTGACATCAACCACGCTGGATCAGGACTGTCTGCGTCAAGCGATGGAGATTTGGGATGGCACGGTAAAGGTCACACCGATGCCTGTTCTCTTGGGCATCATCCTTGGCACCTTGGCCGGTGGATTGGCGGGGCTTCTGGTGGGGCTGTTGGTCTTGCGCCTGCGTGCAGCCTATCTGGCGCTCTTCACACTTGGGTTCTCGGAGATCGTCAAAGCGGTGATCTCGGCAGAGATCCAGATCACCCGTGGCCAGGCGGGAATGGAGCTTCCGGCGCTGTTTGAGAACGGCGTCACCCTCTTTGGCACGGCCTACGAGCGGACTGACAAGATCCCTCCCTATTACGCTATGTTGGGGCTATTGGTGCTGTGTTTGGCGCTCCTCACATGGTTGGCGCGGTCCCGTTTCGGACTGTTCATCAGAGCCTTACGCGAAGATCAGGACGCCGCAGCCGCGCTGGGCGTCAACACCACGCGCTACAAGGTCTACGTGTTCACCATCACCACGGCGATGGCTGCCGCCGCAGGGGCCGTGCAGGCGCATTACGTACAGATCGTTACGCCGAACCTGCTGTTTCTCCTGCAGATGTCGCTGGTGGTGGCCATGGCGGTGATCGGTGGGGTCGAGAACTTCTTTGCCGCAGCACTCGGGGCGATCTTCCTGCAGATCCTGCTGGAGACGCTTCGGACCTCGTTCAGTATCGGCGGGATCGAAGTGGACATGACGGTCTGGCGGCTGGTCGTCTTCGGGGTGCTCTTGATGCTGGTGCTGCGCTTTGCCCGAAACGGGTTGATTGCACCGCTGATCGACTGGTTCAGGCGGGCGGGCGTCGCGGAAGAAACTGTGGCCAAGCGCCAAGCCGGAAGGGCGGCGTCATGATCCATCTCAAAGTCACCGACCTGCACAAGCGCTTCGGCGGCAACCATGTGCTGAGGGGCGTCAACTTCGAGATCAACGGCCCCGAACTGATCGGTGTGCTTGGGCCCAACGGGGCCGGCAAAACGACGATGACCAACGTCCTCGACGGGGCGATCAAGCCCTCTTCTGGGACGGTTTACCTCAATGAGCAGCGGATCGATCAACTGGCCCCGTTCGAAGTCGCTCGCGCCGGGCTGGGGCGAACCTTCCAAGTGACGCGCAGTTTCCGGCGGATGACGGTGCTGGAGAACCTTTTTGTGCCCTCACTGGCCATGGGCCATATGGGGCAAGGCAAGGCCTTGACCGCGAAGGCTGATGAGGTGCTGGCGTTCCTGACCATCGACCATCTGCGCAACGAATACGCGCAGGCGCTGTCGGGTGGGCAGCAAAAGCTCTTGGAGCTCGGGCGGCTTCTGATGCTGGACCCGGATGTGATCATCCTCGACGAGCCCTTCGCCGGGGTGCATCCGAAGCTGATGGAGGTGATCTACGCCTACATTCGGCGGATGAAGGCAGCGGGCAAGGCCATTGTTTTGATCTCGCACCAGATGGATGCGATCTTCTCGCTGTCCGAACGTCTCTTGGTGCTGAATTTCGGTGAGCTCATCGCCGATGGCGATCCCGAGACGGTGAAGAACGATCCGAAGGTAATCGAGGCCTATCTGGGCACCGACGAGGAGGATGCGGCGTGACCGAAACCGTTCTCGAAATGCGGGACCTTTCGGTGGGTTATTACCGCGACCTGAATATCCTGTCGGACCTCGATCTCAAGGCGCGCAAGGGCCAGATCACCACGATCCTTGGCGCGAACGGTGTGGGCAAATCCACCGCGCTCAAGGCGGCCTTTGGTTTCCTGACACCCAACAAGGGCGATATCCTGCTGAATGGGCATAGCATCCTGAGCATCCCGCCTTACGAGAAAATCCGCAGCGGGTTGGCCTATATCCCGCAGCAGCCCGGCGTCTTCAAGGACATGACCGTCGAGGAGAACCTGGAACTGGGCGGCTGGACCTTCCGGCGCGACAAGAAGCAGGTCCGCCAAAAGGTCGAGGCCAATTACGACCGCTTCCCGGCCTTGCGGGACAAGCGCAAACAGATCACCGGCGAGTTGTCCGGCGGCCAGCAGCGCATGGTCGAGATCGGTCGCACCCTGATGGCGGAGCCGACCATGCTGTTGGTCGATGAACCCACGGCGGGGCTGTCCAAGATGTTGGCCGAAGAGGTCTATGAGATGCTCACCGACCTCAAGGCCGAAGCGCTGACCATCCTGCTGGTGGACCAGGAAATCCGCCATGCGCTCAAGATCGCCGACTACGTCTATGTGCTGGAACTGGGACGCAACAAGTTCGAAGGTCCAGCATCGGATTTTGACGATCTCGAGAAGGCGTTTTGGGTCGCGTGATGCGAGGGCCGTCAAACCTGTTCTGGGGAGCCAAGAGGCGCAAGCCGCGGATGGTTCGGGCCGAGGGCGTCTATCTCTGGGACGATACGGGCAAGCGGTATCTGGACGGCTCCTCCGGTCCGATGACCTGCAATATCGGCCATGGGAACCAGGCGGTGCTCGAAGCGATGGCGGCGCAGATGCAACGGGCCACCTTCGGCATGCGTCTGCATTTCGAGACCGACCCGGCCGAGCGGCTGGCCACCCGGTTGGCGGAGTTGGCGCCGGGTGATCTGGAGCAGGTGTTCTATTGTTCCGGTGGGTCGGAGGCGGTGGAAAGCGCGATCAAGCTCGCGCGGGCGCATGCCTTGGCGATCGGGCAGGCTCAACGTTGGAAGGTGATCTCGCGCTTTCCGGCATATCACGGCTGCACCCTCGGCGCGCTGACTGTCACGGGCTATGCCCCCATGACCGCACCCTTCGACCCGATGATGGTGCAGATGCCGAAGATCCCCGCGCCGCGGGCGTATCTCGATGGGCTGGACATGGACGACCCCGCCACTGGCCACCACTATGCCGATATGCTGGAGGCGGCGATCCTGCGCGAAGGCCCCGAGACGGTGCTGGCCTTTCTGCATGAGCCCATCGGCGGCGCCTCCACCGGCGCGCTTGTGCCGCCCGCCGGCTACATGAAGCGCATCCGCGAGATCTGCGACCGCCATGGTGTTCTCTTGATCCACGACGAGGTCATCTCGGGCGGCGGGCGTGTGGGGCGCTTCTTTGCTGGCGATCTTTGGGGCGTGACACCCGACATGATCACCCTCTCCAAAGGGTTTGGGGCGGGCTACATGCCGCTCGGGGCCGTGGTGCTGCGCGCGCGCATTGCCGATGCGGTCTGTGATGCGGCCAATTACCTCCACGGCTTCACCTATGGTGGCAATCCGCTGGCTGCAGCGGCGGGACTTGCGGTGCTGGACCAGATCGAAGCCCAGGGCATGATGGCCAATGCGGTGGCCATGGGCGATCTGCTGCGCGCCCGGCTGGAGGCGCTTGCCCAGCGGTTTGACATGATTGGGGATGTGCGGGGCATCGGCCTGTTGCAGGCGTTTGAACTGGTCTCGAACCGCGAGACCATGGCGCCTCTGCCCAAGGACCTAAACGCCTATGACCGGCTGGTGGAGATCGCCTATGCGAACGGTCTGATCATCTATGCGCGCCGGTCGCGCGGCGGGCTCGAAGGCGATCACTTCCTGATCGCTCCGCCGATGATCGCAACGCCCGCCCATGTGGACGAGATCATGGAGACGCTAACCCTTTCGTTGGACCAATTCGCAGCGGAGGCAGGGATTTAGCATGTCCAAGATCATCATCACCTGCGCTGTGACCGGATCCATTCACACGCCCACCATGTCCGATGCCTTGCCCTTTCGCCCAGAGGATATCGCGGCGCAGGCGATTGACGCGGCAAAGGCCGGGGCCGCCATCTTGCACCTGCACGCCCGCGACCCCGAGACCGGCCGCCCGTCCGCCGATCCAGCGCATTACGCGCGCTTCCTGCCGCAGATCAAGGCGGGCTGCGATGCCATCGTGAACATGACAACCGGCGGCAGCGCAATCATGACGCTGGACCAGCGTTTGGCCGCGCCCATGGCCAATGCACCCGAAATGTGCTCGCTCAACATGGGCACGATGAACTTTGCCCTGCATCCCATGGCGGACCGCTACCGGGATTGGAAATACGACTGGGAGGAGCCGTTTCTGCGCAACTCCGATGACTTGGTGTTCAAAAACACCCCCCGCGATATCGCGGACGTATTGCAAGAGATGGGCACCGAGCGCGGCGCGCGGTTCGAATTCGAGTGCTATGACATGGGCCACCTGACGATGCTGAAACACTTCGTCGATCAGGGCGCGGTCGCGGGGCCGATCTTTATCCAGTTCGTTATGGGGGTTCTGGGCGGCTTGCCTGCCAGCGCCGACAGTCTCTTGCACATGAAGCACATGGCAGATGGCTATTTTGGATCGGACTATCAGTTCTCGGTTCTGGCGGCGGGGCGGCAGCAGATGCCGCTGGCGACCATGGCGGCGGGCATGGGGGGTCATGTGCGCGTCGGGTTGGAGGACAGCCTGTATATCGGCCGAGGGGTTCTGGCCAAGTCCAACGCCGAACAGGTCGCCAAGATCCGGCGTCTGGTCGAGGAACTGGGTCGCGAGGTCGCGACACCCCGCGATGTGCGCGCGATGCTGGGCCTCAAGGGGGCCGAACATGTCCGCTTTTGATATTCGGCTGGCCGGGCCTGCGGATATGGCGGAGGTCATGACGGGCCTGCGGGCGCTCGCGGCAGATCTTGGCGATCCATTCAATGCCAACGAGGCTACAGTGAGCGATGCGTTGTTTGGCCCTCGGGCCTTTGGCTTTGCTCTCTTGGCCACGTCGCGGGGCGGGCTGGCGCTTTGCAACCCGATACTCTCGACCTTTCAGGGGGCGACTATTGTCTATGTCTCGGACCTCTGGGTCGCCGCATCGGCGCGGGGGATGGGGCTCGGCCGGGCGCTTTTGGCGGCGGCGGCGCGCGAAGGGCAGAGGCGCTGGCAGGCGAATGCCCTGCGCCTGACGGTCTATGAGGACAACCCCCAGGCTATGACTTTCTATCAACGCTTGGGTTTTGTCCTGCGCGACCAGGATCGCATCACCGCGCTGACCGGCGCTAGGCTTGCCGAACTGAGGGGAGAAACCGCATGAAGGCTTTTCTCGACACGCGCCAGCAGGCCCACGATCCTCAGCATTTCATGGCCTTCGGGGCGCTGCGGCCCAATCCCGAGGTGCCTGCCCGCGTCGATATTCTGCGCCGCGGCGGGGAGGCGGCTGGCTGTGTCTTTGAGGCTCCGGAGGATCACGGCCTGGCACCGATCGCCGCGATCCACACCTCGGAGTATCTGACCTTTCTTCGCAACATCTATGCTCGCTGGCAAAGGATGGAGGGGGCGGGGGCCGAAGTGATCCCCAACATTCACCCCGCCAACCGCAGCGACAGCTATCCGAAGTCGGCCACCGGGCAGGCGGGGTATCATATGGCCGATACCGCCTGTCCGATCTCGGAACAAACATGGGACGCCGCCTATTGGTCGGCGCAGTCCGCGATCAGCGGTGCCTGTGCGGTGGCAGATGGCTCCGGGCCGGTTTATGCGCTGTCACGGCCTCCGGGGCATCATGCCTTTGGCGACCTCGCCGGGGGATTTTGCTTTCTCAACAATTCCGCCATTGCTGCGCAGGTCCTCCGCGATAAAGGCCTGCGCCCGGCGATCCTCGACGTGGATGTGCACCACGGCAATGGCACGCAAGGCATCTTCTATCGCAGGGGTGATGTGTTGACCGTCTCGCTGCATGCCGAACCAGAGCGGTTCTATCCCTTCTTCTGGGGTCACGCCTTGGAACGCGGCGAAGAGGCAGGGCTGGGCGCAAACCTGAACCTGCCGCTCCCACGCGGCACGGCGGATGATGGGGTCCTTAGGGCGCTGGACACGGCGTTGGAGCGGATCGACCGCTTCGCCGCCGATGTGATCATCGTGGCCCTGGGGCTCGATGCGCATGAGGAGGACCCGTTTCAGGGGCTGGGCGTGACCACTGCTGGCTTCCGCGCCATCGCCGCGGCCATCGCTGCCACTGGCAAGCCGCTCTTGATGGTGCAGGAGGGTGGTTATGTCTCGGATGCTTTGGGCCACAACCTCACAAGTTTCCTGACCGGCATCGAGGAGGGTGCGTAATGCAGATCGGTTTTCGCACCGTCTACCTCAAGAAGCGCTTTCCACTGCGCATCAGCCGAGGCACCTTTGAAGGCGGCGACAACCTGTTTGTCTCGGTCACCAAAGGGGGCGTGACAGGGTGGGGCGAGATGGCCCCAGGCGCGTCCGAAGGTGCAGAGACACCCGAGGAAGGGCAGACCCAGCTGGAGGCGTTCTGCGTCGAGAGGCTGAGCGGGTCGATCCACGACATCTGGAACGCGGCCCATGCGGCGGGTGTTGCACCTTGCGCCTTGGCCGCGCTCGACATGGCCCTCTGGGACCTGCGCGCCAAACAGGCGGGGATGCCGCTCTATCGGTTGCTGGGGCTGGCGCGGCGCGCGGTGGTCAGCTCGGTCACGGTGGGCATCAACCCACCCGACGTTGTCCGCGAACGGGTGCCGTTGCTGCTGGAGCGCGGCGCCAAGGCGCTTAAGATCAAGCTGGGCACGCCGGACGGGATTGAGGCCGACAAAGAGATGTTTCTCGCTGTGCTTCAGGTTGCGCGAGGCAGCGGCGCCGTCCTGCGCGTCGATGCCAATGGTGGATGGGCCCTCAGTGACGCGCGCCACATGATGGGCTGGCTGGCCGAACACGGCGTTGAATATGTGGAACAGCCCCTGGCGAAAGGGGCCGAGGACCAGCTTCCCGACCTGTTCAAAGACCGCGCCCTGCCGATCTATGTGGACGAAAGTTGCTCTCTGTCCGCGGATATCCCCGGTTTTGCCCATGCGGTGGACGGGGTGAACCTGAAGCTGATGAAGGCCGGGGGCATAACCGAGGCCTTGCGGATCGTCGCAACGGCCCGCGCCTTTGGCCTTGGCACGATGATCGGGTGTATGGGCGAGAGCTCTGTGTCGATTGCGGCCGGGGCGTCCATTGGTGCTCTCTTTGACTACATCGACCTCGACAGCCACCTGAACCTCGACCCCGATCCCGCATCGGGCGCGCCCTTCACTGAGGGCATCACCTTGCCCGGAGATCGCCCTGGCCACGGAGGGCAGCTGCATGCTTGAACCAACCCAACGCATCGCCTTGTTTGCCGAAGCCACCATGGGGCTGTTGGA
The DNA here is from genome assembly GCA_039816045.1 of Pseudomonadota bacterium. Classification (GTDB taxonomy): domain Bacteria; phylum Pseudomonadota; class Alphaproteobacteria; order Rhodobacterales; family Rhodobacteraceae; genus Thermohalobaculum. Next base: position 14,842 of record JBCBYB010000060.1, read on the forward strand.
TGCCAAGATGGCGGAAGGAATCCTACGTTACGGCGCCAACCCCGCCGTCGCAGTCATCGACAGCACCAAGGCGGGACAGCGGGTTCGAGATGTTTCGGCAGTGGACAGCGATGTCCCCATTGTTGCCACGCTCGAGGACGCCATCAGCCACGGGGCTGAGGTTCTTGTGCTCGGCACTGCGACATCGGGCGGGCGCGTGCCATCCGAGTGGATGGAGATGCTCGAACGCGCCGTTGGACACGGCTTGAGCATCGTGAATGGCATGCACGACCAATTGGCGCCGAGTTTGGGCAAAGCCTTGGCCCCTGGGCAGTGGATCTGGGATATCCGCACGCCGCAGGGCGAGTTGCCCGACATCGCGATGGCCCGCGCTGCAAAACTCTCCAACACACGCGTGCTTATGGTCGGAACGGATATGGCCGTCGGCAAGATGACCGCAGGACTGGAGATTGATCGCGCCCTCAGGGCAGCGGGCGCCAACTCGGTCTTTCTCGCCACCGGTCAAACTGGCATTGCCATTACGGGGCGCGGTATCCCACTGGATGCTTTCCGCGTCGATCATGCGGCAGGCGCGGTGGAGCGCATGGTGCTTCAGGTTGCGGACCATGACATCGTCCTGATCGAAGGTCAGGGGTCTCTCCTACACCCTGGCAGCACCGCGACACTGCCGCTTATGCGTGGAAGCCAATGCACGGCGATGATCCTGTGTCACCGCGCCGGGATGGCGCATCTGGACACCCTGCATGGGGTCCGGGTGCCTCCCCTGCCCGATGTGATTGCCCTAAATGAAGCCGTAGCCCGCGCAGCTGGGGCATTGACTGCTGCCAAAGTGGTCGGGGTTTCCTTGAACACCAGCGCGTTGGACGAGGCGGCAGCAACCTTCGCTTGTGCAGAGGTGCGCGAAGAAACCGGTCTCCCGGTTTGCGACCCTATCCGCCACGGCGCAGACGCTTTGACCGAGGCTGTTCTAGCATCCGCAGTGGGATAAGGCGGCATTGGCTTGCTTGCCTCCAGGACTGCCCCAAAGCAACACGTGCGGTCGTGGCCCTCAAGCCGCCCCCCAAGTGAAGTCGGCATCGACATCGACCGCGCGGCCGCGATCGATGTACTGGAAGTACGAGTAGTACTGAGTCAAACTTGCCTGTGTAATCACTTATCCGATTGGTGCGCCTTTCCTGACCTTCAACACAATGGATCCGACAACCGCCAATGGGATGTGCCGGCTGCTATTCCGACCCTCGGTGCGCGTCAGTCGGGGCCCGATGCCAGCTTTGGCATCGTGGCGGTAGAGCTGGATGTCACGGCGACGCAGCTGAAAACCTGGAAGCTCGAGCTGGATGCTGGATGCTGGGGGCTCGGCGGCGCCGGCTGTGGCTCAAATAGCTAAGGCGACCGAGTTGGCGCTGCGTCGCCGCGACACCCAACGGTTCAAGGAGGAAGCGGAGGTTCTGCGCAAAGCCTCGGCTTACTTCGCCGAGCCGGCGGCGAAACCGTGAAGGCCACGCGGCACGCGTGCCTCTTAGCGACGACATCAAGCCGTTCTACAAGAGCCGTCGCCGACACTCGAGCATCGGCTATCGGACATCAGCCCAAGCGAGGATGGACAGGATCACAGCGCAGTCTGCGCAGGGTGAATAGCGCGATGGTCCGGGATCAGGGAGCGAGATCACCCTTCGCGGCGCCTTCAACAACGGCCCAGTTTTAGCGCACAGGCACAACGTCACCGCGCTGGCCCGGGGGGTCTCTTGGGGCAATCCGCACGGCCTTACAGTTGCGTTATGTTATAACATACTAGATAATCCCGACCCAATCGGAGCCGGAGGGCGCGTGCTGTCACACGAATCAAGTCAAGCAGTTGCCCAGATGCGTTTAGGAGAGCGGCGCCGAACCGGATCTTCCGTCGTTTCGGAGACACTCCCTCGGCTGCGTGACGGGCTTGACGTGTTCGGGAGCTTTGAACGGTTTCTATGTGCCAAGCGTCCTTCCACGTGTCGCGCGAGCGCTCGACGAAGTTCGCGCACCCACCCCACCACTTTTGGATGAGAGGCCCATGCCTGCCACAGACCAACGACTGCCTGTCACCGTGCTCTCGGGTTTTCTCGGGGCCGGCAAAACCACGCTGCTCAACCGTGTGCTGAACAACCGCGAGGGGCGACGTGTCGCGGTGATCGTGAACGACATGTCAGAAGTGAACATCGACGCCGATTTGGTGCGCGCGGACACCGAACTCAGCCGCACAGACGAAACGCTGGTCGAGATGTCGAATGGGTGTATTTGCTGCACCTTGCGCGACGACCTGCTCGCCGAGGTGCGGCGCCTCGCGGCAGAGGGGCGTTTCGACTACCTGCTGATCGAGTCCACCGGCATCTCTGAACCTTTGCCCGTCGCGGCGACATTCGAGTTTCGCGACGCGGAAGGGGAGAGCCTAACAGATGTCGCTCGGCTCGACACCATGGTCACGGTCGTGGACGCGGTGAACCTCCTGAAGGATTACTCGAGCCATGATTTCCTGCGGGACCGGGGCGAAACCATGGGGGAGGAGGATGAACGCACCCTCGTTCATCTCCTCACAGATCAGATCGAATTTGCCGATGTGGTCATCCTGAACAAGGTCGCCGACGCGGAGCCGCATCAGGTGGATGCAGCACGAAAGATCATTCGCAGCCTGAACGCCGATGCCAAGATCATCGAGACGAACCATTCCGATGTGAACGCTGATCGCATCCTAGACACGGGCCTTTTTGATTTCGACAAGGCCTACGATCATCCGATGTGGGCGAAAGAACTCTACGGGTTTGCGGACCATGTTCCAGAGACCGAAGAGTACGGTGTTACGAGCTATGTCTACCGCGCACGCCAGCCCTTCATCCCCGAGAAGATCATGGCGGTGCTCAACGGCGATATGCCGGGCGTGATCCGAGCCAAGGGACACTTCTGGATTGCGACGCGTCCCAAGTGGGTGGCTGAGTTTTCGCTGGCCGGCGCTCTGTCCTCGATCAAGCCACTCGGGACTTGGTGGGCGTCGGTGCCGAAGGAACGGTGGCCGCAAGATCAGGCGCTCCGGAACTACATGCAGGACCGTTGGTCCGAGCCTTGGGGGGATCGCCGCCAGGAGATCGTCTTTATCGGTGCGGGCATCGATTGGGCGACGTTGAAGGCCCGGCTCGACGCCGCCTTGCTGCCCGCGGTCGTTGCGGGCGCGATCGAAGACTTGCCCGATTTGCCCGACCCCTTCCCCGTTTGGAGGACCCCGGAGGCCGCTGCGTGAACCTGATGACCGAAACTGTAACCGATGCTGCCGTCGGCGTCGGGGTGGCCACCACCCCCGAGGGGCTCTCGGCCATCGAGCACCCGGGCTGTGCGGCTGCGATCTGGCGACGTGAACCGCTGCCGAGTTTTCAGTCCTGGGTCGATGGGTTGGACCCCGAACACCTCCCGAGCGCGCGGGTGGTGCTCCGCCCTGGTGCCGTGCGCAAGACCGTCCAGGAGATCTGCGAGACCTGCGAAACCCCCGCGGGTTCCGAGCGCGACAGGCTTGTCGACGATGCCGCAGCGCTGTCTGAGATCTTCGCGGGCCTGACGAAGGCGCCTTTCCTGCGTCTGCGGTTGGACGTGGTCACCACGAACGCCTGCCGTAGGTTCCACATCGATGCTGTTCGCGTGCGCATGGTTTGCACCTATCGTGGAACGGGCACGCAATACGGCATCTCGACCGATGGTGCCGAGCCTAGTCGTGTCTTCACTGTGCCGACTGGAGCGCCGATCCTGCTCCGCGGCACGCTTTGGCCGACAAAGCCGAACTCCGGTTTGCTGCATCGCTCGCCCCCAATCGAGGGGACGGGAGAGACCCGGCTTATGTTGGTCCTCGACCCAATATTCGATCTCGAGGATGAGCCGGGCCGAGAGGCCATGCACTGACGCTTACATAAAGGGAGGATCAATCATGAAAACACGTGCGGCCATCGCATGGGAGCCCAATCGCCCGCTCGAGATCGAGGAGATCGATCTCGAAGGCCCCAAGGAAGGTGAGGTGCTGGTTCGGATCGTCACGACCAGTCTGTGCCACACCGACGTATTCACACTCTCGGGCGAGGATCCCGAAGGTCTGTTCCCTTGCATTCTTGGGCATGAAGGCTGCGGTATCGTTGAGGAGGTCGGCAAGGGTGTGACATCGGTCGTACCCGGCGATCACGTCATCCCGCTCTATGTGCCTGAAGACCCGGACTGCCCGTACATCAAGTCGGGCAAAACCAATCTTTGCCAGACGATCCGCAAGACCCAAGGCGCGGGTCTGATGCCCGATGGGACTTCGCGTTTCTCCTACAAAGGCAAGCAGATCCTGCACTACATGGGCACGAGCACCTTCAGCGAGTACACCGTGCTCCCGGAGATCTCCGTGGCTAAGATCACCAAGGAAGCGCCGCTGTCAAAGGCGTCTGTTATGGGCTGCGCTGTGCCAACCGGGATCGGGGCTGTGCGCAACACGGCGAAGGTCGAAGCCGGCGCCTCGGTTGCTGTCTTCGGACTTGGCGCCGTCGGCATGGCGGTGATCCAGGGCGCTGTACTGAACGGGGCCTCGCGGATTATCGGGATCGACATCAACGAGTCGAAATTCCCGCTTGCCAAGGCCCTCGGCGCAACCGAGTGCATCAACCCCAAAGACTATGCCGAGCCCATCCAAAACGTCCTGGTCGAGATGACTGGCGGCGGGCTGGACTACACCTTCGAGGCGGTCGGCAATGTCAATCTGATGCGCTCGGCGCTTGAGGCCTGCCACAAGGGCTGGGGCGAGTGCACGGTGATCGGGGTGGCGGGCGCCGGTCAGGAGATCGCGACGCGGCCGTTCCAGCTCGTCACTGGCCGGGTCTGGCGCGGCACGGCCTTTGGCGGCGTTCTCGGCCGGAGCCAGCTGCCCGGCATGGTGGATGAGTGGATGCGGGGAGACTTCAGTGTCGACCCCTACATCACGCACCACATGACCCACGGGCAGATAAACACTGCCTTCGATCTGTTGAAGGCCGGTGAGTCCATCCGCTCGGTGATCCACTTCAAGCCTGGCGATACGATGACGGTCAATACCCTACCGGGAGACATCGTTCCGGAATGAGGGGTCACACGCCAACTTCGACGCGCGCCCAGAAGCCTGGGCGCGCACAGATGTTCGGCAACGGCGGCACGACCAGCCTCAAACGACGCCGGCGCAACGAAGACCCGATGCGAGAGTTCGACGGGCTCCCCGCTGAGCTTCGCACATGGCTTTCCAAAGCGGTTCTCCCTTGGCGACCGCGGTCAGTGCTCAACCGCTTTTCCCGCGAACTCATTAGAACCGGGTGCTCGGAAGCGGCGCTCGCGGAGCTCGACCGCATCGAGCGAAGACTTGTTGCCCGCGATGTGCATCAGCTCTGGGGTGCGGACCATCCATACATCAAAACGGACCAACGGCTTTAGTGTGTGTGAACAAGCTGTGTCCTCATCCTTAGAAGGGTCGTCATCGCCACGTCGTTGTCTATCCTGAGGTGAATTCGACCGCAGCTTCTATCGATCGCTGATACAAGAGAGTGCCTACAATTGCGCTGGTTTCGCCGAACGCTCCCATTCCTGAGACGTTAGGAGCCGGACGAGCAAGACCCCGAGCATGTTCTCCCTCGAGGAGCATGCGCGCTTTGGGCCTTGTCCTCGACCAGCAGGCTGAGAGTTCATCGCAGTCGTTGCCCCGCTTGCTCGGCAGTAGCGGGCAATACTCTGGGCAGGGATCGCGCGACGCTTGAAATGGACCTGCACAGGCTTGTTCGTAATAAGGGGGCCAGGGCAACCATCCCCGTTAAGGGCGCCCACAGGATCGGGCGAGCCGGGATTTCCAGTTTCCGACGCCGAACATGCTTTGGGTCAGCGCCCTCGATTATGACACCATCTAGAGTATCCGTGATGGTCAAGCATCTCTGGATTGCCAGAGTCTGTCCTGCCTGAGCAGGGTGTTGGCTAGTGGATTGATTCCAACGTTTGGAACCCCCTGTTTCTCGCGGCGATGATGGCGTCAGGGTCGGCGCGCCATGTGA
>JBCBYB010000061.1:0-20238 GCA_039816045.1 Pseudomonadota bacterium
GACTACCGCGCTCCCCGAAAGCTCGACAGGGCGCTCTTCAAGGACCTCGCCACCGGCAAGTGGATCGACGAGCGCCGCAACCTTCTGATCTCGGGCCCCTGCGGTGTCGGCAAGACCGGGCTCGCCTGCGCCCTCGGGCACAAGGCCTGTAGGGACGGCAAGTCCGTCCTCTACCACCGCCTGCCGCGCCTCTTCGCCGAGCTTGAGCTCGCCCATGGCGATGGCCGCTTTCCCCCGGCTCTTCCGCCAACTCGTGAAGGCCGACCTCCTGATCCTCGACGACTGGGGACCGGATAGGCTCACCGCCGGACAGCGCCGAGATCTCATGGAGATCGTCGAAGACCGCTACCAGGCAGGCTCGACCATCATCACCAGCCAGCTTCCCATCGACGCCTGACACGCCGTGATCGACGAGCCCACCTTCGCCGACGCAATCCTCGACCGGCTGATCCACAACGCCCACCGGCTCCCACTCGACGGCCCGTCGCTCCGTAAGACCCACGACGCAGATGTCGGCGAGCACGGCGAATGACTGCGCTCAACTCCCCGCCATGCGCGGCGCAGCGTCAGCGTGATGGGGCGCACGCAACGCCGCGCATGCCTACCGTCGCGCTTGACGACCAAGGCATCCGATGGGAACAGGAAAACACGCTCAGACGCGTGCGCTCAGAGTGACCGGATACTCCGGAACGCCTGACCGGATGTCGCTGGAATGAGCGACTGGATGTTCCGGAATGCGCAAATGCATGGCGACCGAAGTGGCGCGCAGGCTCGCTAGCCAGAGCGTTCTCGCAGTCCTGGCGGATCTCGTGGTCAGGCGCGGCGTGCCCGATCTTGTCCGGTCCGACAATGGCCCTGAGTTCGCAGCCCACGCGGTTCGGGAGTGGATCGCCAAGGTTGGTACGAGACCCCATGCTGCGCGCGCATCGCCGCGCGATGTCATGAAGCCGGGCAGCCTTTGGGAGCACGGCTACAACGCGAACGCTCCGCGCCCATTGCTGCGCAAAGTCAACGGCAGGTTCAGGGATGAGCTTCTGAACACCGAACTGTTCAACGATCTCGGAAGAAGAAGGTTCTGATCGAGAGATGGCGACGGCACGTCAACACCGTCCGGCTACAAACATCCTAGGCTATCGACCACCAGCCCCAGAAACGGTCATGAAGGTTGATCTAGGCACAGGGTTCATACCCTGAGATGACGGTGGCAGCGATGGAGATTGCGGACATGAAGCCGTGGGCGCAGCGATCGTAGCGCTTGGCGATGCGTCGCCAGTCCTTGAGTTTTCCGATATTCCGCTCGATGCGGTTTCGCTGCCTATAGAGCAGCTCGTCATAGGCGATCGGCTCCTTGCGGTTCTTGCGTCCGGGGATGCAGAGTGCGATGTCGCTGTCAGCCAACGCCTGGCGCAGCCAGTTGCTGTCGCAGCCCCGGCCGGCGATCAGCGTTTCGGCCCCGGGCAGCGCGGTTAGCATGGGACGCGCTTCGCAATGGTCGCTGACCTGGCCTTCGGTCAGCAGCAATATCAATGACTTGCCCTCGCCCTCGCCCTCACCCTCACCGTCGCAGGCCGCGTGCTGCTTGGAGTTCAGTCTGCCTTTGGTCCGTCCGATCCGGCGGGGAACGCCCCCATTTTTGGCCAGCCCGGCGGCGGTACGATGCGCCTCGAGATGCGTTGCATCGATCAGACCGCATCCGTCGCGGCACTCTCAGTGGCGAGCATGGCGAAGATCCGGTCGAAGACGCCGATGGCCGAGATCACCCGGTGGTCATCGACCCGCGGAACGCCGTGCGGCTTGTTCGGCAAGAATGGCCCAAGACGGGCAAACTGCGCATCTCTGAGCCAGAAGTGGTGGTCGGACATCGCTAACTCCCAACATATGGGAGTTCGAACCAGATCGCAGCCCATTTGGAAACCCAGTCTATGGGTCCTGAGCCTAGCCTCCACTCCATGGCGGTTCGGGCAAGATCAACCTTCCATCGAGGTCGGTGCATTGCCTACTTAAACTCTCGATGCGTCCATGGGCCCGAGGCAACAGCCCGCCAACGTTACCAAACGAAAGGGCGGTTCTCGACGCTCCCGAAGCCCAAGGCACTGCTGCCAAAAACCGCCACACTTACCTTTGATGGCCTCTGGTTCGCCATCGGTCGCCTAGTGGTCTCACCACCCCACAGAGCCCGCGAACGCCTTGACCCCCGCAGGCCATCAGACCGGTCGATCGGAAAACGCCGAAGATCGGCACCCCAATCTTTCATCAACGGTCACGCCATGACGAAGTCGTTCCAATCGAGGTCAAGCCCCCTGCCCACTTGAGCCACCAGTTCGGCAACCGCTGCACCACTGCCGTCAACATCGTAGTAGATCTTTCCAGTCTGGCCTTCGTAGATCAGGTGATCAGTTGCGGTCAGAGGCTCTTCGGACAAAGCAAACGCATTCTCCAGCGACGCCGCGGTGATCGCAGTGAAGACCGATCCGTCAAGCACGATGCTATCGAGGCCCTGTTCGAAGTCCATAATGCGGTCGTAGTTGGCATCCCCGAACTCCGAGAAGAAGAACTCATCCTCCCCTTCACCGCCGCGCAAGCGGTCGCGATCGAGCCCGCCCCGTAGAACATCGTCGCCGGAGCCCCCGATTACGGTGTCGGCGCCCGCTCCGCCGTCGAGTTCGTCATCACCTAAGCCGCCCCGAAGCCGATCATCGCCGCCAGCGCCACTGACAGTGTCGTCGCCGGCCTGACCGGCCATCGTGTCGTTGCCAGCGCCACCGGACAGCTCATCGTCGCCGGCTCCGCCTCCCATACGATCATCACCGGAGCCGCCCGCAAGGGTGTCATCCCCGCCGCCAGCGGTTGCAGTATCGTTGCCCGCCCCGCCATTCAACTCATCATCACCTTCGCCACCGCGGAGCCGGTCATTGCCGTCGCCGCCATCCAGGATGTCATCGCCCAGTTGACCAAGAAGGCTGTCATTTCCGCCGCCGCCACTCAGTTCGTCGTCGCCGGCCTTCCCTTTCAGAAGATCATTGCCGTCTTCACCTGCGATGATGTTGTCGCCCATCGAACCGATTATTCGATTGTCCTCGGCGTTGCCAAAGCCGTCGATGTCGCTCGCATCGCGCATCAGAACCATCATCTCGACATTCGAGGCGATGGTGTAGGTGACGGAGCTGCGGATGACGTCTCTGCCCTTGTCGACGTTCTCGACGACAATGTCCGCCTCGTCATCGACGATGAAATTGTCATCGCCGGCGCCACCGATCATAGAGTCGCTGCCGACACCGCCATTGATCCGGTCATTGCCGTCGTTCCCATAGAGAGTGTCGTCTCCAGCGAGGCCAAGAACACGGTCGTCGCCCGCGAGGGCCATAACGACGTCGTCGTTCTCGGTGCCATCGATGCGATTGTTGTCGCTGTCGCCCATGATGGGCGCACCCGTTGCATCGTCGCCCGCATCGCCGGTGTCGTCGCCCGCGTCACCGGCGTCGTCGCCCGCATCGCCGGTGTCGTCACCCGCATCGCCAGTGCCGTCGCCCGCATCGCCGGTTTCGTCGCCCGCATCGCCGGTGTCGTCATCCGCATCTCCGGTGTCGTCACCCGCATCGCCGGCGTCGTCGCCCGCATCGCCAGTGTCGTCACCCGCGTCACCGGCGTCATCGCCCGCATCGCCAGTGTCGTCACCCGCATCGCCGGCGTCGTCGCCCGCATCGCCAGTGTCGTCACCCGCATCGCCGGCGTCGTCGCCCGCATCGCCGGCGTCGTCGCCCGCATCGCCAGTGTCGTCACCCGCGTCACCGGCGTCATCGCCCGCGTCACCGGCGTCATCGCCCGCGTCACCGGCGTCATCGCCCGCGTCACCGGCGTCGTCGCCCGCGTCACCGGTGTCGTCGCCCGCGTCACCGGTGTCGTCACCCGCATCAGACAGAATCGTATCGATATCGCCCCCGGCTTCGGCAAGTAGAAGGGCTTCAAGCGGCTCCAGGGCCCGGTCGAGCATCGCGACCTCTCCGATCCGCCCGTCGAAGAACCATTGCAGATTGTCGTTCTCGCCCTGGCGAGTCCGGGTCGAGGCGCCAATCACCGTATCTTCGGCATTCCCAGCCATACCGTCGGCAAAGCCGTCTTCAGCATCCACAAGTTCGCCATTCACATAGAGTGCGATGGTCTCGGCCGTGAACGTAAAGGCAATGTGGTAGGTCTCGCCTGCCTGGATCTTCTCGTCGCTGTATTTGAGATAGGTGCTGGTGTTGCCATCGTCTTGGAAGCGGAGCTTCAGGTACCCCCCCTCCAGATAGATCGTAAGATGGCCGCCGGTTTTGTTGCCGCTATGGTCCTTTGACAGAAGCGCTTGCTGACCATTCGTTGGCGTATCAGCAACGAAGCTCAGCGTCCAACTCCCCTCTGCGCGCGCTTGATCCGCCGCATGCGGGATCTCGATTGGGGCGCTGGCACCCGGACCATAGTCAACAGTGGCCGCGGCCTCGACCACTGCGGCTAGCGGGCCCGCATCGCCGAGCGCTGCATCATCGATGTACTGCTCTGCCAGTGCCTCATATGGGTTTTCCGCAAAGGCCAAGGGATCGGTGCCAATCGGATCATCGTCCCAATGACGGGTGTCGAGGCCGAGCACCTCCTGTCCGTCGATCGTGTTGGTACGGGTTTCGCCGGAGGGCGCAAAACCCTCCTGCAGCTCGTCGATGGTGTCCACGATCCCGTAATGCACACCGGCATCGGTGGTGATCATGTCCTCGGTCACCATGTCACCGTGCACGACGATGTAGCCGAGCAGGTCCTCATCGTGGGCACCGCCACCGTTGCCCTGCTGGGAGTAGGCTTCGATCACCGAGAGGATGCTGTCCGCTACACCGTCGTCGTCGCTATCATGGCTGATATAGTCGACACGCACATTGGTGGTGTGACCGAGCACCGAGATCTGGTCCTCGTCGGCGTTGAAGTCGGCGATCACATCGATGCCGATGCTGTCGACCCAGTGCTCGTGAATGTACTTGTTTTCGCCCGCTACGCCGTGCCAGCGGATGTCGCGTTGCCCATCGATCAGGTTGTCCATGATCGCCTGGATGGTGCCGTTGATCTGCAGTTCGAAGAGGAAGTGATCCTCTCCCTCACCGCCGACCAAAATGTCGTCGGCAACAAAGGGCTGGTCGCTCCAGTCCCAAAGCTTGGACGTCGCCTCGTCGATGTACAGAGGGTCGCGCTGGTTGCCGGTGTCGGAGAGCAGTTGCGCAGCCCGGTCTTCTCCGGCGTCTGAGGTCGCGCGTAGCACATCGTTGCCTGAGCCACCGATCAGAAGATCCGAGCCGCGGCCGCCATCCAGCGTGTCGTCGCCATCGCCGCCATCGATCAGGTCGTCGTTGTAGCCACCCTCAATGCTGTCATTGCCGGCGCCGCCGTTCAGCGTATCGTCGCCACCCTCGCCGAGGATGGTGTCGTTGCCGTCGCCACCGGAGAATGTATCGGCCGCGGCCTCGATGGGCTGCGGCCCGGTCTCGCCCGAAAAGGAAGAGGCATCGAAACCAGGCGTCGCAAGCTGCGCGATCTCCGCGGCGGTGAGAGCATCGGTCACCTCGGAGCCGCCAAAGACAGCAAACTCCGCAAGCGCGCCCTCGAACGCGTTGTCCAGATCCTCGTCATCCGCACCAAAGACTTGGGCGGTCTCGTTGTATTCGGTTCGGGCCTGGTCGGCAGCCAGAACCCAAGGCTCTTTATTGTTGAGAATGAAGGCCTCTTTGAACGCACCAGGGTTCGGCACATTGCCAGATGTGGCTTGCCAAGCTCCATTCGGAACTGCCTGTCCGTCGAGATAGACGGTGACGCCGTCCTCGGTGAAGTTGACCGCAACGTGCTGCCACTGCCCTTCGCTGAGGATTGGTCCCGTCTTCCACTCCTTGTTGCCATCACCGTCGCCAGGGGCAAAGCGGAGGAAAAGACCGCCATCCTTGGTGTGGCCCAACCGGAAATGGCCGCCATCCCCGGTGTTGCGCTGATCCTTCGTGACGAACATGCTCTCGTCGTCGAGATCGGCCGGGTTGACCCAAAGCGCAATGGTGCCCTGCGTGATCTGGTAGGCCGGGTCGTGCGGAACATAGGCAAACTCGTCCTCGCCGTTGAACGACAGCGCGTTCAGAGAGCCATCCGGACCGGCAACGACCCCATCGGTGCGGATCTGCGCCTGGTTCTCGTAGAGAGTGTAGGCCCGAGCCTCCGGTCCGCCGGCGCTGTCATCGAACGAGCCATCCGAAGCTGAGAAAGACCAATGCCCGAGAGGAGCGAGCGCAACGTCAGGGTCGGCCGTGGGGGCGATAAGATCTGCTCCGCCACCGCCGTTCTTGGTCTCGCCAGCGGTTGCGGCCTCGAAACCGAGCGGCTCGAAGGGATCACGTGTCGGCGGCTGCTCATAGGAACTGGGCGTCGGATCCGCGAACCCTGCTTCGGCCTGTGCGAGGAATGGATTGTCAGAGAAATCCTCTGGACTGCCTGTGATCGTGCCGTAGTTTGCCTCGGACTCAACCGTAGCACCCGCGTCTCGGGTGTCGTAGCCGAAGATCACCTCGTTGCCGTTCTCGTCGAGGCCAGTGATGGCGCCAGGTGAGGCTCCCGCGCTGATCGGCGTCGTCTTGGTCTCACCGACAGGGAAAATCGCTTCGGCGACATCCGCGATGCCTTCGACGATGCCGTAGGTCACGTTGTCGTCCGTGATCATGTCATCCTTCTCAACCCGATCGCCGAAGACAATCAGTTGACCGATCAGATCTTCGTCATGGGCACCGCCACCGCCGTGCTGCTTGGAGATCACCGTGACGATGCTCTCCTCGTCGCCATCGCCATCGGTGTCGCGGTGCGAGACATAGACGTTGGCGGTGTGGCCAATCACCGCGATCTGGTCTTCGTCCGCGTCGTAGTCAGCGATGATGTCGATGCCGAAGATGTCGACCCAATGGTCATGCAGCTCATCATTCTCACCGGCGACCCCGGCCCAATTGATCGTTCCATCCTTGCGGACATGCTCTTCAATGATCTCGAGCTTTGCGTTGATTTGCGGGGAGATAAGGAAGAGATCCGAGCCCGCGCCGCCCTCGAGGATATCGTCGGCCACGAGCGCCTGGTCTTCCCAACCAATCAGTTTCTCTCGGTCGTAGTTGACTTCACCGCCATCGGGACGGCCGACCTCATCAACTGCGATCTGGCCGATACGCTGCTCGCCGCCATCCGCGCGGCTGAGGATAATGTCGTTGCCCGAGCCGCCACGGACCCAGTCTGATCCTCGGCCACCATCGACCAGATCATCCCCATCGCCGCCATCCACGAGATCGTCGCCATAGCCGCCATGAACGATGTCATCGCCTGCGCCACCCGAGATGGTCTCATCCCCAGCATCGCCTTGAAGCACATCCGGCCCCGTTGTGCCGGAGGGTGTCTGCCCATCGTCCACCACGGCCTCACCGATAAAATGAGACGGGTGATACTCGTCGACCGGGACCACGGCCGTTCCAGACGGCGGGTTCGTGAAATCGGCTGCGCTTTGGTAGAAGGCACTCTGGTCGACCGGAAACCCGTCGATCTCCATGGACAGCGCCATACCACCGCCCTGATCGAAGTAGAGCAGTTCAATCTCGTAGAGACCGCCTTCGAACTCAGCGACCCGAGCAGTGGTTTCAGTGGCGCGAGCGCCCTCAAAGTCACTGAATGCGACGCCGCCAATGCTCAAGGCAAAGCCGTCATCCGACGTGATGGCGATCTCATGCACTCCAGGCGGGATGTAGAGGAAGCCCTCGAAGACCATGCCTGAGGGACCCATCTCGAGCCCACCATTCCCAGAGATCGAAGCGGCATCATGCGCCAGAAACTCTGCGATCGTCGTGTCGCTATTGCCGGCGGCGTAACCAAACTCAGTGGTCTCGAAAGTTGCATCTGGTGTATTTGCCGCGATGATCGCGCGCAGATCCGTGATCGAATTGATCCGGTCACCGGGAGCATAGGCGCTGCCAGAAAGACCAGTCCCGGTGGCGGGAACGCCCGTCACCGCGCTCGCAGCAGCCGTAACGACCATGCCTTCGGGCGTGTCCACGTCAGCGGGGTCGAAATAGGGGAAATAGGTGTTCACGACGTTCCTCCGTCCGCTCGCGCACAGGCGTTCGCTGCCTTGCTCAGCGCGTTCCGTCTTTGATGTCTGTTGAACTCTGTTCGCAGGCGTTCAGCCACGCAGCCCTAAAGCCACACCCAGCACCGTCACTCCCTCAGCACTTATAACAACCTAAGCGGGAAAGATCCAAGAGATTTCCCCTAGGGGATGTTGGACTTGGTAAAGTGTAAAAAACTCCGGCTTCTCCAGCTCTTAGACGAGCAGAGACCGAGTTCCGGAGATAAAAAGCATGAGGAACAGGCGGGTGTTCAGGCCGTTCTAGCGTTCGGCGGGGAGCAATCAGGGCGTCGAACGTATCCCTGATTCCTTGCCAAAGGAGACGGGCTGCAGGAGATCCCGCATCAACCACCGCTCAGGCGCGGAAGGCCAAGTGCCTTTGACGCCGCCAAACCGCCCGAGATAGGGGCGCGCGACGTCCAGAACTCGCTTGTGGTCAGCATCCTCAGCGGCCACCAAACCTTGTTGGGGGGTCTCCAGCAACCAAGCAAGCCCGCCGAGCACTCCCGCTGCAACCTGAAGACTAGTCGCGTTGGCAAAAGGCGCCAGACGGCGTGCCGTGTCGATGTCCAATATTGAACCGTACCAATAGACCGCTCGCGTTCCTCGCCGCAGAACGAGCACTCCGAGTTCGTCTACGCCGCTGGCAATCTCGTCAATCAGCACGCGTGTAGCGCGCCGTCCGGCACTAGGGTTATGCAGCGCTTGAAGGGCCGCATCGCACGGCCTGTAAGCGAACAAGACGGTTGGCTGATAACGCGGGCCGATCGCCATCTCATCAAGCGTAAACAACTCAGCGATGCTGAATGTCTCTTCATGTGGGATCACGGCGCCGCGAAACTCGCCCACGCTTGGGAGCCAACTACGGACACCGCAATCCTTCGCCCGTCCAGGGAGCAGTCCGACAACCGCAACCGGGTCACGTCGAATATGCGCCGCATCGACCGTTGCCTCATGACTGCCCCATGCGAAACACGGGTTGGTGTTGCACTCTTCCTCCATCCCTTCGACCGACCACGTATTCAGAAACTCCCTCGGATCAGGTTCGAAGTTCGGTTTCTGGGTATCGCGCTCTGAGATGTGCAGTGCCTCGACGCGAAGTCGTGATGCGAGCCGCGCCCAATACCGATCGTCGGACAGGGTCGGCACGACAACACTCTTCGCCATTGCCAAGTCTTGAATGGCTTGCTTCGCGAAATGGCTAACGAGACCCGGGTTCGCGCCATGGCTGACCAACGCGGTCGCCGACTTCGGCAGCTTATCCCGCTCAGCCATGAGGAGACTCCACTGCTCAGCATAGTCGGCCGAGTCGTGATTGACGGCACCATGCTCCCAACGCTCATTGCTGGTGTCGAGATAATCGATCCCACGTGCCAAGCTGAACCGCACCAGATCGCGAGCAGACACCCCCCCAGTGAGGTTCAATATGCAATCGCCGGGCTCAACCAGCCTATCCAAGAGCACTGCAAAACTGTCGGGTCGCAGTTTGCCGGTTCGATGTGTGACACCCATGCGTTCACAGATTGCCGCATACCGGACATCCTCGGATATCACGAGCACTTGGTCAGGCCGTATCGCGATGTGGCGGAAGAGAAGAGGGAGGACTGTCGCCGCGATGCTTCCAAAGCCCAGGATCAGGAGCCTCTTGCCGCGAAAGGGGGTGCGCTCACTTGTCATCGGACCAAACCCGACGGGATCGCATCGTTTGGAGAAACTTGGCGGGACTGGAACGAGGAATGGAGGCCTCCTTGCTGGCCAGACGGCCCTTTCAACATGACAGTTCAGTGAAGCCTAGCAAGCTGAATCACAAATGAAAACGGCAGAAGACGGGACCGGCCCGGGCCTAGCGCACTGTCCCAAGGATGCGTACGGGAGGATCGAGCCTATGCTCCTCGAGGTTCCGGTCAGTTTCAATTCGATCAACCACAGCAAAGACACCGCTGCCACTGATGGGTGCCAAGACGCCATGCCATTGACTGGGGGGGTAGGAAACTCCCTGATCACCTTTCGAGACAAACGCGACGGGTTGTCCTGGCCGGCCATCGACATCATGAGCGACCACGATCAAACAAGCTGAATGACCCATTGGAATGAAGCTCTGTGACCCAAGCGGGTGCCGTTCAAGGAGCGGAACCGTGAGCGGGAGATCTCTCAAATCGGCGTGGAACAGGCTCAGCCCCTGTCGTCCACCTCTCACCTCTAACGGGGCAAGATCTGTGTAGCGCTGGCAGCGCCCTTCGTTGATCGTGACGGGCGCGACTGTCCCAAGTTCGATGACACTGCCAAAGGGAGAGAACGCCTCAGGCGTCAGCGGTTGCGCAATGAGGTCCAGATCAGTCATGGCAGCATCAAGCGAAGCCGGAGCAGCGCGATCCGTTCTACTTGCCGACAGGCTTCGGCGAACTCGTGATCGGGTTCGTGCTCAAGGCGCTGGCGAAAGCTCGCAAGAATGCTTCCCTTTTGGTGATCCCGCACTGCGATGATAAAAGGAAAGCCGAAACGTTCGGTGTAGCGCGCGTTCAACGCGGTAAACTCCGCGCGCTCCGAGCCAGTGAGAACATCAAGCCCGGCGGAAGACTGCTCCGCCGCAGAAGCATCGGTCAGATCCGAAGCAGTGGCAAACTTTCCTGCAAGGTCGGGATGCCCACGGAGAACGGTAAGGCGCTCCTCGCGAGTCGCCATTCGGAAGATGCGGACCAGGGCATTGTGCAATCCGACTGCGCTGTCATGGGCTGGACCCAGCTCGAGCGCATGCGCCCGTTCAGCGATCCAGGGAGAGCGCTCAAAGACATCGCCGAACTGAGAGACAAACTCGGCTCTTGGCATCTCGCTTGGTCTGACGCGGAGGCTCGGGGGATGCTTCTGCCGCCAGTGCTCGGCGATATCAATCCTGCGAGCGATCCAGACACCGTCGTGTTGATCCATGTGATCGAGAAACCTCCGAAGCGCAGCTAAGCGCCCTGGCCTCCCAACCAAACGACAGTGCAAACCGACCGAGAGCATCTTCGGCGCTCCCGCGACACCTTCGGCATAAAGCATGTCAAAGCTGTCTCGCAGATAGGCTTCGAACTGGTCTCCCGAATTGAAACCTTGCGGAGTGGCGAAGCGCATATCGTTCGCATCGAGTGTATAGGGGACCACAAGCTGATCGCGCTCCCCGATCCGGAGCCAATAGGGCAAGTCATCGGCATAGCTGTCCGCGACGTAGTCGAACTCGCCATCTTCCGCGATAAGCCGAACGGTGTTGGCCGAGCAACGCCCGGTATACCAGCCGCGGGGCCGCTCGCCGGTCACGGCCGCGTGCAAGGCCTTGGCCGCAGCAATTTCAGCCCGTTCCTCGTCCTCGCTATGGTCCTTGTAGTCGATCCACTTCAACCCATGACTTGCAATTTCCCAGCCTGCTTCGACCATGGCCGCTACCTGCTCGGGTGCACGCGCCAGGGCGGTGGCAACGCCAAATACCGTGACCGGGACCAAGCGCTCGGTAAAAAGGCGATGGATGCGCCAAAACCCGGCCCGAGCTCCATACTCGTAGATCGACTCCATGTTCCAGTGGCGTTGGCCGGGCCATGCCGCCGCTCCTACGATTTCCGACAGGAAGGCCTCGGACTCCGTATCCCCGTGAAGCAGGCAACGCTCCCCCCCCTCCTCATAATTGAGCACGAACTGGACCGCGATCCGTGCGCCGCCCGGCCAATCGGCGGTCGGCGGCACGGGCCCATACCCCCCCATGTCACGTGGATAGCGCTGCATGGACTCCTCCCCAATCGTCATGAACGGTATTGGAAGCAGGGGGCAGCGGTTCCGCAAGCCCTCGGTTAAGCATAGAGTGAGATTGCATGACCGGATATCTGACCACGCATGTTCTGGATACGGCTCACGGGCGGCCGGCGGTCGGGGTGCCTTTCCAGCTGTTTCGGCTTTTGGACGGACAACGTTTTCTGCTTGGTAAGTTTGAGACCAATGCCGACGGCCGAACGGACCGGCCCATCCTGCCGCAGGAAGACTTTGCGCTGGGGACATATGAACTTGCGTATCAGGCAGGTATTTATCTTCGTGCGGTGGGAGCAAGCGACGCGTTCCTACAGGAAATCCCGATCCGTTTCACGATGACCGAGCCGGCGCACTACCACGTTCCACTGCTCCTCTCGCCCTACGGATACTCAACCTATCGTGGGAGCTGAGGAGGCCTCGCAACTCGGACCAACCCGCGGTAACATGGCACAACGCAACTGAACGAGGGCACCGTGGACAGCATCGTCCTTTGGGAGTGGCTGAACTTCGCGGTTCGCTGGTTGCACGTGATCACGGCGATCGCCTGGGTGGGTTCGTCCTTCTACTTCATCGCACTCGATCTCGGATTGCGGCGAGAGGGCGATCTTCCGCACGGGGTAGGCGGTGATGCATGGCAGGTGCATGGCGGTGGATTCTACCACATCCAGAAGTACATGATCGCCCCTGCACATATGCCCGAGCACCTCACCTGGTTCAAATGGGAGAGCTATGCGACGTGGCTTTCGGGAGCAGCCCTCTTGGCAGTCGTCTATTGGGCTGGTGCGGAGCTCTACCTGATCGACCGCGAAAAGGCGGACCTTGCCGTCTGGCAGGCAATTCTGATCTCTGCCGGATCGTTGGGTTTGGGTTGGCTGGCTTACGACCGACTGTGCAAGAGCCGACTCGGAGACCGACCGACAGCGCTGATGTTGCTGCTCTTTGCGATCTTGGTTGCGATGTCCTGGGGTTACACGCAGGTCTTTACCGGACGCGCGGCCCTGTTGCATCTCGGCGCCTTCACCGCGACGATCATGACGGCGAACGTGTTCCTCATCATCATCCCCAACCAGAAGATCGTGGTGGCGGACCTCAAAGCTGGACGCACACCGGCTGCAAAATACGGGAAGATTGCAAAACTCCGGTCGACCCATAACAACTACCTGACCTTACCGGTCGTGTTCCTGATGCTCTCCAACCACTACCCCCTGGCCTTCGCGACCGAGTGGAACTGGTTGATTGCGAGCCTCGTTTTTCTGATGGGCGTGACGATCCGGCACTTCTTCAACACGATGCACGCGGGTGGTCGCTGGCCTTGGTGGACGTGGGGCGCAACGGCTCTCGTGTTTCTCGCAATTGTCTGGCTCTCGGCCACAGGTCCCAAGCGGGCCGATATCGCAGTCAACGACCAGCAAGAAGTCCTCATCGTCGCCTCCAATTTCGAGGGCGTACGCGACATTGTCCTTGGGCGATGCTCGATGTGCCACGCAGCCGAACCATACTGGGACGGCATCCACTCTGCTCCCAAGGCCGTAATGCTAGAGACCGACGCACAGATCGCTGCACATGCCCGAGACATCTACCTCCAAGCGGGAGTGAGCCGAGCCATGCCGCCCGGCAACCTTACTTATATGGAACCGGAGGAGCGTGCGAGCATCGTCTCTTGGTATCACGCCGCGATGTCGAACTAGGCCGTGTAGACGAAGCGGCTCAGGTCGCGATGTGAGGGTTTTCGCGCGGAGGGTTGTCCGATTCACGGAGAACCGACTGCGTTCGAGGTCAGCGATGTCCCCAAAGAGGATGGAGGCGGACTGGAGGCGCGCTCGAGCTTTTGCGGACCTGCCTGCGCGGGGCGCCAAGGCACGCGACGACCGGCTGTTCCTCGAGGCGCTGCATCCAGTCACCGCCCACACCATCACCTCGCCGGCGCTGCAGGAGCAGTTCGGTCGTTACGGCCCGGTCCCGTTCGGACGCAGCGAGTCTGGGTCAAAGAATGGCTTATCAAAGGAGATGACCGATGGACGCGCAGCGACAGTGCTCGGCTGAAGCTTCTCCTGTCTGATGCGGAGCTGGACAAGGCGATCCCCAAAGAGGCCGCATCGGAAAATTGATAGCTCCCTCTCGCAAGCGCCAGTGCATCGAGCACGCGTGTCCGGAGTTTGGTTTGTCGAACCGCCGTGCTTGCAAGGGGGTGGGCCAACATCGATCAACCCGGTGGAGAAAGCCGCAGCGGCTTGATGATGAGGACACACTGATGGCGACCGTCATCCAGTTGGCCAGCATGTATGGGCGCTGTGGGCACCCACCGGTAGCGTTTCCCCGCAAACGCCCTAAGGCGCATGATCACCGGTCTGGCTCGAACAGCGCGGGCTGATGCTCTCTCGGCATATTTGGCTAAACAAAAGCCTGCCGGGCAGTGTGTGAATGCCAAGCGAGTGGAGCGTGATTGCTGAGGTGGCTGACGGGGAGCGGGGGCACCCGCGACCGGTCCGAGACTGGCCTCGCCTTACTAGCAGCCGAAGACCGGCATAGCCTCGTGCCACTGGCGGCCGCGCTCAAGCGTTGGGCCGAACCCTGCGTGCCCGAAGTGGAGCGCTGCCAGCGACGTTGCGACACCGCCGGGCGGGATTGGTTGCGGCTCGGGCGTTTCGCTGGATGGCCCGCCGGACATCACAGGCTCTAACGGACCGCTTCTCACGCTGCGCTTGAGTGACCAAACACCGGTCTTGGCTGAACCCTGGAAACTCAAACTGTTCTCGCTCGGTTCTGCACAAGCCATAACGGTATACCCTTGCCGCCTGATCGCGGACCTGGTGGTACCGAATGAGCCGATCTTGAGGGATGAGATGACGACACGCATGAGGCGGCGGTTCACGCCGGTGTCGAAGGTGCAGGCGGTTGCGCGTCCGTCTGAGCCCGGATCGAGCTACGCCAGCGTTGCCGCTGAGCTGGGTATAAGGGCGACGCAGCTGAAGACGCGACACTCGAGCTGGATGCGGCAGGCTCGGTGGATGTGATTGCGGCTCGGCGGGCCGAGGCCGTCGCGCTGGCGCGGCGTGTCTGCCACAACAAACGGCTCAAGGAGGGTAAAGAAGAGACGCAAATCCACCAGTGGCTTGTTTGCCCGACGAACCGGAGGTCGTGCGCAAGGCCTAGGCTTTTCTCGCTCAAGGGGTTTTGAGCCGATGAGGGCCACGCTCCCCGCGCGCCGCATTCGCTTCCTTGAACCCTGCGTCGTCAGGCAGCCACAACCTCCAGATCTCGCGACTAACGGTGTTCAGCTGTCCGGCCCAGCTCCATCGCTGGGCTCGCCTAGCGTAGCCCGGAGTCGAAGAGCGGCCCAACGGCCGGCTCCCTATCCGCTGGCAAAGACCGCCGCCTCGTCAGGTTCGTTATCCCCGTCTCAGGGCTCTCAGGCCTGTCCCAAGCCCCGAGGCGAGACGGAAAGGTCGCAGGGGTCATCTTTGGGCCCCATGCATTTTCATCCATCGGCCCCTTTGTCCGTTAGGTCATGGCGGCAGCGCGGATCTCGGAAAGGGTTTTACGGGGAGTGATCGCCTCTTTGTCGATCATCATCTCCAACAGCGCGCCGGTTCCCGAGGCACGCGCCCGCTCGAACGCTGCAACAAAGTCCTCAGCCGTCTCCACTCGCTCGGCATGCATCCCGTATGCACGCCCAATGGCCACGAAATCCGGGTTCTCGAGCTCGGTGCCGCTGACGCGCCCGGGATAGTGCTTCTCCTGGTGCATGCGGATGGTGCCGTAACTGCCGTTGTTCAGGACCAGTACGATAGGCTGCGCGTTCGCCTGCATGGCGGTGCCGAGTTCCTGCATCGTCATCTGAACATCGCCATCGCCGGCGAAGCAGAGGACAAGGCGGTTTGGCTCAGCGATGCGCGCCGCAATGGCCGCTGGCAGCCCGGCCCCCATGGCCCCGGACTGGGGCGCGAGCAGCCTGCGCTTATGCGAGTAGTGCAGGAGCCGCCCTGGCCAGATTGCGAAGTTCCCCGCCCCGTTGGCGATGATCGCGTCCTCCGGCAGAACCTCGCGGAGATGTGCCATGACCACGCCCATGTCCAGTGCTCCCGGTTGCGGCGGCAGGTCAAAGGTGTCGGTGAAGGCGCCGCGGGCCTCCGTCGCCCAAGCGATGCGGGCCTTTGGCACCTGGACCGTCGTCTCGGAGAGCTGCGCGAGGAAGGCCGCTGGCGAGGCGTGCACCGTGTCCGGTGTCTGATAGACCTTTCCAAGCTCGCGGTCTGATGGGTGCACGTGGATCAGGCGCTGTTCGGGCGTCGGCAGGCCAAAGAGCGTATACCCATCAGTCGCCGTCTCGCCGAAGCGACTGTTGACGGCAAGGATCAGGTCCGAGCGGTCGAGCACGTCGCGCACATGCGGCGCCATACCGAAGCCCGCATCGCCGATATAGGCGTCCGAGCGATTATCGATGAGGTCTTGGCCGCGGAAGGTCACGACGACTGGCAGGTGCGCACGCTCACAGAACTGCTGGAAGGCGCGCAGGGCTTTGCGCCCGCCGCGGCCTTCGATATCCCAGCCGCCACCACCCAGCAACACGACCGGGCGCTCTGCCGCGTCGAGCGCTGCCCGGGCGCGCTCTATCGACATTGGGTCGACACCTGGCCAGGCCGGGCGAATGGGAGCTTCGTGCACCACGCTCTCGTGCATGGCGCTCAGCACGTCCTCGGGCAGAGCCACCACCACGGGTCCCGGGCGGCCCGACAACGCTGTGTGCCAGGCGCGGGCCACTACCTCAGCCACGCGGTCGGCGCTCTCGATCTCGGTCGCCCACTTCGCGATCGGTCCGAAGGCGGCACGGTAGTCCACCTCCTGGAATGCCTCACGCTCGCGCATCCCCGTCTCGATCTGGCCGACGAACAGGATCATGGGCGAACTGTTCTGCATCGCAGTGTGAACCCCGATGGCAGCATTGGTGGCCCCAGGTCCGCGGGTGACAAAAGCGATCCCGGGCGTCCCCGTCAGCTTGCCCCATGCCTCAGCCATGAAGGCCACACCGCCTTCTTGCCGGCACAGCACGAACCGGATGTTGGTATCACAAAGCGCGTCCAGCACCGCGAGGTAGCTTTCGCCCGGCACGCCAAAGGCCGTCGTCACTCCCTGTGCGCTCAGCGCCCGGACAAGGATCTCCGCACCGCTGCGCGTCACCATGGGCCCCTCCAGTCATTTTTTGCCATTCCGCATATCCCGACCAAAGCTGTCAACTGCCCTTAAGACCCATTCAATCAACCTGAAGAGTTGGCGATGCCCACGGTGATTGACCCGTGTCGGGTCGCGCGTAAGCTCAGGGCAAGGCAGCAGGGGAGCGCCGCCATGATTGAAAGGCCGAGCCTGACCATAGGCATCGAGGAGGAATACCTCGTTGTCGACTGCGAAAGCCGGGATCTGGTGCGTGAGCCCAACCGAGAATTTTTGGCCGATCTGTCAGACGCTATGGGCGAGCAGGTCACCGGCGAGTACCTTCAGTGCCAGGTCGAGGTTGGCACGCGTCCGCACGGGTCCGTGGCAGCAGCGGCCGTTGATCTCGCGGGGCTGCGACGTGGTGTGGCGCGCGTGGCAGCGGCCCACGGCTATGCTCCGATTGCGGCCTCCACGCACCCGTTCGCGAAATGGCGCGAGCAGACGCACACCCGCAAGCCGCGCTATGATGCCCTCCACGACGACCTCGGCCACACTGTCCGGCGTATGCTGATCTGTGGGTGCCATGTGCATATCGGCATCGACGATCCCGAGTTGCGCATCGATCTGATGAACCAGGTGGCCTATTTCCTGCCGCATCTTTTGGCGCTGTCGGCGTCGTCGCCGTTCTGGGAGGGCGAGGACACCAAGCTCGCCTCCTATCGGCTGACGGTGTTCGACGCGCTGCCACGGACCGGGCTGCCGGACAAACTCGAGAGCTTTGCCGAATACCGCCGAATGGTTGACCATTTGATCGCCGCCGGCTGCATCGAAGACGCGACCAAGATCTGGTGGGACATCCGGCCCTCGGACAAATTTCCAACCATCGAACAACGGGTGACGGATGTGTGCTCCCGGATGGAAGATGTGGTGACGATCGCCGCAATCTATCAGGCGCTTCTGGCCTATCTCTTCCGGCTGCGGGCGCTAAACCAGCGCTGGCGGCTCTATCCGGCGACGCTGCTGGGCGAGAACCGCTGGCGTGCGCAGCGTTATGGCGTCGAGGGACGGCTGGTGGATCATGGCCGGGCGATGCTCACGCCCTTTGCAGACCTGATCGAGGAACTCCTCGACCTCGTCCAGGCGGACGCGGAGGCGCTCGGGTGCCAGCGTGAACTGCTCCATGCCCGCCGTATCGCGGCAGAGGGCACCTCTGCGACCCGCCAGCGCGCTCGCTATGCGCAGGCACGGGCGGAGGGTGCGGACGCACCGGAGGCGCTGAGGGCGGTCGTCGATGGGTTGATCGCCGAGTTCACCGATGGGCTGGACGCCTTTTGCCCCGAGATGGCGTCGTAAGGGAGGGTTAACTCACAGCTCCGTTGGATAGGGGATCTGGCGGAAGCTCGTGATCATGCAGCCGAAGAGCCCATCCCCGCAGTCCCGCTCCACGGTCACATAGGGCAAGCGCACCCTCAGGCGCCGTGCGGCGTCATCGGCCTACCAGGCCCGACCCAGCGGACGGCAGCCGGAAAGTGTCCCAGGCGCCAGGCCGTTACGGGCCGGGGTCATAAAGGCGAGGTTCTGGACCCGGCCAATGCCCTCAATCTCGACGCTACCCGCGGAGATCGCTCGATCCCCATAGTAGCGGGCATAATAGTTCCGCCCGGCCCAAGCACCGCAGAGTGCGAGTTGACCGTCCACCGGGCGCAGGCCAGCGCCCACTTCTAGGACGCCGCCAAAGTTTAGTTCCGAGGCGCCAAGCGCATCGCCCTTGGCGAGCCGGTCAGTCCCGATGCGCGGCGGCGATAGCGCGCAACCGGTGAGGGTGAGGGCGAGTAGCCCTATGGCTATGGGACGGAACATGGGAACCTCCTTCAGCTCAAGTCTAACCTGACTGAGCGCTCACTCCCAGCGCCCGTAACGTATCCCCCCTTTTTCATCGAGCCGGAACTGGAATCCGGCGGTTTCCTTTCTCGATATTTTCGCGTCGCCTGGCGGCGTATTCCGCCGGTGTCAGCCAGCCCAAGCTCGCGTGCGGCCGCTCGCAGTTGTAGTCTTGCCGCCAAGCGCCGAGATCCTTTCGGGCGTGGCGGATCGAGCGGGATAGCGTTTGGTTCAGGAGTTCGTCGCGAAGTCGCCCAGTGAAGCTCTCCGCGAAAGTGTTCTGCACAGGCTTGCCCGGCTGGATTTCGCCCAGGCGACGCTCCGCTTGTCGCTCCAGGCCAGGATCGCGTTCGAGGTCAGCCCGGTTCCGTTGTCCGAGACGGTCGCCGCCGGCAGGCCGCGCCGCCCGGCAACCGCATCGAGCTCTCTGACCGCGCGGATGCCGCTTGTGGACGTGTCTGGAACGAGCGCCAGGCATTCCCGTGTGCAGTCGTCCATCACGGCGAGGATGCGGAAGCGTCGACCGTTCGTCAGCTGGTCTTGGACGAAGTCGAGTGACCAACGGGCGTTGAAGCGGTCGGGAACCGCCATCGGCGCGCGAACGCCCATGGCCCGCTTGCTGCTAACTCCGGCAACCGCTTCCGAAGGTCGCCCTCATCTGCGCGCGTCGACCGATAGCGCACGATGGAGCGATCGACGCCAGCTCCTTGGCACGCCCGCCGCTCGCTCATCTCATGGACCTCCACGAGATAGGCGACCGCGTCGCCTCTGGCGGCAGGACTCACCATTTCCGCGAGAGCAGATCCTTCAGACCTGCATTGTCGAGCATGGCGTCGGCGCGCAGCTTCTTCAGCGTGGCGTTCTCGTCCCCAAGCGCTCGGAGCGTCTTGGCGCCAGATGCTCCCATACCGCCAAACCACCTGACCTGAGCTCCGCTGGTTCTCTCAACTGATGTGAGGGTCCGTCACCAAGGAGACGGACGTTGCGCAAAAGCAGGTTCACCGAGGAACAGATCATCGCGATCCTGGCCGAGCAGGAACGCGGCATGGCGACGGCTGAGGTATGCCGCCGCCATGGGGTCCGCTCGGCCACGTTCTACACATCGGCTGAATTCAGTGACCTTCTCCCTTGATCAGGGCCGCGCGGAGCTGGAATTCTCCGGTTGGTTGGTTGCGGTGAGTGCCGGCGCAGAGCCCGCAAGAGGCTCAAGCGACGACGCGGCGGTGGTGTCGAGGACCTCCTTGGGTGAGAGGTAACCGAGCGCCGAGTGGGGGCGCTCG
>JBCBYB010000062.1:0-19901 GCA_039816045.1 Pseudomonadota bacterium
AATCCGAAGAACATTCTGTACGCCAGCCTCAAGGGCCAAAATCTCAGCGTCGCTCAGCATCGCTCTCACCTGTCCTCTCATACGCCGTACAAACAGTCCGAAAACACAACGAGATCGGCCTGCCCTGACGGCAGCTTTTGTCCTCAAGGATCACATAACGAACTCGTAGGGAAGTTGGCCAGGGAAACTTGGCCGCAGGCGTACAGCAAAACCAATACGTTGCCCAAAAGCTTCAGTCGCGGACAAGGCTTGGAAACGACCAGCCGATCGCCCGCGCTCAGAGGATCTCGTCGAGAGCGGAACCGAGGGCTATTTCGCGATCTGTCGGGTCGTTTATGACAATTACTTGCCGTTGGAGCGTCTGGGAATACACCGAATGTGGAACACCGTCCGCCGCTTGACCGGCCGCGCCGAATGCGATGGAGCGCAGAAGCTGTCCGTCCCCCGTCTTGTCGCACTCTTCGGCAATCAGGATGAGGCTCGAGTAGCTCTTAAGCAGGCCTCCGGTGCGGTGAAACCATTCAACTGCCACAAACCGCTCGTCTTTGTACGTGAAGCGTGCATCGGCCACCGTGTAGGCGGACTTTAGGCTGCCTCCTGTCTCCGGCTCACTCCAGTCGAGATCCGAGAGCTTCATGGCCATCTCTCCTCACCGTTACACTGAGATCGAAACGAGGTAGACCCCATACGCCACATAAGTGGCGAGCAGGGCATAGGGCATCAGGCCGCGCATCCGCGCACCCGACCAGCCGAGCGCGAACAGCACGACGGTGGCGCCAATCAGGAAAGCCATGTCAATGCCGAGCGCGGTCGAATACTCGACCTCCACCACAAGCAGCGTGGCCCCGAGAATGCCGAACAGGTTGAAGATCTGGCTGCCCGCGATGTTGCCGAGCACGATGTTCGGCATCTTGCGACGCGCAGCCGCAACGCAGGAAAAGATCTCCGGCAGACTGCCGCCTGCAGCGATCACTGTGGCACCGATCACGGCCTCGGGGATGCCCACATACTCGGAGATGAAGACAGCCGACTGCACAGCCATATCGGCAAAAAACGCCATCGCTGCACACCCGCCGATCAGGAACGCGATTGAGATCCATATCGGGCGATTGACCGCCTCGATGTCGTCGCTTGCTTCTTCATGCTCGCCGCTGAGGCTGCGCCAGATATGGATGCCGAACACCACAAGCAGGCCGATCCCCACCCACTGCGGCAGCACCGACAGGCCGGATCCGTTTGCGCTCAGCACCGTCGCGAGCAGCAACAGAAGCGCTCCGACAAGACCGAGCACGAACGCCACCGCATAGGCACGCTGGATCACGCCGTAGGCAACGAACAGACCCGCCACCCCGATCCCGAGACAAACATTCACGATGTTCGAGCCGACCAAGTTGGAGACAACGATGTCACCCTGCCCCTCAAGCCCCGCCACAAGGTTGATCGCAAGCTCGGGCGCAGAGGTGCCGACCGCCACGATCAAACTGCCAACCACGAACTCGGGCAAGCGGAAGCGCGTTGCCAGCGAAATGGCGCCGTTCAGGAAATAGTCCGAGGCGAGGATCAGGAGCGCAAGCGCGGCGGGCAGGACGGCAAGACTAACCCAGATATTCGCGAGCACGTGCCGTCTCCTGTGAACCCTCGGGGCCTTCGGTCGCACCCGTGGACGCTACAAAGGGCTGTTGCGGCAATCTGTCAACCCGCCTCCGACGCCCCCTGCCATACCCGCAGTTTGCCGTTGCACGCCTGCACCCGGGACGCTACCTCCGAAGCGCTACCGCCCTCTGGCGGGCGAAGGGACATGATGGCTAAACCGCTCCTGGTCAGAATCCGAAATTTGGCGCACCGGTTCGTGGTGCACTCGGTGCGGCTCTACTACTCGCGGATATGGGGCATGACGATCGGACGCGGCAGCCGGATCTCGCTGCGCGCGACACTCGACAAGACCAATCCACGCGGGATCGTGATCGGTGAGTACACAGCCGTGACCTTCGGCGCTGCGATCCTCAGCCACGACTTTGTCAATCGCGAACACAAAACGACCCGGATTGGCAGCTATTGCTTCGTAGGAGCGGGCGCGGTCGTTTTTCCGGGCGTGACGGTGGGCGATCATTGCATCATAGGCGTCAACGCTGTGGTCATGCGGGATGTGCCAAGCCATTCGCTGGTGATGGGCAATCCGGCCCGAGTGATCGAACGCGGGATTGAGACGATCGCTTGGGGGCTGAAGCCAAAGCCAGGGGACGACCTGCCCGGGGTCGACCTGTTGGGCCGGGCCACGCCGGAGACTGTGGCGGAAAAGGAGACGTGATGCGCGAGAAGATCCGCGGAGTGTTCGAAGAGCTTTGGGCCGAGCAAGAGGATGGCCCGCCGCCCGAGCTGTTGGACGACACGGTGTTGCTGGAGAGCGGGCTGGACAGCCTCGGTCTCGCGATATTCGTCTCGCGGCTCGATGAGGAACTGGGCTTTGACCCCTTCACCGCATCGGATGAGGCCTATTATCCGCGCACCTTCGGCGAGTTCGTCGCGTTCTACCAGAAGCACGCCGGCGGATGAGGCTGGCCGAGCGGATCAGCACACCGGGAACCGTGGTCGAGACGGGAACCATACGGCTGACCCGTTCGGAGCTGTCTGTCGGTGTTCTGCCGGAGATCACAAATGGGGTTGCTCTCTCCATCCTCGAACCGGCCACGCTGATCCGCCTGCTCGCGGCATTGGACGGGAGAGTGCTGGCGATGCTCCTGCTCTCACCGGCGCTCGGGGCAGAGGATGTCGCTGGTCTGATGGCCGAGGCCGGGATTGCGCATCTTGTCAGCGACCGACCAGAGCTCGACGGTATCGCCCCAAAGGATGCGTTTGGACCTGAGACGCCGGTTCATCAGACGGATTGGCTGCTCACCACCTCCGGCACCACTGGGCGGCCCAAAATTGTGCGCCACCGGCTCGCCACCCTTTTGCGCACCACGAAGCCGGCACGTGGGACCCTGCCCGTTTGGGGGCTCCTCTACGAACCGACCCGCTTTGCCGGCCTACAGGTCGTGCTCCAGGCGCTCGCGGGTGGCGGGCGGCTTATCGCGCCCCGCTATGATGCGCCGATGCCCCAGCGCCTTTCACTGCTGGCCGGGCACGGCGTCACTCATCTCTCGGCCACCCCGACCCTTTGGCGGCGCATTCTGATGGAGCCGGCCTCCGAGATCCTGGCGCTCACTCACATCACGCTCGGGGGAGAGATTGCCGACGGCCCCGTCCTCGCCGCCCTCACCGCGAGATGGCCCGAAGCGCGTGTTCGCCACATATACGCGTCCACCGAACTCGGCGTCGGCTTTTCTGTGCGGGACGGTCGCCCAGGGTTTCCCTCACTTTGGGACGGAAGCACCGTGGACGGTGTCGCGATCCGAGTACGTGACGGAGCACTCTGGCTCCGGCCCGAACGCGTTGAACCTGATTGCCCGCTGACCCCAGACGCGGAAGGCTTCTATCCCACCGGCGACCGCGTGCTCCTTGAGGGGGACCGTGTGCTCTTTCTCGGGCGTGACAGCAGCACGGTGAACATCGGTGGCACCAAGATCCAGCCCGAGGCGGTGGAGCGTGTGCTGCATGAGCACCCCAATGTCGCCATTGCACGCGTTGGACACCGTCCGAGCCCCATTGCCGGGGCATTGCTCACCCTCACGGTCGTACCCCGCGACCCGGATGCGGATACAAAGATGCTCCGCCGCGCAATCTCTGCCTTTTGCCGCGAGCGCCTCCCCAGAGAAGCGATGCCGGCCCAGATCACAGTCATCGCCGAGCCCGAGATGAACGCCGCAGGCAAACTTACGCGGGGGGCGGCATGACCGACGTCGAGACCCCGAAATGCGTCCTTGTCACCGGCGTTTCCCGGGGGCTGGGGCTTGCCATTACGACCCGGCTTTTGGCGGAGGGCTACCGCGTTCTCGGCCTTGGGCGGACCGCCGGCGGATTTGCGGCCTTGGCCGACCAAACCGACCGCGCCGTGTTCGAACCCCTCGACCTGGGCGACAGTATCGCCATAACCGAAACCGCGCGGGCCATCGTCAAACGCGAGCGGCGCATCTGGGGACTGGTGAACAATGCGGGCACTGGGCTCGACGGGGTGCTCGCAACCATGCACCAGTCGGAGATCGAGCGGGTGCTCGCAGTCAACCTCACGGGGCCGATCACGCTGGCGAAGTTTCTCTCGCGCCCCATGATGGCGGCCGGTGAGGGACGGATCGTCAACATTTCCTCGATCATTGCGTCTACGGGGTTCCATGGCCTCTCGGTCTATGCGGCCAGCAAGGCGGGGCTCGAGGGGTTTACGCGATCGCTCTCGCGTGAGGTCGGCAAGCGCGGGGTCACGGTGAACTGCGTGGCGCCCGGCTACATGGAGACGGAGATGACGGCGGGACTCGAAGGCGGTCGGCTGGATCAGATCCGACGGCGTGCTCCGCTCGGCCTGGCGGACCCCGAAGATGCTGCCGCGGCGGTTGCCTACCTACTCGGTCCAGGCGGCGCGAAGGTGACAGGCACCGTGATGACGGTCGACGGGGGCAGTACGGCCTAGCGATAGCCTGGCGGTGCTGGTGGATATCCCGCAAGCCAAGTGGCCCGCCGCGCCCAGGCCTCGCGCCATTCGGCTGCCGCTGTGCGGTGTGCATCCCGCCGCCTTAGCCGCGCCGCCAGCGCATACCCTCCCCACCGCATCAGCACCGTCAACCGCAGAAGCCCCCTCGCAAGGGTGGCGCGAACCGGTCCCCAGTGCTTCACGGCTAGCGTGACCTTGCCTTGAAACCCCCGCTCGATCTTGTCTGCCCGCGCGGCCGCAGCCGCCCCGACATGGTGCACAATGGTGGCCTTGGGGGTAATCCGAGGCCGGGCTCCCAGCACTTTGGCCCGCAGGCAGAGATCGGTTTCTTCACCGTAGAGGAAATAGTCCGGATCGAAGCCTCCGAGCTGCTCCCAGGTCTCGCGCCCAATCAGCAGGAAACAGCCGGTGACGATGTCGACATCGCGCTCCTCGCCATCATGGCGAAGACTGGTGAACTCCGGGTTCAACCAGGCCGACCGGGGCGCCAGCCGCCCAAGCGTCAGCGCAAAGCAGCTGAGCGACCAAAGCGTGGGAGCAGCATAGGAGGAGGTTGGGTTCAACCGCCCATCTGCGAAAACCGTGCGCCCGCCCCAGATCAGCGCGTCCGGGTGCTCGGCAGAGAACGACACCAGTCGCTCGACGGCTCGATCCAGCACGACCGTATCGGGGTTGAGCAGAAGGATCTGTTTCCCCTTCGCCTCCTTCGCGGCGAGATTGTTGGCTCTTGCGAAACCGATGTTTTCTGGATGCGCAATCAGGCGCACACCAGAATGCGCGGCAGCAATCGCCCCGACCGATCCGTCCGTCGAAGCATTGTCGAAGACAATCACCTCGCAGTCCAGATCAGGCGTCTCGGCGGCGATGCTCGCGAGGCAGGCCAGCGTCATCTCGCGCGTGTTGTAGCTGACGATGAGGATCGAAAGCGCGGGTGCCACCGGTTAGAAACTCAGGCGCTTGAACACGAACTCGGGAAGGTGGGTGATGATCCCCATGATGATCCGCCATTTCCAAGGCGTGTAGACGTTCTGGCGCCGCTCGGCCGCACGATGGATGGCCCTGGCGATCTGCTCGGGGCTGTCGGTGAGGGGAGCGGGAAGGTCCATACCTTCGGTCATTCGGGTTGCCACAAAGCCGGGCTTGACCGTCAACACATGCACTCCGGCGCGGCCGTACTGCTGGCGCAGGCCCGAAAGCACAGCAGTGAAACCGGCCTTGGCCGCCCCGTACCAGTGGTTCTTGGCACGCCCCCGGTCGCCAGCGACCGAGCTGATGCCGATGAGAGTGCCGCGCCCGGCCTTGGCCATGCGGCTGGCGGCCTCTTCGAAGGCCAACGCCGGTCCGGTGAAATTCGAGGCAACGACGCGCGCTGCCAACTCGGGATCGGCCTGGGTCTCCGCCTGATCCGGCATGTAGCCCACGGCCGAGATCACCACGCCTGGCAGCGCGGGCAGGCTATCAAAGAACGCAGGCAACGCCGCCGAGTCGAGCGCATCGTAGGCATGGGCCGTTACGGCAACCCCGTGGCGAAGCTCCATGTCATTGCGGTCTGCCTCCAGCGCATCCGCATCCCGTGCCGCAAGCATAAGTGGATGACCGGCGGCCCCGTAGACGTGCGCAAGCGCGCGGGCGATGTCGGAGCGGGCACCGAGGATCAGCACCGGGGCGGGAAGCGTGCTCACAATCCGAGCCTTTCCGATTGGGCCGAGGCAAAACGCCCCGAGAGGTTGTGATCAGTGCGAAAGCGCCGGAAGGCCTCTGCACGCGGCTCGGATGCGTCGAAACGGTCGCGCGAGAGATGCGCGTCCTTGGCGAGGTAGAACCGTCCGCCGCGATCGACGGCGATCGCCTCAAGCCGGTCGAGGAGGCGCAGCGCATTGCGCCGGGCGGGCAGATCGAGAGCCAAGGTCCACCCGGCCGTCGGGAACGAGAAGAGGCTTTGGTCCTTTCCGAACTTCTTCAGCACGGCGAGGAAACCGGCGCCAGCCCGTGCGGTCGCCTCGAGTATCTCGCGCAACCCGTCACGGGCGCCATCCTGCGGCAGCACGCACTGAAACTGCACAAAGCCGCGTGGGCCATAGAGCCGGTTCCAGTCCGAGAGCGCATCAAGCGGATAGAAATAGCGGTCCCAGTCAACGAGATGCGGGCCGCCGCGCGCGGTACGGCACCCCTTCCACCAATAGAGTTGGTTGAAGGCCCAGATCGTTGGGCGCGAAACAGCGAAAGACGGAGCATCCATTGGGACCCGTAGACAGCCACGGGGAGGCACGCGGAACGGCGCGGCCCGCCCGCGGAAATCGAGTTCGTTTCGCCGCGCATGTTCTCCGAGGAGCAGGAGCCCTCGGCCCAGCGCAGGTCCGGTGGCCAGCGCATCCACCCATGCAACTGAGTAGGTGGTGTCGGCGGCAGCTTCGAAGCTCTCCATCAGCGCGTCGAGGCCTCCGGCGGGGACAACCGTCTCGCGGATCCAGGCACTCTCGACCCGTTGGAGCGCGATCTCGGCCCGCAGGATCACGCCGGTCAACCCCATCCCGCCCACGGTTGCGGCAAAGAGATCGTCCCCCGTGGTGAGACGGGTCACCGAACCGTCGGCTCCCATCAGGTCGATCCAGCGGATATGGGCGCCGAAACTCCCCGCCGCGTGGTGGTTCTTGCCGTGCACATCCGCTGCGATCAACCCGCCCAGTGTGGGGAACTTCGTCCCCGGTGTCACCATGGGAAACCAGCCCCGAGGTAGCACCGCGCGAATGATGTCGCCCAAGACCACCCCAGCCTCGGCCGTGAGCGACCCTTGTTCGGTGTCGAAGGCCAGCATCCGGTCAAGGCGTCGGGTCGAAACCGTTAGCCCTGCGTTCAGGGCGCTGTCGCCATAGGCGCGCCCGGCCCCACGCGCGATCATCGGCCCGCCCTCGTCCAGAAGCTGACGCAACGCGGCTTCGTCCGCCGGTGTCTCGAGCCGGCAGGCCAGCCGCGGGTGGCGGCCCCATCCCGAGAGGCGCACCGGGCGGCTCATGGTGCAGGCTCCTGCCGAAACACAAAAGCCCGATCCAGCCGGTATTTGATGGTGTAGCCCATCGCGAGTCCGATCACGGCACCCAGTTCGCGCGCCATATCGGTCTGCCATGCCAGCCAGAACGCCGTCTCCGTCGCCCAGAACAGCAAGGTCGTGACGACCCCGGTCAAGGTATAGAGCGAAAAGCGCCTCGCCTCATCTCGCGGGCGGGCGGCCAGAAGCCCAAAGATCCAGCGCCGGTCGAGCAGATATTTCACCACCAGCCCGAGCCCGGTGCCCGCCACCAGAGCGACTGGAAAGGCAATCGGCGGCTCCAGGAAGGCCAGCGCCACTCGCTGCGCACCCAAGTTCACAATGGTAGCGATCACGGCAAATACCGAATACCG
This sequence comes from Pseudomonadota bacterium, assembly GCA_039816045.1. Taxonomy (GTDB): domain Bacteria; phylum Pseudomonadota; class Alphaproteobacteria; order Rhodobacterales; family Rhodobacteraceae; genus Thermohalobaculum. Next base: position 7,982 of record JBCBYB010000062.1, read on the forward strand.
CACCACCAGCGCACGTGCTGTGAGCGGTGGTGAAGGCGCGGCCCGCGCCCCCGCCATCACCACAAGACCCCTAACAGGCCGAGACCGAGGCTCGCCGCACCGACCGCATAGCTCACTCGGTCGCGGATGGCGAAGACCAGAGGGTCATCGGTCATCTCACCCCTGTGGGTAATGATGATCAGGCGGCAAAGCCAGGCGAGCAGCAACGGACATATCCCCCACAGCACATCCGGCGTCGCATAGAGACCCTGCACCTTTGGGCTGGCAATATAAAGCGCAAGCACGAGGACCGAGGCGTGCCCCGCAGCGATGGCAGTCGCCATCACCACAGGCCAATCCTCGACGCGGTAAGCGCGGCCGGAGATCTCGCTGCGGTCGGAGGCTCGTGCATCCATCAACTCGGCCTGGCGTTTGACCGCGGCCAACGAAAAGAAAAAGAACCCGCAGAAGGCCAGCATCCATGGGGAGAGCGCAATCCCCGTCGCCGCTGCACCTGCAATGACCCTGATCGTGTAGAGCCCTGCGAGTGAGGCGATGTCCACCACCAACATTCGCTTCAGCGCAAGGGAGTAGGCAAGCGTCAGGACGTAATAGGCCGCAAGCGTCAGCAAAAATGCAGAGGGCAAGGCCAGGGCGACGAGGAAGGAGGAGAGCAACAACCCTCCCCCCAGCAAAGCCCCGGTGACGAGTCCTGCTCGCCCCGCCGCAAAAGGACGGTTCCGTTTTCGGGGGTGCGCACGGTCGGCATCGATATCCAGCAGATCGTTGAGCAGATAGACGCTGGAGGCAGTGAGCGAGAAAGCAAGCATGGCCAACAGCGCGATGCCCCATAGCGCTGGATCCTCGCTATGCGCGGCCAAAAGCGGCAGCAGGATGAGCACGTTCTTCAACCACTGGTGCGGGCGCATCGCCTTGAGATACGGGCTGAACCGGCCGAGACCCGATGGTGCCGGATCGAGATGTCTCGCCTCGGGGTGGCGTGCACTGACGTCGTCAGCAAAGCCAGCGTGAGCCCCGACCGTCAATGCCTGTCGCGCCTCGGCCCAAACTGCGAGATCGGCCCGGGCATCACCCACATAGTCGAACCCCGCACGGCCGAACCGATCGACAAGGAACCCCGCCTTTGCCGAGCCCTTCAGGTTACGGTGCCCATCGGACCCATGCGCCTCGTCAAAGAGACCGACATGGCCTGCAACCGCATCAACCAGCGATTGGTCGGCCGCCGAGACCAAAGCCGTGCGGCGGCCTTCGGCACGCGCCTCCGACAGCAGCGCAATGACGGCCTCGTTGTAGGGCAACCGAGTGACATCCGGGGCCGCGATCGCCGCGAGCCGTGCCTTCAGGGCCGCGCGCCCCTGGCCGAGTTGGGCCAGCGCACCCAGAGCCGCCACAGGATCCCGGCCTAGCGCTGCGAAAAAGCACTCTGCCAGCATATCCGTGCGGATCAAACTCCCATCCAAATCAACCACGAGCAACACGCTCAAGTCAGTTGCTCCTTCTCCAGCCCCCGCAGCGGTCTACAGCAGATCTTCCCGTCGATAAAGAAGCGGACTGCAAGTCGAGGACCTAACCTTCCCCTAACGCAACACACATAAACCGGGGCCGAGACCGCCACCTCGCCAGGCAAGCCACCCAATGCTATGCAGGACCCGGAAGTCGGTCACAGGGAGACGCGATGAGCCTGACCGAGAAGGCACGACTGCGCGGACCCCGCGCCGCCCGGCAGCGACGGGACGAACAGGCGTCGAAAGGGACGCCCATCCTGGTCATAGTGTTCTTATTTATGCTCATTTCGCCGGCGGCGGCTATCTTTTATTTTGGCCCGCTGGTGATGACACCATTGCGCCTCTTTCTTCTGATCATAACCATTCCAATACTGTTGCGATTTTTATTGACTGTAAAACTCCGCATCTATGATTATTTGTTCATATTTTCATCAATATGGTATGGTTTTTGCCATGCACTAAATTATGGCGTTGGAAAGGGGCTGCAGTTCGGCGGCCTTTATTTCATTTTCGTCATAGGAACCTATGCTCTGGTCCAGATTTCGATCCGAAAACCAGAGCAGATCGAATCTGTGTTTAGAATCGTTCTCTTCATCTTGATCGGCCTGTTGCCGTTTGCCGTTATGGAGTCGTTCACAGGCGTTCGCCTGATCTCCGATGTCACCGGCAAGATCTTTGGCACGAGCATCGGCATCCAATCGGATCAGCGGCTCGGGCTGTACAGAGCGGCCACGTCGTTTGCCCATCCCATTCTTTACGGTCTCTTCTGCGTCGCCACGTTCTCCTTCATTTGGTACTCGACCGGGCCGCTCGTGTTGCGGTTCCTGAAGACGGTGGTTGTGACCGTCGCCGTGTTCTTTTCGCTCTCGGCTGGCGCGTTGGTGCCACTCCTTCTGCAAATCCTGTTGATCTTTTGCGAGCGGGTCTCACGGGGCATCCGCTACCGAGCACAATATGTCATCTGGGGGTTCCTCGGGCTCTACACCTTTCTAGAAACCTTTGCGAACAGCGGCGCATTCGGGGTGATGACCCGCATGCTGACCTTGAATGCGCATACCGCGTACTACCGCAAAGCAATCTGGGAGTACGGCATCGACGACGTCATGCGCCACCCGATCTTCGGGTTTGTCTCGGAAAATTGGACACGGCCACATTGGATGACAGGGTCCGTGGACAACCATTGGCTTGCCCTCTTGATGCGATCAGGTTTTGTGGGAACCGGCGCGCTCCTGCTGGCCATCGTGATCATCTTCGTCAAAATGATGAGGCGACCCGACACCGATTTGCCCCGAGTATACGCGAATATGCGCCGCGCCTCCTTCTACTCGCTCTTCGCGATCTGCGTTGCGGGTGCGACCGTGGCGTTCTTTGACAAAATGGAGCCCATCTTCGCTTTCTACATCGGCATAGCCGCTCTTTTTGCGCGCTGGGAGGACCAAGCGGCCACCCATGGCGCGGATGCTGGCCGACCGTCCCGACGCAAAGCCCTGCGCCAGCCCGGTCGACTGGCCCCTTCGAACGGTCCGCCAGAGCCGGCGCCAGATCACCCAAACGCTTCACCTGACGCCCCCGCATCACCGAGGAAGCGGCGTGCACGACCGCACCTCGCTAACGGACCGCAGCGCCGAGACGGCCAGTTTGGGTCTACGAACCGCCGCTTCTAGTGATACCGACGTTCGACCCTTACCGTAGACATGATGTTTCAGCGGCGGCCGCTCTCCGTCCTTTGGGCGCACGAGGTCCGATAGGCTCGGCCTCACAAGGTGAATGCGAATGCCACTGTGAGGAGGGGAACGACCATGACGCAGGATGCCGGGCTGGACGTGTCCATGAAAGAGCTGTCGGTCTGCATTGTCGACGAGGCGGGCTCGATCGTTGCGCGCGGTCGGGTGCCGACGGAGCCGGCTGCGATCGCGGAGTTTCTCGCCAAGAAGAGCGGGGCGCTTGTTCGAGTGGTGCACGAGAGCGGCGTGCTCTCGACCTGGCTTCACCGCGGGCTGGAAGGGCAAGGTCTGCCGGTTGTCTGCGCCGATGCCCGCCAGGCCCACAAGGGTCTGTCGGCCCGGCTCAACAAATCTGACAAGGCCGATGCCGAGGGCCTGGCGCAACTTGCACGAACGGGCTGGTACGCCGAAATTCACATCCGGAGCGAGTCGGCTGACCGGCTGCGCACACTGATCGGCGCACGGGGTCGGCGCCCGGGGTCGGCACCATGGTCGCGCTCGGCTTCATCGCGACCATCGACGACGCGACCCGATTTCGACGCGCCAGCGACGTTGGCGCCTTCCTGGGCCTCACCCCGCGGTGATACCAGTCCGGCGAGATCGACCGTTCGGGCCGCATCTCGAAATGCGGCAGCGGAACGACGCGGAAGCTTCTCTACGAGGCGGCGATCAGCCTGATCAGCCATGTGAGGCGCTTCTCGCCGCTGAAAAGCTGGGCCATGCGGCTCGCCGCGCGGACGGGTCTGAAGAAGGCCGCCGTGGCGACCGCACGGAAGATCGCCGTGATCCTGCACTGCATCCGGGTCGACGGCACGGAGTTCAAAGGGAAGAAGATGGAGGAGGCCAAGGTCTGATCTGACCGACGAGTTCTCGCCGGAGATGCGCGGCGGGTCCGTTCGACCGCTCACTCGGACCAATGGCGTTAGCGGTCTCACCCTTCGGGACGGAGGCGGATCGATCTCGAGTTTCGGACTGGGACAGCGGAGCACGACGCACCGCCGATCCCGTGTATGACATTGGAGACGATCAGCCCCGGACGCCATGTTGACGCGAGCCACCACGGCCCGACTTCGCAGAGAACCGCGACCCCGAACGACAACGACCCACCCCCCATCCTTGACACCGCCGCAAACAGAGAACCGCTTCGGCCTTCCAAACTGAGAAAACCTGGAAGAACAGCGAGCCCCGCCGCACAGTGGCCGGACTTGCCGGCACAAACTCTGCGACCATCTTAAGAGGCAGATAAGCCCTTGAAGCGTCGAGGGCCGCGTAGAACGCATCAAAGGGCATATATCCATGACTGACACGTCCTGGGGCCGATCCGGTCCAAACCGCCCGATCACCGCACGCCTAGCGGTCGAGTGCCGCGCCGGCCGTCTGGAACGGCGCGAGTTTCTGGCCCTCGCCAGCACTTTCGGCGCAAGCGCTGCTGCCGCCTACGCGATGCTGGGCCTGCCCCGGCCTGCGTTTGCGCAGGAGAGCCCGACCCGCGGCGGCAGTCTGCGCATCGGCATGCGGGTCATGGCGCTTCAGGACCCGCGAAAGTTCGACTGGCCGGAGATGGCCAATGTCGCGCGCCAGTTCTGCGAGACCTTGGTGCGCTGGGAGCCCGACTTCACGTTCTCTGGCCGGCTGCTCGAGAGCTGGGACGTCTCTGACGACGCGCGGACCTATACGCTGAGGATCCGAGAGGGCGTCAGTTGGACCAACGGCGACGCCTTCGAGATCGAGGACGTGCTGTTCAACATCCGCCGGTGGTGCGACCGCTCAGCCGAGGGCAACTCCATGGCCAACAGCATGGCCACGCTGATCGATGCGGACACCGGGCAGATCGCGGAGGGCGTGCTCGAGCAGGTGGACGACAGGACCCTGCGGCTCAATCTCCCGCGCCCGGACATTTCCTTGATCGCGGCGATGTCGGATTACCCAGCACTCATCGTGCACCGCGGCTTCGATGCCGAGGCTGGGCTCGCAGCCAACCCGGTCGGGACGGGCGCTTTCGAGCTTGTGGAGCTCAGTGTCGGCGACCGGGCGGTGGTGAAGCGCCGCGAGACGGGGGCCTGGTGGGGCGGAGAGGCATTTCTCGACGAGGTCGAGTTCATCGATCTTGGCACTGACACGGCGGCGACGATCTCTGCCTTCGAAGCTGAGGAGATCCATGTCAACGACGAGAGCCCGGCGGATCAGCTCGAGCTGCTCGACAGCCTCGGGCTCGTGCGGAAGGAAAAGGAGACCGCACAAACCATTGTCGCCCGCATGAACATGACCGCTGAGCCCTATACCGACCCGCGCGTACGCCGCGCGATCCAGCTTATTGTGCGAAACGACTTCGTCATGCAGCTCGGCATCGAAGGCCGCGGCGTCATCGGGGAGAACCACCATGTCGGCCCGATGCACCCCGAATACGCAGGGTTGCCGAAGCCGGAGCACGACATAGAGGGCGGCTTGGCCCTGCTAGCCGAGGCGGGACACGCGGGCACCGAGTTCGAGCTGATCTCGATTGATGGCAACTGGCAGAGGACGACGATGGATGCGGTCGGCGCGCAGCTCAGGCAGGCGGGCCTCGCCGTGAAGCGCACCGTGGTGCCCGGCGGCACCTTCTGGAACAACTGGACGAAGTACCCGTTCTCGGTCACCGATTGGGGCGGACGGCCGCTCGGGGTGCAGGTTCTTGCTTTGGCGTATCGCTCCGGCGGGGCCTGGAACGAGACGGGTTTCACCGATCCGGACTTCGATGCGGCGCTCGACAAGGCGCTTGCAATTTATGATCCCACGGCTCGGAAGGCCTTGATGGAGCGGCTACAGCAGATCCTGCAGGGCAGTGGCGTCATCATCCAGCCATTCTGGCGCAAGATGTTCCTGCACCATGTCGAGGAGCTGAAGGGCTACGAACGCCATCAAGCCCGCGAGATGCACTTGGAGCAGGCCTGGCTTGGCGGATGACGCAGAAAAGGCGTTCCTCGGACTAAAACAAGCGCGCCCCGAAAGACCCTTTCTGGGAGGCACCCAACCTTCCTACGGGTCGTCGGGAGCTCTTCCCGGGCGGGCAAGCCGAGACGTTGCCGGTTTGGCAAACAGCCGCGCGCGGGTGATTGCGGTTGTGATGGCTCCAGTGACATGAAACTGTCCGAGGTAGCACGGCTGTGCTCTGGAGGAGCGTTTGGCTCGTCGGGCTTGTCGATGAGGGCCGGCGTCCAAGAAAGGGCTTGCAATGATCCAAGTGCTGTCCGGGGTCTGGGCGCTTTTGCTTGGCATCGTCCTCATTATGCTCGGCAACGGAATGCACTTCACGCTGATCGGCCTACGCGGAGGGATCGAGGGATTCTCGGCCTCCGAACTCGCCATCATCACCTCGGGCTATTTTCTGGGTTTCTTGTCAGGCGCGCGTTACACGCCCACGCTGATCCGACGTGTGGGGCATGTGCGCGTCTTTGCAGCGCTCGGCAGTTTCATGTCGGCCGCACTCATCTCGTTTCTGCTGCTCACTGATCCAATCGCCTGGACGCTGCTGCGGGTGATCGTCGGCTTCTGTATGTCAGGGATCTACGTCGCGGCGGAAAGCTGGCTGAATGACACCGCGACCAACCAGACGCGCGGCAAGGCGCTGTCTGCCTACATGATCTGCCAGACGCTCGGCATTATCGGCGCACAGGGTCTGCTGAGTTTGGGCGATGCGGGCACCTCTGTGCTCTTCATCTGCGCCTCGATCCTGGTCTCGGTCTCCTTTGCGCCGATCCTGCTCTCCGCCACCCCGACGCCGGCGACCGAGGTCGCGCGCCCGATGCCGCTCAGGGGCCTGTTTAAGGGGTCGCCACTGGGCACTGTCGGGATATTCCTGCTGGGCAGCATCTATGCGACGCAGTCGGGTATGGGCGCGGTCTTCGGCGGTGAGGTCGGGATGACACCGGCCAGCATCGCCCTCTTTGTTGCAATGCTGTTTGCCGGCGCCCTGGTGCTGCAATACCCGATCGGCTGGCTCTCCGACCGGATGGATCGCCGTCAGCTGATCTTCGGTGCGGCGGCTCTCGGCGCAGGGGCTTGCCTGATTGGCTGGGTTGTCGGTGACAGGCATTGGCCGATGATGTCGGCCGCCTTCGTGGCAGGGGGCGTGACGACACCGCTCTATGCCCTCTTTCTCGCCTACACAAACGACTACCTCTCCCCCGAGGACATGCCGGCTGCATCCGGAGGTCTCGTCTTCACATTCGGGCTCGGCGCCATCATCGGTCCTCTGATCACAGGCTGGGCGATGGAGACGGCGGGGCCGTTCGCATTCTGGCTGGTGCTTGGGGCAACCTTCGGGGCAATCGCGGTATACGCGCTCTATCGGATGACCCAGCGGACATCCATCCCGATCGAGCAGACCGACAGCTATCTGGGCGTGCTGCCAACCACGTCGCCGGTGGCTGTTGAGGCAGCCGGTGAATGGGCCGCCGACCAAGCCGAGACCCGACCTTGATCGCGCCCGCCCCCATCCAGTGCCTCCCAATTGCCTGCCGTCCATCGTGGGCAGGCGTGGATGGTATGTGCACGCTCTTTGGTCGGCGGAAGCCTCCGGCCCGGGCGGTGTCAGAACCCTGAGAGCACCGTTTTCCCAATGGCGCTGCCGCTTTCCTGGAGCGCATGGGCGGCTCGGAGGGTATCAGCGCTGATCTTTCCCATATTCCTGTTCGCGGTTGTAATGACCCGGGCGTTGTCCACCAAATCGGCAATCCGGTTCAGCAGACGATGTTGTTCAACCATGTCGGCGGCCCCATGCGCCGATCGGGTGAACATAAACTCGAAGTGCAGTGTCAGCGCTTTGGGCTTCAGCTTGAGCGCATCGAGCGTCTCAGGATCGTCAATGAGTGCAATCGTACCGCGAGGTGCAATCAGGTCGATGATCGCATCATAATTTTTGTCCGTCCCGGTCAGCGACGCAACGTAGCGTGGTGCGATGCCCAGCGCATCAAGCTGGGCCGCCATGTCCCCGTGATGGTCGATGACATGGTCCGCGCCCATCTTCTCCACCCAGGCTCGGGTCTCGTCGCGCGATGCGGTGGCGACAACGGTGAGCTGGGTCAGCGTCTTGGCGATCTGGATCAGGATCGATCCGACGCCACCCGCACCGCCGAGAACCAACAGGGTCTCTCCCTTGCCGCCGCCTTCTGGGACGCGCATCCCGTCGAACAGCAGCTCCCAGGCCGTGATGGACGTGAGCGGCAGGGCGGCGGCCTCTGCGTGATCGAGCGTTTGCGGTTTCCGCCCGACGATGCGCTCGTCGACCACGTGGAGAGCGCTGTTGGTGCCAGGACGCTCGATGGCGCCGGCGTAGAAGACCGTGTCTCCCGCGGCGAAGAGGGTCACGTCTTTGCCCACCGCCTTCACGGTGCCCGATGCGTCCCAGCCGAGCACCTTGTATCCCGACTCTGGCGCCGCGCGTTGACGGACCTTGGTATCGACCGGGTTGACCGAGACCGCTGCGACCTCGACCAGGAGATCGCGGGGTCCGAGATCGTCGGCGTTGGGATCTGGCAGCTCAATGTCCGCAAGGGCGGCGGTGTTCTCGATGGGCAGGCTCTTGGCGTAACCAACGGCGCGCATTGTCAGCTCTCCTTCTGGGCAGCAGCTGGTCAGTCGATCTTCGTCATCTCGTAGAGCGTGAACTCATCCACCGCGCCCTCGGTCGCAGCCATGTATGCCTTGAGATGATCGTTGTTCATGTGCGTCTGCCAGAGGTCGCGGTTTTCCCAGTTCTCGAAGAACATGAAGTGGCCGGGCTCGCCGTTGTCGCGGTGCAGATCGTACTGGATGCACCCGGCTTCAGCGCGGGTCGGTTCGATGAGCTTCATCAGTTCGGCATGGACAAGGTCTTCCTTGCCAGCGGCAGCCTTGATGTGGGCGACGATGGTAAGGGGCATAGCAGGGCTCCGATGCTGTGGCCGAGGGGGCCGGTTGAGATAACCTGGGTTATGGAATATGCCTGCGCGCAGAGGAAGTACGCACATCTTGGACAGGTAGGCACAGAATGAATACCGTAAGGGATACCGATCGAGCGCGCCGCTTTGAGGCCTACGACTGTTCGGACGGGTGCCCTGTCGAAGCGGCGCTTGAGATGATCGATGGGAAGTGGAAGGGCCTCGCGCTTTACCACCTCGGCAGCGGCACCAAGCGGTTCAACGAACTCCGCCGGCTCTGCGGCACCGTCACCCAGCGGATGCTGACAAAACAACTCCGCGAGCTTGAGGCGGACGGGCTCGTCACCCGTACGGTGCACCCGGTCGTCCCGCCGAAAGTTGAGTACGCTCTAACGCCAAAAGCGCAGGCTCTCGTCCCAATCCTGGCGGCCCTGCGGACTTGGGGGCTAGAGCATGCTCTGCCGGAAAGCAAACTTGGCTGACCGCCTCGCTTGGATGAACCGAAAGACACCGCTTTGGTTGACCTGGAAGTTCTTTCCTACAGCTTCATTCCACCCGTCCATTGATCAGACTAGGTGTCTGCGACCGATCGCTCTGAGAACCTCACAAGGCCCTCGAAAGGGGCCCAGAACCGCCGATTGGCAGATCCCTTTAGGGCCGAAGTCTTCAGTGCCGATGTTGGGGGGAGTTCGGCTCCATCTGCTCCCCGGTTATGGCGTTTGGGTGTTCTGACGCACCGTGGCGACAGTTCGGTCTTGTGGGCGGCATGGAGCGTCGAGCGAGGCCCGCGATCGTCCGGAGGGGCCGTCCTTGCGCTCAAGCATGCGGACGCAGCTCGCCTTCGTGGGCAAATGAGACGGCATCGAGCCCCCGTTCGCTCAATGCAGGTGCTCGACCGCCTCGAAGGGTTGGAGTTCTGGAAGGACCCTGCGGAACGCATCCACGGCCGATCTGCGGTCGGGGCCGCCTACAATCATCACGAGACGGGTGCAATCCACGCCTTTGGGCCACCCCCCCAGAAATCGCATTGGGCTCATTGCATGGCCAACCACGTGCACGACGCGCGGTTCACCGGGCGATCCCGTCGTGTCCACGAGGCCCTTCAGCCTGAGGAGGTTGTGGCCAAGCGCACCCTGGAGATCTCTTAGGGCGGTCTTGAGGGCGCGGGTCCGAATTGGCGCGGCGGCCGTAAAACAGAAGGCTGAGGCCGTCGTGGAGTGGGCGTTGACGTCGTGCTGATGGTGGTGATGGTGCCCGTGGTGCGCATGTTCGTGCGATTTCCGCCCGGCGAAAAGCAACCAGTCCGCGACATCCGGAGGCTTACCCGCTGGATCAAAGGCCGCAAGAGAAAAGACCCTCTCTGCGGTCACCTCTGCTGCGTCGAGCACGGTCGCATTCGGGTTCATCTGTGACAGGCGCGCCTTGAGTCCCTCAGGATCCCGCCGCTGTGGCGCATCATCGACAAGATCGGTCTTGGAAATCAACAAGAGGTCGGCGACGGCGGCTTGGCGTTGCGCTTCTGGAAAGCGGGAAACGCTGTCTGCCCCATTTACCGCATCGACCAAGGTGACGACACCGTTGAGCGTGAAGCGGCGGAGCATATGGCTGTCGGTCATGAAGGTCCTGAGCAGTGGGATCGGATCGGCCAGCCCTGTGGTCTCAATGATCACTCGGTCAAAGGATGGTCCAACCCCGCGGGCGGCCTCATCGAGCAGCCGCAGCAGCGTCAGGCGCACATCGCCGGACACCGTGCAGCACAGACATCCGACGGTCATCGCAAAGGCGCGTTCGTCCGACTGCGCCACCAAGGCACCGTCGACGCCCGCTTCGCCAAATTCGTTCACGATGACGGCTGTGTCTTCAAAGCCCGGCTCGGCGATCACGCGGTTCAGCAGGGTTGTTTTCCCAGCACCGAGGAAGCCAGTCAGGATCGTCACGGGAATTCGGGTCATCGTGTCTTCTCCAGCGTTGCGCAGAGCCCCAAAGATCGTACCGGCATCGGCCCGATATGGTTAACGCGATCTCAATGGCGCGTTGAAGAACCGGGACCTGTTGCAGAGTAGCCAAAGGTTTCCTGGCAGAGCTGGATCAAAATCCAAAGATCTGTCTGATAATCACGGAAAAAAACCATACTGGATTGAGAGAAAAGAGTGTGGACCGAAGTTTGACCTTTTCCCTGACCTTCTCCCCAAGATCGGGGCCATTGCGGGCTGGGATTTTCCACCTTTGAATGGACGAAGGAGGATGTCCGATGAAGCGCAGCCGGTTCAGCGATGAGCAGATCATCGCGGTCATCAAAGAGAACGAGGCGGGAGCGAAGGTGGACGAGCTCTGCCGGCGCCACGGGATTAGCACAGCGACCTTCTACTCCTGGCGTACGTCGCGAAGCGGCGCGCGCGAAGCGTGGTTCGGCGGGATGGAGGCCTCGGATGCATCGAGGCTCCGTGAGCTCGAGGTCGAGAACGCGCGGCTGAAGCGGATTGTCGCCGACCAGGTGCTCGACATGTCCGCCATGAAAGAGCTCCTGGCAAAAAACTGGTGACGCCCATGGCCAAGAGACGAGCCGTGGGCTTCCTGATGGACGAGCTGGGCCTCCGCGAGCGGCGGAGCTGCCGGATCGTGGGTCTCTCGCGCTCGGTGCAGCAGTATCAGCCAGTCGTGCGCGACGATGCTGTCCTCGAGCGAATGCGGGTCCTGGCGTCGGAGAACCGCCGCTATGTATCGACCCAGCGGAATCTGCCCAGGTTATGCCGCTAATTCGAAGGCTGCGGCTGGTGTCCTCATGCCGAGCGCC
>JBCBYB010000063.1:0-18435 GCA_039816045.1 Pseudomonadota bacterium
TGCCGTGGTCAACATGACCAATCGTGCCGATGTTCACATGCGGCTTGTTCCGCTCAAACTTTGCCTTCGCCATGGCTTATCATCCTTCCTTCCGAGGCGCCTGGGTTCAACCCGCGCCGTCCATCACCGCTCCGCCGCTCAGGCAGAGAATTTTTCCTGGATCTCCTGGGAGATGTTCTGCGGCACCGCATCATAGTGGTCGAACTGCATGGTGAAGTTCGCCCGACCCGACGACATCGACCGCAGGTTCGAGATGTAGCCGAACATGTTCGCCAGCGGGACCATCGCATTGATTGCGATGGCGTTGCCGCGGTTCTCCTGGCCCTGGACCATACCGCGCCGCGACGTCAGGTCGCCGATGATGCCGCCGGTGAATTCCTCGGGCGTCACCACCTCGACCTTCATGATCGGCTCAAGCAGCTTCGCGCCGGCTTTCTTAAGGCCGTCGCGCATGGCAGCGCGCGCCGCGATCTCGAAAGCCATGACCGACGAGTCGACATCGTGGAAAGCACCGTCAATCAGCGCGACCTTGAAGTCGATGACCGGGAAGCCGGCCAGCGGCCCGCTGTCCATAACGCTCTCGACGCCCTTCTCGACACCGGGGATGTACTCCTTGGGCACCGCGCCACCGACGATCTTGCTCTCGAAGCTGTAGCCTTCGCCCGGATCCGTCGGTGTGATCACCATCTTCACCCGCGCGAACTGGCCCGAACCACCGGACTGTTTCTTGTGGGTGTAGTCGATCTCGGCCTCGTGGCTGATCGTCTCACGGTAAGCCACCTGGGGCTGACCGATATTGGCTTCGACCTTGAACTCGCGACGCAGACGGTCGACCAGGATGTCGAGATGGAGCTCGCCCATGCCGCGCATGATGGTCTGGCCGCTCTCGAGATCCGTGGTGACGCGGAACGACGGATCCTCGGCCGCGAGCCGCTGCAGGCCCTGGCTCATCTTCTCCTGGTCGTTCTTGGTCTTCGGCTCGACCGCGATCTCGATCACCGGATCGGGGAAGTTCATCGTCTCCAGCACCACCGCATTCGACGGATCGCAAATCGTGTCGCCGGTCGTGGTGTCCTTGAGGCCTGCAAGCGCGATGATGTCGCCGGCAAACGCCTCCTCGATCTCCTCGCGGTTGTTCGAGTGCATCATCATCATGCGCCCGACCCGCTCACGCTTGGACTTGGTCGAGTTCATCAGGCTGTCGCCCTTCTTGATCGACCCGGAGTAGATGCGGACGAAGGTCAGCGAGCCCACGAAGGGGTCGTTCATGATCTTGAAGGCAAGGCCAGCGAAAGGCTGCATGTCATCGGCCGAACGCGCGATGTTGCGCTCTTCCTCCTCGTCGCCCGGTTTGAAGCCCATATAGGCGGGCACATCGAGCGGACCGGGGAGGTAGTCGATCACAGCGTTCAACATCGGCTGCACGCCTTTGTTCTTGAACGCCGAGCCGCACATCACCGGCACGAAATCCATCGCCAGGGTGCCCTTGCGGATCAGCGCGCGGAGCGTCGCCTCATCGGGCTCTTCACCCTCGAGGTACTTCTCCATCGCATCATCGTCCTGCTCGACGGCAATCTCGATCAGCTTGCCGCGCCACTCTTCGGCTTCGTCCTTGAACTCGTCACGGATGTCCTGAACGGTCCACGACGCCCCAAGCTCTTCACCGCCCCAGACCCACTCCTTCATGGTGACGAGATCGATCAGGCCGGCAAACTCACTCTCAGCGCCGATCGGCAGTTGTATCGGAGCGGGCACAGCACCGGTACGGTCTTCGATCATCTTCACACAGTTGAAGAAGTCGGCGCCGATTTTGTCCATCTTGTTGACGAACACGACGCGCGGAACCTTGTAGCGGTCGGCCTGGCGCCACACCGTCTCGGTCTGTGGCTCAACGCCCGCGTTCGCGTCCAGCACGCACACCGCGCCGTCGAGCACAGCGAGCGACCGCTCCACCTCGATGGTGAAGTCCACGTGGCCGGGGGTGTCGATGATGTTGAAGCGGAACTTCGCCTCGTCCGGGGTCGCGCCGTAGTCCCCCGCCGGGGTCGCGCCATCTTCGGTCCGGAACCAGAAACAGGTGGTCGCCGCCGACGTGATGGTGATCCCGCGCTCTTGCTCCTGCGCCATCCAATCCATGGTGGCCGCGCCATCATGAACTTCGCCAATTTTGTGGCTCTTGCCGGTGTAGTACAGGATGCGCTCGGTCGTGGTGGTCTTACCGGCGTCGATATGCGCCATAATGCCGAAGTTACGATAGCGCTGGAGCGTGTATTCGCGGGCCATGGGTCGGTCCTCAGATCCGGAGTGTCGTTACCATCGGTAGTGGCTGAAGGCCTTGTTGGCCTCTGCCATCTTATGCGTGTCCTCGCGCTTCTTGACCGCCGAGCCACGGTTGTTCACCGCATCCATCAGCTCGGCCGCCAGGCGCTCCTCCATCGTGTTCTCGTTGCGCGCCCGGCTGGCAGTGATGAGCCAACGGATCGCGAGGGCCTCACGCCGCTCGGGCCGGACCTCGACGGGCACCTGATAGGTCGCACCACCGACGCGGCGCGAACGCACCTCGACGGACGGCTTGATGTTGTCGAGGGCTTCATGGAACACCTCGACCGGCTCGCGGCGCATCTTGCCCTCGACACGCCCAAAGGCGCCGTAGACGATGCGCTCGGCGGCCGATTTCTTGCCGTCGAACATCAGGTTGTTCATGAACTTGGTCACAACGCGGTCACCGAATTTGGCGTCCGGAAGGACCTCGCGTTTTTCCGCGCGATGGCGACGAGACATCGGCTGCTCCTTACTTCGGCCGCTTGGCGCCGTATTTCGACCGGCGCTGCTTGCGGTTCTTGACGCCCTGGGTGTCGAGCACACCGCGCAGGATGTGATAGCGCACACCCGGAAGGTCTTTCACACGCCCGCCGCGGATCAGCACCACCGAGTGCTCCTGCAGGTTGTGACCCTCACCAGGGATGTAGGCGATCACCTCAAAGCGGTTGGTCAGACGGACCTTGGCCACTTTCCGCAGTGCCGAGTTCGGCTTCTTCGGCGTCGTTGTGTAGACGCGCGTGCACACGCCGCGCTTCTGCGGACAGGCCTGCAGGTGCATGGCCTTCTGTCGCTTGACTTTCGGCTGCCGGGGCTTCCGGATCAGCTGTTGGATCGTCGGCATAGAGGCCCAACCCCCACCTGTCTCTCTGTTTCGACCGGACCACGAATCTCAGACTGTCACCTGCGGATAACCGCAAAAGACAACAGCGACCGCCATCGGATCCCTTGGGACCCTTGCGGCCGATGTGCAGAGGATCTGGCAGTGTGCCGGATCGTGCCGTGCCTGAGTGTCGCAATCCTGCCCGGCGGCAATCACTGCCGTCGGATCGCGCGGCTTATACGTGCGCTGGTCGCGAGGGTCAAGGGCCGTTTTGCTGTTCTGTAACCGTTGATCAGGCGGGGAGCATCAGCCGCCGATATGACTTGCGAAATCGGTCAAAACCACCCGCCACCAGTCGAGGCTATCCTCGAGGTTGCGCTGGCTGACCCCGCCGAAGAGATTGATGCCCATCTCCAGGACCGGATCCCCGTCGTCATCAAGAAAAGCAGTGCCGAAGCGCTTGGACCGGTTCCAAGCGCCAATCTGGGCATGGTCAGTCCCGGATGAGGCGAAGGCAGCCCGCAGCAGCAGGCTTGAGCAGTCGGTGCCATCTGTGCAGCCGTAGAAAAAAATCACGTAGGAATAGGGAGAGATCTCCGCCCGAATCATCGGATCACCCGTCGGGTCGGTGGCGGGCTCTGCGGCGCCGAAAAGCCGGGCCGCCGCCAGCACCGTCTCAGGATCGGCCGTAACCAAAGCGGGCAGAGGCCCATCCTCCTCGGCGGGCAAGGGTGTTCCGTCCCGCTCGGCAATCGCCTGCTCCATCTCGTCGAGCAGTGGATCGGTAATCTCGGAAGCCAATGCGGATCCACCCAGGCTCAGGGCGAGCCCCATGGCTAATTGCGTCAGCACATGTACCAGGCCGCGCATCTTACTACTTCTTTTGCAAATCTTTGACGATCTTCCGAAATTCGGTCACCTGCTTCTCCAATAGGGCGACGCACTTGTCGATGGGCTGGATCTTTTGATCCTGCTCCTTCTTCAGTTCGTCTCGAACTTCCTTTGTGATCAGCGCAACGGATAGAACCGCCATAATCTTCTCCTCAGATGAAAACTCTCATGGGGGTTAGTTTGGCCTTCAAGGGGTCAGACACGCAACAGAAAAGGCCCGGGCGGTGACCCGGGCCTTGTGCTTTTGAGCGTCAAGATCAGAGGATTTCGCCGAAACCGCCGCCCCCGGTCGGAACCGGTGCGTCTGGCCTATCCGGACCGTCCCCCCCCTCCTCGGTGTCGATGACCTCAAGCGCCGCCGCCGCCTGTTCCGCCGCCGCAGCCCGCTCGGCCTGGATCGCCTTGTCGCGCTTCTGCGCCTCCAGCTTGATCCGGGTGGTCGCGCCCCCGGTGCCCGCCGGGATCAGACGCCCGACGATCACGTTCTCCTTGAGGCCCACGAGCTTGTCACGCTTGCCCTGCGTTGCCGCATCGGTCAGCACACGCGTGGTCTCCTGGAACGACGCCGCCGAGACGAAGCTGCGGGTCTGCAGCGACGCCTTGGTGATGCCGAGGAGGACCGGCGCCCCCTTGGCCAGGCGCCGCCCCTCGGCCTCTAGCTTGGCGTTGACCTCGTCGAACTCAGCCTTGTCCACCTGCTCACCGGCCAGCAGCGTGCTGTCCCCGCTCTCCGAGATCTCAACCTTCTGCAGCATCTGGCGGACGATCACCTCGATGTGCTTGTCGTCGATCTTCACGCCTTGGAGACGATAGACCTCCTGCACCTCGTTGATCAGGTAGTTCGCCAGCGCCTCGATCCCCATGATGGCAAGGATGTCATGGGGTGCGGGGTTGCCATCCATGATGTACTCGCCCTTGGTGATCACATCGCCTTCCTGCACGGCGATGTGCTTACCTTTCGGCACCAAGTATTCGCGCTTCTCCTCGCCATCATGGCTTTCGATCTCGATGCGGCGCTTGTTCTTGTAGTCCTTGGCAAAGCGCACCACACCGTCGATCTCGGCGATGATTGCGTGGTCCTTCGGACGGCGGGCCTCGAAGAGCTCGGCCACCCGCGGCAGACCACCGGTGATGTCCTTGGTCTTCGCACCCTCACGCGGGATGCGCGCGATCACATCGCCCATGCGCACCTCCTGGCCGCTCTCGACCGAGAGGATCGCATCCACGGACATGAAGTAATGCGCCGGGTTGCCGTTATCGAGCTTCACCATATTGCCGGTGTCGTCGACGAGCGTGATCGCCGGCTTCAGCTCGTTGCCCTTGGGAGCAGCGCGCCAGTCCGACACGATCCGCTGGGTGAGGCCCGTCGCCTCGTCCGTCTCCTCCCGCACCGAGAAGCCGAGCTCGAGGTCCACGAACTTGGTGTAGCCGTTTTTCTCCGCGATCATCGGAAGGGTAAAGGGATCCCACTCCACCAGACGCGCGCCGCGCTTGATGTCGTCGCCCTCGGAGACCAACAGCTTCGAGCCATAGGCCAGCTTGTATGCCACCCGCTCACGCCCCTGTTCGTCGATCACGGCGATCTGCATGTTCCGTCCCATCACGATGATCTCGTTGTCCGAGTTGGTCAGCGTGTTGGGGTTGCGGAACTGGACCCGGCCCTCCTGCGTGCTCTCCACAAAAGACTGGGTCGAGACGTTCGCCGCGCCCCCGATGTGGAAGGTCCGCATGGTCAGCTGGGTTCCCGGCTCACCGATCGACTGGGCCGCGATGATGCCGACCGCCTCGCCGGTGTTCACGACCGTGCCGCGGGCGAGGTCGCGCCCGTAGCACATGACACAGACGCCGTCTTCCGCCTCACAGGTCAGCGGGCTGCGGATCTTGATCTCAGGCACCTTGGCCGCATCGATGGCTGCCGCGTGGGCCTCCTCGACCATCTGGCCGGCTGGGTGGATCAGCGCGTCCGTCGCGGGATCAAGCACATCCTCCGCCGGAACCCTACCGAGCACCTGCTCACCGATAGTGCAGATGACGTTGCCGCCATCCACCACGGCCTTTGCCGTGATCGCACGGTCGGTGCCGCAGTCGTGGATCTGCACGATGCAGTCCTGAGCCACGTCCACCAGGCGGCGGGTCAAGTAGCCGGAGTTCGCCGTCTTGAGCGCCGTATCCGCCAGACCCTTCCGCGCGCCGTGGGTCGAGTTGAAGTACTCAAGGACGGTCAGCCCCTCCTTGAAGTTCGACACGATCGGCGTCTCGATGATCTCGCCCGACGGTTTCGCCATCAGACCGCGCATGGCGGCCAGCTGGCGCATCTGGGTCGGCGAGCCACGGGCCCGGCTGTTGCTCATCATGTAAATCGAGTTGCTGTCGAGCTCGCGCCCGCTCTCCTCGTCCACCTGAACGGCCGAGATCCGCTTCATCATCTCGTCGGCGACCTTGTCCGTGCACTTGGCCCAGATATCGACGACCTTGTTGTACTTCTCGCCCTGGGTGATCAGACCGTCGAGATATTGCTGCTCGAACTCCTTCACCCGGTCGCGCGTCTCGTTGACGATCTCCCACTTGTTGTCGGGGATCACCATGTCGTCCTTGCCAAAGGAGATGCCCGCCCGGAACGCCTCGCGGAAGCCGAGGCTCATGATCCGGTCGCAGAAGATCACGCTCTCCTTCTGCCCGCAGTGGCGGTAGACGGTGTCGATCACCTCGCCGACCTCACCCTTGCGGAGCACCCGGTTGATCAGGTCGAATTTGAGGTTCGCGTTCTTCGGCAACAGGCTCGCAAGCTTCATGCGGCCAGGCGTGGTCTCGACCCGCTCCACCACCGGGGTGCCCGCCTCGTCAACCGTGTGGAAGCGCGCCTTGATCCGGGTGTGCTGGTTGATGATGCCCGCCTCCATGGCGTGCTCGATCTCATCCCAATCGGCAAACGCCATGCCCTCGTTCGGCTCGCCCTGTTTCTCGAGCGAGATGTAGTAGAGCCCGAGGATCATATCCTGCGACGGCACGATGATCGGCTTGCCGTTCGCCGGGCTGAGGACGTTGTTCGTCGACATCATCAGCACGCGCGCTTCGAGCTGAGCCTCCAGGCTGAGCGGCACGTGGACCGCCATCTGGTCGCCGTCGAAGTCCGCGTTGAAGGCCGAGCAGACCAGCGGGTGGAGCTGGATCGCCTTGCCCTCGATCAGCACGGGCTCGAAGGCCTGGATACCGAGACGGTGCAGCGTCGGCGCGCGGTTGAGCAGCACCGGGTGCTCGCGGATCACCTCGTCGAGGATATCCCAGACCTCCGGGCGCTCCTTCTCCACCATCTTCTTGGCCTGCTTGACGGTCGAGCTGAGGCCCTTCGCGTCGAGGCGGCTGTAGATGAACGGCTTGAAGAGCTCGAGCGCCATCTTCTTCGGCAGCCCGCACTGGTGCAGCTTCAGCTCCGGCCCCGTCACGATCACTGAGCGGCCCGAGAAGTCCACACGCTTGCCAAGCAGGTTCTGACGGAAGCGCCCCTGCTTGCCTTTGAGCATATCGGAGAGCGATTTCAGCGGACGCTTGTTGGCACCCGTGATCACGCGGCCCCGGCGGCCGTTGTCAAAGAGCGCGTCGACCGCCTCCTGCAACATCCGCTTCTCGTTGCGGATGATGATGTCCGGCGCGCGCAGCTCGATGAGGCGCGACAGGCGGTTGTTCCGGTTGATCACGCGGCGGTAGAGATCGTTCAGATCCGAGGTTGCGAACCGACCGCCGTCGAGCGGCACCAGCGGGCGCAGTTCCGGCGGGATCACCGGGATCACCGTCAGCACCATCCACTCGGGACGGTTGCCGGACTCGAGGAAGTTCTCGACCAGTTTCAGCCGCTTGATGATCTTCTTCGGCTTCAGCTCACCGGTCGCCTCGGCGAGATCGGCGCGCAGACGCTCGGCCTCGACCTCAAGATCGATGGCCGCCAGCATCTCTCGGATCGCCTCGGCGCCGATGCCGGCCCGAAACGCGTCCTCGCCGTAGGCGTCCTGCGCGTCGAGATACTCCTCCTCGGTCATCAGCTGGCGATAGGCGAGATCGGTCAGACCCGGCTCGATCACCACATACTGCTCGAAGTAGAGGATCTTCTCGAGATCCTTCAGCGTCATGTCGAGCATGTTGCCGATGCGGGACGGCAGCGACTTCAGGAACCAGATATGCGCGACTGGCGAGGCAAGCTGGATGTGCCCCATGCGCTCGCGCCGCACCTTCTGGAGCGTCACCTCGACGCCGCATTTCTCGCAGGTGACCCCGCGATACTTCATGCGCTTGTACTTGCCGCAGAGGCACTCGTAATCCTTGATCGGACCGAAGATGCGGGCACAGAACAGGCCATCCCGCTCCGGCTTGAAGGTCCGGTAGTTGATCGTCTCCGGCTTCTTCACCTCGCCGAACGACCACGACAGGATCCGCTCCGGGCTCGCCAGCGAAATCCGGATCTCGTCGAAGGCCTTGGCGGGCTCCGTCGGGTTGAAGATGTTGGTCAATTCCTGGTTCATGCTCAGGTCTCCCTCGGATCCGGGCAAGAGAAAGCAAATTCCCGTCGGCTGTAGACCGACAACATCCGCTGGAATTGCAAGCTCTCAGGCGTTGTGTCATTCGGCAGCCCGCAGAAAGCGGTGGCCGCGCGAAGTGCTCTCTGCGATCCGGCGTTCGGATCACTCCAATTCAATTCGGCATCCGCTCTAACACCATGAGTGAGGCCCCACCGCGATGACTGGTCTTCGGACAGCGCGTAGACCCTCTCAGCGCACGCCGAGAGGGTCAAAACGCCAGCCAAAGCAGCTTTGCATCCGACGCGCGGCATCAGCTTTCTTCTTCGCTGTCGAGCAGTTCGACGTTCAGGCCGAGCGAGCGGATCTCCTTGACGAGCACGTTGAAGCTCTCCGGAATGCCCGCTTCGAAATCGTCCTCACCCTTCACGATGCTCTCATAGACCTTGGTGCGGCCGGCCACATCGTCCGACTTGACCGTCAGCATCTCCTGCAGCGTGTAGGCGGCACCGTAGGCCTCGAGTGCCCAGACCTCCATCTCACCGAAGCGCTGGCCGCCGAACTGCGCCTTACCGCCGAGCGGCTGCTGGGTGACGAGGGAGTACGGACCGGTCGAGCGGGCGTGGATCTTCTCGTCCACCAGGTGGTGAAGCTTGAGGAGATACTTGTAGCCCACCGTCACCGGCCGCGAGAACGGCTCACCCGTGCGCCCGTCATAAACCGTCGACTGGCCGGAGACATCGAGCCCCGCCTTCACCAAATGCTCGTTCACATCGGGCTCCTTGGCGCCGTCGAACACCGGGGTCGCGATCGGGATGCCGCGGCGCACGTTCTCCGCCGCCTCCAGGAACTCGACCTCGGTCATGTCCGCGGTGGCCTCGGCAACGCCGTCGCCATAGGCGATCTTCATCGCGTCCTGCACCGGAGTCATGTCGCCGTGCTGACGATAGGCATCGAGCGCCTCGCCGATCCCGCGCCCGAGATTGGCCGCAGCCCAGCCCATATGGGTCTCGAGGATCTGGCCCACATTCATGCGGCTCGGCACACCGAGCGGGTTCAGCACGAAGTCGACCGGTGTGCCGTCATCCATGAACGGCATGTCCTCCTCAGGCACAACGCGGGAGATCACCCCCTTGTTGCCGTGGCGCCCGGCCATCTTGTCGCCCGGCTGCAGCTTGCGCTTCACCGCGACGAAGACTTTGACCATCTTGAGCGCACCCGGCGGGAGGTCGTCGCCGCGGCGGACCTTCTCGACCTTGTCCTCGAAGCGGGCCTCGAGCACGCGCTTTGCCTGGTCGTACTGGGCGTTCAGCGCTTCCATGGCCTGGGCATCGCCCTCCTCTGGGAGTGCCAACTGCCACCACTGACCGCGCGAGAGGGTCGCCAGCAGATCCTCGGTGATCGGGCTGCCAGCCTTCACGCCCTTCGGCCCCTTCACGCAGGATTTGCCGAGGATCATCTCCTTCAGCCGCGCATAGATGTTGCGCTCGAGGATCGCGAGCTCGTCGTCCCGGTCGCGGGCCAGACGCTCGATCTCCTCGCGCTCGATCTGCAGCGCACGCTCGTCCTTCTCGATGCCGTGGCGGTTGAAGACCCGCACCTCGACGATGGTGCCGTACTCGCCCGGCGGCATGCGCAGCGAGGTGTCCCGCACATCCGAGGCCTTCTCACCGAAGATCGCACGGAGCAGCTTCTCCTCCGGCGTCATCGGGCTCTCGCCCTTCGGTGTGATCTTGCCGACGAGGATGTCGCCCGGGCCCACTTCGGCACCGATGTAGACGATGCCCGCCTCGTCGAGGTTGCGCAGCGCCTCTTCGCCGACGTTCGGGATGTCGCGGGTGATCTCCTCCGGCCCGAGTTTGGTGTCGCGGGCCATCACCTCATAATCTTCGATGTGGATCGAGGTGAAGAGATCGTCCTTGGCCACCCGCTCCGAGATCAGGATGCTGTCCTCGAAGTTGTAGCCGTTCCAGGGCATGAAAGCGACGAGCGTGTTCTTGCCGAGTGCCAACTCGCCGAGATCCGTCGAGGGTCCGTCCGCGATCACATCGCCCGCGCCCACACGGTCGCCCACCTTCACCAGCGGGCGCTGGTTGATGCAGGTCGCCTGGTTCGAGCCCTGGAACTTCCGCAGCCGGTAGATGTCCACGCCCGGATCGCCGATCTCCATCTGATCGGTCACGCGCACAACGATGCGCATGGCGTCGACCTGGTCGATCACGCCGCCACGCCGTGCGGTGATAGCGGCCCCGCTGTCGCGGGCGACGCGCGCCTCCATGCCGGTGCCGACAAAGGGCGCCTCGGCCTTGATCAGCGGCACCGCCTGGCGCTGCATGTTCGAGCCCATCAGCGCGCGGTTTGCGTCGTCGTTCTCGAGGAACGGGATCAACGCCGCCGCCACCGACACCAGCTGTTTCGGCGAGACGTCGATCAGCGTGATGTTCTCCGGCGGGGAGAGCATGAACTCGCCCGCCTTACGGCTGGAGATCAGTTCGTCCTGGAACCGACCCTCCTCGTCGAGGTTGGCGTTCGCCTGGGCGACCGTGTGGCGCATTTCCTCGGTTGCGGAGAGGTAGCGCACTTCATCCGTGACCGCGCCATCGTTGACCACGCGGTACGGGGTCTCGATGAAGCCGTATTTGTTCACCCGCGCAAAGGTCGCGAGCGAGTTGATGAGACCGATGTTCGGCCCCTCCGGCGTCTCGATCGGGCACATGCGGCCATAGTGCGTGGGGTGCACATCACGCACCTCAAAGCCCGCGCGCTCACGGGTCAAACCGCCCGGGCCAAGCGCCGAGAGCCGCCGCTTATGCGTGACCTCAGAAAGCGGGTTGGTCTGGTCCATGAACTGGCTGAGCTGGGACGAGCCGAAGAACTCCCGCACCGCCGCCGCCGCCGGCTTGGCGTTGATCAGGTCCTGCGGCATCACCGTGTCGATATCGACCGAGCTCATCCGCTCCCGGATCGCACGCTCCATCCGCAGGAGGCCGACGCGATACTGGTTCTCCATCAGCTCGCCCACCGAGCGGACTCGCCGATTGCCGAGATGGTCGATGTCGTCGATCTCACCGCGCCCGTCGCGCAGTTCCACCATCCCTTTGACCACCGCGAGGATGTCTTCCTTGCGGAGCGTCCGCTGGGTGTCCGGAGCATCGAGCTCGAGACGCATGTTCATCTTCACACGCCCGACGGCGGAGAGGTCATAGCGCTCGGCATCGAAGAACAACGACTGGAACATCGCCTCTGCGGCATCCAGCGTCGGCGGCTCGCCCGGGCGCATCACCCGGTAGATGTCGAGCAGTGCCGAGGTGCGGTCGAGGTTCTTGTCCGCCGACATTGTGTTGCGCATGTACGGGCCGACCGTGACATTGTCGATGTCGAGCGTCTCGATCTCCATATGGCCGGCTTTGACGAGCGCCTCCACGACTTCGGGGTCGAGCGCGCCGCCCGCCTCCACGTGGATGAGGCCCGTCTCCTCATCGATCATGTCGATGGCGGCAAAGCGATTGTGGATCGCCTCGAAGGGCGCCAGAACCTCCTTCACACCCGTCTCTGCGATCTGGCGCAGCTTGCGCGGCGTGAGCTTTTGCCCGGCGGGTGCGATCACTTCGCCGCTCTTCGCGTCCACCAGATCATAGGCCGGCGAAGAGCCTTTCAGCCGATCCGGGTCGAACGGCACCGCCCAGCCCTCGCCCTGCCGGCGATAGGTCACGCGGTCGTAGAAGTAATCGCAGATCCCCTCCTGATCGAGCCCAAGCGCATAGAGAAGCGTGGTCACCGGCAGCTTCCGGCGCCGGTCGATGCGGGCGAACACGATGTCTTTGGCGTCGAACTCGAAATCGAGCCACGAACCGCGATAGGGGATCACGCGGGAGGCAAACAGCAGCTTGCCCGAGACATGGGTCTTACCCTTGTCATGGTCGAAAAAGACGCCCGGCGAGCGGTGCATCTGGCTGACGATCACACGCTCGGTGCCATTCACGACGAAGGTGCCGTGTTTGGTCATGAGCGGCATATCGCCCATGTAGACATCCTGCTCCTTGATGTCCTTCACGGACTTGGCGCCGGTGTCCTCTTCCACCTCGAACACGATCAGCCGCAGCGTCACCTTGAGCGGCGCGGCGTAGGTCATATCGCGCTGCTGGCACTCCTCGACGTCGTATTTCGGCGCCTCGAGTTCGTAGCGCACGAACTCCAGCACCGCCGTCTCGTTGAAGTCCTTGATCGGGAAAACGGACTGAAACACGCCCTGAAGGCCCTCGCCGTCCACCGGCTGGCCACCATCGCCCGACTCGAGAAAATAATCGTATGACCGTTTCTGAACCTCAATCAGGTTCGGGAGGTCCGCCACCTCCTGGATGTTGCCAAAGAATTTGCGGATGCGTTTGCGACCGGAAAAAAGCTCGCCCATAAGACCCCTCGGATCAAGTTCGTTGCGCGCAAAGGGCTGCTGGGGCGGCAGCCTTGCTGGCTCCGAACGCGAGAAGGGGCCCATCCCTGGACCGGCGCGCCCCGCCGGACCTGTCTCGGACCCCGCCCCGCGGTTTCCGCGCTTGCCCCCGGTCCAGCCGGCATGACCCTCGCGAAAAAGCGGTGTGACCCGGGCCAGCCCCTGCCGCCCCGGGTCATCGTTCTTACATATTCGCGGCCGAAGCCACGCCGGATCACTTGATCTCGGCGTCTGCGCCCGCGTCCTTCAGTTTCGTGAGGATTTCCTCGGCCTCGGCCTTCGGAACACCCTCTTTCACGGCTTTGCCGCCCGCTTCCACGAGCTCTTTGGCCTCTTTCAGGCCCAGGCCCGTGATCGCGCGGACTTCTTTGATCACATTGATCTTCTTGTCGCCGGCCGACTTCAGGATGACGTCGAACTCGGTCTTCTCCTCCTCAGCAGCGCCGGCATCACCGCCGCCGGCACCTGGCATGGCCGCAACCGCAACGGCACCGGCTGCCGGCTCGATGCCGTACTTGTCTTTGAGGAGGTTCTTCAGCTCAGCCGCCTCGAGAAGCGTGAGGCCGACGAGGTTTTCGGCAAGGTCTTCGATCTTGGACATCTGTCTCTTCCATTCCGTGCTTTACAGGGTGGATACGGCATGGCTGTGCGCCACCGGCCGTCCCAAAGTCGCGTGTGTCCTCAGGCCTCTTCCCTTTCGGCAAGGGTCTGAGTGATCGCCGCCAAGTCCGAGGCGGGTGCCGTGATCGCGCTGACGATGTTGCCGGCCGGGGACATCAGCATGCCCACGATGGAGCTCAGCAGCTCCTCGCGGGACGGCATGTCCGCAACCGCCTTGACGCCTTTTTCGTCAAGGATTTCCGCCCCCATCGCTCCGCCGACAACGGTGAACTTCTTGTTGTCTTTGACGAATTTGTCCACGACACGCGCCGCGGCCACGGGGTCTTCGGAATATGCGAGCACCGTCTGGCCCTTGAGCTGCGCCGCCATGCCTTCGCACGGCTTGCCCTCAAGAGCGATCTTGGCGAGCCTGTTCTTGACGACCCGAACCCCGCCACCGGCTTCTCGCATCCGGTTGCGGAACTCTGACATCTCCGCGACTGTGAGACCGGCATAGTGGCCGACCACGATCACGCCGCTGTCGGAAAAGATCCGGCCGACTTCCTCGACCACGTTTTCCTTCTGCGCTCTATCCACAGTCTTGGCTCCAGGTCTTGGCGGTCCGGGATCGCTCCCTCGCCGCCGGCTCTAATCTGCCGGGTTCGGTCTCCTTACGGAGGCCGAGGGCCCGACATCTCGGGTCCCGTCCCGGGGCTTCGCCACGATCGCAGGGCGTGCGCGGGGCACTCCCATCCATCCTGCTTCCGCACCCGTCTATGGCCGGACTTAGTGCCTTGCGGCTGCCGACCGTCTCGGACAGGCCGGGCGCTCTCGCGAGCACCCGTCGTAACCCCAGCGAACCGGGGATCTCCTCGTCTCAGGCCTCGGTCGACAGGCTCTCGAGCGCAACACTCACGCCCGGGCCCATGGTCGAACTGATCGAGACCTTCTTGACGTACTGGCCTTTCGCACCGGTCGGTTTCGCCTTCTGGATGGCGTCCACCACAGCGCGGATGTTGTCTGCGATCGCCTTCTCGTCGAAGCTCGCCTTGCCGACACCGGCATGGACGATGCCCGCCTTCTCGGCGCGGAAGGTGATCTGGCCGCCCTTCGCGTCCTGCACGGCCTTGGCGACGTCCATGGTCACTGTGCCGATCTTCGGGTTCGGCATCAGGCCGCGGGGGCCGAGCACCTTACCGAGACGACCGACGATGGGCATCATGTCCGGGGTCGCAATGCACTTCTCGAAGTCGATCGTGCCGCCCTGGACGGTCTGCATCAGATCCTCGGCGCCGACGACATCGGCACCCGCAGCCGTCGCTTCCTCGGCTTTCGGGCCGCGTGCAAACACCGCGACGCGCACCGATTTACCGGTGCCGTTCGGCAGCGTCACCGCGCCGCGCACCATCTGGTCCGCATGGCGAGGATCGACGCCGAGGTTCATCGCGATCTCGATCGACTCGTCGAACTTTGCCTTCGCGTTCGCCTTGATCAGCGCCACCGCCTCGTCGAGGGGCAGGTTCGCCTTGCCTTCGGTCTGCGCGCGGGCGGCTTTGGTGCGTTTGGAGAGCTTTGCCATCACTTCACCTCGATGCCCATGGACCGCGCGGAGCCAAGGATGATCTGCATCGCAGCCTCGACGGAGCTTGCGTTCAGGTCCTTCATCTTCGCCTCGGCGATCTCTCGCACCTGCTTGGCGGTCACCGAGCCCGCAGTCTCACGCCCCGGGGCCTTGGCACCCGATTTCAGCTTGGCCGCCTTCTTGAGATAATAGGACGCGGGCGGCGTCTTGATCTCGAAGGTGAAGCTCTTGTCCGCATAATAGGTGATGACGGTCGGGCATGGAGCGCCGGCTTCCATCTCCTGGCTCTTCGCGTTGAAGGCCTTGCAGAACTCCATAATATTGATGCCACGCTGACCGAGCGCGGGCCCGATCGGCGGCGAGGGGTTCGCTTTTCCTGCGGGCACCTGCAGCTTGAGCTGGCCCACCACTTTCTTCGCCATCGTCTCTCTCCATCAGGCCGGAACGCGTCCCAGCCGTTGCCATGGGGTGGTCCGGGTTGGCAGCGCGCCGCCTCACCCTCCCACCGCTGTTGCATCAGGCGGCTTTCGTCACCTGCGCGTATTCGAGCTCGACCGGGGTCGCGCGCCCGAAAATCGTCACCGACACCTTGAGGCGCGCGGCCTCCTCGTCGACATCCTCGACCATGCCGCTGAAGCCCTCGAAAGGGCCGTCGGTCACGGCCACAGTCTCGCCCACCTCGAAGGTAATCGCGGGGCGCGGACGCTCCATGCCCTCTTCGACCTGGTTCAAGAGGCGCGCCACCTCTGTGTCGCGCAGGGGTGTCGGTTTGCCCTGTGGCCCGAGAAACCCGGTCACCCGCGGCGTGTCTTTAATCAGGTGATAGGCGCGATCGGTCATATCCATGCGCACGAGCACATAGCCCGGCATGAAGCGGCGCTCCACGTTGACCTTTTGGCCGCGGCGCACCTCCGTGACCTCTTCGGTCGGCACGAGCACGTCCTCGATCTCTTCCTCGAGCCCGTGCTGATCCACCGCCTCGCGAATCGACTCGGCCACCTTCTTCTCGAAATTCGAGAGCACGTGCACCGAATACCACCGCTTCGCCATCCGCTCCACCTCGTCCGGCCCGTGTACTCCGAGCCCGTCATTTTGCCCCAACACGCTGAGGCTGGCGTCTTTTTCTCGGCCGGCACCGGCTGGCTCAACACCAACCGGACGTGCCCCCGGCTGCCCTCTCGGGTCCCGGAGCCGTCCGCCAAACCGTTCTCAAGAAGTTCGCTCCTTAGCGGGCAGCCAAAGCGGGGTCAAGCCCCAGCCCTCACAGCGCCAGCAGGAACTCCACCACGACACTGAGGATCTGATCGACCATAAAGAAGAACAACGCCATCAGGATTGCCATGATGAACACCATGACCGTGGTGAGACCCGCTTCCTTGCGCGTCGGCCACACGACCTTCGCGGTCTCGGTGCGCACCTGGGCGACAAAACGGGCGGGGTTCATCATGGCGCGTCTCCTGGTCGGTGTCGGCGTCGGCGGTTACGGTCATGTCGACCCGCCGGTCAGGCGGATCTGGCAGGGGCGGAGGGTCTCGAACCCCCGACCTACGGTTTTGGAGACCGTCGCTCTACCAACTGAGCTACACCCCTATCCCACTGACCTTAAACCTTTTTCTTAGTCGGAGGGGAGTCAAAGACGATTCTGATCCCCCTTTTTGCCCCACTAACATCGGGTCACTTTCGTCAGCGTTCCGCGAGTTAGCTCTCAACAACCATTTTTGCAAGGGCTGATTTCGCGCGCGAAGTGCAATTATGCAGCGCAAGAAAGCTTTGAATATTCACAGTACCTGAACAATCCCCAAGAGCACTCCAATCAAAATAACATTTTCATTTATACTAACATTAAATCAATAATTATTTTCGTCTCTGATTTTTCCATCCAAGATGGAGTGGATGACGGCCAATATTTCAAAGAGAAACAAGAAGATGCCCAACGGAAAGACACGGACCTACTATCGTGTTCGATATCGAGATTTTTGCCGAAATATCAGGGAGCGGTGTTTCAAAAAGAAATCAGAGGCCATTCGATTTCAGGAGTCGATTGGCGGGATCCTTTCTGGCCGCGCAACGGGCGTGTCCGACATGGTAAAGTTTGTCGAGTTAGGACATGCGTATATTGAAGCTTGCAAGAGAGGCAGAGATGGGCGTCCACCCGTCGCAGACTCCACTTACGATTCGATAAAGAGATACTTCGAGAAGCATCTCGTTCCGGTCATGGGGAACTTTCGCTTAGCTCAATTATCTCATTGACTTATGTTGGAGATATCTAGTCAAATTATCGAGAGAACAAAAACACGACAAACTGCCCGGCATATTTTTGTTCTGGCAAGAGCTATCCTTGCTTATGGAAAGAGGCATGGATTCATAAAGTAAATCCTGCCGATGGTATAGTAGTCTCTATTGACAAAAGGCAAAGTCGGACTGATCGAAAGAAATCTTTCGATGTGGATGAGGTTCGTCGAATTTTTGATGCTGCTCTAAAGCTCCGGAATCATAGAAATATGTCTATCCAAAACGCATGGCGTCAATACCATCCCTTTGCGATACTTTTATTTAATATGGGATTACGTTACTCCGAAATATCTGGATTAAAGAAAGATGATTTTGACTTTAAGCGCAAAACAGTCACAATTAAGAGAACCGCAGATAAGAACGGAAAAGTCGACCGATTAAAAAGCGCATATGCGGAACGCACAATTCCACTACCCGAGATGATTGTAAATGAGATAAGAGCGCTATCGAAACATAAACAGCATGGATCTCTGTTCTCGACGGCATCAGTTGATCTCCTCATGTATAGCAATATACGTCGCAATATGTGGAATCGCCTATTAACTGAGGCTGGGGTTAGGAGACTTGGCTTCCACGCTGCTAGGCATTTTTACGCGCCGAACCTAATTAGGAGTGAAGCCAACCTTTTGGAGATCAAGAAATATTTGGGCCATCACAGTTCGTCATTCACATATGATCAATACGGACATCTCATCGATGCCGAGAGCGCGCGATCAAGTCAGATTGCAGAAAACTCGTGGCGGAGTATTGAAGACCATATTGAACGATGCTGGCCCGCTCTTGCGCCGAAGAAGTAGCCATATTTCTAAAGGGCACCCAGAGTGGCTCTTGGCGGTTTACGAGTTCCCACCACAACCAGCGCCAACGTCTGGTTTGGTACCGTGACAACAACACCTAGTGGATTGATCGGATCGGAAGAGTCCGTTTTTGGGTTCCACGGGAGTGCCGTTCATGCGAGTCTGCGTCATGC
>JBCBYB010000064.1:0-18112 GCA_039816045.1 Pseudomonadota bacterium
CGAAGGTGCCCAGGGTCTCGGGCTCGCGCTGTTTCGGCATCATTATATCCCCTCTTTGTGGGGATATAACCAGCCATTCCTGCTCGCCGCGCTAAGGAAAAAGTGGCTTGTTAAATATATAGGTCCCTTTCCGAAACCAGAACCGTGCGTTTGGAGGGTGTGACTTTCTCCGTGGATCAGAGCCACGCGGAATTGGAGTTCCGCGATTGTTTGCTTTCGGTGCCCGCAAGCGACTCAAGCCTGGGTGCGGTGGTGAAACCGGGACACGCCTCGGGCGACAGGTGGCGGAGTGCCGAATGCGGTCGCGCGGTGTAGCAGTTGCTTCGCATCAGAGGCCTCTACGCCACCCAACCACGCGCCGACTTAAAGCGTCCGCCGAAAGGAGACCCTTGCCGCGCTGATCCCGTCAGTACCGTCCGCACAGCTAATCAACCGTCGCACCCGCCTCGTTCTTCTTGATCAGCGCGAAGTGGGCTCTGGGTAGCAGTCGATAGAGAGCTGTACACACAACTCCGCTGCGCGCTGCGACCCGAAAGGACCAATCAAGAGCCGGTGCAAGCCGGATCGGGTGTCATACACCGGACTAATACTGGCGAGTTCTTCCGCTCGAGATGCGCTCAGGCTCGCCCATTGACGCTTGGGTCCTTCCGGATCGCGATAGCTTCCAAGAACCAAATAGTTGGATCCCGATGGCGCTTGTGTCGGAGGAACTGCCGGGGGCTGAGAGTTTTCGGTGCGACCCTGTTGAAGGCTCGCCTCGAGCTCTGATGTTTCGATCGGTGGTGTTGGATCCGGCTCACCAGCCGGTAACGGTGCCGGGGCACTGGTGGCGGGCCTAGCTGAGTTGGCGACAGGATCGTCCAACTGTCGGCTGTTCTCGGTTTCGAGCGACGGGGGGGTGATCGCCGTGCTCAGAGCCGCATCGCTGAGTTGGAAAGCGGTCACTCGTTCTCGCAAGGCCCGTGTGACCCGGCGCGCATCGAGCGCGTTGTTAACGATGCGCGGCGTGATCATAACCAGCAGCTCAGTGCGGACGGTACTGGTGCTGCGACGTCCGAACAGAGCACCCGCAACAGGAATATCCACGAGGAAGGGGATGCCGCTGCGCCCTCGGGAACGATCAATCGAGAAGAGGCCACCGAGCGCGACGGTCTCTCCACTGTCGATCGCGACGGAGCTTGAGAGCAATCGTTGCGAGATCGTCGGCGTGAGCGTCTCAGCATCCGGCTCGAGCACGGAGCTTACTTCTTGCGAAATGTCGAGAACGACCGAGCCCGACGAGTTGATGCGCGGCGTGACCTCAAAGATAATCCCAGTTTCTCTGAATTCGATCTCCGAGGCAAACACATCGGTATCTTCCAGCCCTTCCTGAGCCTGTCGGATGGCAACGGGGACTGTCGCGCCGACACTCAGTCGAGCGGCCTGATTGTTCAACACCATGATGTTCGGCGAGGAAATCACATTGACTTCTGTCACATCGTCTAGCGCGTCTACGATCACGTTTGCAGGCGTGTTGATGATGGCAGCAAACCCCGGAACTCCGGGTAGGATCGATGTGCCCTCGGTGTTGGCTGTCAGGACGAAATCGCTCCCCTCTCGCTCGAAGAAGTACTGCACGCCGAAGCGCAGGGAATCGTTGAGAGTGACCTCAATGATAGTCGCTTCGACCAAAACCTGGCGCTGAGGCACATCGAGCCGATCCAATACGCCCAGAACACGATCGTACTCTGGAGGCGTCGCATGGATAAGCAACGTGTTGGTGGGCTCGCTGGCGACAATGCGGGTGGCGTTTGCGGTGCCCAGTTGCTCTGGCTGATCGCCCGACTGCAACCCGAGCGCAAGCTCCGTATCGGCCGAACTTGTGGCCTGTTGGGCAATCGGCGCGGCAACGGGAAGGCCAAAAGGCGAGAGCACGGGCGCCGAGGCCGCTGAAGCGTCATCCGAGGCCCCAGCGACTTGTACTTCGATACCAAGTACCTCGCCCAATACCGCTGCGATGTCGCTCGCGCGCGCGTAGCGCATCGAATAGCTGTAGATGCGCGCATCGTTTTGACCTTCGCGGGTAAGCCGACGCACCCAGGTCGCCACGCTGGTCAGAGCCTGAGGCGTGCGCGCGACCGCGAGTATCGAGTTGTTCTCCGGGATCACTTCGAAATAGGCGAGCGGTTCAGCGCCCTCGGCGGTGTCGACCAAAAGTTCCAGCCCGCGGACCACTGAGCGTGCGGAGCGTCCTCGGATTGGGAACACACCGACGGGGCGGTTGGACAGCCAATCAACGTCGAAATTGCTGATCGTGTTCTGCCAGGCCGCCTGATCAACCGACGAGCCCGCAAGCACCAAAATGTTGCGCTCGTCCTCGACACCAACAATTCCATCCCCGGCGATCGGTTGAAGGATCGTCGCCATCTCCCGCGCACCGATATGACGAAGCGGGACGGCGCGGATTGTGAACCCCGGCTGTATCGTCGGCTGCGTGTTGATACCGATACCGAGTTCAGTCCCGATCGGCACAATCGCGTAGACGTCTCCCCGGCGGACCAACGCGGCGCCGTTCTGCTTGAGTGCCAGTTCAAAAATCTCGAGCGCGGTTCTCCGGCCAATCGGTCTGCTGGACCGAATGTCAACGGTTCCCTGCACGCGCGGGTCTATCAGAAAGGTCTCGCCAAATAAGCCGGCCAAAACAGCCTCGGCCGCGTCGGCGATAGAGACCTGAACTAAGTTCAGAGTGACCCGACCGTCGCGACCGCTCTGTGCAACACCGGGGTTCGTACCGAGCGGCTGACTGCCCGGATAAAGGGTACCTGCCGTAAGCCCTTGTTGTCGTCTGGGTAGCACAGGTCCGTCGTCCTGGCCCGGTTGAATTTGCGCAGGTTCCCCCAGAACCGTTGCGGCTCGCCACGGTTCTAAAGGGCGAGGTTCTTGGCCCGACATGCCCTCGCATCCGGCAAGGACCATCAGCCCCAAGGCTCCGATGAACAAGTATGCCCGCAATCGATTTCTCTTTTTTCGTCGTGGTTTGACGAGAAGTCCTAGCACATTAGATCAGGATAGAAAAGCTCGGAACCGCAGCAAAGAGCATCGCGAGATACACTCCAAGAGGAACGCTGCGGGATCGGTCACCGCTGGTGAACCCCCCCCATTGCGACGCGGTTGCGGCTAGAACTCCCATTGCACATGCACAGATGAGAACGATCAAACCGGTCGCAAGGCCCAAATGCGCCGATATGCCCGCGGCAAGGACTACGTCTCCAAGTCCGAGTCCATCCTCGCCGCGTATCGCCCAATAACCTTGTCGAACCGCTAGCAGCCCGGCTGCAAGTGTCGCACCGTCGATGAGTGCGTCCAGACCTTGTCCAGCAGCGAAGGCCAGGAGGACACCGCTGGCCAGGATGGATGCAGTCCACTCTGTCGGCAACCAGCGCCAACGTAGATCACACAGAGAGAGGAGCAGACAGACCGCGACCAATGCGGCGGCAAGGGCTCCGGCCCCTCCCGCAATGAACCAACCAAGGGCTGTACCGGCGATCACGCCAACCCGAAGCGCCGATCTCAGACTGCCGTCGATGCGCCTCCCAACAGTGGATCTCCCGATGAACAGCCGCCTCAACGCCCGAGCGGCCTGAGGCAAAGGACCGATACAGAGAAGCGTCACGGCCAAAACACTGCCTATCAGGGCCGCTGCGCTGGGAGCGATGAGAGCCCGCTCGGCAAAGGCGACCTCGAGTGGAAAAACACTCACCGGCGGACTCGCGCGCTCAGAACCCGGTACCGCATTCGACCCGACCGAAACCCTCGCCCATCGGCGATCACCATTGCATCCATGACCGCTGAAACCCCGGATGCGGTCGTTCCGACGACCTCAATGCTGTACACGGGACCAACGGCGCGGGTCAGCCACCCCTCGGCCGCGCCGAGCGAGGGAACCCGTTCGCCCTCGCGGCGCGCAGCGAGGATCGCTTCGACGCCCTCTTGCCCAAGACCCGGTACCGACGCCAACAACCTGGGATGCGCTGCCCAGGGGTTTATGCGGTTGCTGAAGCTGTGGATCGTTACGACCTCGGATGCCCGGGCCGCCAAGGCCGCCGGCACCTGGGCCGACTGAAAGATGGCGGCTAGCGTGACGGCGTTCCCGCCTTGCTTCAGGCGGCGCGCCGTCGCTTGGAGACGGTCCGCTATGCCTGCATAGTCGAGGGCGTCAAAGCCTCTGATCTCAAGGCCCTCCAATGCTGCCGCGATCAGCCGGGGTGTGCTTCGATTGAGGTCTGCCTTTCCCTTCTCATCCCATATGCGGACCCTCACCTGCCCTCCCGGCAGAGCCTGGAGTTGCGGGGTTCCATCTCGCGGCACCGACGCGCGACCGGTGGCCAGGTGACCCAACGCGAGATTGAGGCCACTGCGCGCAATCTCCTCCGCATGCGCCGTCTCGATCTCAGCTTGCAAGCGGTACCCGGCGGCGCGGGTTTTACCTAGGAAACTCCACGCTCCTAATCCCAAGGCGACCCCTAGCCAGAGGACTGCAACAAGGGCAAACCCGCGCGCGCCCCAGCCGCGCCGCTTCATTGAACTTCGCATTGCCGCCTCTGCAACGTTCCGAGACCGACAAGAGCCAGGCAGCCCGCATCGATCTCCTGCTCGAAGAAGGCGACAATTCGGCGTTCCTCTCCGATCGTCAGTGCAAGACCTCTGGGCGGCGCACCCGCTGGCTTAGCCGCCACCCAAGCGAGCGTTTGCCCTACCTCAATCGAAGCCAGGTACGAGAAACGCATTGGCTCCTTGGTTCGATAGATCTCAGAGGTCAGCGGCGTATCGGAGCCAACGCTCTGCCACACGCTCTTTCCCCCTTGTGCTCGGGAGGCAAGGAGCACAGAGACCCCGTCGCGCCGCTCGACCGAGAGGCGGGCAAGTTGCCGAGGCGTGCCTGTGAGATCGTCCCGCGCGAGCAGCATGCGGAGATCGCTACCGTCACCAACAAAACTCGCCTCGCCGGAGGGGCCGCGTAGCATCGTCGCCGATGTCCATGCACGAAGCAGCCGCCGGACCGTTAGAAGCTCCAGCGCGGCATCGGCCCGTACACTGCGCTCGGAGACGAGGCGCAGACTGAACGCAGCCCCTGAAAGCAGCATGATGGTCATGGCCATAACGGCCAAAGCGACCGTCACTTCGATCAGGCTGAAGCCACGTGCGTTGCCGCGCCTTCGGCATGTCCGTGGCCGCAGCATCAGATCGGTCGCTCTCGGTAGCGCAAGGCATGCAGCCGAAAGGCGAGATCGGGTCTGTCCGGCGGCGCGACGCTCACATAAACATGCAAGAGTGCTCCCGGGGTGGATCCCGCCGGCGCCAGAAAGCCCTGCGGCGCATCCGTTGTGACGGTTACCCGCCAATCCAGCCCGTTCGTCCGTCCACGTTCATCCAGCCCTGGTCTCAATGGGCGTTCATCTTCGAACGTATCGAGCAATGCAAAGGCCTCAAGCGCCTGTTGTGAACGACGGTCAAGGGTGTTTCGAAGCGTCGTCCCCACCGATACCGCATCGTAGAACGCGGCTAAGACCCCACCAGCGATGAGCAAAGCGACCAGCGCCTCGGCGAGTCCGAAGCCTCGCGATAACCCTCTGCGCCGCATCATTCGCGCACCTCGAGACGACCGGTGAGCCAGTCGAGCCGCACCACAAGACGCGCATCGCCCACCGCCAATGGGATCTCCGCGCCTCTGCTTTCGCCGGAAGGCCTCAGCAAAAGGGCACGGTCCCTCGGCAAACCTGCGCCTTCTGATGTCTCAACGCCCCGAGCCAAGTCGAGGCGCTTACCATTGGCGAGAAAAGCCTGCTCATCCTCGCGATAGGTCAGCGCGACCGAAGTCCCGGACCGCGCCGCGGACAGGCGCGCCTCTTCAAGGAACACGACCAAAGCCGTCGCGGCTGAACGCACGCGCTGGCGATCCGATGGCCCGGTCGCCATGACCATGACGGTTCCAACCAATCCGACAATTGCAACCGCAACAAGGAGCTCGACAACAGAGACACCATCCTCACCAGAACGACGTCTCCGGATGGGGCGTGTCGCCTTGAGCGAGACGCCTTTCGTGCGACTAGCTTGAAACATCCGCGTCTTGGCCATCCCCACCCGGTCGGCCATCCGCACCATGGGAATAGACCTGAACGCCGTCTGCAGTCCGGCGGTAGAGGAACTCGGCACCCCATGGATCCTCAGGGAGTCTGCCATCCCGCAGATAGGGCCCGTTCCACCCTGGCACGCTTCCTGGATTGGTCACCAGAGCGCGCAGACCTTCTGTTTCTGTCGGATAGCGGCCGACATCCAAAGCAAAGATGTCGACGGCCGCCCGGATCTGGGCAATCTGCGCCGCCGCCGTCGTCCCACGAGAAGACTGCAGCTGGCGCATCGCCGCGGGCCCAACCAGCCCGATCAACAACCCAACAATCGCGACCACCACGAGCATCTCAACCAAGCTAAAGCCACGCGAGATGCCCGTTCGGCGCGCGCCTCGTCTAAAACGCGGTCGCGTTGACAGCCGTGATAGCAGTGAAAAGCGCATAGAGGCTCACCCCGATGATACACCCGACCAGCACAACAAGCGCCGGCTCGATCATTGTCAAAACGCGGCTCATGTAGTGACCGGCAGATTCCTCAAGATCGTCGGCCGCCCTTAAGAGCATCTCCGGCAATGTACCCGTTTCCTCTCCTATTCGCATCAGTTCGATAGCCGCGGGGGGGAGCAACGCCTCGGCCTCACAGGCATCCGACAATGCATCGCCCCGTTCCACACGTTTGTTGGCCGACTGAATTGCCTCTCCGCGGTCAGGGTCTGCGTTGGTAGACGCCAAAATGGCCAACGCGCGATCAAGCGGCAATCTCCGGTCCAGCAGATAGCCCAGTATTCGAAGCAAGAGCATTGCTCTGTTGTCCTCTACGGCCTGCCCCAGCCAGGGCAACCGACGCCCCACCCCGAGCAGCGCGGGACCCAGAAGCCCTCTCTTGAAAAGAACGATCGCGGCAACGGTTGCAACGAGCAGTGCGGCCAAGAACAGGGGCCAAAGCGCGGTGAGAAACTCTGACAACGCAAAGACCAATCTTCCAAGAGGCG
This sequence comes from Pseudomonadota bacterium, assembly GCA_039816045.1. Taxonomy (GTDB): domain Bacteria; phylum Pseudomonadota; class Alphaproteobacteria; order Rhodobacterales; family Rhodobacteraceae; genus Thermohalobaculum. The sequence continues at coordinate 7,100 of JBCBYB010000064.1, forward strand.
GCACGAGGTCGAAGCGATCGACCACCAACGGTCTGAACTCAGGAATGATTCCGATGAGCACAAGCGCAATGGAGGCAAGGGATACTGTCAGGAGAACCGCTGGATAGATCAGTCCGCCGATCAACTTGCGTTGCGCCGACAGCCGTCCATTGAGGGTGCGCGCTGCGGACCCGAGAGCCCCGCTCAGTTCTCCAGACGCCTCGCCCGCGGTTATAAGCGCGATGGCCGCCCCATCGGTTAGAGCACCGGTTTTCACAAGTGCATCGGTGAGGCCCGACCCTGTTCTGACCATGCGCCGAGCCCTCGCCGCGTATTCAGCGACAACACCGGAGCGCCCTCGGCTGATGATCATTAAGGCGCGATCGGGCGTCACCTTCTGCTCGACGAGGCGCGCCAGCGCTTCCACGATGGTCGCTTGCTGAGCAAGGTTAAACGGTCTTGCAGCGGACCCGGCTCTTTCGCTGCCCTTGATCGTCGTCGCGGCTGTTGGCTTCGCACTCGCCGTGATCTCATCTGTGGCGCCGCCGGCAACGGCCTCGGCTCGTTGGCGCTCTGCGTTTCCTCTTCGAAGAGCCGATGAAACGACCGAAAGCGAACCGGTCTTCTTACCCTCTTCTTCCGCCTCAAGGGACACCGCATAGAGACCTCTTCGGCGCAACTCCGCGACTGCGGCGGTCTTATCCACAGCGCTGAGGCTCGCAGTGCTTCTGCGCCCCTGTGCGTCGCGGGCAATGTAGCGGAACCGTCGTGTCGGACCGGGCGCGCTCAACGCCACGCCCCTGGGGGACCAACGGTCCGAAACAGCTCATCCAAGGTTGTTCGCCCGGCAGCCACTTGCTCGAGCCCATGCTCTCCCATCTTCCGGTGCCTCGCAACGAACCCATCTCTGCAGGCTTCCACCGATGTCGGCCCATCCATCGCTTCGAACACCCCCAAACGACCTCTGAACCCTTGACCGTCACAGGCATCGCATCCCACTGGCGCCATCAGCCGCTCAGTCTCCGGCGCTACCCAGTGCGGCGCAAGCGTCTGCGCCTCTTCCACCGCCTCGAAGTATCGAGCACGATCCGTCTCCGTCGCAGGGACCGAACACACAGGACAGAGCTCGCGCACCAGCCTCTGGGAGGCAACCATCCGCAGCGTCGCGCTCATCAAGTGCTCCGCAACCCCTAGGTTTGCGAGACGCCTCGGCGCTTCGCTTGCAGAGTTTGTATGCACGGTGGAGAAAACCAAATGGCCGGTCAAAGCCAAACGGATCGCCATTTCGGCGGTTTCCTCGTCTCTGATCTCGCCAACCATCAAGACGTTTGGGTCGTGGCGAAGGATCGCACGCAGAGCAGAGGCAAATGTCCAATCAAGTGCCGGGTCGATCTCGATCTGAACCAGGCCAGGGGTCATGATCTCGACAGGGTTTTCGATGGTCACAATCTTTCGGCCGATTTCATTCAGCTCAGCCAAAGCCGCGTGAAGCGTGGTTGTCTTGCCTGATCCTGTTGGTCCACTGACCAGAACAATGCCATTTGGTTGCGCCAGCGCCTGATCAAACACCGAGGCAACATCAGGCGGCAGTTCGAGCGCCGACAACTCCGCAAGTCCGGCGCGCGCATCAAGAAACCGCAGGGTCGCCGCCTCGCCATGGATCGTTGGGGCAATGGCGATCCGGATATCAATACGACGATTGTCCGCTTTCAGTGAAATGCGACCATCCTGCGGGCGGCGCCGTTCGGCTACGTCTAACCCTGACAAGATCTTAAGGCGCGAGATAACACCTCTGTAGAGCACCGCTGAAGGGGCCTCTGCCGAAACCAAAATACCGTCTACTCTCAAACGGACCCGCGGCTTATCCGACAGAGGCTCTAAATGGATATCGGTCGCCCGCCTGGCCAGTGCGTCTGAGAACATCTCCTCAACAAACCGGATTGTCGGGGCATTGTTTGCCAGCTCAAGCAGCCGCTCAAGATCGCTGTCGTACCCATCCGCAGGGAACTCGTCCGGATCGACAGGCTCGTCTTCGTCTCCAATTTCGCCTCGCTCGAAGACGGCCTCAATATCCCGATCCGATGCGACGACGAGTTTTAGCTTTTCGCCGAACAGCAATCGGAGGGCTGAGATCGCTTTCTCGTTGAGGGGATCAGGCGTCGCAAAAACCGCGCTCGTCTCATCCAGCGTCATCGGGAGGAGGGCGTGCCTTAGCAGAAACTCCCATGAAAGCCTGCTGTCGAGCGCCGGCTTGCGCGGCATGTCTTCCGGACCGTACAACGCCAAAGCCGTGGTCTTCGCCGCCTCCGCCGCCCAGTCCGTCAGCGAAAGCAAGCCGAGGCGGTCAAGCAGCACACGCATGGGCTGCCCACTGCGAACGGCGAGGGTCGCCGCGCGCACCAGATCGGCCTCCGCTATGCGCCCGGTTGCGACCAGCGCGGAGCACACCTGAACCGACAGGGGATCGAGACCGAGCGCACTAACCCCATCACTGACAGCGTTGGTCGGATTGCCTGGCCCATTCGCGTTCAAGTTGTAGCCTCCGAATCAAGTATCTCTGACTTCAGCATATCTGGGTGATCCTGACTTATAGTCTTTGACAACAGCAGATGCTGCCCCGCAACTTTCGGATTTGGGAACACTTCGCCCAAATATGGCAAAACTGCGGCGCCCCCCGCAAAAAACTGGCCAATCCGCCACATTCCTGCCATCACTTATCCGTAGCTTAGATTTTGATAAGCGCTAGTCTTTGGGGGGCTCGTATGCGGACGCATCGGCTTTGGGTAAGCGCGTGTGTGGGGGCCCTTTTTGCGGGCATGGCTGGACAAGCTGGAGCGCAGAGCGCGACGGGCGCAATGCAACCGGCGGCAGAATCAGCGTCATCCGGTTTCTATCGAATTACCGTAGATGAACGAGGTCTTTTCCGGTTCATTCTTGCTGAGGAGAGTCGGGGCGAGATCCTCGTCAACGGATCTGTTGTGCTTAGCCTTGATGGGTCCGAATACGGACCCGTAGAAGGTATCACAACGCTGGCGGCCGGCACTCATCTCATAGAGGTTCGTGGTGGTATCGCGTCCGCGCCAAGCAGTCTTCAGGTCGGAAGGATCGGAGACACGGCGCAGTCCATCAGCGATTTTGGCGAGGCCGCGGAACAGCCGTCTTCGCCGGCGCAAACCGCGACGACCGGGGAGACCGGCCTCGGCTTCGGATCGCGTGACGCCATGGGACGTGGCGGGATGCGCCTAAGCGGCCTCAGTGAGTCAGCGGACATGCAGCTTCGCGGTGGCGGTGGCCTGCTCGGCAACACCACCCCGGACTTCACACCCCGAGGCGGGGGCAATCCAGACCCGAATGCGGGCGGCCTTCTTGGTTCCGTGGTGCAAACTCCGGATGCGGGCGGGAACGACAGCGATACCGACGGTGATGGATCCTCCGGTGGCGGCTCGAGCAATGGTGGTGGCGGGTCCGCAGGTGGCGGGTCAACTGGAGGGGGGTCTACCGGCGGCGGATCGACCGGAGGTGGATCAACCGGCGGCGGATCAACCGCTGGTGGCGGAACCAGCGGCAGCGATGCCGGTATGGGAGGCGGCTCCGCCAGTGGTGACGATGCATCCGAGCCAGACTCGGGCATGGCGGATGGCGGCTCGTCAGACATGGACGGAGACGACAGTCCGGCGATGGGCGGCGGTTCCGACACGAATGACGCCGGTATGGGCGACGGTGACGCAGGCGGCGATGGCGGCGACGACATGGCCAGCGGCGGAGACGCCGACGATGACGGCAGCGACCAAGTCGACAACACGCCGAGCAGCGATAGTGGCGACAACGACGGCGATGATGTCGTTAAACGACGGACTGCTTCCAATGACACGGGCAGTGGCGGCGGCGACGCTGGCGGTGGTGACAACGGCGGTGGCGATGCTGGCGGTGGTGACAACGGCGGCGGCGATGCTGGCGGTGGTGACAACGGCGGCGGCGATGCTGGCGGCGGGGACAACGGCGGTGGCGATGCTGGCGGTGGAGACAACGGCGGCGGCGATGCTGGCGGCGGAGACAACGGCGGTGGCGATGCTGGCGGTGGTGACAACGGCGGTGGCGATGCTGGCGGTGGAGACAACGGCGGCGGCGATGCTGGCGGTGGCAACGATGTCGCCCTTAGAACGCTCCCACTGACTCCGCCTGCCGACTTCACGCCTGAAGGGGATCTCGCGCTGAGCACGGTCACCGATGGCGGCAGCCTCCCCTCGCGTGGAGCAACCCTGTTTGGTGCGGTTTCTGATCCGCTGCTCTATGACGCGGTGACCGTGCTGATCGATACGTCGTCGCGCCAAACCACGGTTGACGTCGGAGTGATGACCGGACAATTCGCAGTCCGCCTCTTCCCCGAGGATCTTCCAGACGGGGGGACGGTGTCGCTCACCATGACCGCGATGTCCACGGCGGACCCTGACGTGCAGCCAGCGGAGATGTCTTACAGCTTCTCGGTTGAGCCGGCCATGGATGGAATCGAACACGCGCTGGGTCGGATCAGCTTCGGCGCTACACCGGAGACGTATCAACGGGTCGGTGACATCGGGTTCGTGGCGTTCGTGCAAGAACAACTCGACGCGGCTAACATTGACGACAGCGCGTTCGAGAGCACCAACCCGGAAAGTGTGCTAAACCCGGATCTGTCGAACAACGCCATCCTTGGCAACTACATGGCGTATAACGTGAACTACGCTGCCATGAGCGAACGCCAGTTGCGGGAAGTTCTGACCTACTTCTGGCAGAACCACTTCCACGCGACGCCCAAGGACGGCTCTGCTATGACATCGGAGTTGGACGACTGGCAGAACTTCCGTGCATTGGCGCTGTCGAGCTTCGAGGAGCTGCTGCGCTACTCGGCGACAAGCCCGAACATGATGGCTTACCTGGACAACGAGAACAGTACGTTCCAAAGCCTGAACCAAAACTACGCGCGGGAGATTCTGGAACTGCACACGGTCGGCGTGAATGGCGGTTATGGACCTGAAGACATTGATCCGGTTGCGCGTGTCTTCACTGGCTGGGCGCGCGAACGGATCGATGGAACGGATCCGCAGGAAGATCGGTTCCTCTTCCGCTCTGTCGAATTCAGGGACAATGGGACTGTCCGCCGCCGGTACCACGACCCGGATGATAAGTTCATTCCCTTCATTGGGGTGACAATCACTGGCAGCGAGGAAGAGACGGCTGCTTTCAACGAAGGGCTTCAGCTGATTGAAATCCTCTCTGGTCTTCCACAAACGCGAGCGTTCGTTTGCGGAAAGCTTGCGCAAACGTTTGTGAGCGATACGCCCGAGCAGAAGTACATTGACGCCTGTGATGCGGCATGGGCCAGTAGCGATGGGTCGGTTACGGAGTTCGTCGGAGCGATCTTGCTGCATCCGGACTACCTGACCGACGTAGCGCTGCGTCGGAACAAGGTGAAGTCACCCTATGAGTTCGCCGTGTCCTACTTGCGAAACTTTGGGGCAGGGTACACGGTTTCGCAGGACAGCAATCTGCGGAGTTTCCTCCAACACTTCCACGACTCGGTGAGCTCGAGTGCCGGGCAGAACATTAACTTCTTCCCTGCACCGACGGGTTTCCCGGATACGTCGTCGAGCTGGATCGGCACTGGATCTCTGATCGAGGAACAGCGTCAGATCATCCGCCCAGTCCGCGAGAGCGACCGGCGCTACAACATCGGCTTCGATATGCGCACGGTCATTCTCAACGCGGGTCTGGAAACGGCGGAGGAGGTTGCGGCCTATCTTCTCGGTATCTCGGCAATCGAGAACTACTCCAGAACGGAGTTTGAGAACCTCGTTGATGAGTTGAAGGGCTCTGACGGCGTCTTTTCTCCGATGGAGGAGGACCCAGAGGACACCAACGACGCAATCATCCGAGGGATCGGCCTTCTGGTGAGCACACCGAGCTTCAAGCTGCAGTGACGCCGTCCGGCGTCACCTTTCCCGAAACGGTCCTAGCAACCAAGCCAGGAATGCAGAGATGAAAACCCGTAGAGACTTCCTCCAGGCAGCAAGCCTTGCAGCCACCGCAGCTTACTTGGGCAACCCAGGCTCGGCCCAGTTCGCTTTCGCGCAAAGCGCGGGCGGCCGCACCAAGCGGTTTATCAAAGCCTTTATGCGCGGCGGCGCCGACGGCCTTCACCTCCTTCCGCCCGACGATCCCCTCTACCGCGGCTACCGCCCCGACATTCACATCGCACCTGGCACCGACAGTGAGGCGATGCTGGCGTTGGATATGACAGGCCAGAACGGTGAGAACCCCATGAGCCGGGGCATGAACCCAAACCTTTGGCCGCTTATGGATATCTGGAGTGATGGGCGATTGCTGCTCTGCCCGGCGACTCACTTTGATGGAAACAACCGCTCACACTTTGATTGTCAGCGTTGGATCGGTACCGGCGCACCGAATAACCTCATCGACGGGTATCTGAACCGGTACATGCAGGTGAATAACGGGCCGGACCATCCGATCCGAGGGGCGACTCTTGGACAGAGCCGGAAGAGCCGTGAGATGGTTGGCGACGTCAGTGCGCCGTCAATCAACCGCCAGGGTGACTTCAACATTCAAAACGGTGACTTCTGCTCGGGCAGTGGCTGCTCCGAGAACCGGCTGTTGGAGCAGATGACAGAGAATGCGTCGCATCCGACTGATCTCAATGCGGCGGAGAGCAGTCTGAAGGAAAGCCAACTGCTCATGATCGAGACCATTGAGCAGGTTCAGGGCATCATGACCCCGTCCCTTCCGCAGGCGGCGCTCGATCTTGCACCCGATTTCTCCGGTCAGGGCGCCGGACGCGGTCTCAAGCTGATCTGGCAGCTGGTGGAGGGCGGTATCCCGCTCGAAGTCGCGGCAATCAACGTCGATGGCAACTGGGATTCGCACTCGGGCCAGATTTCCACCAACGAGAGCGCGCCTATCACCGATCAGGAGAAGAGCTACAACCGGCGCATGCATGAGGGCGCTCGCGATTTGGCGATGTTCTATCATGCCATGGGGGGCAACAATCCCGGCTCGCATATGGAAGATACCATCGTGATGGTGTGCACCGAGTTTGGCCGAACGGTGAAACAGAACGGTTCGATTGGCACCGACCATGGCCACGCCGGCTCTTGGTATGTGTTTGGTGGTGGCGTTCGTGGGGGCTTTGCGCCGGATGTCACGACGCTGGAAGAGAGCACACTCGATCGCAATAACTATCTTCCACGTGTCGTGAACTATAAGGACGTGGTCGGCGAGATCATGGTGAAGCACCTTGGCTTGGATGAGACACTTGTTTCCACTGTGTTCCCAGATCATTCGTTCAACGATCTTGGACTGATTGAACCGATCTCGGGTTGATTGAAGCGAGTGTATGACACCTCCTGGTTCCGCCGGATTCAGCCAACTTGAGCGCTTTGCTCGGCAGTTCCGGCCAAGACGGTACTTAACCAACTTCGCCAACATGGTGGAGATAGGCGCGCGTGCGATGGTCTCGCCTGCTCCATCAACATTGGCGGAGGAGCCACTACGTATCGCCGTGACGGATACAGCCTTCTTTCTTGAGATTGCTGGGCCGGATGGTGCCGAACGCACGCTGTTCGACCCGGATGTCAATGCGGTGAAGCAAGTGCGTTCCGCCGGTGGAGAACAGTTGGATCTGATCCTGGAGGACAGCGGCTGCCTGGATCTCTCGTTCTCCCTGCCGGAGGCCTCGGTCAAAGATCTCCGCGCAATGATAGAAACAGAGGTTGCGTTCCAGTCTCCTGTTTCGCTGGACAAAGCACACTGGTGCTGGAGTGCGATCTATCGTGAGGGCGCAACAGGCAATGAAGCCGCATGGCATGTCGAGGTTGCTGTTTGCCTTGCAGAGCGCCTAGATCCCCTCATCCAAGCAATTCATCAAGGTGGGTTAACGGTAAAGTCCGTCCGCCGACGCCGGTCTGTCGCGCCGGATTGGGTTGCGCACCCGGAATGGGCACAGCCAAAAGAGGCCTCTGATAGGTCTGTGGTGGGGTATGCCTCACGGCTCGGAAAACTCCCACCCATGGTGCTGGTGCCCGTCGCAGCGGTGCTCTTATTCGTTCTCGTTGCGGCTCAGCAGGCCCTGACCCTTGTCGCCGAGATTCACCAGGTTTCTGGGGCTGCCAGTTCCGCCCGTGCTGATTTGGCTCGGGCCCTCCAAGACGCGTCACGTCGTCAGACCCTCGAGAACGAAAGCCGACTGTCTTCTCTCCGTCTTGTCACAATCGCGAGGACGGCTGCCGCTCTGCCCGATGACACGTGGCTCGAAGCACTGTCCATAGATGGAAATGAAATGGAGCTGTCCGGCTCTGGTCCATCGGCTGCTCGCACGACTGAGGATCTGGCACAGATCCCGTCGTTAAACGCACTTCGCTTCGCCGCCCCGATTTCCCGCAACAGTCGTCAAAGCACAGAGCGCTTCCGAATTGCTGGCTATCTGGATGATCTTCCTGGAGTGGCCGAGCAATGAGCGAGTTCCGCTTTGAGAAGGATAGCCATCCAAAGATCGCGTTTGCGGCGTTCGCTGCAATTTTGAGTCTTGCCTTGGTTATCGGAGGAATCCGGCTCGCGAGTGAGATCCGAACACTCAAACTCGAGCTCGCCAGCACTGAGAAACTCATCGAGCGCGCCAAACAGGAGCGTTCATCAGAACTCCCGATCGCGGTTTACGCGACGGCTACCGCCGAAGAGGCAAGAGCGCTGTTTCAGAACGACGTGCAGAGCCTCGCGGATGCCAACGAGCTTGACGTCGAGACGCTGAACCCCGAAGACATGGTGATCGTGGATGGTCTTGTCCGCATCGTCCTTGTTGTAAAGGGCTCTGTTCCTGAGAACTCTCTGCCTTCTCTTCTGATCGCAGTTCAAGAAGCCGAGCCCACTCTGTTACTGAATGCAATTTCTCTTCGGAGGCCCCGGGGGCGCGCGTCGCCTCAAGTCGCTCCGCGTCTTCCCATCAGGCTTGAGTTCGCTGCCTATGCGCGGGTCTGACGACATCAAGGAAAGGTTGGTTCGCTGGAGCCTCCCATCAGTTGCGGCCTTCCTGACTATGGTGGCTGTCATAGGGATCGTTAGCATTCTCTCCAGCCCGACGAGATCACCTAGCGACGGCGCCCTTTTCGTCAGCCACGTCACCAGCGTCGACAACGCTGCGGCAAGAAGTGCGACGCTTGCGGAAGAAGTTGAACATCTCGCATCCCGACCATTGTTTCACGCCAGTCGACGCGCATGGCAACCGGCGGAGACCCCAAACGCTCAACCGGCCCGCATCCCGACGCCCACAGTTCTGGGTATCGTCGGGTATGGGGATGAGTTTCTAGCGCTGATTGCGCCGGGTGGCGGGGGACCAGCAAGACGGGTCGGGCTCGGTTATCAGGTCGGTGTTTGGACTGTCGCGTCAATCGAGCCCGATCGGGTCGAACTGGTCCGCGCTGATGGCCAGACGATCATGCTGAAATTGAAGCGAGAAGAATGAGTTAGTCGTGACGCGCCGGAATAGGCGCGCACCTCTTGGCGAGCGTACCGAGGTGGCAACCAAATCACCTCTTTCGCCTTAACGGTAAAACGACGGAGAGAGAGGCATGACAAACGAAATCGGCGGGTTCAACGTTGTGCGAGGGACCTCGGGCCAGGATGCTCTGGTTGGAACGGCAGAACGCGAAGTCTTCTTCGGCGAAGCAGGTCCGGATCGCCTTACAAATACCACTTTCGAAGGAGAAAGCTATTTAGTTGGCGGAACCGGTAACGATATCTACCAGGTTTCCCCTGATAGTTTTACGATTGTCCACGAAATCGGTAATGATCCTGATGATGAATACATCGACAGTGTTGTCATCGGAGCGGGCGACCCGGTTGTTGCTATTGTGGATGATCGACATCTTCTGTTCAATTATCCACAAAGCGGAACGGCGGTTTTTCTGATCGACTGGGAAGAGCCGGAGAACCAGATCGAGACGTTTCGGCTCTATGATGGCGTCGGCCTCGTGGGGATCTCCTTCGATGAACTCCAGTCGCAGGTGAGTACACTTCCTGGCTTCATTGGCAATGTCACTCTGGAGTCTCTCGGGTTGGTTGAGGATCTCGAAGACGGCATCGAGTTACTGATCGAGGCCGTCGATACGAACTCGCTTCCGGGAGGATTAACCGTCGAGGAAGCCCAGACCGTGGCACTTCTCTACGAAGCTGGCCTTGGCCGAGCGGCCGACGCAGATGGGTTGAACTTCTGGATCGACCAGCGCGAGGCGAGTTTCACTGAACGCGATCTTGCGGAAGCGTTCGTCTCCTCTGCGGAGTTCGAAGCCCAAGTGGGCGACCCCGATGGACTTTCGAACCGCCAGTTGGTGGAAGCACTCTACCAAAACGTGCTGGAACGTGATGGCGACGAAGGCGGGGTGGATTTCTGGACAGGGGTCGCAAATTCCCCTGGTGTCGAAACGGCAGATCTTTTGCTGGCATTTTCGGCATCGGACGAGAACCGTAACGCAGCGGACAATCTCGATCAGTTGCAAGAAGTCATTCCTGGCTTTTGGGACTTCGCCTAAGGCAGTCAAATATCTGCACACTAAAGCATTGGAGATGGTGCACTTATTTGCGCTATCTCCAATAATTTCGTAGAATATAACTTTCTGTAGAAACCGTATTTCGCATGTCTATTGGCATTACATTGACCACCGATGATTATCCAGCTGGAACCGGAGTCGGCGTTTCACTGTGGCTCTCCGGCGCCGATGGAGCAACGGGCTGCTGGCGGAGCGTTTCAGTTCCGCGCAGCCTGCCGCCCGTTGCGGTGAGCCGGGCAGCATAGGCCGCCGGGGTCTGGTAGCCGATCACTGAACGCGGTCGGCGGTGGTTGTAGTCGGCGACCCATCGGGCGAGGTGCTGGCGGGCCGCGTCGAGGCTGAAGAACAGCGTCTCGTTGAGCGGTAGTGTATCGACCCAGTGGATTCCTGCTCATGCTACAAGGGAGACGATGTAGCGATGAGCGAGACAGTGACAGAAGAG
>JBCBYB010000065.1:0-17041 GCA_039816045.1 Pseudomonadota bacterium
GACGAGGCCTTCGGCGCGGCCACCGAGGTCACGCCGAAGTTCATCTCGCACTCGAACCCAGGCAGCCAGTGGATCGCTGCGCACCTCGGCCCGGCCTTCTTCGCCTATTCGAACAACGACCTGATCGACACCGACCATGCGATCGTCCTGGACGTCCCAGGCGAGCCGTTCCGTGCGCACTGGCGAGGCCCACGCCACCCGGACGATGATCGACCGCGTCCGTGACCGCTTCGACCTCTGGCCTGAGCGTCTAATCGCCGACACGGCCTATGGTTCCGGCGAGATGCTCGGCTGGCTGGTCGAGCAGCGCTCTATCGAGCCGCATATCCCGGTGATCCACGGCCCGGCGGGCAAGGGACTGCGCCAAAGCTGGCGTGAGTTCCAGACCATCCGATACGAGCCCAAGGACACGCGCTTCGCCAAGTACAGCGCGCTCAAAACCGACTGCGAGGCCTGCCATCTCAGAGAACTGTCCTGCCCGAAGGGCACGCACCGTCGCGTTATGCGCTCAGAGCACGAAGGCGCGCGCCAGATGGCCCGTGACATCGCCAAGACCGAGGTGTTCGAGATCTCCGCCAAACTCCGAAAGAAGGTCGAAATGCTCTTCGCCCACCTGAAGCGCATTCTCGGCCTTGGACGGCTGCGATTGCGCGGGCCAACCGGTGCAAACGACGAATTCCTCCTCGCCGCCACCGCCCAGAACCTCAGAAAGCTCTTCCCCAAGCCGCCGCCACCGGAACCCGCATTACAGGCGGCCGTGCGCCTCTTCTCTGCGCCACACGCCGCCGCGCGCCATCCACTTCATCTAAGCCCAAAGTGCCCGGAGCGCGCGCCGTCCACCTGCGAGGCCCTGTCCGGGACCGCGCCGGGCGCCTTACCATTTGAAAGGCCGATTGAACGGGCTGGCAAACCGCTGGGCGCATCTTGAGCGGCTAATAATGCCGAGACCCAGGTATAGTCGGGACCAAGGGGCTGCGCGACCGGGTCCTGCATCACTAGACCAAGCCGAAATGGGCGTGCTAGTCGGGTGCCATGCCAGAAAGCGTGCAAGATGCTCTCGCCCGCGCTCGATCGATGATCGAGAGCGATACGGCAGCGGCGCAGAAACTGCTTGAGCGCATAACGACGGCTGCCCCTGGCCTCCGCGAAGTCCATAAACTGTTGTGGGAGTCGGCGCTGCGGCGGTGCGATTTTGCCTCCGCCGCGCAGGTGATGGACGTTGCGCTGTCGCGTTGGCCGAACTCGAAGGAGTTTCTCTCCCACAGGTCTGACGCGCTCTACAACACTGGCCGCTTCGACGAGGCGCGGGCTGATCTCGAGCGGCGAGTAGAGCGCGACGACTACTATCTGCCGGCTGTGCTGCTCGGCTTGCTTCTACACAGCCAGGGCGAACCGGAGGCCGCGCTGCGCCCCCTGAACCGCGCCTTGATGCGGGTCGCGACGGCGCCGATCGGACAGTTGGCCCAGGTTTTGATCTGCCTGATGCGGGTCTACCGCGATCTTGGTCGAACAGCAGAGGCGGATGACGCAGTGAAGGCCCTTGGCGATCTCTACGCGCAAAAGCCGGCGCATGTGTCGTCCATGATCTTGGGGGTGATCAACCGGCGCGACTGTTGGGAGTGGGATCGCTATCGGTCTAAGGACGGACTTGCGCGTGCGTTCAAAGCCGCCGGTGATGAGGCGCCACGCCACCCTGCAACCTACCTGCTGCCTGGCGATGCCGAGTTGCTGCAAGAGGATGCAATGGCCGGGAAATCGGGGCCAGTCTGGATCGTCAAACCGACTGATCTTTTTGGCGGTCAGGGCATGGTGCTGACGGATGACGTCTCGACCATCGACCTCTCCCAAGATCAGGTCGTCCAGCACTATGTCGACCGGCCTCACCTGGTGAATGGGCACAAGGCGCATCTCCGAACCTATGTCCTGATTACCGGCTCCGAGCCGCTGCGCGCGTGGTTCTACCGCGACGGGTTGGTCAGATTCGCGCCGGCGAGGTTCGAGAAGGGCGACGGCTGGCTCAGCCGCTCCGACATGCACATAACGAACACCGCGCTGCACGAAGGCCACCCTGGGGTGCGCTTCAATCCAGATCCGAGCGTGGAGAACGATGGCACCGTCTGGGGGTTGGCCGCGTTTGCGCGCGAGGTCGTGCCCGAAGCGGAAGCCCGGGAGGCGTTCTGGCAATCTCTCGAGGACATCGCCCGGCGCCTCCTGAATGTCGTCGCGCGCGACGGCCTGTTCACGCTGCAGGCGAAGGCCGGTCGAACCTTTCGGCCGAAACTCATCGGGTTGGACATCGTCTTGGACGAGGGTCTCAGACCTTGGCTCCTGGAGATCCAGCGTATGCCGGGTCAAACCGGAGAAGGCCCGGTGAACACAGTGAACACGCGCCTTTGCCGGACGATCTTCGAGATGACCACGACAGCGACAGGTCCGGGCACCGACGCCGAGATCACTGACCGAGAACACAGGCACGAAGAGGCAAACGCGGGCGCGTTTCGGCGCCTGTAGCGGTGTCTTGCCCTGTCCGGTGGGCTATGTTGGGGCGGTCTTGCTCTCTGATCGCGAACCATCCGATAGAGCATGATCCTGGACGGCCCTCACGAGGTGGTCCAAGAAAATTGGAAGTGCATGACCGGCCTCTGGTCCATCGAGACGGAGCTCTCCGGGGCAGGTGGCCGGTAGCCAATGGGGCTGTGCGGTCGCTCGGTGCCGTCCGCCGAATTTCGGACCCTTGCGCTTCGGTCATTCGCAAATTGACAGTGCGATTGCCTGCGCCAACACAACCGACTGAGACGTGCTCAGCGCCTTACAACCCGTTGATTTCATGGCGACCCCGAGAGGATTCGAACCTCTGACCTACCGCTTAGGAGGCGGTTGCTCTATCCTGCTGAGCTACGGGGCCACGGGTTTGGCCTAGGCGATCCGCAGCGTCCGGTCAACGCGGAACCGGCCCACCGATGGTCCACAAGTACGGTGTGCACTGGAGGAGAAGATGCGCGCTTGTTCCCGTTTCCTGCTGCCGCTTCTGGTGGTTCTGGCGTTGGCTGCATGCGCCGGGTCGACGGGCAGTCCCGAGGTTGCACCCGAAACGCTGGCAGAGCGCGCGCCCGGCGATGCGAAGATTGGCGCGGATGCGCACCCTAAGGTCCTCGAACGCTATGGTGGCGTCTACGACAATCCCGAACTGACGGCCTACGTGAACAAAATCGGGCGGCGGATCGCTGTTGTGTCAGAGCAACCGACGGCCGACTGGACCTTCACTGTGCTGGACACGCCGACGGTCAACGCCTTCGCTCTGCCCGGAGGGTATGTCTATATCACGCGCGGTCTGGTGGCGCTGGCCAAAGACGAGGCAGAACTCGCCGGCGTGATTGGGCACGAGATCGGTCATGTGACCGCAGGTCATGGCGGGCTGCGTCGGGATCGCAGCACCGCAGCCTCGGTGGGATTGCTGCTCGGAGGCCTTGGGCTCGCAGTGCTTGGGGTGGACCCATCCCTCGCGATGCAGGTGGGACAAGTCGCTGCCGGCGGCGCTCTTGCGAGCTATTCCCGTTCCGACGAGCTTGCCGCCGACAATTTGGGCGTGCGCTATCTCGCGCGGGCGGGCTACGACCCCTATGCTCAGGCTGATTTTATGGAGCGCCTGGGCGCTTCGTCTGGTCTTGATGCCAAGATCCAGGGGGCGAGCTACAACCCCAATCGTGTGGATTTCTTCGCCTCGCACCCCGCGAGTGCAGAGCGGACGCGCCAGGCTGTGGCGGTGGCCGATGCTGCGGCGCCTATCGAAGCCGTTGGTGCCGATCGCGGACGGGACCGGTTCCTCGCCGTCCTCGACGGTGTGACTTGGGGCGACAGTCCGGAACAGGGCTTGGTCGATGGGCAAACGTTTACACATCCGGTGCTGCGCTTCACCTATGAGGTGCCGGATGGGTTTCGCATACGCAACACCAGTGGCGCCGTCCTGGCTGCAGGCCCGCAGAACAGCCGGATGATCCTGGATACGGGCGAAGATCCGGGTGGTGATCTCACTGCCTATATCGCGCGCCGCTGGGCCCCTGCTCTGGCAAAGGACGCGCGCACCGGCTCTCTCCAGGGCCCGCAACCCGTCGATGTCGGCGATCTGGATGCTGCTGAGGCTGTCCTTCCGATCGAGCTAAAGGGCGCGGTTTACAACGCGCTTCTCTACGCCGTGCGCCATAACGGGCGGATCTATCGGATCACCGCATTGGTGCAGCGGGGGTCGGGGCTGCTCGGCGAAGTCCGCCAGGCTGCGCGCAGCTTCAATGCGCTCACAGCGGCGGAAGCGGCGCAGATCGAGCCAAAGCGGGTTCGAGTCGTCCGCGTTCGTCCCGGAGACACCGTGGGGAGACTCGCCGCTCGCATGCGCGTTGAGACTCTGCCGGAGGAACGGTTCCGCCTTCTCAATGATCTCGATCCAACCGACCAGGTCAGCCCGGGAGACAGGGTCAAGCTTGTGCGCTGAGGGTCAGAGCGCCTGCGCGAGGTCGCTCACCGCCGCGCCATGCACCGACTCGAGCCGCTGACGCATTTTGCGCAGCGCCTGCGCTTCCAACTGGCGCACCCGCTCCTTGGAAAGCCGCAGCTTCGTGCCAAGGCTCTCAAGCGTCTCCGGAGTATCCGCCAGTTTGCGGGCGGCAATGATCATACGCTCGCGGTCCGTCAGTGCTTTGAACGCATCCGAGAGCCAGCCGCGGGCCGTGCCGAGATCTTGGTCGCGGGAGACGCTTTCTTCGGCAAGCGGGCCATCGTCTTCAAGGGTCTCAACCCACTCGCGACCATCTTCGCCAGCCTGCTGCGCATTCAAGGAGAAATCAGAGCCCGAGAGCCGCGCTTCCATCATCTCCACGTCGCGCAGAGGTACACCCAATTCCTCGGCCACCTCGCGGCGAATTTCGTCCGAGGTTGGGAAGTCGCCCTCCTGGCTCAACTCCGCCTCAAGGCGAGCCCGCACGCGGCGCATGTTGAAGAAAAGCGCTTTTTGTGACGACGTCGAGCCTGTGCGTACAAGGGACCAGTTGCGCATCACATAGTCCTGGATCGAGGCCTTGATCCACCAGACGGCATAGGTCGAAAACCGCACGCCGCGATCTGGGTCAAACTTCGCAGCAGCTTTCATAAGGCCGACGCTGGCTTCCTGCGTGAGATCTGACATCGGGGCACCATAACGGCGGTACTTCGCGGCCATGGAAATCGCCAGACGCATATAGGCGCTCACCAGCCGGTGGAGCGCCTGCTCATCGGCATCATCGCGCCATGCGCGGGCCAGTCGGAGTTCGGTGTCGGCATCGAGCAATTCTGCTGCCATCGCGACGCGCGCAACCGAACCTTCGCCGCTGTGATATGTCGTGGCCATGACCCAACCCTCTCATTCTGGCACGGCGTTTTGCCGCTCTTTCCGGGGTACGAGGGGCGTGGGCAATTGGATCACTCGGTTTCGGAAGAATATTCTACGTTCGTCAGGTAAAGGCCGTCGGGCGGGGCAACAGGTCCGCATGCAGCGCGATCTTTGGCCTCCAATGCTGCGATGACGCGGGTCGGGTGCCAACGCTCTGAGCCCACCTGCACAAGGGTTCCGACAAGACTGCGCACCTGGTTGTGAAGGAAGCTGCGAGCGCCGAACTCCAGATGGATTTCGGATCCAGCTTCGTTGATCACGATCTCGTCAAGCGTCTTCACCGGTGATGCCGATTGGCACTGGGTTGAGCGAAACGTCGTAAAGTCGTGCCGCCCCGTGAGGTGTCCGGCGGCCTCGCGCATGGCGTCGAGGGCGAGCGCGCCAGGCACGCGCCAGGCCAGCCCCCGATCCACGGTCAGTGGGGCGCGTCGGGGGACAATCCGGTAACGATATCGTCGGTATGTCGCATCGAAGCGGGCATGGAAGGTGTCCGATACGCGTTCCGCCGCGATGACGGCAACAGGAAACGGCTTCAGATGCCAGTTGATCGCCTCGGACAGCCGGAAGGGATCCCAATCACGGTCCATGTCCGTGTGAGCGACTTGCCCGGTGGCATGCACACCTGCGTCGGTCCGCCCTGCTCCCTGGACCGGTCGCTCTCCCGGTTCGAGTGCGCAAACGGCCTTCTCCAGCGCACCCTGGACCGAGACGCCATCCGCCTGACGCTGCCAGCCGACAAACGGGCCGCCATGATACTCGACGGTAAGCTTGTAGCGCGGCATCAGTCTGACCCCGGCCCTGCCGTCGGCTTGGACCTGCCAAGGCCGGGCAGGGCGCCGAGCACGAGGGTGCTTGCCTTCGGCGCTGACCGGGCCCGGAAGGGCAGCGGGCGGCATACTTCGATCGCAGCAACCCCCACACGTGCGGTCAGTGCGGCGTTCACGGTGGCCTCCCCAAACCGGCGCGAGAGGCTCCCGAGGACGCCACCGCCGACCAGCGGGCCGAGGAGATCGTCCGTCGCTGCGATCGCCCCAGTGGCAACGAGGTGCTGGGCCACGGTGCGCAAAAGACGCCAAGACCCGAGCCATCCCGCGCGTCCTCCGTAGAGTTCGGCGATCTGTCGGATCATTGAGGCGTTCTGGTAGAGAACCAGGGCCACATCGAGCGCTGGCATGGGCACAAAGGCTGTGAAGCCCGCAACTTTTTGCGCTGTGCGCGAGACGATCTTGTCTGCAATGGGATCGAGAGGCGCCATGCAAGTCCTCTCGGTATAGTCCAGCAACGCCGGACCATCGGGGATCTCCGGCATTCGCGTCGCGACCTCGGCGAGTGCCGGAGCCATGTCCGGGCGGACGCTGTAAAGCGTGTTCAGCCCCTTGATCACGCGGCGCGCAGGCTCTGGCCCCGGTGTCGCAGCCGCCGTTGCCGCCAAGCGGTGGATCTCCTCAATCCGGCCCAATCGAGCGATCGCCGCGATCTCGCGCACAGCCAAAGCGAACGCCGCAAAGGCCAGCAAGCCGAGAAGCGCCAGTCCAAGCCACCTTAGCCAAGCATGGCGTGCCGCGAGTGCCTCGTAGAAATCCGCGACCCACAGCCCAACCAGGAGAACCACGATCCCCCCCAAGGCCGGGAGCACCAGTCTGCCGAGCCATCCTCGCCGTCGCCCCACAGTGGCAAGGGTCAGCGCGCGTTCGGCGGCAGGTTGGCCCGGCTCGGGCAATGGTGCGGCGTCTGCAGGCTCTGGCGCATCGGGCAGTGGCGTTTCGTCAAGATCGAGGACGACGGGGCCGCGAGCGCTGCGGTCTTGGGGGTTTGCCATTGGATCAGTCCAACTTGTCGGCGATCAGGAAGGAGAGTGCCCTGTCGAGGCGGATATGCGGCGGGCCGTCTCCCAAGCGCGGACCCCAGTCGGGGGGAGCGAAGGGGATGCGGGCAAACTCCGCATCCGGCCAGTTCTCGGCGTTCTCCGGATTGCGCGCCGCGGCGATCAGTGCACGCGGGTCGTCGGGTAGGGTGCCGGGATGAACCGCGACCTCTCGGCCAGTGTCCAAACGGCGGCCCCGGACCAAGGCCAGCGTCTCGCCATTGCGGGAGATCTCTTGCTCCACGGTGGCGCGGACGGCGGCAATGGCCATGGCTCGGATCTCTGCTCCGCGAAACGCGGCCCGATCAGCGGCCTCGGCCAAAATCGCCTGCACCAGATGGGTCAATGCCGCGTGTTGCTGATGGTGCAGGTGATCCGCCTTGGAAGCCACAAAGAGCAAGCGGTCGATCCGACGGGCGCCGAGGATGCGATCAAGCCAGTTGCTTGCGCCATGTCGAAATGCGGCGAGGGTTGCCTCCATCCCGTCCGTCAAATCGCCCAGCGCTCGCGGACCGGCTGCCAGCGCGCCAAGCACGTCAACGAGCACCACCTGACGATCGAGGGCTGCGAAGTGGTCCTGGAAGAAGGGCTTCACTACCACCCGCCGATAAGCGTCATAACGTCGGCGCATCTCCCCGTAGAGGGTTGTGCGGGCAGTGTTCATTGGTCTCGGCAGGGGGGCGAAGGTGAGAGCGGGAGAGCCCTCCAGTTCCCCTGGCAGGAGAAAGCGCCCGGGGGAGAGGGCGGCGAGCCCCGACTTTCGGCAAGCAGAGAGATAGCCAGTGTAGGCCTTAGCAAGGGCCTCAGCGGTGGGTTCGTCATGGGGCGCCGCAGGATCGGCAGCGGCGAGGGCCGAGAGCCAGGGTTCCGCCTGTGCTCTCCGGCCGGGAGCCTCAGCCGTTCGCAGGGCCTCGGCCGCCCAACTGTCATAGTCGGTGTCGATCAGGGCCAAGTCCGCCAACCATTCTCCGGGATAGTCGACGATGTCGAGATGCAGTCGACCCGATCCCGTCAGTCCGCCGAGGTAACCCGAAGGACGAAAGCGGAAGGACAGGCGCAGTTGGCTCACGGTGCGCGTTGAAGAAGGCCATCGCGGGGTACGCGCAGTCAGAGCCGCTAGATGCGCCTCATAGGCGAACCGAGGCACCGAGGGATCTGGCTGCGGGCTGAGCATCGCCGCAAGGACGCGCCCCTCAGTTTCGGGTTCGAACTCCAACATCCGGCCGCGACGGAGAAGACTGGCGACCAGCGCTGTTATGAAGACGGTCTTGCCAGCGCCAGAAAGACCCGTGACGCCGAGCCGGACGGTCGGCTCGAACCAGGAGCCGGCTTGATTGGCGACCGTCTCGAGGCTGTCCAACAACCCGTCCGCCAGGGATCCGATGCGCATCGCGCTCTCCTAGCCCCTAGGCGGCGGTCAGATCGAGACCGAGCGCATCGAGCGTGTCGGTTAACAAGGCAAGCTCTCGTGGGCCGGAGAAACGGTGATCGGCATCCTTTACAAGTGTCAGCCGAGCATCGGCAGACTCGATGTGCTCGATCAGCCGAAGCGCGACCGAGACATCCACATCCGCATCTGCGGTGCCCTGCAGCAGTCGAACGGGAAACGGCAATGCCAAGGGGTCGCGCAGAACAAGGTTCTGCCGCCCGTCCTCGATCAAGCGGCGGGTGATCACATAGGGCTCGTCAGAGTACTCCGAAGGCAAGGCAACCTGCCCGTCTTGCTCCAACCGCTCTCGCTGCGCTGCATCGAACGTTGCCCACATGGAATCCTCAGTGAAATCTGGCGCCGCCGCAATGCCCACCAATGCGGCCACCCGTTCCGGTCGTCGTCGCGCAAGCAGAAGGGCGATCCAACCGCCCATTGACGAGCCGACGAGCACCTGGCGCCCGGGCGCCAACGCGTCGAGCACTGCTTCCGCGTCCCGAGCCCAGTCACCGATGCACCCGTCTTCGAACCGACCGTCGCTTTGCCCGTGCCCGGAATAGTCGAACCGAACAAAGGCGCGGCACCGCGCCCGCGCCCAGTCTTCAAGGTATTGTGCCTTAGTCCCAGTCATGTCCGAACGGAAACCGCCGAGAAAAACCACACCGGGCTGTGATGTCCCATCGCCATTCGCCTCATGCTTGTGATACGCAATACGAGGGTCTGGAACGCGTTCGAGGAAGTCCGGGGCGGTCATGGCGGTATCGTCCTTTTTGCGGGGGCTTGGATTGCACGGGGAGCGGCCCCGGGACCTTAGCGGCTCATCCATCGTGCAGGAAGGGCGCGGTCCGTTGACGGTGTTGCAGGTCGTCCCGAGACTGGACACTGGCGGCGTTGAGCGTGGTACGTTGGAGATGTCGGAAGCCATCGTAGCCGCCGGCGGGCGTGCCCTTGTTGCGACGGAAGGCGGGCAGATGGCTCCGCGGATCCTGCGGGCGGGTGGCGAGATCTTCGAAATGACGGTCGCTACGAAGAACCCCTTCAACATGTGGCAGAATGCCGGGCTGCTAAAGCGCCTGATCCGTGAGGAAGGCGTGTCGGTAATCCATGCCCGATCCCGTGCCCCTGCGTGGAGTGCCTATTGGGCTGCCAAACAGACGGGGCGGGCCTTCGTGACGACTTACCACGGGGCCTACAACGAGGATTTCCCACTTAAGCGCCAGTACAACTCGATCATGGCAAAGGGCAGGCCCGTTATCGCTATCTCCGATTTTATCCGCGACATGATCCTCGAGCGTCACCGGGTCCCACCGGAGCGGGTCGTGGTGATCCCGCGGGGGGCGGATATCTCAGTCTTTTCCGAGGATGCGGTGGGCGCGGAACGCACTGTGAAGCTGGCTGAGGCCTGGGGGATCATCGACGACCCTCGCCCTGTTGTCATGTTGCCCGGGCGGCTGACGCGATGGAAAGGGCAAGAGAAGCTGATCGATGCGGCCAAAATCTTACGCGAGCAGCGGGGTGAGGACTTCCTCATCCTGATCGTCGGCGATGGTGGAGAGGATTGGTATGTCCGCGCCTTGGAAAGCCGTATTCGCTCCGCCGGGCTGGAGCGCCAAGTGTGGTTGACCGGAGGCTGCACCGATATGGCGGCGGCTTACAAGCTCGCGAGCGTCGTTGTCTCGGCCTCGACCGATCCGGAAGCCTTTGGACGCGTTGTGGTGGAGGCCGGCGCCATGGGGCGCCCGGTGATTGCGACCGACCACGGCGGTGCGCGGGAAACGATTCGTCATGGGGAAACGGGCTGGCTCTATCCTCCGAAGGATGTCCCAAAGCTCGCCGAGACCATCCATGCGGCCCTGGAACTCGATCCCTCGGAGCGCGCGCATATGGGCCTTGCGGCGCGCGCGCGTGTGCATTCGCGGTATACGGTGTCCGCGATGCAACGGGCGACAATTGCGGTCTATGAGGAGGCGGCGGGGCGGACCTTTGGGGTGTCGATGTGATGCTTCCCTTCAACGAAGCGCGTGTCCGGGCGGCGTTGCGCCGCGCCTGGTCGCTTGAAACAGCTGCCCAATGGTCGGTTGAGAACCCACCCAACGGGCAATGCAATGTGACGGCTGCGGTGGTGTGCGATCTCTTCGGTGCTGAGGTGCTGCGAACCCGGATGGAGGGCATTTGGCATTACTACAACCGTGTCGACGCTCAGCGCATGGCCCTTACCGATAGCCAATTTACAGACCCGGACGCCCGTTTTGCCCCACCTGAGATCTACGACGACGCCCTTACAACGCGCGACGCCGCGATGGAGGGCATCCCCCAACGCGAGTATGACGCGCTGCGAGCCGCGTTGTTGGCCGAGTTGGAGAAGATGTGAGCCGCCCGCTCGAAATCGTACTCCATGTTCCGAAATGCGCGGGTAGCACGTTGGAGGGGCATCTGCATGCCCATCTTGGCCCTCCGGTCTTCTGGTCCGCTCCCAAGCGTACACGGTCTCTGCCTCTCGAACTCTTCGGTCGGAAGTACCGTGCGACGCTGCCCGCTGCGCCCGACACCATCCGCGCGGTCTCGGGCCACTACATCGGTCGCTCCGTCGAAACGCTGTTCCCGGGCCGCCAGATGATCAGATCCGTGCTGCTGCGAGAGCCGAAATCGCTGGTGCTCTCCTGGTACAATTTTCGGATGATGCGTTATGCGGCGCAAGGGATGGCTCCCTATCCCTTCGGCCTGCATTTGCGGTGTCTTGCGCCGGACCCGCTTAGCCACTTCCTGTTGTCGCATTGGCTCGAGATCCCCTGGCTCCGGTTGGCACGGATGACCGCTGCGGAGAAGCTGGTTCGTTTGGAGGAGGCGCTCGGACAGTTCGACTTCGTGGGCGACATCTCCGAATGCGATCAGCTGGTTGCGGCGCTCTCGAAGAGGCTGGGCTTGCCAGAGCAGGCCGCCAAGGAAAACTCGGGGCACGCCTGGGCAGGGTTGACCAGTTGGCAGCCTCTTCGTCTGGATACGCTTGCGCCTGATGATCGCGAGGCGCTCACGGCTCGAACGCATCTGGATGCCTGCCTCTATGCGCGTGTGGTCGAGGGGAAAGATGCTCCACTGCGAGACGCGTCGTCCTTTTTCGACTCGGAAGTCCGTCGCCCGCTTGCGGAACTCAAACGACGGCGTCTCCGCGGGCTAATGCCACGTACGAATGCCCCGGCACCCTGGCCGGACCCTGAACGCCCAACCTGACCAACACCGCGGCATGCCCTTGACACCGGGCAGACCCCGCGGCTTTGTGCCCGCGGCTGAAACCTTCTCAAACGGACAGAACCCATGACTGAGATGATCAAGATCACCCTCCCCGACGGCGCCGAGCGGAGTTATCCCGCAGGCACGACGGGCGCAGAGGTGGCTGCGGACATCTCGAAATCGCTGGGTAAAGCCGCCATCGCAGCGCGTATCGACCGTCGGCTGGCGGACCTCTCAGAGCCGATCGATGCCGACAGCCACCTGGCGATCGTCACCGCAAAATCCGAGGATGCGGGGGTGCTCGAGCTGATCCGCCACGACTGCGCCCACATCATGGCGCGCGCGGTGCAGGAGATTTGGCCGGACACCAAGGTCACCATCGGTCCGGTGATCGACAATGGCTGGTACTATGACTTCGACCGCGACGAGCCTTTCACCGACGAGGACTTCGCGGCGATCGAGAAGAAGATGCGCCAGATCATCGAGGCACGCGATCCCGTGCGCACCGAGGTCTGGGACCGCGCCCGCGCCATCGCGCACTACGAGAGCACCGGCGAGCCCTACAAAGTTGAGCTCGTCGAGGCGATCCCGGGCGACCAACCCATCCGCATGTACTGGCATGGCGACTGGCAGGATCTCTGCCGCGGACCGCATCTGGTGCACACCGGCCAGGTACCGCCTGATGCCTTTAAACTGATGTCGGTCGCCGGTGCCTATTGGCGAGGCGACAGCCGCAACAAGATGCTTCAGCGGATCTATGGCGTCGCCTTCCGAACCAAGAAGGACTTGGATGCGCACCTCCACATGTTGGAAGAGGCGGCCAAGCGAGACCATCGGCGACTTGGACGAGACCTTGGGCTTTTTCACTTCGAAGAGGTCGCCCCTGGCTCAATCTTCTGGCACCCAAAGGGCTGGACCCTGTTTCAAACTTTGATCTCCTACATGCGTAAGCGCCAAGACGAAGTCGGATATGTCGAGGTCAACTCCCCCGACATGATGGACAGGGCGCTTTGGGAGATCTCTGGGCATTGGCAAAACTACCGCGCCAATATGTTCCTGACCAAAACCGAAGATGAGCGGGAATTTGCGCTCAAGCCGATGAACTGTCCCGGCCATATGATGATCTTCGGCCAGGGCGTCAAAAGCTACCGGGACCTGCCGCTCAAGATCGCCGAGTTCGGAAAGGTGCATCGGTATGAACCCTCTGGTGCGTTGCATGGACTTTTGCGCGTGCGCAGCTTCACGCAAGACGACGCCCATATCTATTGCACGCCCGACCAGCTGACCGAGGAATGCCTCAAGGTGAACGCCCTCGTGCTGTCGATCTATCGGGATTTCGGGTTCGAGGATGTCCGCATCAAACTGTCTACCCGCCCGGAGAAGCGCATCGGTAGCGAAGAGAGCTGGGACCGTGCCGAAGAGGCTCTGCGTACGGCGCTGGACACCGCCGGACATGATTACACCCTGTTTGAGGGCGAAGGTGCATTCTACGGGCCGAAACTCGAATATGTCCTGCGCGATGCCATCGGGCGCGATTGGCAGTGCGGCACTCTTCAGGTCGATTTTAACCTGCCCGAACGGTTTGGGACCACCTATGTCACGCCAGATGGCGACCGGGAACACCCGGTTATGCTGCACCGTGCGTTGTTTGGGTCGCTTGAACGGTTCACTGGGATCCTCATCGAGCACTATGCCGGGCGGTTCCCGGTTTGGCTCGCGCCGCGTCAAGCTGTGGTGGCGACCATTGTGTCGGATGCAGATGCCTATGCTGCGGATCTGGTAGCGGAGATGGCAGCCGCAGGCCTGCGCGCCGAGGTGGACACCCGCAACGAGAAGATCAACTACAAGGTCCGTGAGCACTCGAACGCCGCCATACCTTACATCTTCGCGGTCGGGCGCCAGGAGGTGGAGGCCGGAACGGTTGCGGTGCGTCGCCTCGGAGAACAGGGCCAGAAAGTGATGCCGCGCGCGGAAGCCTTGGCATTGATCTCAGAGGAAGCGACCCCGCCGGACCAGCGTCGCTGAAGAATAGCGCGATCACCTGGTCAGTGCGTCTGGCAAAGAGGTCCCAAAGAATGCCGAGACAAGGGGTGATTGATAGAGCGCAAAGTGGATGCCTGGAGCGGCGGACGGTATCGCCCCGTGGAGCGACATGACACCTGATCATGAACCCGATCCGGCAAAGGACGCAGCATTCAGCGTTCTCCGTGCCCACCTCCACCCGCACGGACTGCGCGCCGTAGGCGGCTTCCATGATGATACCATCGGGGCCGAAATTGCTCCCGGCTGGACCAGCCTCGTGTTGATTGGCGCGGATGGGGATCGGATGTGGCCGGTCTTCTCCTCGGCGCCCGAAGCAACCGATGGCAAGAACGATCCGCTGGATCGGTGGAGCAGACGGGTTCTGGATGCGGTGGCCGACGATGTCGGTGCGGAGGCGGTCTACCCCTTTGGCGGCCCGCCTTTCCAGCCTTTTCTAAAATGGGGGCAATGGGGCGAGGGCGCGCGTCCGTCTCCCATTTGCATGCTGGTATCACCAGGACGAGGGCTTTGGACGTCCTATCGCGGTGCGCTTCTGTTTCGCTCACGGATTGACTTACCTGAACCGGATCTGGCTAACCCGTGTTTGGATTGCCCGGCACCCTGTCTGTCGGCCTGTCCAGTGGATGCCTTCCGAGGACAGGCGTATGACGTGGCCGCTTGTCTTGGTCATCTCAGGGCTTCTGCCACCAGCAACTGTGCCTCCGGGTGTCTTGCACGCCGGGTCTGCCCTGTCGGCGTATCGCCCCCCGAGGCGCAGTTGCGATATCACATGGAGGCCTTCGTGTCTTCCACGCGACACCGCGTCTGAACAACCACGCTTGACCCCGGTGGTCGCTTTGCAATCCTTCTAGCCATGAAGAAGGTGATTCTCGTTCGGCACGGGAAGTCAAGCTGGGACGATCCAGATCTTGATGACCACGACAGACCGCTGAACCCTCGCGGTCGAGGTGCTGTGCCCGTGATCTCTCAGTGGCTCGCCTCGCGCGGGCACCGTCCTGATCTGGTGCTTTGCTCATCTTCGCAACGAACGCGGGAAACGGCATCTCTCTTGAATGCAACGTTTCCAGAGGCGCCTCAGCCGATCTACGAAGAGACGCTCTATCACGCTCCACCGAAGGCGATGCTGGCCCATCTTCGTGCGATCGGCCCCAACATCGGGAGTGTGATGATCATCGGCCACAATCCAGGACTGAGTGCGCTGACGCGCAAGCTCGCGGGTGGCACGATACGGCCCCGCTGTGCGCGCGCCTTCACACATTTCCCGACCGCTGCAGCGGCTGTGTTTACCGCCGAGCTAGAGGATTGGCGGGACCTTGGTTACGGCCAAGCCGCATTTGTTGATTTCGCGCGGCCGCGAGAGCTTGCGGCAGCGCAATGAGCTGGCGCCAGCGTTCATAGCACCTGTAACACGATGTCCGCGTCTCCCTGGGGAGCGCGGACATCGCGGCAGGCAGCAGCACGGAACGCAACACCGTCCTCTGAGCCCAACTCACACGAACGCGGCCCCTAGGTGGGTGCAGACAGCAGAATAGCTGCCCAGCCCCACCCTTACATAGACTGATTCGCAAATTAGGATATGTGATGGATGTCACAATATGCGGATTTGATGCTGGCACACGACAGTTCAGTGCAGCCTCCATCCCGTTGGGGCGATCTAAGAAACCGGGCTGCCGGTCGAGAAGTCTTCCAGTACCGAGTGCAAAATTGTGCAGGATGGAGCGCACACCTTATGCAAAAGGACATTTGGGCTTTGTCTATGTGGTAGTTCTGGGCAAAGGATATCCATCCAACCGATGGACTGGTCTAAACTGCGCCGAATCTGACGGCATGGGACTTCTCTTCGTTTTGACCGGGCATTCGGTTTGAGCGCTGAGGTTTGGGACATGCCTGAGCACGGGGGTATGTCGGAGGATTGTCCACCCGCCGAGATGATAATCGGCGTCGAACGGCAGCGCTGTTTGGCGATCCCTTAGAAACTGTGGATTATCCAGGAGGCGCCCAAGCCAGGTGCAGCCTCTCAACTGTAGCCCCGTTTAGTGTCTGGCACCGAACCTGCCGTCAATGGCGTGTGGAAGCCCGTCCCGGATGGCGGCGCATGATCTGGCGCCTCTGGTTAGGGGGCAGACGGTTGCGATTGGCGAGCGCCTCGGCGCGTGCGCTGTCCAAGTGGCTTGAGCGTGCTAGGGCGCTCGTGCCCGTCAGGGCCGATTATCCGCGGCGGGGATCAGGGCGTTGGTTTTGCCCTGCGCGCACGGCTCTGGCCGAGCCTGTGGCTTTTGCCGTTCATCTCGAGGATGTGGACATGAAGGGTCAACCGGTCGAGGAGCGCGCAGTTGTCGCGCTCGTCGCCGCCAAGGCATATGGAGGGTAAGGGAACGGGGGTGCCGGTCCATGCCGGCCTGCCCTCGATCCTCGCGAGAACCAGGTGGCGCAGGGTGGCGAACTCCGGCGGCAGGTCGCAGCCCTGCAGAGGCGCCGCCTGATCCAGCGTGCTGACCTTCCGCGCGCAGCGGCAGGTGGTGCGAGCCAGGTCGCAGACGACGTCGGTGGTCTCGTAGGATCGCCCCTCTCGGGCAGACAAGCATGCCCTGGCGGGCGGCGGGTGCGCGTAGGCGACAGGGCCCGAGTGGTCGACGTTGCGGGAGCGCAGGCGCGCCTGGCTCGACACCCGTCCGAGGCGCTGATCGCACGCCGCGAAGGCGACGGGGGCACATCCAAGAAGGCCGCGCGATCTTTCTCCAGCCGCTCCGCAATCCTGTGAGTGCTTGGTGAGGTCTCCCCCGAACGTGCTCATCGAAGGTTCCCCACTACTGAGGACCGGCACGTCTTTTCACGGGCACACGTCCTCCGGGAAACAGCGCCGCCCGAACAACCCCGCCCGATGTCACGAAAAGCCACAACGAGGCAGTCAGGTGAAGGGGCTAAACGAGGTCGTCTTGATCCACGAACTGAGGAGTTAAGGGCTCACCATCACCGCGATCGGGCGGAAAGTCGGCTGCGACCGCAAACCTGTTCGACGCCATCTCGCGCGCGGGCCCGCGCCGCCGAGCGACAAGGG
>JBCBYB010000066.1:0-16853 GCA_039816045.1 Pseudomonadota bacterium
CGAGCGCCCCCACTCGGCGCTCGGTTACCTCTCACCCAAGGAGGTCCTCGACACCACCGCCGCGTCGTCGCTTGAGCTTCTCGCGGGCTCCGCGCCGACACTCACCGCAACCAACAAACCAACCGGAGAATTCCAGCTCCGCGCGGCTCTGATCAAGGCAGAAGGTCACTGCGGCGTGAAGGTGATTGCGAGACCTATGCCAAGGGCCATTAGTCCAGCGACCCCTAGGGTAAGCCTTCGAAAGAGAGTGGTGCGCATTGAGGTATCCTTTCAAAGAGGTCAAGCGGCAGCGGCCCAAGCGCCGTCGGCCGCAGCCTTTCTCGCGAACTGACGGAATTCGCGCGGTGGGCGGCCGAGTGCACGCTGCACTCCATCAGCGAGGCGCGCATTGCGGCCATCGAGCGTCTCGCGGGCAATTTCGGTGATGATGTCGGCGATCATCTCCCCATTCGCCTGAAAGAGTTCGGCATGAAACTCCTCGAAGGACAGCGGCAGGTGCTTGACCGGACGGCCTATGGCGGCGGAGAGCTCGCCCGCCATCTCAGCGAAGGTCATCAAGCGAGGGCCTGTGACTTCGTAGAGCGCGCCCGCATGACCGTCCTCGGTCAGCGCGGCCACTGCGACCTCGGCGATGTCATCCACATCGACGATGGGCTCCAGGACGTCCCCGCCCGGCATAGGCAGGACGCCCGCCATCACCGGCTCGAGCAGCGCGCCTTCGGAGAAGTTCTGCGCGAACCAGGCAGCCCGGACGATGGTGAAGGGGATGCCAGACCGGCGGATGATCTCTTCGGCCCGTTCGGCATGGTGTTCGCCGCGTCCTGTCAGCAAGACAAGCCGTTGGAGACCCGCCTTGCGTGCGACAGCAGTGAAGGCCTCTACCGACTCAACAGCGCCCGGAAAGGCGATATCCGGGAAGTAAGATACATAGGCGGACGAAACGCCCACTAGTGCGGCGGGCCAGGTTTCGGGCTTGTCCCAGTCAAACGGGACCGCCGCACCCCGGGAGCCGCGGCGAACGACGTGCCCTTTGCTTTCGAGCAGCGTCGCTATGCGCGATCCAGTCTTGCCAGTTGCACCGATGACGAGGATGGGGTCGGTTTGCATGGATCATATCCTTTGGCTTGCTTGATGGCCCGGAGATAAGAGATTATGGGAGATTATGAATGCTCATTGATCTGCAATCATTGACTGATCGTCCTGAGCTGGTGGACGAACACGGATTTCTCAGACACAATGGCTCCATGGCGCACACCGAACCCCACGTCCCTGATCCCAGTCTCCTCGCTCAGCCCGTGGGTGATCCGCTGGGTGAAATCCTGCATCTCCTGAAGCTGACAGGCACCTTCTACTGTCAGTCCCGGCTCCGCGCTCCTTGGGGCGTTGCGATCCCGGGCTTCCCGGACTTGATGAGCTTTACGGTGGTCATCGGCGGGCGTTGCTGGCTGACCGTTGGCGAGGGGGAGCCCTTTCCCCTGGAAAAGTGCGATCTCGTGCTTACGACTAGCGGCGCCCCGGTAAGTTTCCGTAGCGATCTCGATACACCGCTGAAGACCCTCGAGGAGTTGCCCATCAAGAAGGTCACGGAACTCTATGAAACATTGGACTATGGCGGTGTTGGCGCGGAGACCAGCCTGATGTACGGCCTCATGCGGATCGATCACGCAGCAAGTGGCCTGCTGCTGGCACTGCTGCCTGACGTCCTCAAGATTGACCCTTGGGAGGAGGATGCTGGCGGTTGGCTCCAGGGGACGCTTCAGTTCATCGCGAGGGAAGCGCGCGAGTTACGCCCAGGAGGAGAAACGGTGATTACGCGCCTCGCGGATGTCGTGGTGATCGAGGCCATCCGCCGTTGGCTGAACAGCGCGCCAGAGGCAGACCGAGGCTGGCTTAAGGCGGTGCGTGATCCGCAGATTGGCCGGTCTATCGTCGCTGTTCATCGCGCGCCTTCGGAGCCTTGGACCGTCGAAAGCCTCGCGCGGGTTGCCGGAATGTCGCGCTCCGCCTTCTCAGCCCGGTTCACCAGCCTCGTTGGGACGCCGGCGATGCAGTATCTTGTCACGTGGCGCATGCATCTCGCGCGGCGGCAGTTGCTGGAGACAGAATTGCCGATCGCTGCGGTCGCCGCAGATATCGGTTATCAGTCGGAGCCAGCCTTTAACCGCGCCTTCAAGCGTGTCTTTGGCCTCCCGCCGGGACAGGTTCGCAGGCTTCGCACTAAATAAGGCGCAGAGGAGGTCTGCCCTGCGACCGACACTTGCGTTAGAGACGGCCAACAACAAGACATCTGAGGGAGTCCGGGACTATGGCTATCACGATCCTTGATGGCGGGATGGGGCAGGAACTGGTGGCGCGGAGCAGCGCCGAGCCCACACCTTTGTGGTCGACGAGGGTGATGCTGGATGAACCCGGTCTCGTCCGCGCCGTGCACGGAGACTTCTTCGCCGCTGGTGCGGAAGTTGCGACTGCGAACACCTATGCGATCCACCACGACCGGCTGTTGGCGGCGGGCATCGACGATCAGTTCGAAAGCCTTCATCGAACGGGCTGCAAGATTGCCAAGGCTGCGCGCGATGACCATGGCTCCGGAAGAGTAGCTGGTGCGCTGGGGCCGCTCGGTTGGTCCTACCGCCCCGATCTTGCGCCGCCGGCGGAGACCGCGAAAGCGGCCTATGCTGAGATCGCCGCGATCCAAGCTCCCTATGTCGATCTGTTTGTCTGTGAGACCATGGCGAGCGTCGATCAAGCGCGCGGGGCTCTGATGGGGCTCCAGGACACCGGCATGCCCTATTGGCTCGCGGTTAGCACACTCGAGGAGGATGGCACGCGCTTGCGCTCAGGCGAGCTGGTGACGGAGCTGTTCGGCGTCATCGATACGTTCGAACCCGAGGCGGTGCTGATCAACTGCACGACACCTGAAGTGATCTCGGATGCACTCACTGCACTTCGTCCGCACGGCGTGCCTCTCGGCGCATACGGCAACGGCTTCGTGCGGATTGCGGATGACTACAAGACCAGTACGGCGACGGTGGCGCAATTGAGCGCACGCGAGGATCTGAGCCCGGAGCGCTATGCTGACTTCGCCGAGCAGTGGGCGGATATCGGTGCGACTATCATCGGCGGTTGTTGCGAAATCGGCCCCGCGCACATCGCAGAACTCCATAGGCGGTTCCACGGCTGACAGTCGCAAATGCGCCCTGCTCGCGGGGCGCGACGCCGAATCTGGGGCAAACGGCAGATCCTTGAAGACCCCGCAAGCCGACAACCTCAAAGACCCGCATTGATACAATTTTCTCGACGCCGCTCGTGCTAAAGTTGTTGCGAGCGCGCGGACGCCGTGTTGTTTTATTCGCCGGGTGGAGAGTGCATCAGAATCGAATGATCTCTTGGTTCGATTCAGCGTCAACTGAGTAAAATTTGTGAAACGTGGGAGTTCATACGGTTTAACCGTTGTGAAAGGGGCGAGCTATGTCTTCTGGACACATGTTGACTGCCGATCATCATGCGAACGACGGAGCGGCAGGACTGTCGGCGCAGGACGCCTATGGCGGCCATCATGGGCTGAACGGCAACCACTCTGAGCATGTGGCGGCCCTTGGCCTCGTCGATCCAACCGAGGCTTCTCATATTGCGGTGAGCGATGGAGACTGGTTCGACCCCGCGACTTGGGGTGGCACGGTGCCGGGCGACGGGGCACGTGTCGTTATTCCGCAAGGCATCACAGTCGATTATGGTGCCGAAAGCGACGCCAGCGTTTTCTCCATCGGCATAGGCGGCGAACTTCGCTTTGCAACCAACGTCGACAGCCGGCTTGTGGTAGACACCATCGTCGTCGCCCCATCTGGCAGGCTTGAGGCCGGCACAGCCGAAGCTCCGGTCGGCCCAGAGATCACCGTCGACATCGTTTTCGCCAACAATGGCGCAATCGACACGAACTGGGACGCGCAGCTCCTGTCCCGTGGCCTGGTCTCACTCGGTGCCGTTGAGATGCACGGGACAGAGAAGACGGCGCATCTGAAGGTTGCTTCGGATCCGATGGCCGGCGATGGGACCCTAACCTTTGCGGAACCACCAGCGGGATGGCAGGTTGGCGACACCATCGTCGTGGCGGGAACGGAGTTCGACGGCTGGGGTTGGGACAACGACATCCGCGACAGCCGGTACCGGGGCGACACCCACGAGGTGCGCATGATCACCGCGATCGACGGTGCGACCGTCACGCTAGACCGCCCCCTCGAGCATGATCATGGCTCACCACGTGGCGATCTGAAAACCTCGGTCGCGAACTACACGCGCTCGGTTACCCTGCGCTCCGAAGACGGGGCTGAGAGCGGGGTTCATGAACGCGGGCACGTGATGTTCATGGGCTCCGACGACGTGGATGTCCGCTACGTCGCTTTCGACGAACTCGGTCGCACGGACAAGTCCGAGCGTTCGGTTCCGGTGAGCAGCCTCAGCGATGTAACGCCGGAGGCCAATGTCCAGGGGCGCTACTCGATCCATCTCCACGAACTTGGCACTGCGGACGTGCAAAACCCGGCCATTCTAGAGGGCAACGCGGTTTACGGCGGGCCGGGATGGGGAATTGCCCACCACTCCTCCAACGCGTTGCTCCATCGCAATGCCGTGTTCGATGTCTTCGGCTCGGGTTTCGTGGCCGAGAAGGGCGACGAGATCGGGACCTGGTCGGAGAACATCTCCATTGGGACCGAGGGTTTAAACCGTCTGGAGAAGGATCTGGAGGACGTCCTTGCCTTTGACCTTGGCCGTACCGGTTCCGGCTATTGGTTCCAGGGGCGAATGGTGGAGGCCATCGACAACGTCGCCGCCGGCGCCCGCACCGGCTATGTTTGGATGACACGTGGCGACTCGAATGGGGTCGATCCGCTGTTGTTCGATCAGCCGGAGGCGTTGGGGCTCGGCGGGCTGGCCTTCCCAAACCATCCTGTGATCAACAACTTCACTGGCAACGAGACCTTCGGCTCCGAGCGGGGTCTGATCGTGGTGAAGGCCAATCCCAATCAAGGCCATGATCTGCGGACGGTGATGGAGGACTTCACCGCTTGGGAAGTGCGCACTGGCGCGCATTTCGAGTACACCTCGCATTACACGTTGCGCAATTTCGATGTCGTAGCCGCAGAGTATCTTGCGCCGTTCACCGAGGCTGGCACAGCGATCGAAGTGACCACCAACACCTCCGATGTCGTAATCGACGACGCGCGCATCCACGGCTTCCGTCACGCCTATGAACTCTCCGGCGCGTTCACGTTCCCAACCACGGTCGACCAGAACCAGTTCATAGTGATCGGCGGCGAGGTGACCGGGCTCTCGGGCTCGGTCTTTGAGGGGAACGAGATCACGTCCGGTCGGGTGCGGGTGCTCGACATTGCGCAGGCCCAGGCCCTCGAGGTGGATGTGACCTCCTCGGTCATCGGCTATTCGGTGCCCGAGCGGTCGGCAGTCTTCACCGGCCTCAAATCCGACAGCCTTGGGTCGCTGCCTGTCGCTGCCGGGACGGATGACTACCGGCTCGACTATGATGACGTGCGCGCGATTCTTGAAACCGACGGCTACTTCGACCTCGACGGGCAGCATGTGTTCGTTGCCGAGGCCTACTATCAGGACCGTCTGACCGGCGAAATCGTCAAGGTTGGCCACCTGGTGGACGGTGTCAGCACGGACATCTTCTCCAACCCTTTCGGCCTCTTTCGCGATGCGGTCTTCAACGGCGCCTTCCCAGCGGACAACCTGGCGCCGGTTGCGGTTGGTGATGTCGTGGAGACTGCTTTCGAGGAACCGCTGACTGTCAACGTGCTTGCGAATGACAGCGACCCCGATGGCCATGCGATCCGTGTCGATGGAATGGTGCAACCAAGCCGTGGGAAAGTGTTTGATCTCGGCAATGGGCAACTCCGCTATGTCCCTGATCTCGACTTCGCCGGACGCGACAGCTTTGAGTACTGGGTGACGGACGGCTATGGCGCGTTCACGAAGGCAGAGGTCGAGGTGCTGGTCGGCGAGCCGCTTCTTGATCCGCCCGCCCCTCCGGAACCGGACCCGGAGCCCGACCCCGAACCGCAGCCTGATCCGGTTCCTGCGCCCGATCCCGAGCCTGAACCTGAGCCTGAACCTGAGCCCGAGCCTGAGCCTGAGCCTGGGAACCGTGCGCCTGACGCCGCAGATCTCACACTCACCGCCATAGCCGGCGCCCAAGTTTTCTCCTCGGAGGCGCTTCTCGCCGCAAGCACTGACCCCGACGGCGATCCGCTTGCGATCCTAGGGGTCTCCGAAGCGGATGGCGGCACAGCCGTGCTGAACGACGCGGGCGGTGTGGCCTTCGAGCCGAGCACAGGTGCTTACGGAGACGGTGCCGCTGGTTTCACAATCCGTGTCGGGGATGGCCGTGGAGGGGAGGACGCGGCGCGCATCACGCTCAATCTGCCTGAGGCGCCGACGCCGCCGAATGCAGTGGACGACGCCGCTTCGGTCTCCGAGGACGGGCCAAGCATCCCAATCGACGTAACAGCCAATGACGATCCGGGCGATGCGACGCCCAGCATTGCTAAGATCAATGGAACGGCGATTGTATCAGGCGAGAGCATTGCCCTGGCGTCCGGTGCATCGCTGGTCCTTGCGGATGACGAAGTCACCTATGATCCCGGTGCAGCATTTGATGGCCTGAACAGCGGCGAGACTGCGCTCGACATGTTCACCTATACCCTAGAGAGTGATGCTGGCACCGATACGGCAACCGTTCGCGTCACTGTCATCGGCGAGGACGACCCGGTGCCCGAGCCGGACCCGGTGCCCGCGCCAGCCCCCAAACCTGTGCCGGAGGCGATCGGCGAGGCCGGCATACTTACCCTGTCGCAGCCGGACCGCGACACCTGGGTGCGTGTGGATTTCGAGGAGACACTCGACAACCCTTCCGTCGTCTTCGGCCCGCTAACAGCCAATGGGGGACAGCCCGCCGTTATGCGGGTGCGCAATGTCAGTGAGACCGGCTTCGAGGTTAAGATCGACGAATGGGGCTATCTCAATGGCCGCCATATGGAAGAGACTGTGAGTTGGCTTGCAATTTCGGAGGGAGAGCACGTTCTCTCGGATGGCAGGACCGTTGCCGCGGGCTCCGAAAGCAGCGATACCGCGTGGACAAAAGCCGCATTCGAAGCGGCCTTCGCGACCACGCCCGTGGTGCTCGGACAAGTGACGAGTGAAGCGGATGCGGAAACCGTCGCGCTCCGGATCGACGACGTCACCGCCGACGGCTTCCGTCATCGACTCCAGGAGGCCGAAGCCTCTGATGACGAACATCTATCCGAGATCGTATCCTGGATAGCCATCGAGGCCGGGACGGGCAGTTTGGAGGCGGGTTGGACCGATCGTGGCATCAATCATCGCCGCTCGGAACTCGACTTCGAGACCGATTTTGAGGATGCGCCTGCGCTACTCGCCGCGATGCAGAGCAGCGATGGTATGAACACGGCGTCGTTGCGCCTCGCCGGCGACACCTGGGATGAGCATGGGGCGTCGTTGCGCGTGGAAGAGGAGCAGTCCCGAGATCGTGAGACGTGGCATGTGCGGGAGGAGGTCGGCTTTGTTGCCCTAGAAACGGGCCTGCTCTTCGGAGAGATCGTTTGAGAAGTGGCAGAATGAACAGGATCAGGATCTGATGGCGATACTATCACCGGCCCCGAGCAACAGCGATGAAGCCTTCAAGTCACGACCGTGACCGGCTCAAAGCCTGCGTCGGCGGCGATGGCAAGCAGGGCACGATCAGAACCCCTTGGACCAACGAGGCTGAGACCGACCGGGCCTCCGTCAACGTGGCCCGAGGGCAGAGAAACCTGCGGCAAACCAGCGAGACCCGCCGCACAGAGCATTGCAAGCGAGCGGAGACGAAAATCGTTGAGTGCAAGTTCATCTGCGTCCCGCATGGGAGCCGGTGCCGGACTGGTCGGCATCACGATAACCGCGCCGTCGCTGAGGAGATCCTGCAGGCGCCTCCGAACATGTTGCCGGAGCGAAATCGCCAGATTCCATTCCTCCGCGCCTATTCCCTCTGCCATGCGAAACCGATCCGAAACACCAGGGCCAAAGGCTGGTTGCACGGCTTCGACCCACGCTCCATGGGCTTGCCAGACTTCCGCGGCCTGAGCGACGCGGAAGCATTCGAACCAATGGTCCAGCCCATCCGGCGCGAGGACCACGGGCTCGGCGGGACCGAGTTTATTCTCCAGATGGGCAAGTGCTGGGCCAAGGGCGGCCACGGTATTGGCGCTGGCCCGCGCCCATGCATCGACGGGCAGCAGCAAGCGCGTTGGCGCGGGCGCCTCGGCTAACCCGAGTGCCTCCGCCACCCCGTCCATCACGTCGAGATCCCGAGCGAACCACCCTACGGTGTCGAAGCTCGGGGCCAGGGGCATTGTGTGGTGGAGGGCCACCGCACCATGGGTCGTGCGGATGCCGTAGACACCGCAGAACGACGCCGGAAGGCGCACCGAACCGCCTGTGTCAGAGCCAAGCCCGATATCCACAAGCCCCGCTGCCACCGCCGCGACGGAGCCCGAAGACGAGCCCCCGGGAACCCGCCGAGGATCGGCCGAGTTCGTTGGTGTCCCAAAGTGAGCGTTCACGCCCATGAGCGAATAGGCGATCTCATCGGTATGGGTCTTGCCAACCAGCCGAGCCCCTGCGCCCAGGAGGTCCGCAACAGGGGGAGCATGCGTGGTCGCCACGTCATGGGTCTCGACCCAGGCCGGACAACCGCAGCCTGTAATATGACCTGCGATGTCGTAGATATCCTTCGCACCGAAGGTGAGGCCGGCAAGAGGACCGTCAGCCGCTCCCTCGATGTCGAAGAGCGAGACGAACGCGTTCACGGTGTCCTTCATGCTCTGACCTTTGGTTGGTGCAGCTCAGGGAGCGCGCGGGTGAACACGGGCCGCCCGGCTTTGAAACCGTGCATTGGTTGAGCGAGCTCAGCAACGGCCATCGCCGGATCCGTCGCATCCAAAACCACAAGATCAGCTTGACCGCCGATCGC
Organism: Pseudomonadota bacterium; assembly: GCA_039816045.1. Classification (GTDB taxonomy): domain Bacteria; phylum Pseudomonadota; class Alphaproteobacteria; order Rhodobacterales; family Rhodobacteraceae; genus Thermohalobaculum. The sequence continues at coordinate 9,047 of JBCBYB010000066.1, forward strand.
GAGACCGTAATCGGAGATGTTCATCAACTGGGCGGAGCCAGCGGAGACCATATCAAGGCAGTTGAGCATGCCCTCCCGATCGCCGATTTGGGCGATGTTGGCATAGAGGTTGGCCATCCGGATCAGCGAACAGTCCCCGAATGGGGTGAAGGGATTGAGCACGTTGTTGGTCGAGAGCGAGCAGCGAACTCCTGCTGCCGCCATCCGGTGGAGCGGCGTAACACCGCGCGGAACCGACAAATTGTTCTCATGCTCGCGGTGCATAAGAAATAAGTCGGTTGAGGGGAGCACCGTGACCGCCACGCCGGCATCGGCGAGCCGCCGGGTAAGCGCCGCGAAGTCCGGCCGCGACATCTGGGCGAAGCGGGTGACATGGCCTACGGCGACCCGCCCGCCCCAGCCGTACTCCTCGGTTCGCTGGCAGACATGCTCAATCGTCATTTGCGAGGTGTCCGGACCAAAGTCGAGGTGCATGTCGATGTCGACATCGTAAGCCCGGGCCAGTTCGAAGATGCGGTCGATCTGCCCATGCGGATCACTATCGGTGTAAGGCGCAGCGCCGATCGCCTTTGCTCCGCGCTCGAGACCTGCGACAAGAAGTTCATCCGTGCCGGGGTTGTTCAAAAGCCCTTCCTGCGGAAAGACGCAGATCTCCACATCAATAGCCCAGGCCCAGTCCGCTATCGCCGCCTCGACGCCTTCGAAGCCGCGCATGCCGATGGTTGGGTCTACTTCCACATGCGTGCGCATGCGCATCGTTCCGTTCACCACGCATTTTCGCAGGGTCCGCGAGGCCCGTGCAGCAACATCCTCAGTCGAAAACGCAGATTTAAGGCCGGCAACTTCTGAGATGGCCTCGGACAGGCCGCCCTTGAGCGAACACCGCTCCAGGATACATGATTTGTCGAGATGGATGTGGCTCTCGCAAAACCCGGGTACGACGATGCGCCCCTCAAGCGCGAGAGCCTGCGTGCCGCGGGGCAGACCGGGCCTCAGCTCGACGATGCGACCGTCCTTCACACCTATGTCGAGGATATCCTCTGGAGCGCTCGCGAGGCGGACATCGTGCAGCGTTAGGTCCATGTCGTCTTCCTTCCTTGGGGTCTCTGCGGCAGTCCGTCATTCGGCGGTGCCGAGATAGGCCTTTTCGATGTCGCGGTCGGAGCTGAGATCTGTCGCCGGTCCCTCCTTCACCACGCGTCCGCCCTCTAGCACATAGCCGCGGTCTGCCACGGCAAGCGCCAACGTCGCCATCTGATCGACGAGCAAGATCGTGACGCCTTCGTCGCGCAGATCGGCAAGGGCGTCGTAGAGTTCCCGAACCATCGACGGCGCAAGCCCAAGCGAGGGCTCGTCGAGCAACAGGATCCGGGGTTTTGCAATCAGTCCACGGGCGATGGCCAGCATCTGCTGCTCGCCGCCGGAGAGCACCCCGGCCTGGCTAGAGATCCGGTCGCGCAGGCGCGGAAACCGCGCGAGCAGCGCCTCTATCTCGGCCTCTGCGTCCACATTATCCCGGGTGTGGGCACCGAGGAGGATGTTGTCGCGCACTGTCAACTCGGGGAAAACCTGCCGCCCCTCAGGCACCAGGGCAAGCCCGGCAGCTGCGATCAGGTGCGCCTCGGTTCTGGCCGTCTCAACGTCAGCGAGCAGGACAGAACCCGTGACCGGGCGGTGCAGCCCGGCGATCGCGCGGAGCATCGTCGATTTGCCCGCACCATTCGCACCCAGCACTGCAACCGTCTCGCCGGGGTTCACAGTCGTCTCTACCGCGTCCAACACCGGGGCGGCGCCGTAACCGGCCGTCAATCGGCGGGTGGTCAGCACGGCGACATGCTCACCTTGCCAGGGCTCCGTCCGTGGCCGTCCAGGATAGTCTGTATCACCCAAATAGGCGCGGCGAACCCGCGGATCGACACGCACCTTAGCGGCCTCTCCTGCCGCGATAGGCGTGCCAGCATCGAGCACAACGACATGGTCAGAGACGCCCATCACGAGCCCCATGTCATGCTCAACGAGGACTACGGCAATGCCCGCCTCGGCGATCCGACGCAAGAGCTCTGCGAGCGCGTCTTTGTCGGCCATGCCGAGGCCAGCGGCGGGCTCATCAAGCAGCAAAACTCTCGGATCGGTGGCAAGTGCCCGGGCGATCTCGACCAACCGCCGGTCAACATGCGGCAAGGCCCTGGCCTCACGTCCCATGGGACCAGCGTAGCCTACAAAGGCAAGGAGCGCTTGGGCGCGTGCGCGTGCTTCAGACCCAGGCGGCGGACCGAGCAGAAACCCCAGCCGTCCGCCAGCTTCCGCAACCAGCAGATTGTCGATGACGGATAAATGCTCGAAAAGCTGTGTGGTTTGATAGGTTCGCGCAATCCCTGCACGTGCCGCATCCCAAGCGGGACGGCCCGCAAGTTCACGATCCAGACGGATCGAACCCGCATCGGGCCTGTAGAACCCTCCAATCATATTGAGGACCGTGGTCTTTCCAGCGCCATTTGGCCCAATCACGGAGGTTATGCGCCCTGGCTCAGCGGTGAAACTGACGTCCTGCGCGGCCTGTACACCTCCAAAGGCAATCGACAGACCGTCGACCCGAAGTGGTTCTGCCTTACCGAAGCTGCGGATCAGCTCAGAAAGCGGAGTCACCGAGGGGCGCGCCGGCGCCCCTTCGTCTCGGACAAGGGCTCGAAGGAAAATGCCCGCTATTCCTCGCGGCGCTGCCAGCAAAACGCCGAGCATAAGACCGCCGAAGAAGAGCAGTCGGTACTCCGCGAGCCCCGACAACATCTCCGGCAACACCACGGTGATCGTGATGCCGATGAGTGGGCCTAGGAGGGTCCCTGAGCCTCCAACCACAACCGCGAGCAAGAACAGAATCGACTGAAAGAACGGGAACGTGCCCGGCGAGATGAACCCCTGGAGGGGCGTAAACAATCCTCCAGCGATCGCGGCCAGCGCCGCAGAGAGGATGAAGGCAACCGTCTTGATCTTGAGAGGATCTAGCCCTACCGACTGTGCCGCGATTTCGCTGTCGCTGACTGCGCGCATTGCCATGCCCCAGCGTCCTCGGGCGAGCCGGTGAAAGAACAGGAGGGAGAGGCCGGCGAAGAGAGACGCCAGGATTGCCATCTCCATCTCGAAGAAAGGACGACCGAAGAGCTCCGGCGACACGAACCCCATCAATCCGTTCTGCCCGCCGGTGACCGAGCGCCACTCGATCGCGCCGTGTTCAACGATGAAGGCAAAGGCTATCGTCATCATGGCCAGGTATGGCCCCGAGACGCGGAGCGCCGGCAAAGCCAAAAGGCCGCCTGCCACCGCGCCCAAGAGGCCCGCCGCAGGAAAGGCCAGCCAAAAACTCCATCCCGCCAGCATCGTTATGCCGACGGTGTATGCGCCCAAAGCGAAGAAGCCGATATGGCCGAAAGAGATCTGACCGCACAGTCCGAAGAGGATGTTCAGTCCCACCCCAACGATCAGGTTGATCGCCGCGAGTGCTAGGATGAAGACGAGATACCCCCCCAACTGGTTCGCCGCTCCCATGGCCGAAAGGGTCAACAACGCAATGACGGCCCAGGCCAAACGCGGATCGCGCAGCAGTCGCGAGGTATGGGTCGTGACCTGCGCGAGTCCGATCATCCTCAGACCTTCTTAATCTCGCCACGGCCGAACAGGCCGTTGGGCAAGGTCACGAGGACGAGAATAACCAGCGAGAAAGAGACGATCTGGGTATAGGATGAGCCCAGATAAGCGGTTGTCAGCGCCTCGACACAGCCGTAGAGCAATCCCGCAATCACGCATCCCCAAGCGGAGGTGATGCCGCCCAGGATCGCGGTGGCAAAGGCCTTGATCCCAAATATCGTCCCCATGCCGCTGCTGACGTTGAAGAGTGGCGCGATCAGGAGCCCGGCAATTCCGGCGAAGACGGTTGAGAGCGCGAACGCACCAGCTATCACCATACGTGTGTTAATTCCCATCAGCCGCGCTGCTTCGGGCCGCTGGACAGTGGCCAGCATCGCCTTGCCCACTTTGGTACGGCGCTGAACGAGCGTCAGCGCGGCCGCAATCGCGACACCCACGATCGGTATGATGAGTTGGAGCGGAAACGCACCCGCACCGAAGACATCGATGGGTTGAGTTGCGAGCACGGAGGGCAGAGACCGCGGCTCCTTGCCAAAGGTGAAGAGCACGATGTTGTCGATGACAATCCCGCCGGCCACTGTCGCCATGAGCCAAAGGTCGGAGCCACGGTCGGCAAACGGTCGCACGAGGTAGCGCTCGACGATGAGCCCAAGCACCGCACAACCCAGGAGCGCCGCCATGATCGCCAACGGCATCGGCCAGCCAAGCGTCACCCCGAAGGTGTAGCCCAGCACCGCGCCAACCATCATCGACGAACCTTGGGAGAAGTTGACCGTCTTTGAAACCGCATAGGTTACGTGGAAGCCGAGGGCTAGCAGCCCGTACATGGCGCCGAGCCCGAGTCCGGTGATGAGCGTTGAAACAATCATGATAAGGGTCGGCGTCGGGGCGCTCGTGGCGCCCCTAAGCCCTCTTACTGGATCGGAATGATTTCACCATCGATGAAGCGCGTGAACACATAGTCGTCCGGACCCAATGCGTCATGCTGGTCCGGCGTGAACGGTGTTTCATAGGTTTTGATCAGACCCTCGTGGCTCTCGATTGCATAAAATCCTTCACGCACCGCAGGCCCATCGGTCGTGCCGGCTTTCTCAATCGCAAGCGCCGTAAGATGCATTGCATCATATGCATTGGCGATGCCCACGGCCGGGGTCACGTCAGCGGCCGACTTGATCTCTGGGAACATGTCCTTCAGGGACGCCAACGTAGCCGCCGCTTTCGGGCTGTCATTGCCGGAGAAGGTGAAGGTCTGGATCATCTCAACCGTTTCGGCGCGCGGCCCTCCGAGTTCATTGAACCGTCCGCCAGCCGGGCCCCAGTGTGACACGACCGGCACGTCCCAGCCCATTCGCTCCAGTGACTTCATCACCTGAGCCGACGGGCCCACATTGGCAACCATGAAAAGCGCATCCGCTCCGGCCTCCTTAAGCCTGGTAAGCTGCGGGACAACGTCGACGTCATTTTTCTCAACCCGTTCGATGCCCGCATGCTCCATGCCCTTGGCGTCGAGCGCCGCAAGCAGGCCCTTCTCGTTGGACTCACCCCAAGGGTTGTTGATCAACACCATGCGGGCAGCTTTGAGCCGTGGATGGCGACGGCACGCTCTACGAGCGCGATGTCGACGATCTCGTCCACAGCAGAGACCCGGAACACATAGTTTGGATCTGCCCCGTTCTTGGTGATTGGCGTGCCCGCAGCCCAGGGCCCCATGAACGGCACCTCTACTTGGTTCACATACGGCACGATGGCCAGGGAAACCGGCGTCTGCAATCCACCGAAGAGCACCGTCACCCCCTCGCGCTGGATCAACTCGCGCGCTGCGGTCAGCCCCTTGCCGGGGTTCGCTTCGTCATCGCGGCGCAAGAGTTCAAGCGGTCGGCCGAGCACACCTCCGTCCGCGTTGATCTCGGAGATCGCCAGCATCATTCCGCGGGTGATCGCTTCGCCTGACTTTGCCGACGGGCCAGAGAGACTTGCGATCAGGCCAATCTTGATCGGGTCCTCCGCCACAGCCTGCTGCGGCGCAAAGGCGAGACCTAGAACCATCATGGCAGCAGCGATGACGCCGCGACGCGAGGGGTAGCTGTTGGTCATCAAATCCGTCCTTCTCTGCTGGGTGCCGGAAAGACCGGCTTGTCATTGGTGTGCTGTGCAGCAAGGTTTGTGCCAGAGAACGCGGAACTGGACGGAGACCTGGCCTTGATTGACACAGACGCCCCAAGCAGTGAGGACCCTGCAGCGGTTCGCTCGATGATCCTCGATTTCCTGGAGAAGCAGATGGCCGGGCGCTACTCTGACGTGGCCCACCGGGTAGCTCCGGCCTGCGAAATCACATTCTCAGGCGGGCGGCGCTTCGCCTCGGCGGCCGAGATCACCGCCTTCAATGCGAAACGCTATGCTTGGGTGAAGAAGCGCATGGAACGAACTGATGTCGCCTCCGGTCAGGACTGCGTGGTCGTTTACTCGATTGGCTGTCTCTATGGCGCTTGGCCCGACGGCACAGAGTTCGACGGCAACCGCTACATCGACCGGTTCGAAGTACGCGATGGGCAGATCGTGCGCTGGGAGGTCTGGAACGATAGCGGGGAAAGGCTCCTGGAGCGCCATGGCATCGAGGCCTAACCGCTTGTCATGCCCAACCGAAACGGGGCACGGTCAATCCGGTGCGGCCATGAGCGATACCTGGGCCGCCACGACGCGCCACCCCTCCGCCAAACGCACCCAGGTCTGTTGTTGGCGCTCGACGCTTTCGGTGTCGGGGCGCTGAAACTCCGTGCTTGCGGTTGCGAAGTCCTGACCGAAGGTGGTGATCACCGTCCGCGTCAGTTTTCTGTCGAGCCCAGCCGAAGGGCGCTCCTTCCGGAAGGCAAGGATCTCCTCTTGACCGTATAAGCACTCCGTAGCGCCGTAGCGTACGACCTCAGGGCTCGCCCAGAACAGCTCATCGAGCATGTCCACATCGTTGCTGACCAGCGCTGTCTCGTAAGCCTCGAACGCTGCCGTGACCTCTGCATGCACCTGCGGGTTGTTGAACTCCATCGGTCCCTCCGTTGCTACGCCCAAATGCGACGGACAGGTGATCATGCCCGCTGCTGCCGCCCAAGCTGTGCACAGTGCGTTCGGCGACTGAATGATTTTTCAGCAGGCCATCCACCAACAACCACCGGTGATCTGGTGAACCGAGAAACGACGAACCCACGCATCTGGTTTTCCGGTGAACGGGGATCGCCGGGTTTGGGGACCCGGTATGGTGCGGGCCTTCAACGGCGGATGGTTGGGGTTGGAGATGGACTGTGTGCTTTACCGGAACCTCATGAGCGCGCCTTGGCCGCTGTCTATGCAGAGATGACCAGGTCCGTGTTGGTTGGACGCTTCAGGATTTCCACACCGTCGGCCATTCGCGTGGACGCACCGCGCCACCGGTACCGTCATAGCAACGACGTAGGGCGGTGTGATGCGGGCGCGGCTCCTTGAGGAGCACGGTGCCGAAATGATGGTGATCGTCAAGGAAGAGTGCGACCGGACGCCAACCAAGGGCAGGCTCTGCATGCCCGTGCTAGAGGATTGTCTCGGCGTCGATGTTGCCAAGGACCGGATCGATGTCTTCGCGCGCTCCGCATGCCGCCGACGGCACGTTGCAACCACGAAAGCAGGCCTTGCCAGCGTGATTTCGCCCGCGTAACGGGCAGGCTGGCGGAGACCGACCAGGTCGACGCAGAACGTCTTGCCCGCATGTTCCACGCGGTCGATCTCGCGCCGAGCCCGCCTGTTGAGCCCGATCATGCCCGGCGTGATGGCCAAGGCGGCATGATCCGCGCCGAGAGGAACCGGGCGGCCACAGCTCAAGACCCCTGGATCGTCCGCATCGTGCAGAGCTTCGAGCGCCCATTTGGAGCGCTCCTTTCAGCCTGAAGGCGGCTGTACGCGGAGGTCCGCCATCAGCGCGCGGCCCCTCGTATCGGACCGCGCGCCACAGGGCCGCGTCAGTGGTCTGTCCCGCAGCAAACGCCACATCTGAGGCGGACGCGCGGAGGGTCGGCAAGCGCTCCACCTCGCCGCCTTGGTCGCCAACACGCTTCAAGGCATTCTGAACCGCGCCGGGATTGCCTGAGGCCCGTGGTCTTTAGCTATGTGGCCGCATCACGCGTTTCCAGCGCTGCGTAGA
>JBCBYB010000067.1:0-15707 GCA_039816045.1 Pseudomonadota bacterium
GGGCCCGTCAATCGCGATGGCAACGAATGCCACCGTCCACTAACATTCAATCCGGATCCGTGATCGGGGGCAGACCAGTTGACGCTGCGCGCCCATCGCTCTGCGATGTCTCTGGCTCCTTCAGCCGTCGCAGCTGCTCTCGGCCCATGACCCCATAGAGCCGACGCCAGCGGTCATAGGTCTGAACCGTCACACCGATCTGGCGCACCGCATCCGTCACCGACATCCCCTGGCCCTGCAGCAGCTGCACCTGGCGCAGCTCCACCCTTCACCCGATCCCTCGAACCAATGGCTTTCGCGGGCTCAGCTCTTCTGGCTTGTCTCGCTTCCCAGCCATCTCTCGTCCTCCTCAGAACCAGATAACTCTATCCCAGTGCGTGGACCACTCCACGGCCATCCTCCTTAAGAGGCAAATGCCCGGGTCGGTGCTGGTGTGAGGCGGTGTAAATGGTGAACCCCAGATTAGGGGGAAGGCCCCCGGCAAGCCGCGCAGTGGGCGTTGGGTGAGGCGGCTTAGCGTGAGGTGGCCCAAACCACGGCAATACGGACTCCAAACCTCAAACTCGAATCGAGAAGCGCCGCACCGGAAAGCTAACAACCTACGCGCGCACGTCCGCACTGCGGCACGCCCATTGCCTGATGCCGTTTGCAAAAGTCCCAAGGAGCAACTCGATCAAACCCCTTGAAATTCAATGAATTAGTACTTTGTTTACGATTTTCCGGGTTGCAGGTGGAAAAGCCCACCCAATCTTGATATTGTCACAGGAGAGAAAAAGGTACTTGCTGTTTTACCCAGTGAAAGTGTGATTATGATTACTCGTTTTGATGGTGCCGCTATTATACTTTTACTTTCCATCTCAAGCGTGGACGCGATCGCGCAGGAGCTTGTCTACCAGCCTATCAACCCTTCATTTGGCGGAGATCCGTTCAATTCATCGCATCTGCTGTCGATCGCAAACATCGACCGCCCGGACCCGCCCCAAGACGAAACAGGCTTTGGAGCAGCAGACGAAAGCTCGCAGGCCGACTTTTTCGTTCGCCAGCTCGAGAGCCGGATCCTGTCTCGCCTCTCCCAGGACATCACGGACGCGATTTTTGGCCCTGATGCAGAGCCGAGCGGCACATTCCAGTTCGACAACACAACAATCGCATTCGAGACGCTGCTCGACGGCACGGTTCAGATCGAGATCGCCGATCTGACCACCGGTGGCGTGACCCAGATCGACGTGCCGGGGTTCCTCGCGCAGGGCGGCCAATAGGCTGAGCCTGACCGCGGCGGTCCGCTTTGGGCCGCCCGCTGTGCATCCCCGGATTTCAGACACGGACCCTTATGATGTTGACCCGTTTTGCGCGTACCTTGCTTCTTCTCTCCAGCGCAGCTGTGCTGGCCGGATGCGTGGCGACCCCGCCGCCGGAGACCTACCGCGAGCCCGAGGTTGTCGCGATCACCGAGACCCAGTCGGCGTTGCGCGACCTGCCCGCACCGACCGCGAAGGTGCCGCTGGCGGTCTACGGCTTCGCCGACAAAACGGGTCAGTTCAAGCCGCAGGAGAACGTGCAGACCCTCTCGCGAGCGGTCACCCAGGGGGGCGCGGACCTCTTGATCAAGGCGCTCCGGGATGCGGGCGATGGCGCCTGGTTCACGGTGCTCGAGCGCGAGGGGCTGGATAACCTCCTGAAGGAGCGCCAGATCATCCGCGACATGCGCCAGCGCTATCTCGGCGAGCGGCGGATCAATCCGCAGGCGCTGCCACCGCTTCTGTTCGCGGGCGTGATCCTCGAGGGCGGCATTGTCGGCTTTGACAGCAACACGCTGACGGGCGGAATTGGCGCGCGCTTTCTCGGGATCGGCGGCGATGTGAAGTACCGCCAGAACACCATCGCGGTGAATCTACGGGCGGTGAGCGTCAAGACCGGCGAGGTGCTTGCCAATGTGAGCGTGGACAAGACGCTCGCCTCGGTCGGGCTCTCGGCGGGGGCGTTCAAGTTCATCGACTTCGACGAGCTGATCGAGGCCGAGGCGGGGGTGACCAACAACGAGCCGGGCACGCTGGCACTCCGCCGCGCAATCGAGAAGGCGGTGATCTCGCTGGTGATCGAGGGCTCTCAGACGGGACTCTGGGCCTTTGCGGACCAGGCAGCGGCGGCGCGGCTGATCGCAAAGAACCGGATCGAAACGCACGGGCGGCGCGTCAACTCGCTGGCCGAGGTGTCGGCACCCGGCGCGCTGACGGCGGTGGAGGCGCAGGCGGCGCGGGTCTCGCGGGCACCTGACCGGCCCGCGGCTCCGGCCGAGACAGGCGCTGGCGTCGCCTACGCCCAGCCGGAAGAGCCCGAGATGGCGCTCGCCGATGTGGCGCCCTCTCGCCCGGGGGAGAACTGAGATGCGCGCCGCGCCGATGCTTTGCCCGTCCGGCGGCGTTCGGGCTCGGACAGCAGCAATCGGCCCTGACCGGGCTCACGACATTCGACTGCGAGGGGGCGAGCGTACCACTCGTGGGTTGGATCTCCGGGCGGCAGCCCGGGGTGACGACCGGGTGCACAGAGATTTTGGACGGTTTCGATGCACCCGGCCGCCGGTATCGCGTGGCGCGATGCCAACTCAGTACCAACAGCCATTCTGGTTGGCAAACAGAGGACAGTTCTTATGAAAACCCTCATCTCTGGCATTTCCGTGCTCGCCCTGTCCGCGGGGCTGGCCTATGCCACCGACATTGAGCAGATCACCATCTCGAGCGCCTGGGAGGATCAAGCCCCGAGCCTGACCCCCGAGGATCCGCGCAAGCCCGGAACGCCATCCTTCGACGGTCCGGAGGAGGTCCTCAAGCTGGCCCCCGTTGACCCGAACATCCGCGAGTTCAAGGACGGCGGTGACGGACAGAGCGCCTATATCGACCAGGCCGGCCAGGACAACCAGGCGGAGGCCCGCCAGGACGACGCTGGTGATGGCGCCGTTGCCGACATCGTTCAGGACGGTGATCGCAACCAAGCAACGGTGCAGCAGACGACCGGCTTCTTCGGCTCGTCCGGCGACTATGCGGTGATCACGACCTATGGTGACGACAACACCGCGATCATCGATCAGCGCCAGAGCGGCGGTGATGCCAACATGGCCGACATCCAGCAGGGCAATGATGGTTCGGGCGGTCAGGATGCCGGCGTAACCTCGACCAGCGAGGCCAACGCGGCCGAGATCCTCCAGCGCGGCGGCGGCAACATGGCCGACATCAACCAGACCGAGGACCTCAATGAGGGCGGCGGCGGTACAACCGGGTCGAACTCCGACAGCAACACGGCGTTGATCACGCAGCGGGGCTTCAACAACGAAGGCCGAGTCGACCAGGTCAGCGACCTCAACATGGCTTCGATCGATCAGGTTGGTGCCGGCAACGAAGCCTCGACCCTGCAGCGCGGGGACCGCGGCGAGCGCAACGGCCACATGTCGCGCATCACCCAGGTCGGGCTCGACAACGATGCCACGACCGAGCAGCGTGGGGATACGCAGTCCGAGGAGACCCTCCAGGTCGGCGACATGAACACGGCCCTCACCCTGCAGGATGGCGCGCTGAACACGTCCGTCACGGTTCAGCTCGGCATCGGCAACATGGCCTCGACCGTGCAGGATGGTGAGGCGAACGACAGCACGACCATCCAAACCGGCGCCGACAACATGGCCTCGGTCCTGCAGACCGGCGATCTTCACACATCGGCGATCGAGCAGGGCGGCGTGGCCAACGTTGCCTCGGTCGTGCAGAGCGGCGTCGGCGATGTCTCCAACGTCCAGCAATTCGGCGGCTCCAACGTCGCCGCCGTCTATCAGTGACCTGGGAGCCGGTCTCAGACATCAAGCGAGACCGGCTTGCATCGCGTTGCGCTGTTCTGACCACTCCGCGTAGGCGTGACGCAGGCACTTGAGGCAGAGAACCCGGCGGTGAGCGGAGACGCCGCCGCCGGCCCGACCGACCCGGCCAGAGGAGGCTCTTCCAGGCCCTCCCGGTTGGCACCGGCCCCTTGATTTGACACCCGTGTTTTCTGGCCCGCTGAGGGCTGGACCTGACAGAGGAGCCTTTAGGCTATGTTGCGGTTACCCGTGCGGACCCTTGTCCTCGCCGCCGCCCTCGCCCTTGGCGCAGCGCCCGCCCTTTCCGGCGGGAACGACCGCTTGGTCGGTCCCATTTCATCGATGACACAGGTGCTTGACGAGCTCGGCTCGGCGCGCACGCGATTTTCGCCCGAGCCCCGACCCCGTCCGCGGCACCATGCGCATCAGCACTCGGTGGTGACCCAGCGTGGCAACGGCAACAGCCTGCACATCTCCCAGCAGGGCGGCGGCGGCAACAACGCCTTCCGCGGAACCCAGATCGGCAACGACAACCACGCCGGCGCGCGCCAGGTCGGCACCGACAACACCGCCCTGATCGAGCAGCGCGGCAATGCAAACCGGGCGACGGATCTCACCCAGATCGGCCGCGGACATGTGGCGATTTGGCGCCAGATCGGCAACAATCTCGGCGGTATCTCGATCACCCAGACCCCCGGAGCCCCATCCGTCGTCGTTACCCAGCGCTGAGCGCGCAGCAGAGAGGAGACCGCCTCATGATCGCCCGACCGGTTGCCCTGCTGCTCTTCGGTCTCGCCTCTCCGGGGCTGGCGGAAGGGCTCGATGTGCCCGATCAGATCCAGATCCCCTCGGGTGGCGGCACTGCGGATCTACAGATCGGAGGCGCGGCGGCCGGCAATCCGGTCTCGGTCGAGCAGAGCACTGGTGGGCGCGATGTCTGCGATCCGTCCGTCAGCGCGAGCACGCGGCGCCGGGCGGGCGTGGACTGCGACGCGCCCGAGGCCGGCGGCAAGGCGCCGGACGCCTATGGCCAGACCGGCACACAGAGCGATCCGCTGCTGCAGCCGCGCGACGACGATCAGCGCCGCCAGTTCGAAAGCCTCGGGCTCGGCGACGACGTGCCCGCCACCGTGATCCTGCAACAGTGAGGTAGCCATGCGCCGCCGTGAGTTGATCGCTGCCCTGCTCGGTCTCTCCGCCGGTCTTGCGGGCGGCACCCTTGCGGCTGAGGCCGAGCATCTCGTCGCCTGGATCACTGTCGCGGAGGAGGGCGGTTCGAGCCGGTTCCAGGCTCATGCGAGTGCCGTCGCCGCCACGGATGTGCGCTATTCGCTTCGGGTGCTCCGAATAGGCAGCGGCGGGCAGAGCGTCTCGTCCCAGAGCGGGCGAAAGCGTCTCGCGGGCAGCCGGGCGGAGGCCACGCTCTCGACGGTCGCCGTGAACCTTGGACCGGGCGACAGCTATTTGGTCGAGCTCCGGGTGACCTCCAAGACCGGCACCGAAGCCCACGCCACGCTAAGCAGCCCGCCTGCAACAGCGCAGTAGGCCGTAACGCACGCACCCAACCGGCGCTAGCCTCACCCCACACGAAGGGGGAGGCGCCCACAACGGATCACTGGACCTTTCAGCCCGGCGATGTGACGCTCCGAGCGGGCACCGGGCTGCAGGGGCCGCGGCTGGCCTACTGGACCTATGGTATACTGGCCGCTGACAGCTCGGACGCAGTTCTGATTTCAACGTTCTAGAGCCGTACGCATCTCCGGAACGAAGGCTTTTCCGGGGCCCGAAGCGCGCTGGCGCCAGCGCGGTATGTCAGACCGTCTGACCCTGCCCCCGTTGTGCCCTCACTTATAAGTTAGTCCTGTTCATGGTCTGGTCCGCTCTGGACCGGGTTGCAAACTCGTTCGGGGTGAGCCCGCCGAGGCTCGTGTGGGGGGCGCCGCGTTGTAGTCGATGCGCCACGCCTCGATCATCTGGCGGGCGTCTGACCGCACCCGGGCGCATCAATCGCGATGGCAACCAAGGCCACCGTGCACTAACATTCAACCTGGATCCGTGATCGGGGGCTGGCCACGGTCTCGCTCGTAGCGTCGCACGGTGCCCGGCAAGCCAACGAAGGCTCCCGGGCGCTCGGCAACAGGACACCCTGCGAAGGTTGGTTTGCCAGCCGACCCCGGACAGATCCCGACGCCGCGGAACACAAATGCAAACCGCGCCTGCCAATCAAAACTTGGTTAGCAGCCGCTCTGCGCACGATCAGCAGTGGAACCTTCGAAACGGAATTCCTATGTTGGTTTGGTAGCTTACCGTTTCATGTTGCACGCGGTGCTCCTCGTCCGGGGCTTTCATCCACGTGGGCGCGCGACGGCAAACGCGATCGACGGTGGTGCAGGGTCCGGAAATGGATTGTGCAGTCTCGACCGCTCCTAAGATGGAATAGATTGGCGGGGTAATGAATGCGCAGACATAGATGATGCAATCATGCGCATTGTACGGGTTTGTCTGGCGAGAAATTCGTGGAATGATGCATTGGGCATTTCATTCGCCCGAAGGCCACAAGGCCCATTTCGACCGAAACGATTCTGGGGAGCTATAGCGTGGGAGCGAGTCTGCGAAGCAGGGGTGCCAAGGTCACTTACTACACTATAACCGGTGAGACATTGGCGGAGGTTTCCGAGCAACTGAAGAAGAAGGGGCCTAAGGACCCGATTTCGGGTAAGCGCCTCGCCGGCGTGACCAAGCTGAGATTGTCGGTAGGTCTCGACCGCGCCGACTATGAACCAGCCGGCAAGATCGTCGAGGACGAAAAATCTCAAGGCTTCTCTGCGAGTGGAAAGGTTAAGAAGCTTGAGATCGGACTTTCCGGCGTGATTACGTTGCCGCGCCTCCAATCGAATGGCCTCTCTAAGAAAGCCAAAGCGGAGTGGGAGCGGTTCTCGAAAGACCTACGCAAGCACCAGACCCAACACCTCGCCGTCGCTGAGCGTGAGCTCTGCAAGATTATTGAGGAGATTGATGCGATGCGCGGCGATGCAACTGGCCCAAGCGAAAAAGAAGCCGAGCAGGGCGCTTATAGCAACCTCGCTTCCCAGATCCGGGAACGATATCGCACGAAAATTGAGGCTCGAATTGAGGGGGCTCAGCAGAAGTGGGATAGCAAATCAAACTATGGGCCCACACTGAATGTAAAAGTGGTCTAAGGTGCGCTAGGCTCCGTAGAACAGCCCCGCCTCGAGCAATTGCTCATGAGTCGCGATGTTTTCTGCACTCTCCGTGAAGATGAGCAGGAGATCATCTTGCTCTAGCGAGCCCTCTAGCTGCTCCAGCCAGTAGTCCTTGCCGGTTTCGTCCGCTTCGCGGCCTAGGACGTTCTCGTACAAGAGATCGATCAAGGCTTCGTCAGATGCACCCCCATAGACGTCTGCGTATTCGGGGCTGTCGAGGAAGGCTTGAGCGACGGTCTCTTCTGTTGCGCCCTCTGACATTTCATCCACCCAGAAATCGAGGCCAGCATCGGCGGGGCGATCGAAGACTGCGTCGTAGAGTCGGTAGACAAACCCTTCGTCCTCGGTTGCCGGGCCGATCTCCAACGTGCCGTCTCGAAACTCGGCGCGCTCGATGAATTCCAAGCGATCAGTGCTGCCGTCATTGATGAAGAAGACGACCGCGTTCGGGTCGTCCCGCCGCACGATGACCTCGTCGAAATCGATATTGTAGAAGGCGGTGTCGAAACCCTCTGCCCCTAGGAGGCGGTCGTCGCCTCCATCCCCCCAAAGGCTGTCGTCCCCGGCACCGCCGTCGAGTGTGTCATTCCCGGCCTCGCCATAGAGGAAATCGGCGTTACCATCACCCCCAAGCAGATCGTCCCCAGTGCCACCCAGCAACGTGTCGGTCCCCTGCCCACCGCCGACAACATCTGCTCCTGGGCCACCGTCCAGATAATCTCTTCCATCGCCGCCGGTAACTGTGTCCCACCCTTCGTCACCATAGACTTCGTCACGGCCATCATTGCCTGCAAGGGTATCATCGCCGCCAAGCCCCTCGATCAAATCGTCGCCATCGCGTCCGCTGATCCGGTCTCCGAAACGGGTGCCTACCAACCAGTCGTCGAAGATCGTGCCGCCATAGGAGTAGGCTCCCGCCGTGAAGAACCCGTCATCGTAGTAGAAGAATGCCATGCCGATCTCCGGCTGAGTTGCGCCACGAAGTCCCTCTGATCATACGATGAGAGGTGGGCGCTCCGGCGTTCGGCGACAACGTTTTGGGGGCTCAGTCGTCGAACAGCAGTTGCCGTCCGCCCGCCGGTGGCAACACCACCACGGTCGGCTGGCTCGGCAGCGTGTCGATTGAGACCGTCAAGACCGCCTCCTCGCGGATCTCGACCTGAAAATCGTCGGACATCCCCTGGAGAAAGCGTTGGAGCGAGGATCCGCCGAAATAGTGCATCGGTAGGACAATTCGGCTCTTGAGCGTCTTCGCGACGCCCACCATTTCATCCACCGCCATGGTGAAACCGCCATCCACCGGCACCATCAGGACATCGATCCGACCCAGCAGTGCGTACTGCTCGTCAGTCGGCGGGTGATGCAGATGACCGACATGGCCGATGCAAAGATCTGCGACCTCGAAGACGAAGATCGAATTTCCGCCGGGGCGAGGGCTGCCCCAGCCGCGGATATCCGTCGTGACGTTCCGGATTGTGACGTCGCCGACGGTCAGCTTGTGCTCCGCCGGCTCGGGGCCGTCCGGGTTCCATCCGCGCAGGACATGCGCGATCCCCGGGTCAGGAAAGGCTGTCCAGTGGGTCTCGTGCGCGTTGTTCATGGTGACAACATCGGGCAACTTTCCCGGGCCGTTCGCGCCAAAATAGTCGGTGTTTATGACGATCCCCTGGGGCGACTCGACCCGGTAGGTCGAATGCGCCACAAAGCGGATGTCGACCGGTTGCGCCTGGATTGCGACACGGAAGTCTTCTTCCAAACTCGCATATCGAACCCCGGGCACACCCTCCACAAAGGCATAACATGAGCTGGCGAGCGCTGCGCTTGGCATGAAGACGATTGAGAGGATGATCGCGGAAAGGCGCATGAGGACACTCCCTTGTCTGAGGTAAGGGTAGTGCACGCAGACTGCTTTCGCCACCTTTCAGCGGGTTAGAGCACCCGTCCGGCCACTGTCGATAACCGCGTCAGCATGTCCGGATCGCGCGCTTCGGGCGCGGTGATAACCGCAAACTCCAAGGCGCGGTCACAGCCATAAGGGCATATCTCTCGGACGGTTCCAAGGGCTGGGATTGTCTCCGCCAGAAGCGCCCTCGCGTGCTCCACGTTCGCATGCATCGTCGCGAGGATTGAGGGCACGTCGACTTCCCCATGGTCCGGGTGCCAGCTGTCATAGTCGGTCACCATTGCGACGGTCGCGTAGCAGAGCTCGGCCTCGCGGGCGAGTTTCGCCTCGGGCATGTTGGTCATACCGATCACATCCGCCCCCCAATGCTCCCGGTACATTCGGCTCTCGGCGAGCGAGGAGAACTGGGGTCCCTCCATGCAAAGATAAGTGCCGCCCTCGTGGTGAGGGATCGACAGTTTGGTTGCCGCCTTGGCAAGACCGCCGCGTAAGCGAGGGCAGGTCGGCTCGGCCATTGAGACATGCGCGACGAGCCCAGGGCCGAAGAAGCTCTTTTCACGGTTTACGGTGCGATCGATGAACTGATCGACCAAGACAAACTGCCCAGGGGCCATCTCCTCCCGGAAGGATCCGCAGGCCGAGACCGAGATGACGTCCGTCACGCCAAGCGCCTTCAACGCGGCGATGTTGGCGCGGTAGGGGATGTCTGTCGGTGGCAGCCGGTGTCCGCGACCATGGCGAGGCAGGAAGGCGACGCGCACACCGTCAAGGACGCCGGTCAGGATCGCATCCGATGGGGCGCCCCAAGGGGTTTCGACCTCCTGCCAAGTCGGTTCTTCGAGACCATCGAGCGCATAAAGCCCGCTTCCGCCAATCACGGCCACCATTGTCTCGGCCATCTCGTCCTCCCGGTTTCCTAGGTCTTGAGCCCCGCCCGTCACCCGTCGGGCCGCTTCATCTCCCAGGCTTTCTCGACGGTCGCATACTCCATATAACCAAGCCGGGCGACAGGCTTGTATGCCGTGACATCCACTCGCCCCTCGTTCAATGCCTCATCTTTTATCTGCACCCCAGTCACCTCGCCGATCACGACAATGTTGAAGGCGTGCTCGTGCCAGCTCGGAAGATCTTCGACAATCCGAACGAGGCGACATTCGAGGACAGCAGGAGCCTCAGCAACTCTCGGCACTGCGATGGTTTCGCACGGAGTGGAAGTGAGACCGGCCAGCGCAAATTCGTCTTCGCCAGCACCATAAGTGCCCGATGAGACGTTCATCGCTTCGGCCAGCGCGGCAGAGACGATGTTGCACGCAAACTCGCCGGTCGCGCGAATGTTGGCGATGCTGTCCTTCTCTGCCTCGGGTCTGCTCTTTCGGCCGGTCTGAGCAAACATCACGAGCGGAGGGTGATCGCCGCATCCGTTGAAGAAGCTGTAGGGGGCCAGGTTTGGACGCCCCTCCGCATCACAGGTCGAAACCCAGCCGATGGGGCGAGGCACGACCAGCGCCTTAAAGGGGTCATGCGGTAGGCCGTGGCCATCCTTGGGACGATAGAACATGGAGTCTCCTGTCCTCTTTGGGCTGGTATCGGTGCTCTTCGGCGTGTTAACGCGAGCGCTGCGATCCCGCCACCTATTCCCGCACTGACCGCTTGCCAATCGCCATGTTGCGCTTTCTGCCAGAAACGCCCGATGACTTTGACGAAGTGGAGATGCTTCTGGATCTTGCTTTTGCGCCGGGACGCGGTGCTTTGAGCTCGTATCAGTTGCGCGATGGCGTCGATCCGATCCCCGAGCTTTGCCGCATCGCTCGCGATGAGTGGAACGCCGTCGCGGGGTGCATCCGCTATTGGCCCGTTCTCATCGGGGACGCGGGTGCACCTGCGCTGCTGCTTGGGCCCGTTGCAGTACATCCAACACGACAGGGCGAGGGCATCGGCGCACGGTTAATGGCGGAAACAATTGCAGATGCTGAGCGACTTGGCTGGTCGCGCATCTTACTCGTGGGAGACGAGCCATACTATGCCCGGTTCGGGTTTAGTCATGCAGTTGCATCCAATCTTGACTTTCCGAAACCCGTGAGCTTAC
This sequence comes from Pseudomonadota bacterium, assembly GCA_039816045.1. Taxonomy (GTDB): domain Bacteria; phylum Pseudomonadota; class Alphaproteobacteria; order Rhodobacterales; family Rhodobacteraceae; genus Thermohalobaculum. The sequence goes on from JBCBYB010000067.1 coordinate 11,055, forward strand.
CGCGCTTACTTGGGCGGGCGCTCACGCCAGGTGCATTTTGCAATGTTGGCGGCATGGTTCGCGCTTGGAATAGTGACCAAACAAATCAGTAAGCAGCCGCCGAATTCGTCTTTTTTCCGCTTATGCAGAAAATTCTTATGATCCAGTATTTGAAAATGGTGAACGCGATGATTATAAAGCGAACATCGCTTTGATTGATCGCAATCGTTAATTGCAGGGGGGGATATCTGCAGGACGATTGGCCTCCGATCTGCTTCCACAATGCAAAGGGCGATAAGAAAGGAGTGTACATATGACAGAAGACGCACAAGACCACGCCGAGTTGCTTGAGCATACGTCGGCCATCGTGTCGGCTCATGTCTCAAATAACGCGGTTTCGAGCACGGACCTTCCGTCCCTTATCGAAACTGTTTACGGGACGCTTTCGGGGCTGAACGGTGCTGCTGCCGAACCGGAAGTCGAGTTGAAACCAGCTGTTTCGATCAAGAAGTCTGTGACTGACGACTATCTAATCTGCCTCGAAGATGGGAAAAAGCTTAAGATGCTTAAGCGTCATCTCAAGACAGCCTATGATATGACGCCGGAAGAGTATCGCGCAAAATGGAGTCTGCCGCACGACTACCCGATGGTCGCGCCGAAGTACTCGGAGACGCGAAAACAACTTGCTAAGAAGATCGGTCTTGGCCGGAAGCCGAAAGGCTAAAGGACGAAGATTAGCACGAAAAGTTTGATCCACTCTCGGTTGCTAAGGGGCATGCGCCGGGATATTGAGGTCAGCGAGCGGGGCGCGGCACCGGGGGGTCCGCGCCCCGATGCATTTTGACATCGGAGTGGCAGGGCAGACAATGACGCGCAAGGTTTTCATCAAGACCTATGGCTGTCAGATGAACGTCTACGACAGCGAGCGGATGGCCGCCGCGATGGCCGCCGCTGGGTATGAGGATACCGACAAGCCCGATGAGGCTGACCTCGTGGTGCTCAACACCTGCCATATCCGCGAGAAAGCCGCAGAAAAGGTCTACTCGGAACTTGGGCGCTTGCGCCCGCTGAAGGCAGAACGACCCGACATGCAAGTGGTTGTCGCCGGCTGTGTTGCTCAGGCCGAGGGAGCTGAAATCTTGACCCGAGCGCCAGGCGTCGACGTGGTCGTCGGCCCGCAAGCCTATCATCGGTTGCCAACCCTTGTGGCGAAGGCTGCCCGTAGTGGAAAGGCACAGCTCGACACCGACTTTCCTGCGGAAGACAAGTTTGAGCACTTGCCGGCATCGCCGAAGACCCGCCGAGCACCCACAGCGTTTTTGACGGTCCAAGAAGGTTGCGACAAGTTCTGTGCCTTCTGCGTCGTTCCCTATACCCGCGGCGCCGAAGCGTCTCGCCCCGTCGCCCGGGTCCTGGCCGAGGCGAAGGATCTTGTCTCACGAGGGGTGGTCGAGGTCACTCTGCTTGGCCAGAACGTCAATGCATATCACGGCGCTGGCGAGTTCGGAGAGTGGGGCCTGGGACGGCTTATCCGTGCGTTGGCTGAGATCGAGGGCTTAGAGCGCATTCGCTATACGACCTCGCATCCAAACGATATGGACGATGACCTGATAGCCGCCCATGCTGACGTTCCTGAGCTGATGCCGTACTTGCACTTGCCCGTCCAGTCGGGGTCGGACCGTGTTTTAAAAGCGATGAACCGTAAACATTCGGCGCAGTCCTACATCGATCTTATTGGGCGCATAAGGAGCGCGCGGCCCGATATCGCGCTTTCGGGCGATTTTATCGTTGGCTTTCCAGGTGAGACGGACGCGGAGTTTACAGCGACGATGGCTCTGGTGCGGGAGGTCGGCTACGCGCAGGCTTACTCGTTCAAGTATTCACCGAGACCAGGGACACCAGCCGCCGATGCCGCTCAGGTGCCCGAAGCCGAGAAGTCAGAGCGCCTTGCCCAGCTACAAGCACTCTTGGCTGAGCAACAGGCGGCCTTCAACAGAGCGCAGATTGGTCAAACACTCCCGGTTCTCGTCGAAAAACCAGGACGGCACTCAGGCCAGATGGTCGGCCGTTCGCCCTACCTTCAGGCGGTTCATCTTGATGCAGATCCGGGGTCGAAGGGCCAAATTATTGACGTTGAGATCGCCGCCGCGGGGCCAAATTCTCTCTCGGGGTTCTTCACGGGCGACGAGATCCGGCGCCCGCCTGGCCCGTGAACCCGACGCCGTAATCATCCGGAGAGCACGGTCAGGCGCGGTGACCTCGGACAAAGGCACCGAGCTGACCAGCATGGTAATTCTGCACTGCTCGGAAGAGCGTCGCGTCGATCGGCTCTACATCGTGCCTGGCAAGCCGCAACAAAGCGCTTTCGTCGAGGACGCTGCGCGTGGCGACGAGATGTTGGTCTCCACACTCCCTCAGGCCCGGGCCGTGCTCGCGGCCTGGCAAGACGATAACAACCGCACGCGACCTCGCTCGGCCCTCTACAACGCCACTCCGGCGGAATTCGTGGAGCTGAGCAGGCTTGCCGAGGAGGCTGCTTGAGCGCATCAAATCAAACAAAAGGCTCAATCCCGCCGCGGGTGAAAAAGAGGGATCAGGTCAGGACCGTTCAAAATGTTTCCCGCAAGCATGACGTAGGCGCGCCACTGCGGCATTCCTGGCGGCGCCAGGCGCGCGACGGTCTCCTGTCGATGGTCGGGAGCAATGAGCCCGCCTCGTCGCCGCCCGGAGGGCCGTCCGGCAGCGCGATCGCGGTCGAGGTTGGCGATGTCGGGATCGTCGTGCCACTCAGTCTCGACGAGCGGCATCTTGCGCGCGTGCTGCGCGTCGTGGCATGATGATGGTCGGCGGCAAACACCGGGTATGGCTGGCGACACGGACGGCGGACTCTTGCAAAGGGTCACAACGGGCTCTCTTGGTGCAGTATAGCAGGTGCTTGGGCACGACCCTTTCTGCGGCGCGCTCGTCGTCTTTCTCTCGAAGCGGGGCGACCGGCTGAAGCTTTTTGTTTGGGCCACCTCTCGACGATTGCATGCAATTGCTCAGAGGCCAACGGACAGCGCCTATCGCTCACAGCGTAACGAGAAATGGCTGGCTGGCCAGGCGCCTGATGGTCAGCCGCATTCACCGCCGCAAGCCGGCGGGTCGACCGATGCCGCGGAACATCGCCCGGGCGAACGCGAAGAAATCCGCCATCCGCGCCGCCGTCGAGCACGTCTTCGCCCATCAGAAGACCCGCTTCCGGGGGGCGTCCGCACGATCGGACTGGCCCGGGCCGAGGCGAAACTGACGCTGACCAACATTGCCTACAACGTCGACCGCCTGATCTTTCATAAACGGCGCGGCACCGTAGGATGAGCCCGCCGGACGTCAGCGAAAACAGGGCGAGGCACACCGCTATCAGGTCGTCCCAAGACCAGATCGCGACCTACCGTCAGCCCCGCCCCCTCAGGAGCAGTGTTCTTGCGGGTGTCCAGCTCCGAGAAGGGCGACCCGGATCAGTGCACGCTCTTCGCCGAAGACGTCGAGGTTGCCGAAGGCCAGCTGGCCGCGGCCGGCGATGCAGCCAACAAGGCGCTCGGCAAGACCCCCTGGTCGACGCCGCCGACCAGGCGCAACAAAAGCGACCTGCCCGGGCACCTGGAGCGCGTCGAGGAGGTGATTGAGCCCGAGAGCACGCTGTGCCCCTGCGGCAGCGGCGAGATGGCCCGGGTGGGCGAGGCCCGTAACATGCGCCTGGACGTCGAGCCGGCGCAGGTCCGGGTTCTGGTCACGGTGCGCCCGAAATACATGTTCCGCACCTGCGCCGGATTACAAAGCACCCAGGACCTGGCGCCGGAACTCCTGGTGTCCCGCGGCCTCGGCACTGACCGCGTTGTGCTCCAGTCCGTCGTCTCCAAGTTAGGGGATCATTGCCCGTTATACAGCCAGGCCGAGATCTGGTGCCGCCAGGGCATCGAGATCGACCGTAAGTCACGCCCACTGGCGTGCATCCTGCACGACGCTGGCCACCTTGGCCGGGCACGCCGCCTTCCACCTGTTAGCGCTCATCGACGGCATGTCGGAGAGCTGTGGAAGAGCGTTCGTCTGTTCCCGGATGAAACCACGGTCCCGGCGCTGGCGCCCGGAACCGGCAAGGCCCGCTAGGACTATCTCTGGGCCATCGTGCGCGACCAGAGCGGCTTGGGCCGCGCCGATCCACCCATTGTGGTGTTCCAGCATTCGCGCAGCCGCAGCGCCGAGACCGCGCGGGAGATCTTCAGGGGCTTCTCGGGCGGCGCCCTGACGGTCGTCGGCTATGCCGGCTGCGATACCCTCGCAGATGCGAGGCGCACCCACATAGCCCGGACGATCAGCTGTTGCTGGACGCACTGGCGCCGCCGGTTCGTCGGGTTTGGCCGGACCAAGGGCTCTCCGCTCTGTGAGGAGAGGATCGCCCGCATCGCCCAGCTCTACAGGATCGAGGCCGAGATTCGCGGGCGTGACGCCGAGACCCGCGCCGCCGTCCGCCAGACGCTCTCGAAGCCCATCGCCAATGCGCTCCGCAATTGACCTTCTCCCTTGATCAGGGCCGCGCGGCGCTGGAATTCTCCGGTTTGTTGGTTGCGGTGAGTGCCGGCGCAGAGCCCGCAAGAGGCTCAAGCGACGACGCGGCGGTGGTGTCGAGGACCTCCT
>JBCBYB010000068.1:0-15431 GCA_039816045.1 Pseudomonadota bacterium
GAACTTGTTCCGGGTATTGCGCATCAGGCTCCGACCTTCTCAGGAATGCAAGCCTCCGGCAAACCCCGCGCGGTTCACGGCGATGAGCGAGACGGTGGCAGAACACATCAAGGGGTGAACGGCGAAGCGGAAGAGCGCGCTGGTCACCGAGATAAGCTAGGGCAAGACGACGGTCACAGCGGCGAGCCGGAGCTATGATCTGGCGCCCTCCGAGATCGAGGGCGTGAGCGTTGCGCTTACAAAGCTCTGCGCCTGGTTTGGCGTGCCGCGGCGATCGGTCTACTACAAGCCGACCAAGGCCCGCCGAAGGTCGACCCCGCCTTTTCCGAGCCGATCAAGGCGCTGATCGAGAAGGAGCCCGCCTTTGGCTACCGGACCGTCGACTGGCTCCTGGGGTATAACAGTGAGGCCCCGAACGCCACCGGTCCGAGCGAGTGGGCCGAACCCGTGCAGCGGGTCTTTCAGATCAAGGGCTGGCAGGTCCGCAAGCGCCCTGTCGGGGCGCGACCGCGGATCAAAGCGATGCCTTCCGTCGCCGAGGCGCCCAACGAGAGCCCCTCTCGGTGAATGCACCAACTCGCCTGTCGGGCAGCGGGTCGACCGATCTCTGCCGGGTCTGGGCGGGCAAGGATCGTTGGGCGGCGCTGGCGCTAGTCATGGACCGCCACACGCGCGAGCTTCTGGGATGGCACCTCTCGAAGAGCGGCAAGGCCTCGACCCCGGTGGCCGCCCTCGAGCAGGCGCTCATTGCCCGTTTCGGCACGCTTGGTCGGGTCGAGACGCCGTTCCTGCTTCGCAGCGTTAACCGATTGGTCTTCACGAGCGGTGACTACACCAAGATGGTCATGAGCTACGGCCTACGCCAGGAGTTCATCACCCCTCACTGCACGCAACAGAACGGCATGATGGAGCGCCTCATCCGATCGCTCAAAGAGCAGTGCGTCCATCGGCAGCGCTTCGAGAGCCCGGCTCATGCCAGCCGTGCGATCGGCGACTGGAACAGGCCCGGCGTCTCTCTCGGACCAGTGGTGTTCGATGCTGGTCTCTACAACCACCGCCGGCCGCACCAGGCGCTCGGCATGAGGACACCCGCCGCCGCGTTCAAATTAGCGGCTTAACCTGAGCAGATTCCGCTGGGTCGATACACGTTAAGCTTCCAGGCCTAAGCCCGAGCCGCAGTCGGAGCGTTTCCATTCAGGCAGTTGGTCTGGACATGAACCTTATTGTGGTGTGAGAGGCGCGTTGGCGCGGCCTCGGCAGCGCGCCGTCGCCAACGCGCCAGAGTTTTCGCGGGATCCGGTACCAGGGCCTTCAGCAGCTTGGCCACAACATCGCTGACATTCTTCAGCATATCGAGAGCGCGCTTGATCCGTTTCTTATCCACTGTCTGAACCAATACGGATTGCTTTGAGATCGTCTCCGCGGCCGCCTTGAGTTCGTTCTCATAGGTGTCGTAGGTCGCGGCGTTCATCATCTCGTCGATCTGCTGCATCTTCTGGTTCAACTCACCGATCTGTTTGTCCAACTGCTCCTTCTTTTTGTCGGATTTCGCTTTGCCGAGGTCCCGCTCGAGTTTCTCTATTCCCTCGATCACGGTTTGCCGGTTCTCGATCAGCATGACCCGCGTAGATTTCAGCTTGGTGAGTGCCTGAAGCGATTTCTCGACGGCCTTCTCGGCTGTCAGCAACTGGCCCTGAAAATCGTCGAAGGCCGCCACGTACTGCTTCTTTGCCTTCGCGTGAGTGTCTTTCGCCTTCTTGATTGCAGAAAGCCCTTTCAGCACCAGATACGCAATCGTGCCATCGACAACGACACCAGCAGCCCCTGATCCTGTGGCCAGCAGGAAAGCCGAGATCGCAACGACACCGAGAACCAGAGCGACGTTGAGCGAGTCTTCAGCAATCTCCCAACGTTTGTCTTTGAAGATCTTGTTCTACTTGCCGTACTTTTTGAACATCGCAGCGTAGGCCGCATTAACGCAGCTTCTGACCAGCTCCGCCAAACTCGCTGTGAGAGAGCTGTCCAATGCCTCCATGCCGGTTTGACGCTTATAATTCACACGGGCGAAGCCGCGCTCGACCCCTTCTGGGCCGAGTTTGTGCTTGGCCTTCTCGATTTTCCTGATCTCAGTTTGGGCGGCCTTGTTGATCTTGTCGATTTTGCTCAAGGCGCCGGAAAGCCAGGTTTTGAGCTTGGTGTTGACGCGCTTCTGATAGTCCAGCATCGCTTCAGCAACAAACTTACGGATCACGTCATCGTCTACGCCCGAGCCTCGCATGCCCTTAAGCGTGAAGGTGCCACTCACCTCGATGGTCATCTCCTCGCCCGAGTTGCGGCTCATCGGCAGGCGACGGTTGATCTTTGTTGTGAAGTACTGGCCCTTGTGGCTGCACTCCATGCTGATCTGAGGCGGCGAGACAAGTGCGGAGTCTAGAAAGTCTTCGGCAGTCCACTGCGCGGTCATGTCAATCACTCCTGTGTAGATGCCCAAAAATGGCCGTTGCATCTATGGGTGCCGTTCAGGAGTGAAACGGTTGGGCTGTCACAAAACCTTATGCGTGCTGTCAAATCGCGGCCGCCCGCAGCAGCCGCGAAGAGTTCTCAAGTGCCTCAAGGGCTATCCGTTTCGCCGCGCAGGCCGGTCAGGCGGGCTTTGCCAACTGCTCAAACAAGCGCGCCACGGCTTCGGCGCCCGGGTCGTTTTGCCCCGCTAGGCTCGCCTCCGCCAGGTAAGCAGCACGACCCGCCCTGGCCCGGGTGATCGACGCTGTGGCATCTGCTCCCGCCCGGGCGGCATTCGCGGCGTCGTCGAGCCCGCTGGAAAGAGCCTCAAGGGCCGGCAGCAGTGCATCGATCATCGTGCGATCGCCCGGTCCGGCGCCACCAACTTGCTGGATCCTGTCGAGCCCTGCCTTGAGTGCGCCGATGATATCGCTTCCGCCCGCTGAGGCATCGCCTGCAGCGGCGAAGAAGATGGCGAGCAGGACTCCTGAAGATCCGCCCATCGTCTGGCTGAGCTCGAGGCCGATCGCGCGGTACAGTTGGGTCTGATCGGCGAGTGGAAGGCGGTCCAGTGCCCCGATGAGAGCCCGCGCCGCCGTCGCGAGGGTGCTTCCGGTGTCGCCGTCGCCCGACTTGGCGTCCAGCGCATTCAAGTCGGCCTCCGCTGCGATCATGATTGCGCAGCAGCGTTCGATGAAGGCGCGGGTTTCGTCGTTTTTAGATGGGATCGGTTGTATCGGCGTCAGACCATCGGGAAGCGCAAGGACCTCCACCTCGCCCACGGGCAAGCAACCGGGCCAAACGGTTGGAGCGACAGGGGCGAGTAATGCGGCCTCGTCCGCCTTGGTCGGTGCGAAGAGGGAGACGGAGAACCCCTGCATATCGAGCGACGTCATCAGTGGTGCGGGCCCGATCAACCAGCGCACCTGCTCTCCGATGCGGGAGCGGGTCAGTTCCTCGGCAAGCACCCCCATCTCCAGCGGTGTCGTGCTGCCAAGATTGTTGAGGAGCGCCACATGCGGGCCGGGCGACAGCGTGGGGGCGATGCGGTCGACCACCATCTCCATCGCATCGCGCGCACCGGAAAAGGCGACTTGCTCGATGCCCGGCTCACCGTGAATGCCGAGGCCGAGTTCCGCTTTGCCCGCGCCAATCCTGTCCTCCTTCGGCGAGCCGGGAACCGTGCAGGTGTCCAGGGACATCCCAATGGACACCACCCCTTTCACAACCCTCTCGGCGGCCGCCGTGACCGTGTCGAGGTCGGCGCCTTGTTCCGCCAAGGCTCCGGCGATCTTGTGGACAAACAACGTGCCTGCGACGCCCCGAGCCTGGGGCAGATCCGGCAGCGCGATGTCATCGTCCACAACAACCATGGAGACCGGAAGACCCTGCGCCCGTGCACGCTCTGCCGCCAGCCCGAAGTTCAGCCGGTCGCCCGTGTAGTTCTTGACGATAAGGAGGCAGCCTGCCTTCCCGGTCACCGCGAGGATCCCGGCCAGGACCGCATCGACCGACGGTGAGGCGAACACCTCGCCGCAGACGGCAGCCGTGAGCATCCCTTGGCCGACAAAGCCCGCATGACTCGGCTCGTGGCCGGACCCGCCGCCAGAGACGAGAGCAACCTTCGACTTATCCCAGTCGGTTCGAACAACCACCTTGATGTGCGGGAATCCGTCGAGACGCGCGAGCCGACCGCCGCCAGTCCTCAGCGTGCCATCAATCGCCTCGGTGACCAGCGTCTCTTTGGTGTTTATGAACTGTTTCATGGGTGGCCTCCTCCTCAGATCCGGTCGCCAGAGGCGTCGAAGTACAGGGCGTTTCGGGGCTGGATCGCGACGGTGTCTCCCGCCGTCAGATCCGAGTGCACGTCGGTCAAAGTGACGATGGCGTGGCCCTCCAGCGAAAGATGCAGCCGGGTTTGATCTCCCAGATGCTCGACGCGCACCACGCGCGAGGGTTTGCCATCACCTTGAGCGATGTTTTCGGGCCGCAGGCCTATTGTAGCGGCTCCCGCCGGCGCTCCGGCGAAGACATCGGCAGGAAGGGCGTTGATCCGGGGCAGGCCAAGGCGGCTCGCGACATAGAGGCTGACCGGGTTCTCGTAGATCTCGCGCGGGCTGCCGACCTGCACAAGCCGGCCTTCGTCCAGGACGCCGACATGGGTTGCCATCGTCATCGCCTCGATCTGGTCGTGGGTCACATAGAGCATCGTGGCGCCCAGCCCTGCCTGGATGCGCTTTAGTACAACGCGCAGATCGGCGCGCAGTTTTGCGTCGAGCGAGGAGAGTGGCTCGTCCATCAGGTGGATCTTCGGGTCCCGCACCAAAGCCCGCCCGATGGAGACGCGCTGCATTTCGCCGCCCGAGAGCGCAGTGGCCTTGTTGTCAAGCTTGTGCGCGATGTGAAGGACATCGGCGACCTCACCGACTTTGCGTGCGATCTCGGGCTCGGGTGTGCGCAGGATCGGCGAGCGGAGTGGAAAGGCGAGGTTCTCGCGAACTGTCATATGCGGATAGAGCGAGTACTGCTGGAATACCATCGCCACATTGCGTTCGGCCGGTGTCTCACCAACGACGGAGCGGCCGGCGATGAGGATATCGCCCACATCGGGGCGCTCGAGCCCCGCAATCAGGCGGAGTGTCGTGGTCTTCCCGGCCCCCGTCGGGCCAAGGAGGACGAAGAACGCACCGTCCGGGATCTCGAGCGTCATAGTGTCAACGGCAGTGGTCTTACCAAAACGCTTGGTAACCTCACGGAGGGATACATCAGCCATGCAAGAGCACCCCCTCGTTGAGAACCGTCGGCAGGGCTCGACCGCCCTCGGCATCAAAGAGCGTCACGGTCGCGCCATCGAAGGCTAGGCCCACGGTCTCCCCCACGCGCGCGGGTTGATCAGAGGGGATACGGGCCTTCACGTCTCCGTTTGCTGCCCGAAGCGTCACGATCTGCGTGGTACCGAGATACTCGGTTGCGATCACCTCCCCGCGATAGCCGGATGTGTCCGACAAGCGGACATGCTCGGGCCTAACGCCATAGACCATCTCGCCCTCAAAGGGTGCTTGAACGGTAGGGACCCCCAACGGCTCGCTAGCCAAGTCCACCGAAGTCGCACCGACCTCGACCCGGCCGCTGAAGCGAAGGAAATTCATATGGGGCGAGCCGATGAACTCAGCCACGAACAGCGTGGCGGGCTTGTCGTAGATATCCTGAGGCGTCCCGAATTGCTCGATGACCCCATGGTTCATCACGACAATTTTGTCGCCCATCTGCATGGCTTCGAGCTGATCATGGGTGACATAGACGGTGGTCGCGCCCATCCGGTCATGCAGCGCACGCAGTTCCTCGGCCATGTGCTCGCGAAACTCCGCATCCAAAGCGCCAAGCGGCTCGTCCATCAGAAAGCATTTGGGCTCACGCACAATGGCCCGACCGAGAGCCACGCGCTGTCGGTCCCCGCCGGAGAGGCCGCTGACGGGTCGGTCCAGCATTTGCTCGATGCCGAGGATCCGTGCGACCTCGGCCACCTTCTCACGGACCTGAGCACGCGGCATCCCCTGGCTGACCAACGGGTAGCTAATATTGCCGCGGACGTTCATATGCGGGTAGAGCGCGAACATTTGAAAGACAAAGGCGATATCGCGTTCGGAGGCGCGCTTCTGTCCGACCTCCTCGCCGCCGATAAAAATCTCCCCAGAGGTCGGCAATTCGAGCCCGGCAATCATGCGAAGTGTGGTGGTCTTTCCACAACCGGATGGCCCGAGAAGCATGAAGAACTCGCCATCTTCAATGGTGAAGGATGACGACTGCACCGCGGTGAAATCACCGAACTCCTTGCGCAGGTTCTGGATGACGATCTCGGCCACCACTCACTCCGGGAAGTGGCTGACGATGATGAACATAACCGTGCCCACCAGCGTAACGATGAAGGAATAGGTGAACGCCCAGAGCACGAAGGGCTGCATCAACATGAGAACGCCAACCGCGATGGTGATCGATGCCACCATCTCCCATGGTCCGCGGCGGAGGCGCAGAAGGCCTGATAGAAAGCTGGTCACGACGTCTCCATAGGCTTGCGTGCGAGAACGCTAACGAAGGCAATGGAGCCGAAGAAAGCACCCGCTTCGACACGCCGTCGCGCTTCGGCTCGGATGCCCTCGGCCATCGCCTCGCCAATGACGTCTTCGGCCACGAGGGTGTCAGCACCACGGTCAATGATCGTGAGAAAGTACGGAGAGTTGGCCGCAGGCAGGTAGAGATGGCCATCGCGATCGACCACCTCGAAACCGGCCTTTGCCAGAAGCGCCGGGATACGACGTACGAGCCACTGGTCGTGTACATAAACCTTGAGCAGGTTGTCCACGACGGCGTGAAACGGATCGTGCAGGTGGACCGCCGCCGTCACCGAGGGCGGATCCTCATCGAACACCGCGAGCCAGCCTCCAGGGCGCAGAATCCGGAACGCCTCTGCGAGCGCCTCTTCGGGACCGGGGCAGTGGATCAGGAGCGTGTGAAGCACGACGAGATCCATCGAGGCGTCGGCGAGACCTGTTGCCTTGGCATCCCCGACCTCAAAACGCAGTCCGGCCTTGTCAGTATGGCGCGCGCGTGCCGCTTCGACCATCACCGGAGACGGCTCGATCCCAAGCGCTTCGGCAGCGCCGGCAACGTCCAGGATGTCCCGCGTGACATCGCCAGGCCCGCTGCCGAGCTCCACACCAGTCGCGCCTTCCGGGAGTTCGATTTTCGACATGTAGGCGCGGCGCATCTCAACCTGCGCTGGATCCTCCGCGCGCGCGATCATGGCCTCCACAAGCCGTTGCTGAACGTCTTCAGGGGCGTTTCCAAGATCGGCATAGGGGTCATTGCTCATGCTACTTCCTCACCGCTCCGAAAGTGATGCCGCGCAACAGATGTTTCCGAAGCAGGATGGTGAAGACCATCACCGGCAACAGGAACAGCGTGGCGCCCGCCGCCACTGCAGGCCAGTCTTGTCCCCCCACACCGATAATCGTGGGTATGAACGGCGGCGCAGTTTGTGCCGTGCCGGAGGTCAGCAGCACGGCGAACGCATATTCGTTCCAGGCGAAGATCAGGCAGAAGATCGCGGTTGCGGCAATGCCGGTCGCAGCCTGTGGAAGCACGACTTTGGTGAAGGCCTGGAAGCGGGTGTAGCCGTCTATCAGGGCCGCCTCCTCGTATTCGCGGGGGATCTCATCCATGAAGCCCTTTAGGAGCCAGACCGAGAGCGACAGGTTGACGGCCGTGTAGAGCAGAATCATCCCGGCATGGGTGTCGCTGAGGCCGAGCGAGCGGAACATCAGGAATATCGGGATCGCCACAGCGATCGGCGGCATCATCCGCGTGGACAGAATGAAGAACAGCAGGTCATCCTTCAGCGGGATCCGGTAGCGCGAGAACGCGTATGCTGCCAGCGTGCCGAGGAACACCGACAAGAAGGTCGAGCCGAACCCGATGATCACAGAGTTCATGAACCGCTCGCCAAAGCGCGAAGGTCCGGCAATCACCATGCCTTTCTCGTGCACGAGTTCCTCGTACCAGGTCTCGGGCGGGTTCGCGGCGAGGTACTCCTCCGTTTGCCGAGTTTGCGTGGTAAAGAGGTTCACATAGCCTTCGAGCGAGGGCTCGAATGTCACCTTTGGCGGGTAGGCAATCGCATCGGCTGGCGTCTTAAACCCCGTCGAGAGAATCCAAAGGATGGGCAGCAGAGTGACCAGCGCGTAACCGACCACAAGGATGCCGGCGATCCATTTCGCCCTTTGCGAGGGCTCGGTGACTGAGAAACCGCTCATCTCTCTTTCACCTTGTTGAGTGCCTTCACATAAATCGATGCGAGGCCGAAGACCGTGACGAACAAGATGATGGCGTAGGCTGAGGAATAGCCGGTGCGCCACTTCTCAAAGGCCTCCCGCTTCAGATCGACAGAGGTCAGTGTGGTCGTGTTGCCTGGCCCTCCGCCGGTCAACTGAACCACCAGATCGAACATCTTGAAGTTCTCGATGCCGCGGAAAAGGACTGCCAACATCAGGAACGGCAGCACCATAGGCACCGTGATCGTCCAGAACTGCCGCCACTTGGACGCGCGGTCGCACTCCGCCGCCTCGTAGATCGACTCCGGGATCGAGCGCAGGCCCGCGAGACAGATCAACATCACGAAGGGCGTCCACATCCAGGTGTCGACGATGATAATCGCCCAGGGCGCCAGGGTCACATCGCCGATCATGCTGAAGCTGGTCGGATCCGCGCCGGTGAAGAACGCAACCGCATAGTTGAAGAGCCCGATCTGCGGTTGGTACAGAAACGTCCAGAAGTTCCCGACGACCGCCGGCGACAGCATCATGGGCAGCACGATGATCGTCGTCCAAAAATTGCTGCCGCGGAACTTTTGGTTGATCAGCCATGCGAGCGCGAAGCCGATCAGCACCTGCAAGACGATTGTCCAGATCAGGAAATGCGCCGTCGCTTGCATGGTTAGCCAGATGTCGCTGTCGGTGAGGATGCGCTCATAGTTGCGCAGACCAAACCACTTGACCTCGGCATTGGGGCGGTTGGCCCGGAAGTTCGTGAAGCTCAGGCGGATCGTCCAAATCAGCGGGAAGATGTTGACGGCCAGCAGCAGGAAGATCGTTGGCGTCACGAAAAGCCATGCGATCGCGCGGTCCGAGAGCCCTCGGACGCGGCGCGCAACAGGGGGTGGCGTCGCTCTCGCGACGCGGTCGATGGCTGACGTGGACATGGGTGTCCTTCCGGCGGTTCAGGTGCCCCTGACGGGCCCGCGCTGAGCGGCGCGAGCCCCAGGGCAAACCTTAGAGTTTGCCTTCGTCTTCGAAGACTTCGACCCAGTCTTCGACGAGCGCGTCCAAGGCCTCCTTGGCCGTGCCCTCGCTTGCAATCACATAGGCATGCACCCGATCCTGCATGGACAACAGAAGCGATGCATAGGCAGGCTCGGCCCAGAAGTCCTTCACGATCGCCATGCTGTCGAGGAAGGTCTGTGCATAGGGCTGGCTGGATGCAAAGCCCGGATCCTCAACCACTGCCTTGAGTGCCGAGTAGCCGCCGAGTTCCCACCACTTTGCCTGAATCTCGGGCTGGGCGAACCACTGGATGTATTCGAGTGCCGCGTCCTGGCTGTCGGAGTAGGAGACAACCGAGATCCCCTGACCGCCGAGCTGGGCAAAATGGCCACCGGGGCCCGCGGGGTTCGGGAAGTAGCCAGACTTGTCCCCGCCGACATTCGGATCCGCGTGTACGCCCGGCCAGATGAATGCGAAGTTCATCTGCAGCGCAACCTGGCCCGACTTGTAGGCGTCGATGTTCTCGGACATATACCAGTCCGACGATCCCGGCGGTGTGCAGCAGTCATAGAGTTCTTTGTAGAACTCCAGTCCTGCGATCGCCTCGGGCGAGTTCACGAACCCTGCCATATCGTAGGGCTCATCAGGGTTCTCGTAGAGAAAACCGTAGTTATAGAGCGCGTTTGTCACGCCCATGGTGATGCCTTCCGAGCCGCGCTCGGTGTAGATCGCAGCCCCATAGACCGTGGTGCCATCGATATCGCGGCCCTGGAAAAACTCTGCGATATCTTTGAGTTCTGCGAGCGAGGCCGGCACGTCGAGGTCGCGGCCGTACATCTCCTTGAACTCCGCCTGCAATTCGGGACGCTCGAACCAGTCCTTGCGATAGGTCCACCCCACCACATCGCCAAAAGCGGGAAGAGCCCAGTAGTTTGGCGAGCCCTTCGGCCACTCCGAGTACCCCGTTACGGTGGCAGGGATGAAGTCGTCCATCGTGATGCCGTTGGCATCGAAGAAATCGTTCAGCTTCACATAGTGGCCTGCCTCAGCGCCCAGTCCGATCCACTGGCTGTCGCCGATCATCAGGTCGCAGAGCTGGCCTCCTGAGTTGAGCTCGTTTAGCATCCTGTCAGCAAAGTTTGGCCATGGCACGAACTCGAAGCTCATGTTGTGGCCTGATTTCTCCTCAAAATCCTTGGACAGCTCGATCAACGCGTTCGCCGGGTCCCAGGCGGCCCAGCAAAGGGTGAGATCGTCGGCCTTGGCACCGTCCGCCGCGAAACCCGTCAGCGCGGCAACCGCCGTTGCCGCCAAGAGTTGGCTCTTCTTCATTGGCTTTTCCTCCCGCCATTGCGCGCGGGTTCGATCCGCGCCGACAAACCGGCTTCTCCGGCTTTGGTGACAGCATGACTGAGGACGCGCTCACCTGTCCACTGTTTTCTGAGGTACGCACCTCAAAAATTCTGCTTCAGCTCGGTGGAATGGCTAGGGTAGGTTCTCCCGCACGACGATTTCGATCCGAACCCGCTCTTGTGATTCGAAGATTGACGCCTTGTCGCACAGCGTTCGCAGGACGCGCAGCGCGCTTCGTGCGAGATGGCCGACGTTTTGGTTGATGACTGCGGCAAGCTCGCCGGAGCGCAGTCCCGCCTTCGTTGTCGGCGTGAGCTCGTGCGCGATAATGCACAGGCGTTCGGCCATGCCCGCTTGCTGCACCGCCTTAACGATCTGAGTGTTGCCCGACCCCATGGAGTAGATGCCGGTGAGGTTGGGTCGGTCGGCCGTGACACCGCGAACCACCGTTTCCATCCGGCGGGGATCGTCATGGGATTCGATGGTTGGGAGAACTGTGAGGTGCCTGAACTCCTCTGACATCACCGCGTCGAAGCCAAGTCTGCGTTCGAGGCTGTCGCGTGAGCGAAGTGAGTTGGTCACAACAAGAACCTCTCCTGGGTGCCCGTTGAGGCGCCCCATGAGCAATCCGGCAGTTCTCCCTGCGGCAATGCTGTTTATCCCCACAAAGTAATCGCGCATGGAGTTAGGGAGGTCGGATACAAGAGTTACGACCGCGAGGCCGCTTTCCTTCAGCCGGTCGATTGCGTCGCGCACCTGTGGCGTCTCTGGCGCCATGATCGCAAGGCCGTCATAACGAGCGGGATTGAGGCCCCGCAGCCGGTGGACGATCGCATGTGGGTCATGGGACGGAATGGTCACCAAATTGACCGCGAGCCTGTCCGCGACGGGTGGAGAGGACGCCTCTTTGATGGCTGCACGCAAGGTGCCTACGAACTGGCTGGGGCCTTCGGGAAGGGCGAAGGCAAACCGGTACTGCCGCTGTCGCGCGAGATTGGCTGCCGAGGTGTCGCGGACATAGCCAAGGCGGTCGACCACGGCCTGAACCTTCGCGATCGTGGCCTCTCGAACGCCCGGACGCGCGTTCAAGACGCGGTCCACCGTGGCCAGGCTAACCCCCGCCTCCTTCGCTATGTCATGGACGGTGGGCTTGTTCACGCGCGCCTCTCTTGTGCCTCAGAGGTAGCGGGCTTTCTGAGGTACGTCAATCACATGCGGGCGCGTCAGGATTGCCGTGAAGGCTCTTCCGGTGCCTGTTGAAGATGTGACTCGAAGGGTTCGGCCATTACCCGAACTGGTCGAGCCAGTCCTTGCAGCGCTCAGCGTCGCGGGCCTCATACGTTGCCAGCGCATCGGCTGGGCTCATTGTAAATCCTTCCTCGCCTTCTTCAGCGAGAGCGGTCAGGCGCATTGTGTACCAGGCCGTCACGCCTCCGGGGGGCGGGGCGTCGAACCGAGGAAACGCGGGATCGCCTCCTTCGGCACTGAGCCACCGGTTCGGGAGCTGTGGATCGAGCACGATGGCGCGAGCGAGCCCGATCAGATCGGTCGACATGTCTTGCACGGCGCTCGCGGCCTGAGCGCGGGTCCGAAACCCGCCGGTGGCCATTATGGGAACGGATGTTGCGGATTTTGCTTGCCTTGCGAATTCGACGAAGTACGGCCCGGATCGACCTGTCGCGTCGGAGCTCGACGCCGCACCAGGGAAGTAGGTTCCGCCGCTGATGTCGATTAAGTCGATCGAGGTTGCGTTAAGCAGCCGAACCACCTCCAGGGCATCTCCTGTCGTAAGGCCGCCTTCGAGCATGTCGCTCGAGTTTATCTTGATGCCTATCGGGTAGTTTGGGCCGATGGTTGCGCGGACTGCTGCGATGATCTCTCCGATCACCCGGAACCGGTTGGAAACCGGGCCGCCATAGCCATCCGTCCGATGGTTGAAGAGAGGTGAGAGAAACTGGCTGAGGAGAAATCCATGTCCCGCATGGATCATGACGCCACCGAACCCGACCGACTGAGCGAGTCTGGCTGATCGCGCATAGGTTTGGGGCAGGTCCTGGATCTCAGCCAGAGAGAGGCCTTCGCACTCAAGCGTCTCGACATTCAGCGGTGACGGACCCTTCGGCGCGCTTATTGGCGGATGAGCCAGGGCACCGGCGTGTCCGAGTTGTGGCCAGATATGGGACCCGTTGGCCGACCCGCGCTGTGCCAAGTTTTGCATGCCGGCCAGGTCCGCGTCAGGGGTTAGGACAAGATTGCCAGGTTTTTCTGGGCACTCAGGGGTCACCTGCACCTCCCCGATCAGCGACAGGGCTGCCCCGCCTTCGGCCCAGCGTTCATAGAGACGGATCTGCGGCAAGCTGGGTTTCCCCCTCCCATTGCCGAGCGAATCTGACATTGCGGACTTGACCAACCTGTTCTTGAGTTGAACGCCGCAGGGGAGGTCTATCGGTTGCCCCAGCAAGGCCGGTACTTCTATTTTGGCTTTACACATTTCATCCATCCATCGGAATATTTCGATATTTACGAGTGCTAAGTCATGCGTCAGTGTGTTGCCTTCGACGTGTCTGTGATCCGGGCTTACAGGAGTTCGCGCTGGAGTGCCCCGAGAAGGGTGCGAATGCTCTCCTCGTCACGGCGGTAGAAGGTCCACTGCCCATGGCGCTCAGCGACAACGAGCCCTGCTTGCTTCAGCGTGCCCATATAGTTTGAGACCGTGGACTGGGAGAGCCCTGCCTTCTCCTGGATGTAAGCAACGCAGACGCCATCGAGGTCCTGATGTTCAGGGAGCGCCGGCGGGAAATTTGAGCGGTCTTTCAGCCACTCCAGAATCCTTCGTCGGACCGGATTGTTCAGCGCCGCAATTGCTCTCTCGGTGTCCATATATCGAAATATCTCGATATGACGGCATTCTGTCAAGGGGTTTTGAAGTGCGTCCAGCGCTGTTTCGAGATCTCTCAGTCCTTAGGGCTGATGCTCGGTGGCCGGCAGCACACGCGAGGCAATAGAAGGGTCCAAGCAAGAGTCGTTGAAGTGGATATGGCTGACGCGCCAGCCCTCTGGGAGCTCGATAACCGCCCAATTTATAGAGGCGCTCCCTAGGCTAACTCCAACTGATGAGATGCGCTCCCGAACTGAGCACAGAATTGCCATATCGTCTCTTGATCTGACATGCGATAATACTTGGGTGCGTATCTCGGCGATATCCTGTCTGAGGGCGGCCTCTTGCAAATGAAGGAGATGTTCATCAAGCTCGTATTTATTTCGAATAATTGTGGAGGACTGCTCAGATACGAGCGCTAGTGGAAAGCACACGGTACTACTCCAGCCATCGATGTCAATTCGACCCAGGCGGTAGTATGTGTCCTGTGCGAGCACAGGGGAAAGTGGGTCTGTGTGTTCCATTCAATCCGCGCCGGATCCTGCAAGGCGACAAGCAGTCGGCCTTCTTGCTTGCCAACCATGCTTACCTGTGGCCGATTGACCAGATCAATCGAAGGGGGAAAGGAAAGTGATCGATAAAGCTGGTTCGTTGCGTCTTGATGGACGTAGTTTAAAGTTGTTCGTTGCCATATATGACTTGGGGTCAGTGAATGCCGCTGCTGATAAGTTTGATATTAATCAGTCAACTGCGAGCCATCATCTAGATAAACTCAGGAAAGTTTTGGGAGACGCACTTTTTACAAAAGTTGGTCGAACAATCGTGCCGACGGACTTTGCGCATTCCATAGCGCCACGGGCGCGAGAGATCGTAGCCAAGCTTGAGGGATTGGTCGAGATCGACGGTTTCTCGCCTGAGCAAGAGATAGGGCCGATTGTCGTGGCGGCCAACGCCAGTGAACTCACACCGGAATTGGTCCGCCTCCGCACGGCGATCTCGATGAGCGCTCCACAGGCCGAGATCAACTTCGTCGAGTTAGGCTCGCGAGACAATATCCTCCCCCTGCTGAAAGAAGCCAACGCCGAAATTGCGATCTCGGTCAGATCGGAGGCCTATAGCGCAGAGCTGAATTACAGCCCCTTTTTCTCAGATAGTATTATTTGCTTCTACGATGAGGCGCGACGAGGAAGTGTTGATTCCCTCTCAGATTACACTGAAGGAACGCATGCCGTTGTCGATTTCGGAGGGAGAGGGCTTAGTGTTGTATCCGCCTTTTTGAAAGAACACTCAATTCATAGGGATATTCAACTTAAGGCGCAGAATGCTATTATTTTAGGTCAATTGGCGGCGGGGTCACATTATATAATTTCTATGCAGTCACGGTTGAGATTGTCGGCGTTCAAATATTTGAACTATTGCGCTTCGCCAATCGAATTTCCACCGGTCCATTACGATGTTATCTGGCACAAGAGATCTGAGGACTCGCCGCGAAACATTTGGCTACGGAACCTCGCGCTTTCCGTCGTTCCGGTTGAGGAGGCTGCAGCTTCATGAGCCGGGGTCAAAGAGGCCATCTATTCCGCGCACCCCGGATCACGGGCCTTCGATTTGTTTGACCATCACCGTGTTGAGGGTAACCCTTCCAGGGCCTCGCGCAGCCCCTTGAAGTCGAGTTCTCCGATGGCTTCTGTTTGGATATCATCCTCAACGGCTATCCGAGGCCTTGGAGCACGCGGGATATCTCTGCCTTCGGCGTGACCGCAGAATCGAGCCGCCACGTTCACCGAGGTGCCTTTTGCCGCGTGGTCCTAGTGGATTGATCGGATCGGAAGAGTCCGTTTTTGGGTTCCACGGGAGTGCCGTTCATGCGAGTCTGCGTCATG
>JBCBYB010000069.1:0-15239 GCA_039816045.1 Pseudomonadota bacterium
CTCTTCTGTCACTGTCTCGCTCATCGCTACATCGTCTCCCTTGTAGCATGAGCAGGAATCCACTGGGTCGATACATGGTAGCCATGTGGTAGCCGGTGATGGCCAGCGAGTGGAAGATGACCAACAGAGTGGCTAAGCTGACGGCACGTACTGTAGAGCAGGCTGAGCCCGGCGAGGCGCGCTACCGGATTGTCGATACCGAGCTTAAGGGCTTCTGGTTAATCGTCATGCCGAGCGGCAGAAAGAGCTATCGTCTGCGCTATCGCGTCGGCGGCGGACGCGGCGGCACGATACGGGAGCCCCGGATCGGAGAGTACCCCTCCATGAAGCCGGACGCTGCCCGCCGCATCGCTGCCGAGTGGCTGGCCCTGGTCCGCCAGGGCGGTGATCCAGGTGGCGATCGGCAGGCCGCACGCGGGGCTCCGCGCATGAGTGATCTCTTTGAGCGATACCTGGCCGACCATGCGCACCCTCATAAGAAGGCAGCCAGCGTTGCGGAGGATGAGCGCCTGATCCGAGACTACCTGCGCCCCGCCTTCGACCGCCGTAAGGTCGCGGAGGTGACCCGGGATCAGGTTCTAGAGTTCCATGTTGGTCTCGCGGATCGCCGCTACCGTGCGAACCGCGCGCTTGCACTGCTCTCCAAGGCGATGAACCTCGCGGAATTGTGGGGCTGGCGGCCTGACAACACGAACCCCTGCCGACACGTCAGAAAGTACCGCGAGGAGAAGCGCAAACGGTTTCTGAGCGCTGCCGAACTGGCGAGGCTGGGTGAGACACTCCGGCTAGCCGAGTTGGAGGGAGCGCTGCTTGGCATCGATAAAAACGGGCAGACGCGTCTGATCCCCGTGCTGTTTTCCGCGATCGTCGCGATCCGCCTGCTCCTGTTCACCGGTGCGCGAAAATCGGAGATCCTCGCGCTTCAATGGGACTGGATCGACATGACAACCGGGCGGGCTGCGTTGCCTGACAGCAAGACCGGCGAGAAAACACTGCACCTTCCGCCCGCCGCCCTGGCCGTGCTTCAGCGCACTGCACGCCTTCCCGGCAACCCACACGTCATCGTTGGCCGCAAGCACGGAGCAGCACTCGTCAACCTGAAGGACCCTTGGGGCGTGATCCGGTCGCATTCAGGCCTCGAGGACGTCCGCATCCACGACCTGCGCCACAGCTTCGCCAGCATCGGCGCTGCTGGTGGCAAGAGCCTGCCAATCATCGGAGCGCTTCTAGGCCACACGCAGCCGGCGACTACCCGGCGCTACGCCCATCTCGCCGATGATCCTCTACGAGCCGCAGCCGCCGAGATCGGGGAGCAGATTGAAGCGGCAATGGCAGGTGAGAAGGCCAGGGTGATTGATCTGAAAGGGCCATAGGACCGTGTCGAAAGCGAAGGCACCAAAGCCCGCGCCCCCAGCGCCTACGATGTCTGCGGCCATGCCGCCAAATCCGATGGACGACTACCGTAGGCGCAAAGCGCTGGCGCGAATGCTACCCAAGGTGAGAAACTATCGCGCGTTCAGGATTGATATCTGGAAAGCATCACTTTGGTTGTCACATGCGATCTACGAGATGAGAAGGAAAGACCCGGCCGATACTCGTCGGCGCCTCAAGAGACTCTCAAAGCTCCTGACCGACGCGACGATAGCAATCTCTGAACTGGGCTACGATGCGCGGTGGACGCTGGACTCAGTAACAGGGGTCGAGATCAGGCACGAGGAAGCGCGCACTCAGAGAAGAGATGCACCGTCGAACAACACCGGGACGTTCCACGACAGAGGCCATAGGGCGGTGGATGGTCTCGCCAAAGAGGTGGCACACCTCGCCCATCTCGCTGGGAACGCCGCCCTGGGCATTAACACGCCCGGGAAAGGAAGACCGCCAGCCGATGCATATCGTGAGGCGGTTCGATCGCTCATGGAGGTTTGGACCGAGCAAACCGGGGAAAGGCCCAAACTGGTAACTCTGCCGTCTGGTCGAAAGAAAGGTGTGTTCCTCGATTTCTGTCGAGAAGTGATCGATCCGGTGTACAAGGCTCATGGTCTTGAGCCACCGGACGGCGAAAGCGTCGTTCGGGATGTGCTTGCCACTGAGCAGGATTGATTTCCCGTACAAGAGCTGTCCAAGGGTTTTTATTCGTCGTTTCGGGCTGGATTTTAATCCCTTCGACGAGAGCGGATTTGTGTGAATATTGGAAAGCCTCCGAAACCAAGCGGGGGCTGAAATGCCGTCAACCACAGATGCTTATACCATTGCCGATCCCGCCGAGATCTGGGATCTGGTAGATCGCAATCCCAATGTCCTGCTGACCCGGACCCAGGCCGCGGTCGCGCTGAACGTCAGCGAGCGCTGGCTCGAGCTAGGCGCGCATCAAGGATACGGCCCGCCGGTCATTCGCCTGGGGCACCGGACCAAGCGCTACCGCGGTAAAGCCATCGCTGACTATGCCGCCTCAGTTGAGGCCGGGGGGTGAGTGATGGCCAATGATACAAGAGACCTAAGCGCGCTGGCATGCGCAACCGGGGCTATCGCCGATGTCCAATCGAGTTCTGGCGGTCGCGCAACCGTCATCCTCGATGGCGTCTGGGAGCGCGGAAGCCCGCGCGAGCGCGACGATGACTACCGCGCCGAGATCGTCCGGCTCAGTCCGGCGTGGCGGGTGATCCTCTGCAAGGACGACCACCAGTGGATCGTGCAGCGCGCGCGTACAGGGCGGCAGCGCCGGACCGAATGGCGCGGCTCACGGTACTTCCGGACCCGGAAGGCGCTGATCGCGGCCTGCGTCGCCCTCTGTGGCTCCTGCGACCCCGCGGCGCTCGCCCGGCTCGCCCTGCTGCCGGAGGTGTTCGGATAAAATGGCCGACGAACCTCACGCAGTTGCCAACCTAAAGCGCGGTTGGAAGCTTACCGACAAACACGTTGCATGTGAGCGCCCGCCCTACGAGCACACGCGCGGGCAAAGGGCCGAGGTGACCCAATGGGAAAGCAGAACAAGAACGGCCGTAGCAAGACACCGCCGGGTGAGACGTTCGTTGCGCTGCGCAAGCACATGCGCCAGTGCGAGGCGTGGCGCACCCTCCCGCACACCTATCGCTCGGTTTACATAGAGGCCGTCGCAGGCGTGTATGTCGGGAACAATGGAGAGGTCTCTCGGTCTGTCAGGTTTCTCGCAAAGGCTGCCAACGTCTCACCCGATACCGTGCAGAAGGCGCTGCGTGTGCTCCAGGACCGGGGCTTCATGGTCTGTGCCCACAGTGGCGGGCTCGGAACGAGAGGTAAGGGCGTGCCCGCGAAGTGGCGCTTCACCGAGTTCGGTACCAGTCATAGGCCGGTGCCCACGAGGGAGTACGCCAAGTGGAAGAACGATCAATCCGGAACCGAAGACTGCGCTTCTGGGAAGAACTCATCCGGCTGCACGAATCCAAAAGCCCGTACCGCTCAGCAGCACACACCGTACCGGCAGGCAGCACACCCTGTACCGCCTAACAGTACTGTTGAGGTCCAAGTGTGCAGGCAGGCAGTACACTTTGACGGGGGAGCCTGTACCGATGAGCAGTACAAAGCTACATATAGCCATAGGGTATCGGTCCAGGAAGCGGCGGCAATCCCCCCAACGTTCACCCGCCCGAGGAGCCCGACCAAGGCCGAGACCCGCAACCAGTTCACTTGCCCCGATTGCGGAGCGCTGCCCGGCGAGCCCTGCATCTTTCCCAACGATGGGCAAGGGCGTTCTCAGACCAAGCGTGGCATCAACCATCAGTCCCGGTATCTGCTCGCAGTCGAGGCAGGCAAGCAGCAGCTCACCCGAACGCCAGAGGACTTGGCTGAGCTAGGGCGCGTGTTCCGCGGAAAGATCAAGCGAGGCGAAGTGATCGAAGTCGGCAACCGCTTCATCCCGAGAGATAAGAAGCTATGGGCTGTTCAATGAACGCCTCATGATCGAACGCTCGCGGCTCTGGCATATGTTGGTGATCCGACCTCATGGGCGGCTCCAGCGACCACGACCGTCCGGTCTGCGCTGACGACTAGTCGACGGCATAGGTAGTTGAGTAAATCGGTACCGCACGCAAACTGGGCAAGCATTTACCGTACTCGGTTATCGCCGATCGCAAGTCGCAGAGATCTACAAGGTTGGCCCGACCCGATAAAAATCCGTCCTCGCGCACGCGCGCGCGTACCACCACCACTCACCGCTTGGGCATGCCGACGTCAAGTTGCGGCTACCCGTCATCACTCAGCGGTGCGCGCGCAGCTAGGCGCTGTGTTGACCTGAGCCCCGCGCCTGTGTCAGGTTGAGTCAGCGTTTTCTCCGCGGGCCGATATTCTCCGGACCTGTTGCCTGCACTGATTTAGTGAATTCTTCGCAAGGCATTGAAAATTCTTGGCTTTCCAGCTTGCCTGCCTAAACACTTCGACGCCAGTGGCGTTTGACGAGACGGAACAGAGCTCGAACATCCGCCTCGGCAGGCCAGCAGGCTACGTCACTCCAGCATGTCTGTGTGACCGACCTACGCGCCAGCGGCTCACTGCAATGCCTGTGCAGGGAGACCCGTTAGCGCTTTCCGTCAGCTAAGCGATCTTGTCCGCTCACTTTCGGCTTGGATTGTATCGATCTCCGAGCCCGAGATCGTCTTCACCTCGACCTCTCCCGGGGCTTTAGCGGCTTCGATCTGTATTTCACCGCCCTCGGCCGCGATGGCCTGCCGGATCTGGGAAAAATCACTGCACCAGATCGTTTCGAGTTCTGTGTCGCGCGCTCTGTCCAAATTCCCTTCACCGAGTTTGACGGCACGCATCTGGTAACGCGACTTCGCCGTCGTGACTTCGATCCCATAGTCGCTTGCATGCGGTGTGCGGACGATTATGCGTCCATTCTCGACCAGGGCGGTTTCCATCCCCTCGCGAACTTCGTAGCCGAGCCGTGCAAGCTGGGTCATGAGCGCCACACGTTGCGCCCGGGCTGCGAGGACGGTCCGTGCCTCGTTCAGTGCGCGACGGCCCCGCTCGAGCGCCGCATCCATTGCCTTGTCTTCACCCGAAGAGAGCGCCACGCGGATCGCCCCACGCTCTACGCGAGTATCATGTGCGGTGATCGCATCCAGGTCGGCCGCAAGGGACTCGAGTTCGGCCCGGCGCTTTTCTTGCGCCCGCAAGCCACTCTCGGTGTGCGCAATATCAAGGATCAGTGTATCTGACATCATTCGACGCCTCGACGCATCCGTCACTTCAAGGATAGCGTCCCAGCGACGCTGAAACTCTGCTGCCGCTTCCTCCCCGAATGCGGTTTCGAGACGAGAGATCTGATCTGCGATGCGGTCGTCCCGGCTCGAGGCGGGATCGGGACGGGCGGCGATCCAGTCCGAAATCGCGGCGACCGTGCCACCGTCGCCAAGTGCCGCGGCAAGGGCTTTTTGATCGTCGCTCAGCTTTTCTCCGAGCGCAGGCCCGCGCGACAATGCCGCAAAGGCTTCATGAAGGATCGTCCCCGCATCGTCGGCATTCTCACCACGGGCCAGCGCCCGAAGATTCTCGATCAGCAGCTGTGAGCCGGCTGCCCCGTCCGCCGCCAGCGAGACGAGCAGTGATCCTGCCGTTGCCTTCACGCGGTGCGATGCGGCGCGTCGGCGTGCACGTTCGATCACGGCACGAGTCCTGCGATCCTCCAGATCGGCGGCCAGAAAGGTCATCTCGGCAGGCACAGCCTTCTGCAGCTCGGCAAAGCGGTCGGCATCCAGCAGTGCCCGGATGCGATCGCGCCTCGCACGAAATCGTTTGATCTCTCCTGCCGGGACATCAGCGACCAGCGCGACATCGCGCTCCCATCTGGCAAGCGCCGAATCGAGGTGGCCCAGCAGTCCGTTGCAGATCGCGAGAATTTCCTCGCGAGTAACGATACGTACAACCTTTGGACCACTCATGGTGTCATGCCTTCCGTGCCAGTGCCGTTGCTCGCAAGCGCGGTTTCGATCGCCGTCGCCAACCTGCGCCGCTCATCGGCCCGGTCCTGATACCAGTCGCGCGAATGCACCCGATGGACATGCGGCACCGCCATCTTCAGAACTTGAGGACGCCATATCTCACGAGCGCGAGCCGTCGCGAGAATGGGGTTACAAGGCGCATCACACTCGATGCCGATCCCATAAAGGCCATGGTCCGGATGCCGGATCGCAAAGTCGACCCCGAAAGCCGTTCCGTCGTCCGCGCGATCGGCATGGTAGCCCAGCGCTTCGATCTCGCGACCGATCGCGTCTATGAAACCGTCCCGGCGTCCGCCCCCGGCCCGGTCATCCGTCTGCTGGCGGCTCTTCCGAAACACGCGGAGCATGTCGCGTTGTTCCTCCAACCGCCCGTCCGAGACCAGCGCGGCATAGTGCAAATAAGCTTGCAGGTAGTCGCGCGGCCGGGACGGACGTTCTCGTCCTGCGACGATGTCAGATATCTCTGCGATCGGCATGGATGTTGTGATCACAACCTTGCGGCGAGCACGGGTTACCGCGACGTTGAGCCGGCGCTCGCCACCACTCTGGCCCAACACGCCGAAAAAGCGCCGGAAGGCGCCAGCCCGGTTCGTCCCAAATGTCGTCGAGAAGATGATGATGTCGCGCTCGTCGCCCTGCACGTTCTCGACATTCTTGACAAAGAAACCGATATCCTCGCCTCTCTCGCTCCGGGCAGACTCGCGGGTCAGCCAAGCGGCAAAACCAGGATCTTCTGCGGCGCGCGCAGCGAACACGTCGTCGATCAGGTCTGCCTGCTTTCGGTTGAAGGTGACGACGCCAATCGACGGCGGCTCGGGCCTGGACCAGTAGTCCGCGACGATGTCCAGAACCGCTTTGGCCTCGTCCCGATTCGATTGTTCGTCGTACAGGCCGTCGATCTGGTGCAATTCGATCGGGCGAGCCTCGCGGATCAGCGCGTCGGGGTGGCGCGCCGGCACGGCCAGGCTGGCCTCGTAGAATGCGTGGTTAGAAAACTCTATCAGTTCGCGATAGGCAGACCGATAGTGCACCTTCAGTGTCTGGACCGGGACCGATGAGCGGCCAAGCGCTAGAAGATCTGGGCAATCTTTGATCTCGCGGCGGTTCCAGGCCGTCTCGAGCTCATCACGCTCTTCCTCCGAGATGTCCTCGTTGGGCAGCGCACCTTCCAACATCTCCGCCTCGTCGGACTCGACCTTGGAGTGGAAGAACGACGTTGGCGGTAGTTGCTTCTCGTCGCCGCTAACCACGACTGTTCGGCCACGATAAAGCGTTGGAAGGGCGTACTCGACCGGCATTTGCGAGGCCTCGTCATAGACCACGATGTCGAAGAGCGCCGCTTCCAGAGGGAAAAGTCGGCTCGCAGTATCGGGGTTCATCAGCCAAATGGGCCGCAATTCCATCAGCCCCAGATCGACACCGCGGTTAATGAATTCGCGAAGTCGCAACGCGCGCGGTCCCTGCAATCGGGTTATCGCGTCCCAGTCCCTTTGTGCGGCCATACGACCTGTTTGGAAGTTAATGCGAACGTGTTTTCTATCCATGTAGCTAGTGCGCAGGTGTTCGCTGTTCAGATGACGCATCTCATCGTCGCAGCGTGCGAGATCGCCGATCTTTGCTTTCAGACTAGAACGGTCGACGAGCAATTCCGGAGTAGCGCTCTCAATCCGGCTCTTCCAGGCAAGACGGGCCTGCTGTCTCAGCAATCGCGTAATCTGATCAGGCAGTTCGTCCTGGTCGAGCGGCTGCAACTGGTCTGAGATCGGACGTAGCAGGGCCAGGATGTCGAACGCCTCGGCGCCGAGGTTTCGCGAACGACTGCGAAACTTCTGGTACGCGGGGATCTGCTCATAACGTCCGCGGATATCAAGAATTGCTGGCGTCGTGTCGCGGTCCTCCAAGATGTCGGCCTTCCGCGCCTCAAGCCAATCGGATTGGAGCCATTCCTCCAATTGATTGAGCATGCCCAGGCTGGCGCCTCCGAGAGTATGGCGCTCAATGACCTCGGCACTGTCGTCCAGAAACTGCTGCCATCCCTCTGCATTACCTCCCGCCCGTATCGCCACCTTAGGGACGGGGCATTCAGAGAGTGTCGAAATGAGGGCACTAACCGTTTCCAATCGGCCTCTAAATTGGTCCGCCACCGCAATCAGGTCTTTCCGGTTCGCTGCCGCGATCCGCGGTCCGTCGTCGTCCATCGCCAAGGCCTTGGCAACACGCTCGAGAAGGCGTCGGATCGGCCTCAGGTCATTCTCGAGCCTTGTCGCGCCGTGGAAGGCGCGCATCCCTGGGTCATCCGGCGACAACCGGTGCTCATTCAACAGCTTTCGAAGCCTCCGACGAGCACCCCAGCGGGCAAAGCTGAGGCGCCCGAACAGACCGACATCCGCCGACGCCATCGCCGACGTATCGATCCAGTCGCGGAGTTCGCCCTCCGACATCGGCTGTAGAAGGGAGTGCATCCCATCTTCTGCGGAAGGGCGCTCCGGCAGCGTGGACAGCCTGTCGCCGACGGAGATAACCGCAGCGATGAGCTCGTCTCCGGCAGACACTTCAGAATCGCCGCCCGCGAATATGCCTTTCCAGGCACGAAGATCTGCGGCCATTGGGCCGGTGAGATCCGCAATTTCCTGTCCGTGCCGCGTCAACCAATCGCACAGCCCTTTCGGGTCGGTGCACGTGAAAGCCAGCGGATGCTCCGCCATATGGTGCAGCCGATCAGCTTCAGCGGCAGTCAGGGCGTCAAACGCCTCAGTGAAAGCGCCGAGTTCTGCTGCACCCCAGCCGAACGGCTTCAGAGCCGCCAGCGAGCTGCCTTCGTAATCGGCGACCAGCCAATCTGCAGCGACACCGCAGACCTCCTGCGAGAGCATATCGACCGCCAGTCGGTCGCGGTGGGCGAGCGCCGTCTGCAATCGGTGGCCGCTCGGCGTCAGGACCAGGCCGTCCTCAGCATCAACCAGTTCGCCGATCATCTCGCGATAGGTTGCGCCGGCTTGCTCATCATGGGTGTGCAACGCCTGGTGGTAAGCATCGATCTCGCGTTCCAGGCGTTCGATCCGTTTAGCGGTTGCGGTCCGGTCGGTCTGCAGCGTGCGGCGTGCACCCAGCTGGCCAAGGCCGGCCAGCTGGTCCCTTATGTCCTGCAGGATCGTTCGTCGATCCTTGTTCTCGTCGTTCACGAAGATCAGCCGCCCGCTCAGCCCTTCTGCATCCAGACGCTTGCGGACGACCTCCAGTGCGGCCTGCTTCTGGCAAACCACTGCGATCGTCTTTCCCCGGCCGACAGCGTCGCCAACTAGATTTACGATGGTCTGCGATTTTCCCGTGCCCGGCGGGCCTTCGATCACAAGGCCAGGGCCACACCTGGCCGCGAGGATCGCCTCTTCCTGGCTGGGGTCGCTGTCGATCGTGAAGTAGCGATCGATCTCGGTGACACGGGCGCTTTCAACGGTCCCGCCCTCTTCAAGGCGCAGGAAGGCGGCCAGTGCGGTGTCATCTGGCGGGCGGGTCCGAAGCTGGCGCAGATCCTCCACGATCGACTGCGCCATATAGGTGGCGTGGAAGAGCACGGCCGAGCAGGACAACCGGCCGGTGCCCCTGGGCGTGGAGGTGTCCGCCGGGGGAAGCGGCGCCAGCTTGTCCTCGGCAATCGGCAGCGTCGGGCTTGCGAAGGCGGCTAGAACATTGTCGAGATCGAGCGAGCCGCCCAGCAGGTCGGCGAGCCGTTTTCGCCATTTCTGGAAGTCGCCCGGACCGAGGATGCTTTCCAGCGCTGGGTTCAGTTTGACCTCATCGCGATCGGTGTCGAACCTGATTTCGTGGAGATCGCGCCGACCAGGGCTGCCCTCAATGTTGATCGGCCAGAGCAGGATCGGTGCAATCCGGGTCTTCATGGTCGATCCCGACGGCGTAAACAGCAGAAACGGAAAACCGAGATAGAGCCCGTCGATCCCTGTGTCGCGTCGATAGAGCGAAGTACGACGCTGAAGCCGCTGCAACCTTCCCTCAAGAGCTGGTTCGTCGATGAAGGTTTGGGGATCTATCCGCACCCGCGAACCGTCGCGGTGCAGGACCTTAGTCAGCATCGCCTGCGCAGGCACATCCGGAGTGCCAAGCTCGGCGAGGTCGATCTTGTCCGAACTCCGCGAGATCGCCATGCGAGCCAGCGGACCGCGAGTGATCGTATGACTGACCTTTTGCTCGAAGAACGAGATAACCTGCTGAACGAAGGCTTGCGATTTCGGGACTTCCCAAGCCTCCTCTGGCACCGCCAGCGTAACCAGTGCCTGCGGCAACGACATCCGATGCCGGACCCGGAATTCATCGACCCAGCTGTCGACCCGGTGATTGCCGCAGCGGGCGAATTCGGCGGTCCTTTCATCTAGCAGGCGCATGAGGGCAAGCCGGCCGTTGTCCTGGACCTGGTGCCGCGCAGTATCGGCATCGAAGGCTGGCAGGTTCACATCTGATGCCAGCTTCTGGGCCTGTCCCAGCACGTCTTCTAGGGGCCGGAACTGGCCGGGATCGGCGGCTAGCAGCAGCACCAGGTCTTCTTCGCCGGGATTCTGGCGGTCCATCACCGCGGCCAGGCCGGGCTCATCCGTATCGGGGAGAAGACGACGTTTCGCTTGCCATTGTGCCGCCATGGCCGCGCGGTTGGTTGAGAGCTGCAGGATATTCAGCGTCTCCTCGTCCAGCGCGATCTCATGGTGGCGGGCACGCTTGCGAATGGCATCGTCGCGGCTCTTCAATCGGGCAAGCCAGCGCTCGCGCTCGAGCGTTTCAACCAAATCCGGCGCGTCGTCCTTGAAATAGCCGATCGCGCGATCGGGTGCATTGGTGAGCCATGTTGGCGAGACGATGTCGCCACGGTGCACGAGAGGAATGCCGGGGTTAAGGTATTTCAGCGCAATCGACAGGCGCACATCGTCGTCCAGCGTGCGGGCGGTCAGGGCACGAAGCGCCCCTCGCATCGGCGTAGGCGCACCGATGTCATCCAGCCAGCCCAGAAGTTCGCCCCGCATCAGTTGATCCCGTGCCGCGTCCCAGGTCTCGGGTCGGGCTGCGGTGATCGCATACCGTGCCGGATCTCGGCATTCGATCTCGCCGAGTCGAATGGCAGGTCCCGCCGGTGTCTCGGCGAGGTCCGGCTCGACGGTCAATGTGGGTGGCTCGCCCGCGTACCAGCGCTCGAATTCGGGCCACTGCCAACGCCGCGCATGGTCGCGGATCAGGAGTCCTCGCAAAAGCGTCGACAATTCGTCCGGAATGTCGTCCGGAAGCGGTATTCCTTGCGCGATGGCGTGGATGATGAAAGCGCGATCGCCTATCCCTTCGAAGCAGGCGCCACGGGTCACCTTCTCCAGCAGCAGAACGCCCAGCGACCACCAGTCGCTGGCAGGGCTCACGGCACCGGCAATTGCCTCTGGCGCCATGTAACGTGTCTGCTCCAGAGGTGCTACAGTCTCCAGGTCATAGTCTGACAACTGCGCGGATCCGAATCCGCTGATTACCAGATCGAGCGGCTCGCGTGTTCGGACCTGCACGGCGTGCGGACGCAAATCCCGGTGGCGCAGGCCGATCCGGTTGAAATCACGCAATGCCTTTGCGATCTCGAAGGCGATCGTGCGCAGCGTGCGCACATCGTCCGGCGCACACTCGAGATCATCCAGGTCGCCTCCGGTAATGAACTCGGTCACATCGTAGGGGTGATCGTCATGCCGCCCGGTCGCGTATATTTCGGGCATGTGATCGAGCGAAAGCCGCTGAAGTTCGTCGTAGACCTCCGGGTCCGGCTCTGCACCTTCGGCCGTGTATAGCGTCAAGAGGCCAGTTCTGCCGTTGTGGTCTTCGACCCGAAAGTGCCGCCTGATGGAGTTTGGTGTTGAGATATCAGCGACGACCGTCCAGCCATCAATAACCGTCGGCTCCGGGACAGACTCTTGGGGATCCGGCGATGTAGGCGCCGGGCCGGGTTCCTCGATGATCTCACCGCAGGTGCCGCACATGATGTCGCCAGGCTCGATCGGGTGGCCGTTTGGGCAGGTCGGCATGGCCAGGGAAGGAACGGGCGTCGGTGCTTGAGGTGATTTCGCTTCCGGGTGGACAGGAGGCACGCCAACGAGAAGAAAGCCACACTCACCGCCGATGTCGTTCCGGCACATTACCTCGTTCAACGGGCGCGCGCTGCCGCATCTGGGACAGATCTTGACCAGATCAGTCATCGAAACGCTCGCTGCGATAACGTTGATCCGCGGTGACGGTGACGCGATGACCCTCTGCCTCGAGTCCGGCGACAAGGTCGAGAAAGTCCGCTCCGTTCGGGATCCCGGCTAGCCAGAGCGGCGTCCCGCCAGACGTATCGAACATTGCGTCGAGCGCTAGCTCTGGAGGCGCATCGATGAAGGGCTCATAGCGTTCCCGCCCCAGCGCGGTCAGTGGGACAAGAGGCTGGTTGTCCGATCCGCGCAAGGCGCGTGTCCGGGGTTGTCCGGGCCGGAATGGCTCAGGGATCATCGCATCGACCAGACCGCTGGTGGCGAGGGGGCGCGCCAGCGCCTCGTCGGCGCCAAGGCCTGTGTAGACGAGGACATCACCACTCAGCGCGGCGCGGACATCGCGGAGAAGCTCAACAATCGCCTCTTCCTGCTCCAGCGGCTCACCCCCGGTGATCGTGATGCCATCAGCGCGGTCGAGCCAACCCCGGAGCGCCCCGCCGATCTGGCCAATTGACACGGGATCGGTCCCACTTGCCCAAGTATCCATGGAGATGCAGCCCGGGCACCTGATCGTGCAACCCTGCACCCAGAGTCCGATTCGCCTGCCAGGACCCAGCGTGGTCACCGGGAAATGCATGCGCGAGAGCATCAGCGTCGTCATATCTAGCGCGCCCGATCTTCGTTGGCCGGCTCCAGAACAACTGTCGGCACCGGATCCGATAAGATGTCAGCGACGGTCAACTGCGCACCGGGCCGGGTATCCATGTCGAAAAGCGCGCGGGCAACCGGGTTGATGAAATGCGCCTCGAGCTGGTTGCGAATGCCGCGCCCGCCGTGGGTGAGGTCGGCCGTACAGATCCGGAACAACTTGGTCCGAAGATCGGACGGGAAGGTCATCCCGATACCGTTCTCGGCCAGATCGGCCAGAGTAGCATCCAACATGGCGTCGAAGATCTCACGCGCCAGTTCTTGCCGGATGAAGTCGAACACGACGACGTTCTCGCCGAGGCGGTTCAGAATCTCAGGCCGGTTCAATACCAACTTGAAATGGCGCTCGATCTCGTTGCGGACCCGCGACACGATCGTCGCATGGTCGTCGTCTTGCGTGACATTTGGCACGCGCGTGCCGGTGCCCGGATCCTCGCGATAGATGCCAAGGTTCGAGGTAAAGACGATGAAGGCTTCCGAAAAATAGACACGCTCACCGCGGCCCGAGGTCAGGACGCCGTCGTCGAGCACTTGGAGGAACTTGTCGAGGATGCGCGGGTGCGCCTTCTCGATCTCGTCGAACAGCACGACGCTGAACGGGCGCTCCCGTATCGCGTTGGTCAGTTCGCCGCCCGCATCATAGCCGACATATCCGGGCGGCGCGCCGATCAGGCGCTGGTCCGAGTGCTCGGCCGAGAATTCGCTCATGTCGAAGCGGATATAGGCGGACGCATCGCCGAACAGAAGCTCGGTCAGGGTCTTCGCAAGCTCGGTCTTGCCGACGCCCGTGGGCCCCGCGAGGAAAATGACACCGCGTGGACGGCCGCCCCGCCGCGGGGCGCCAACCCCTGTTACAGCGCGCTTGACGATATCCAGCACGTGGGTGACAGCGTGCGTCTGCCCTTTCACCCTGCGGTGGACAAAGGCCTCGCCATTCCGGATCTTCTCCCGATCGATGCGCGCCCATGGATCCTCGGCGATGCCGACCTTGTAACGCCGCACGGCTTCGCCGACGTCGCGCGGGTCGACGCGCTCGGTTCTGGCCAGCTGTGCGATCGCGACCATATCGGTCAGCAACATGCCCTCGGTACCATCTGCGAATGCCGCCAGCGCCTCCTCCCGGCCCTCACCCGCCAGATCGCGACCGCCCGGAAGGGAGTCGAGCAGTACCGGCGCCATGGCCCGCCGGGTCATGTGATCGGGGCGCGGAATCGGGATATGGCGAAGCGCGGGATTGTCGACGACCAGCCAGTCCGGAAGGTCGCTCTCCCGTTCGACCAGCCAAATGACGCTATTGTAGGCGCTCGATCCATCGGATCCCGCGAATGGCTGCGCGCTGTGCGAGGTGATCAGCGCCTGTGAGAAGAGAAGATGTTCGTCCCGGCTGAGCGCTTCGGTCCGGTTCGCCAGCATGGCGCCATAGTCGACGACAAGCGCTGCCTGACGCTCCCTCTGTTCGACGATGCGCGCCAGTGTAGTGCGGAACAACTCTAGCCCTGCAGCGGCGATGCCATCGGCTGGGGTCAGCCCGACCGTTTCCAGAAACGAGACTTCAAGCGCACGATGCCGGGGATCCGGCGTCTCTACCCGAAATCCTCGGATGGGATCATAGAAGATCACTACCTCGTAGTGACGTTCCCGCAGCGCGTTTGACAGGATCAGATTGATTGGCATTGGCGCAATGCCGGCGGCGCTCTGGTCTGCCTGCAGGTCGCGGACATTCCCTGACAGAACGAACTGCGATCGCAGCGGCAAGAACCGCAACAGATCACGCAGCCAGCGGGCCTTGTTGGCCGGAATCACGCTATCGTTCAATCTGGAAACCAACCCATAACATCTGCCGATCCAAACCTCAGCCTCTCACCACAACCTTCGATCGAAAAGGGCGTTAGGATGCGTCTGATGGTGCTGCGTTCCAATGCCCATGTCAAAGGTCCGAAGAGGTGCATTCATTAAGCCCGGATATCCCAGATTGATCGAGCTTCGAGCGAGATGCGAGGCGTGATATCCTCGCGATGACAACGGGTTAACGTGGGTGGAGCGGCATGGCGGCAGCGAACCCGGCGGGTGAGAGGGAAACGGGGCCCCTTCGGCTCCACTTTGACCGCTCGGTGAAGCTGGCGTTCTGCGATTCTTCGATCAGCTCTGACGGCGGATTGCTCCTGCACCGGGAGTTGGACGACGCCCTCGGTTTTACCGGTCTTGCCGCGGGCATCATTGCCGACCCGCGTGTAGGGAAGAACGGCCGGCACCACCTTGCCGGGCTGCTGCGCCAGTCGATTTTCTCCCGGCTCGCGGGCTACGAGGATGTCAACGACGCGGACCGGCTGCGCCG
>JBCBYB010000006.1:0-164210 GCA_039816045.1 Pseudomonadota bacterium
GTCAGGGCCGAGGAGGCTGGCATCATGGCTCCGTGGCCGGCAACGGCTCCCGTCCGACCAGTTGGTCCGCCCGATCAGCAACCGCGGTTGTTGCCCGCGCCACCTCCTCTAGAAACCGCATCTCGGCGGCAGGGTCACCCGGCCCCGGCGGGATCAAGGGAGATCCGAAGACATGCGCTCCCCGATCGAAGGGCAACGGCACGAGAAACTTGTCCCAGCTTCGGAGGCGCCTGCCCCACCGGGTGGAGAACGCATAAGGCAGCACCGGACACTGTGCCGTCACAGCCAACCGCGCGATCCCCAGCTGGGCATGCATGCGCGGTCCGCGTGGCCCATCTGGCGTCACCGCCACCACGGAGTTCTCGCGGGCCAGAGCCTCGACGGCTCCGTCGAAGGCCCGTGCGCCGCCCTTGTCCCGCCCCTTCTGACGGTCGTAGGTCGAGCCCCTGATCGACAGCACGCCAAGACGACCCACCACCTCCGAGATCAGCGCTCCATCCCGGTTCTCTGAGATCATCGCATAGGTGTTGTAGCGCGCTGGCCGCCAAAGCGCCGACAACAGAAGCCGGTCGTGCCACATGGACACCAACCAGCTTGCACGCCTAAGCCGCAGCGCCTCGACATGCTCGGCGCCCTCGACGGTCCAACGGCAGCTCTTGTCGATCAGCCGGATATAGCTCGCGCCAGCCCAGGAGAGGACGCGACGCCCCGCCTCGGCCTGGCGAAGCCGCAGAAGCAAGCCGCCTGGCACCGTGCGCGCCTTTCGCTGCTCCTCCTGCTCCACAGGGGATGCTTAGCGCTCGAGCGGGTTGGTCTCGGCGCTGGTCTCGCTCTCTTCGTCGCGCAGACGGTGGAGATGGGCAATGAAGTACCGCATATGCGCATTGTCTACCGTACGCTGGGCGGCAGATTTCCAAGCGTCATGCGCCTCCGCATAGCTTGGGTAGATGCCCACGATGTCGAGATCGTTGACATCCTTGAACTGCGTTTTGCCGGGGTCGACAAGCTCGCCGCCGAAGACGAGATGGAGCCGGGTGGACATGAAGAGCCTCCGATGCGGTCTGGGCGCAGGGTGCAGTGCACCCTACGCGGCGTGGAAGGTCAGTCAAGCGGGTGCCGAAGCAAGCCCCCGTGGACCCTGCCGCAGCTCCATCAGTCGTGCATGCAAGGCCGGTGGCGCCGCAACCATACTCGGAAGCCGCGGCTCCGCTCTGTTAAAGCACAACTCCTCGCCGGCGGCGTCCGTAATGCGCCCGCCCGCCTCGCCCACGATCAACGCACCGGATGCGATGTCCCATTCCCACGCCTTTCGAAACGTCAGAACCGTGTCGAACTGTCCAGACGCCACGAGGCAGAGCCGCCAGGCAAGGGAGGGGCGGTATTCTCGTCGGAGTGCAGGAACCCCGCCCGGCCAGTGTTCCTCGGCGAGCTGAGAACGGTTTGCAAGGGCGCGTGCGCCATCCGGTTCGGCGCGTTGGCTCACCGACAGCGGATACGTCTCCCCCTCTCGCATGACCGTCGCACCGCCGCCCATATGAGCGCTGTAGGTCTCGCCCAAGGCCGGGAGGCAAACGGCTCCGGCAATGGGCCGGCCGCCGGCGATGACAGCGAGGGCAACGGCGAATTCGGGTTTGTCCTCCAGGAAGGCGCGCGTGCCGTCGATCGGATCCACCACAAAGACCCGCTCAGCGGCAAGCCGCTCCTGGTTGTCGGTGTCTTCTTCGGACAGCCAACCGTAAGCCGGGCGACGTGTGGTCAGGATGGCTTCGACGGCGCGATTGACCGCAAGATCCGCCTCCGAGACCGGACCCTGACCGCCCGATTTGTCCCATGAGCGCACGGAGGCGCGAAAATGCTCGAGCGCCACAGCCCCGCCAGCCTTCGCGGCCTCGACCAGAAGCGCGCGGTCCTCGGCAGGCGATGCATCACTGATGGGGGCTTCAGGCACCGACCGTCAGCCCCTCGACAAGCAAGGACGGAACGGAAAGGCCCTTGTGTGGGTCGGCATCGTTGGCTGGACACAGCGACAGCAACATCTCCGGCAACTGCCCGGCAATGGTGATCTCGTTCACCGGGTGCACGATCTCTCCGCCTTCCACCCAAAACCCATTGGCGCCGCGGCTGTAGGCACCGGTCGTCGGGTTGATGGAGCTGCCGATCAACCCGGTCACGAGCAGACCGCGCCCCATCTCGCGGATCATCGCGTCGCGGCTGTTCTGGCCCTGGGTTAGCCGGGTGTTCGACGTGCCAGGGCGGGGCGGACCGCCCGTGCCGCGCCGGGCGTTGCCGGTTGAGTCGAGACCAAGCTGGCGCGCTGTCGCCAAGTCCAGAACCCAGCTTTGCAGCACCCCCGCCTCCACGAGGGTGCGCCGGACTGCCGCAAAGCCCTCGGCGTCGATTGCCCGGCTGGCGCGACCGCGCGGGATCGTCGGATCATCGATGAGATCAAGGCCAGCGGGAAGGACGGCTTCTCCCATGCGGTCACTCGCCCAGCTGGCGCCACGCGCGATGGCCTGGCCGTTGATCGCACCGAGAAGGTGTCCGATCAGGCTCGACGCGACGCGCTCGTCATAAAGAACGGGGACCGCCCCGCTCGGTGGACGGCGAGCCCCTTGTGCGGCCACCGCCCGCTCAGCGGCCCGCAGTCCGACGGTTGCGGCTGCTGGCAAGTCCGCGGCATGGCGCCGGATCTCTACGGCATAGTCCCGCTCACGCTCCAGCCCCTCTCCGGCAATCGCTGAGGCACTGACGGCCCAGCCCGTCCGCTCAAACCGGTGCAGGAGGCCGTTCGTCGCCGCGAGTGTGATGCGGTCGCGCGACCAGTTGGCGCTGGCCTGTTCAACTTGCGTGATCCCAGTGGTGCCGAGGGCCGCATCCTCCGCCTCGCGCGCCAGTGCCTCCAACTGGTCCGGAGCGGGACCTTCGCCCTCCTCGGCCAGATCCAGCGCCCGCTCGGCCGCATCCGCTCCCATCGCGAGTTGCGCGGGATCGGCGAGCCCACAATAAGGATCGTCCGGCGCCTCCCGCGCCACGGCAACCGCGCGTTCCGCCATCTCCGTGATCGTGGCCGCCGTCCGTTCCGAGGCCGAGACACAGGCCTGGCGCTGGCCGACCAGCACCCGGAGCCCGAGATCGACGCTTTCCGACCGCTCCGCCTCCTCAAGCGCGCGATCCGCCACCCCAACCCCGAGCGCGATGCTCTCGACAACGAGCGCGTCGGCCGCGTCGGCCCCGGCTTGCATCGCCGCGGCCAGCAATGCCTGCGCCGTTTCCTGATCCGTCTGTCCCGTCATCATGCCCCGCCGATGAGTTGTCCGATCCCATGAGCGAGGAGCCCGAACGCAAGCACGCCCAGCACGGTCACCGTCGCCATCATTCCCAGGACGCGCAGCCTGAGCTCCCGCGCGCCGCGAAAGAAGTAAACCCCGTGGACAACACGCCCAACCACCAGCAGCAGCCCAAGCGGATGAAGCGCCGCCCCCGGCGCCCCAAGCGTCTCGGCAAGTGCCATCAGCACCAATGCAAGCGGGATGGTCTCAATCGCGTTGCCGTGGGCCCGACAGAGCTGCGTGAGCTCCGGTACATTGCCGTCACCGAGCGACACCTTGTGTTTGCGCCGCGCCTGACCGATCAGCCAGGCCAAATAGATGATCCAGAGCGTCAGCACCCCGGCATAGATCGCCGTCACAGTCAGCGGCATACACTCGTCCTTCTGGGTCGCCCTCGGGCGATGCGCCATGCGCGGTCAGCTCCGAGCATAGATGTCGTCATACCGCACGATGTCGTCCTCGCCGAGATAGGGCCCGGACTGCACCTCGATCAGATGGAGATCAAGCTTGCCCGGGTTCTCGAGCCGATGGACCGCACCAAGCGGGATATAGACGCTCTGGTTCTCGGACAAAAGCTTGGCATCATCGCCCACCGTGACCTTCGCAGTTCCGGCAACGACCACCCAATGCTCGGACCGGTGATGATGGGATTGCAGCGAGAGCTTGGCGCCTGGTTTCACCATGATCTGCTTGACCTGGAACCGCGTGCCGTGGGCGATGCTCTCATACCACCCCCAAGGCCTGTAGCAGCGAGGAAACTCCGTCGCCTGTGGCGCGCCCTCGGCCTTCAGGCGGTCAACGGCCGTGCGCACCTGTTGTCCGCTGTCCATGTCGGCGACGAGAACCGCATCCCCCGTAGCGACCGCGACGATGCCGTCGAGGCCGATGCCGACAAGGCGCTGACCGCTGCCATCGGCCCGCAACAGCGTGTTCTTGCAGTCGATCGCGATCGCGCCTTCGGTCGCGGCGACGCCTTCCGCGTCTTGCGGGCTCTCAGACCAAAGCGTCCGCCAGGAGCCGAGATCGTTCCAGCCGCCGTCAAGGGGCACAACCGTCCCCTGGACCCGCTCCATAATGGCATAGTCGATGGAGATGTCGGGACAGGTCGCATACGCGGTCGCGGCCGGGCGGTAAAAGCAGAGATCCTCCCGGCCTTCGGCGAGCGCTGCCGCACAAGCCGCTCGGATCTCGGGCGCATGAGCATCGAAGGCCTCGAGGATACTGCGCACCGAGAAGAGGAACATGCCCGAGTTCCACAGGTACCGCCCCGTGGCCAGCATAGCCTCGGCAGCCGCCGCATCCGGCTTCTCGACAAAACGGAGGAAGGGTTGCGCCGTGGGCTCGGGGGCTGCTCCCAACTCCAGATACCCATACCCGGTTTCCGCCCGGTCCGGGTGGATCCCGAACGTCACGAGATGTCCCTGGGCGGCCGCGCGCCGGCCCTCTGCCACCGCTCGGTGAAAAGCCGCGGCGTCGGAGATCAGGTGATCGGATGGCAGAACCAGCATGGAGGCATCCGGGTCTCTTGCCGCGATCTCCAAAGCTGCAAGACAGACCGCGGGCGCCGTGTTGCGCCCCTCGGGCTCCAGCAGGATACGGCTCGCCTCGGCACCCCGGTCAGACAACTGCTCGGCGACCACAAAGCGGAAATCCTGATGGGTCAGGAGGACAGGCGCCGCGTAGCCTGCCCCTTCCAAGCGATCGAGGGTTCGCTGAAACAGCGTGCCTCCCTCCAGCAAAGGGCAGAACTGCTTGGGAAAGGATTTCCGAGACGCGGGCCAGAGACGTGTCCCCGAGCCGCCGCACAGGATCACCGGATACAAATCACCCGTCATTGCGTGCCGCGCTCCGCGCTGTGTTCAGCTCAGTGGGTCCAGTTGCCACGGCGATTGTGCGCGAAGTTCGCCGCATACCCCATCGGCCGAACGTTTGGCTTCCGGCGCTTGGGCTCTTCGACCACATGCGCGATGCCATTTCGGCGAGCATAATCGATGGCGCCATCTCGCGTGTCGAAGCGGAGTTTGACCTGGCGCCGCGTATCACTCGAGCCGGTCCACCCCATGAGCGGATCGACCCGCCGCGGTTCTGTTGGTGCGAATTCGAGCACCCAACCCTGGGCGTTGCCCTGGCCGCTCGTCATAGCGCTTTTGGAGGGCTGATAGATCCGTGCCAGCATCGGAAGTCTCCCATGTCTCTCCGGAGCGTTATCGCGCGCCCGCGATACGGTTGCAAGCGGCCGAGCCGCGGCGGATTCACCTAGCCCAGCCGCCGAACAAACCTCCGGCTAGAGCATGCTGATTGCAGCGACCATGAACACCGTCCACCCGATAACAGGCGCGGCGACTATGGCGAAAGCTGGGCGCGGCGCGATGGGTCGGATCCGTCTTGAACGCTCTAGCGGTTGCGGGGCCAACGCCGCGCTGCGCTTAATCAAAGGGCGGTTGTCGACAGCCGGCTGAAACCGTGGCTCGGGACACGCCATAGTGCTTAGCCACCAAGGATTTTCGAGCGATCACGCCGCCAGCCCGGTGCAGGGAGCGAGGGTGGGGTGGGTGTCGCACCGGGCTGACGACGCTCTGCTGCTTGCCCTTCGTATATGACTCCGGAGCCCGCTCTGGTCAATGGGAGTCTCGACAACGTTGTCAAAATTATGCCCTGCTCTGTCCGCATTTTCGTCATCCTTGCCCTGACGGCACCCGCTTGGAAACCGTGCGGTTTCCGCCTATTTCGAGTGTTCCAGGAGGAGCTTAACGCCCGATGACCGA
The DNA here is from genome assembly GCA_039816045.1 of Pseudomonadota bacterium. GTDB lineage: Bacteria > Pseudomonadota > Alphaproteobacteria > Rhodobacterales > Rhodobacteraceae > Thermohalobaculum. Next base: position 6,095 of record JBCBYB010000006.1, read on the forward strand.
TACCCTCGTCACCGTTCCACAGCGCCGCGACCCCGCCGAAAAGCTGGAGGGGGGCAAGCGCCTCGTCATGCACACCCCCTTTGAGCCTGCTGGAGACCAGCCCGGCGCGATCGTGGAGTTGGCAGAGGGAATCACTTCCGGCGAGCGCGATCAGGTGCTGCTGGGGGCCACTGGAACCGGCAAGACCTTCACCATGGCCAAGGTGATCGAGGCGACTCAGCGCCCCGGGATCATCCTTGCGCCGAACAAGACGCTCGCGGCACAACTCTACGGCGAATTCAAGCAGTTCTTCCCGGAGAACGCGGTCGAATACTTCGTTTCATATTACGACTACTACCAGCCGGAGGCCTATGTCCCACGCTCGGACACCTACATAGAGAAAGAAGCGCAGATCAACGAACAGATCGACCGGATGCGCCACTCCGCCACGCGCGCCCTACTGGAGCGCGATGACGTTGTGATCGTGGCGTCGGTCTCCTGCATCTACGGCATTGGGGCCGTGGAGACCTACGGCGCCATGACGCAAGATCTCAAGGCGGGCCTGTCCTATGACCAGCAGGCGATTATGCGGGAGCTGGTCACCCAGCAGTACCGGCGCAACGACGCGGCATTCCAGCGGGGGTGCTTCCGCGTGCGGGGTGATTCGCTGGAGATCTGGCCGGCGCACCTGGAAGACCGCGCCTGGCGGTTCTCCTTCTTCGGCGATGAGCTCGAAGCGATCCAGGAGTTCGATCCCCTGACGGGCTCCAAGACCGGCGCGCTGGAGCGGGTGCGGATCTATGCCAACTCTCACTATGTCACACCGCGCCCGACGCTGAATCAGGCGGTCAAAGAGATCAAAGCGGAACTCACCGTGCGGCTGAAGCAACTGGAGGCTGAGGGGCGCTTGTTGGAGGCGCAGCGGCTGGAGCAGCGCACCCATTTCGACATCGAGATGATCGAGGCGACTGGTTCATGCAATGGCATCGAAAACTACAGCCGCTATCTCTCGGGCCGCGCGCCGGGGGAGCCGCCGCCGACGTTGTTCGAGTACATCCCCGACAACGCCATCGTCTTTGCCGATGAGAGCCACGTCTCGGTTCCGCAGATCGGTGGAATGTACAAGGGCGACTATCGGCGCAAGTTCACTCTCGCCGAACACGGGTTCCGTCTGCCCTCGTGCATGGACAACCGCCCGCTGAAGTTCGAGGAGTGGGACGCGATGCGGCCCCAGTCGGTGTTTGTCTCCGCGACCCCCGGCAAATGGGAGCTGGAGCGCACGGGCGGTGTGTTCACCGAGCAGGTGATCCGACCGACCGGCCTGATTGATCCGCCGGTGGAGATCCGCCCGGTCGCGTCCCAGGTCGACGACCTGCTCGACGAGTGCCGCCAGGTTGCCGCGGCCGGCAACCGCGCCTTGGTGACGACCCTTACGAAGCGCATGGCCGAGGACCTCACCGAATACCTGCACGAGCAGGGGATCCGCGTGCGCTACATGCACTCGGATATCGACACGCTCGAACGGATCGAGATCCTGCGCGATCTGCGCCTCGGTGCCTTCGACGTGCTGGTGGGCATCAACCTGCTGCGCGAGGGGCTCGATATCCCGGAATGCGCCTTGGTCGCGATCCTCGATGCCGACAAAGAGGGGTTCCTGCGCTCCGAGACGTCGCTGATCCAGACAATCGGCCGAGCCGCCCGCAACGTCGATGGCCGCGTGATCATGTATGCCGACCACAAGACAGGCTCGATGGAGCGGGCAATCAGCGAGACCGAGCGCCGCCGGGCGAAGCAAGAGGCCTACAACACCGAGCACGGGATCACGCCCCAGACCATCAAGAAGAACGTCGAAGACATCCTAGAGGGTGTCTATGAGGGCTCCGTCGATGCCGAGCGCATCACCACCAAGATCGACAAGAAGTCCCGCGGCGGCGTGGGCGACAACCTGCAGGCCCACGTTGCGGCGCTGCGTAAAGAGATGATGACCGCCGCGGAGAACCTGGAGTTCGAGGAGGCCGCCCGTTTGCGTGACGAGATCAAGCGGCTGGAGGCAGTCGAGCTGGCGGTGGCGGACGATCCGCTGGCGCGGCAATCCGCCATCGAGGACCGCGTGGACGAGGCGGTGAAGCCCCGCTCCACCACCGGCCGCCCAGGGCAGCGGGGGCGCGGCAAGTCCCGCCGCCGCAAGGGATGACGCACACTGTGCCTATTTGGCACGCACCGGCCCGAATCGGAACATCAGGAGCTCTTGAATTAACTAAATGATTTCAACACCTTCACGCTCTGTTTGACGCAGCGTAGGTGGTAAGTAATGAGATGGTTTCTCCTCTCTTTCGCGGTCGTGCTTTGGGCCGGAACGGCGAGTGCCGCCGTGATCAACTTCGAAGCCGGGTTCACTGACAACACCCCCCTGACGCCCACATCCTTCGCGGCGCAAGGCGTGACATTCTCGACGATCAACGCGGATGAGCCGGAGCTGACGCTGGAGGTCGAGGCCTACGGGTCATCTGATCCGACACCACAAGGGTTCGTTCGAGACCAGGGCGGCGGGAGAGATGTCGTCGATCCGGGGCTCGAGGAGCGCATCGGCAACTTCTTCCTGCGGACTGGCGGAGACATCGTAGATCGGGACTTTGCCGGGGAGGAGATCTTCCGCATTGAATACGATATTGCGCCCTTCGGCTTCATCTCCGGCGAGATCTGGGACATCGACGGCAACCGGAGACAAGGGACGGAACAATGGCGCATCGATGCATTCGATGCAGCGGGAAGCCTTCTCGGCTCGGTGCTGAGCCCGCTCGGCACGACGACGGGCAACAGTTCCCTCGACGGCGATGTATGGCAGTTCACCTTCACCGACAGCAGCGTCGGCGGTGACATCGCCCTGGTCGAGCGGCTCGACTTCGTTTTCACCGGCAGTAAGACGACCGGGATCGGGCTTGCCTTCGACAACTTCGTGACGGGTGTCGCCCCAATGCCCGTGCCGGCGACGCTGCCTCTGCTACTTGCCGCGCTCGGCGGTGCAAGTCTGTGGGCACGTCGGCGCCGCAGCGTATCGGACGCGGGCTAGGCGGGTGCAGCCTCCAACCGCTGCCAGAGCGACTGGGCCGTGTCACGGAGGGCCAGCGCGTCCGTCCACCGGTTCGAGAGCTCGCGCCCATCGGCGCCGGTCATGGCATATTCCGGCGGGCCGAGTTCGCACAGGAAGACCAGATCGCCGGTGTCGTTCCGCGCGCGCCAGGAGGCGAAGCCCTCTTCCCAAAGGCTTTCAAACAGCGTGACCCATTTCGCGTGCTGCGGAAAGCTCGGCTGGAGCTGGATCTGCTGACGGCTCGCAACCCGGCCCTGGAAGCTGTCGCATCGCGCGATGCAGCGCGAGAGCAGCCCGCGCTCCCAATCCGACAACGGCAGTTTGAACTCACGGTCCACGATGTAGTGGGAGAAGTCGCCCGCCAACCGCATCTCCGGAACCGCGTCCAGCAGTTGCAGGGTGGCGAACAGGTCGTTGGTGATGCAGTTGCGGTGGGTCTCGAACTGAACGGGCATGCCGACGATGTCCCCCAGCTCGATCCAGCGGCGGATGACGGGGATCGCACCCTCGACGGTCAGAGGGAAGACCTGACCCACGACGTTGACGTAGGGAGAGCCGAAATCCTTCGCCATCTCCAAGGTCTCGCGCAGCCCCTCCACCGACTTCGGGAAGGCGACGATCAGAGGCGTCAGGCCGTGACGCTCGAGATGCGGGCGGATCGCATGGGCTGTGGCCACGTCGGAGGCTCCGAGATCAATCGCAAGCCCGTCATACCCGGCTTCGGCCACCATCTCGGCCACCCGGTCGAGGGGCAAGATCTCGCCCGAGGGATCATGCGGCTGCATGGCCCAGAGCGATTGAAAGATCCGGAGCCGTCTCACGTCAGGGCCTTCCGCATCGGCCAGCCCGGCATGCCATAGCTTTCGGCTGGCGGGCCGGTCTCTTGCCACCCTTCGGCATGATAGAACGCGCGGGCTGTCGCCGAGCTCTCTAGCCGCGCCTCGGTGTGGCCCGCAGCGATAAGGATGTCCTCTAGCGCGGCGAGAAGGGATCGCGTGACGCCGCGGCCCCGGTGATCCGGGCTCACATAAGCGAGCAGGATCTCACCACGCGCAGGCGCCGACGCGCCAACACCTGCGCAAACAGCCCCATCAAACGCGCCGACGGTTACGCACCTTGGATCTGCGATCCAAGTGGCCAGCGCCTCGGGCGATTTGTTCGCGATCCAAGCGGCGATCAGGCCCGGATCTCCCCGATGATCAGCCGCACAGAGGTCTTTGATCGAGGCGATCACGGTGCGGCTGGCGGCCTCTGCATCGGCAGGTTGCAGCAGGCGCACCGGAAAGCCGCTCACGCCGGTTCGACCCTGCGGGTACCGCCGCCTTCACGCGGGATAATCCAGACCTCGTCATAGGGGTAGTCGGCCTCGGACTTCGAGGCGAGCTTGCGCAACACCTCGACCTGGAACTCGATCCAGCCCATGGCATAGGGCTCGGCACCGCCATGGCGCATCTCGGTGTCGAGCTGTTTCAACTGCCAGAACGGCACCGCCGGGAAGCTGTGATGCGCCGTGTGATAGGGCATCTGCCAGCAGAGCCAGCGCATCAGCCCGTTGGTGCGGGTCGAGCGGGTGTTGCGCAGGATGTCGTCCTCGTGGCTGAGGCCGAGATGCTCGATGGTGTTCTGCATCTGATGCACGAATTTCATCGAGACCATGGGCGCGAGCCAAAGGATCACCGCCGCCCAGGAGCCCGTGGCAATCGAAAGCACCGCGACCACTGCATAGAGCGCGGCGTGGATCCGGGCCTCGCGGATGACCAACGCATGCTCGTCCGGCCGGACATAGGGCTCGATCACGTTCCCGCGGGAGAGCCTGACGATGCGGGAGATCCGGCTCCACCAATAGGTCGGTCCCCAGAACCACAGCAGATACGAACGCAGCGTGTAGGGCTCGCGCACCAGCTCGCCGTCCTTCTCCCAGTTCTGAGTGTGCTGGTGGTGGGCCCAATGCTGGATTTTGTCGAAGTCTCGGGGGTAGATCATCAGGAAGCCGATGACGCGACCGAAGAGCTCGTTCGGCCATTTGGTCTTGAATACCGTTGCATGGGAGAGCTCGTGCTGCCCGGCATAGAGGAAGTTCAGCAGAACCCCGTGCACCATAAAGACCGGAAGCGCCCACCAGGTCCCCCAGAGCGTCCACAGCATGGTGCCGGAGAGCGCAATCGCCCCGAAATGCGAGGCGAGTTGCAGCCCCCCACGGAGATCCGAGCGCTGCATCAGGGCGCGCAGGCGCGAGGGCGCGATCAGGCGGCGGCGGGAAAAGGTTGCGTCCATCGGGGCCTCCAGCGGTTTTGCGCACTGTAGCAAGAGGAGATTTGCTGGAAAGCGCGGTATTCTCATGTCAGTGGTGAAGAAATTTCATGAGGGTTCCATGCGGATCGGCGGCAAAAGGCTGCCCCTCGCGCCTCTGCAGGGGTTCGAGGCGGCGGGGCGACATCTCAACATGCGGTTGGCCGGTGAAGAACTCGGCGTGACGCAAAGCGCGGTGAGCCACCAGATCCGCGGGTTGGAGGCGTCGCTGCGCGTGACACTTTTCGACCGGTCGGGGCGAGGACTTGCCCTCACTGAGGATGGTGCCCGGCTTCTCTTGGCGGTGCAGCAAGCGCTCGATGGCCTCGCAGCGACAGCCCTTCAACTTGGTGGCGATGCCCTGTCGGGGCGGCTCTCGGTCGCGGCGCCGCCCGCTTTCGGGGCGCAATGGCTGATGCCCCGCCTGCCCGGCTTTCTCGAGCAGTTTCCGGAACTGTCCCTGAGCGTGGAACCGCTCGTGGCGGGCGTCTTGCCCAAGGTCGACGTCGCCGTCGTCTTCAATGCCGCCCAGTTCCCGGGGATGCGGGTGGAGACGCTGGTCGCGCTCGAGATGTTCCCCGTTTGCGCACCAAGCCTGGCGCGAGGAGCCCTCCCCTTGTCCCCGGAAGTGCTCCGCGAGCACACGCTGATCCATGAAGACGGCGGCGAGATCTGGGCCCGCTGGTTTGCCGCCTCCGCCACGGAACAGTTCGCGCCCCGCCGTGAGGTGCGCGTGCCGACCACCCGCGACGCGTTGGAACTCGCGCGTCTCGGCGCCGGGTTTGCGATCAACGATGCGTTCATGGGCGGGCAGCTTCTCGGCACCGGCGAGCTGATCCGACCCTTTGCGACCTCGATGGCCTGGGGCAGCTACGCGGTTGTGACGCCCGTGGACCCGTCGCCTCCCGCCGCGGCTTTTGAGCGTTGGCTCCGACGGGAGATCGCGGCGCCGCCAGTCTAGGTCATCAACTCATAAAGGGCTACCACTGATGGTCGCGGTGTGATTCAAGCTTCTCGAGGAGAAGCCGCCATGTCGTCACGCCGCCGGTACGAGTTGACAGACTTCGAATGGTCTAACATCGAGCCGCTCTTGCCCAACAAGCCTCGTGGCGTACCCCGGGTCGATGACCGCAAGGTTCTGAACGGCATCTACTGGCGGCTGCGCACCGGCTCGCCATGGGCCGAGATCCCCGAGCGCTACGGGCCTCCCACGACCTGCTACAATCGCTTCGTGCGCTGGCGGAAGCTCGGCGTCTGGGACCGGATTTTCGACGCGATCACGGCTGCCTATGACGGCGATCTGCAGATGATCGACAGTTCCTCCATCAGGGTTCACCAGCACGCGGCCAACGGCCGAAAAAGGGGGGCGCGGCCGACGCCGCCGAGGGAGCTGCGCCTGACGCCCGATGCATGGGGCGCTCGCGGGGCGGGCTGACCACCAAGATCCACGCGATGGTCGATGCCGAGGGCCGCCCGATCACCCTCGCGCTGACGCCCGGCCAGGCGCATGACGGACGCGCCGCCGCGCCGCTGCTCGGGACGATCGGCGAGGGCGACATCCTGCTTGCCGACCGTGCCTACGATGCCGACTGGCTCCGCGACGCCGTCGCTGCCCGAGGCGGATGCGCGAACATCAAGCCGATGCCGACGCGCAGGCGCATCCCGAGCTTCAGCCCGTTCCTCTACCGCTTTCGCAACCTCGCCGAGCGGTTCTTCAACAAAATCAAACACTACCGCGCCGTCGCGACCCGCTTCGAGAAGAACGCCGAGAACTACCTCGCCCTCGTCAAACTCGCCGCAACGCAGATCTGGCTTCGCGGTTATGAGTCGGTGACCTAGGGCGCAGCAGCCGTCAGACGCTCCGGCGAGAGATCGGCGGCCGTGATCCCTGCTGCCCGCTGGTCACTCGGAAGCTCACCCGTCTCGATGAGGCTCGCAACCGTCCGAGCCAATGCCGGCGCGGTCTGGATGCCATAGCCCCCCTGCCCCGCCAGCCAGAAGAACCCCGCCGCCGCCGGGTCGAAGCCGACGACCGGGGTTTTGTCGGCAACGAAACTGCGCAGACCCGCCCATTTGTGCGCGATCCGCCGGACCTGCAGGACGGTCGCGGTCTCGATCCGGTCGACCCCGATGGCCACGTCGAGTTCCTCGGGCTGGGCATCGCAGGGTGGCGAGGGGGTCTCGTCGGCCGGAGAGCCTAGGATAAGGCCGGCCTCCGGCTTGAAATAGAACTGCTCCTCCACATCGATCGTCGCCGGCCAGGAAGCAGGGTCCACCCCTTCGGACGGCGCGAAGGTAAAGGCCGTACGTCGCTTCGGCACCAGACCGATGGGCGCAATCTCCGTAAGCCCGGCGACCGCGTCCGCCCAGGCGCCCGCCGCATTGACCAACACGGGCGCCGCAAACCGCCCGGCGGGTGTCTCGGCGATCCAGAGACCGTTCTTCCGGGCAAGGGAGCGGATCTCCGCCCGGGTGCTCAGCGTGCCCCCGCGTGCCTTCAACCCGCGCAGGAACCCCTGGTGGAGCGCGTCGACGTCGATGTCCTCCGCATCCGGTTCGTAGAGCGCCGCGGCCACATAGTCTGGCGCAAGGGCTGGGTTGAGCGCACAGGCTTCGGCGCCACTCAGGTGTTGCGGCGCGGGGGACCCGGCGGGGGTCTCGGCGAGCACGCGCTCGAGCGCGGCTGTCTGGTCTGCGCGAGCGATCAGCAAGGTGCCCCGCGGTGAGAGCAAGGGATGCGCGGCAAACCCGTCCGGCGGGTCCTTGAAAAACGCCCGCCCCGCCGAGGTCAGCCGCCGGATCACGGAATTGCCATAGGTCTCGGTGAAGAGCGCTGCTGAGCGGCCCGTGGTGTGGTAACCAGGGCGGTCCTCCTGTTCGAGCAGCCGCACGGAGCCAAGCGCCGACAGCGCCCAGGCCGCCGACGCCCCGGCCATGCCTGCTCCCACCACCAACACATCGCTCATCTCAGTCATCGCGGTCTCCTTACACTGCATCCTCTCGTGGGCAATGGCCGTTTGGCAATCCCTGGCCGGACGGCAAGGCTCGGAACGATCGACGGAGGCCCGATGCGCAGCTTCTTCCACCCCGACCAGCGCCACCACGACCCCAAGCATGTCCCCGCGGCAGGACTGGCGAAGCCAAACCCCGAACAACCTGCCCGCGTGGAGGCCTTGCTCGGGGCGCTTGGCCGCCTTGGCGGCACGGTCGAAACACCCGCCGAAGCGGGTCGCGGGGCCGGGCCTTGGCGCCAATCTCAACCTGCCGATCCCGCGCGGCACGGGGGATCAGGGATTTCTGGAGACCGTGGACAGGGGCCTTGCGCGGATTGGGGCGTTCGGGACCGATCTCCTGGTGATCGCGCTCGGGCTCGATGCCTATGAGGGCGACCCCTTCGGCGGGCTCACCTTTATCACGCCGGGGTTCGTTCGGATGGCAACGGCGATTGTCGGGTTCGAGCTGCCCAGCGTCATCGTTCAGAAGGGCGGCCATCTTTGTCCGGAGCTCGGAGCGAACCTCGCGAGCTTCCTCGGCGCCGACGCGCCCTAGAGCCCAAGCGCACGCCGGCGCTCGGTCGCGAATGCCTGGACGAGCCGGTCCGCCACCAGCGCAAGCAGCGCCATCGCAGCACCCGCTGCCACGCCGAGGCCCACATCCGCCTTGCCGAGCGCAATATAGATCGACTGGCCGAGCCCGGTGGTGCCGATCAGGGCAGCGATCACCAGCATGGCAAACGCGTAGAGGATCGTCTGGTTCAGCCCGAGCAGGATCGACGGCGCCGCATAGGGTGCGCGCACCTCCCAAAGGATCTGCCAACGCGTCGCGCCCGAGGAGACCGCGGCCTCCAGCAGTTCCGGCGGCGTCTCGGTGAGGCCAAAGCGGGTGTAGCGGATCATCGGAACAACGGCGTAGAGGCAAATGGCCAGCAACGCGGAGAACTCTCCGATCTGGAAAAACATCAGCGTCGGGATCAGGAACACAAAGAGCGGGATCGTCTGGAGCGTGTCGCAAACCGGGCGCAGCACCCGCCAGGCCAGCGGGCTGACCGCCGCAAGCAGCCCGAGCCCGCCGCCCACGATCGCACAGATCAGCACCGCCGCGCCGGAGAGATAGACCGACAGCATCGCGCGGTCCCAGAGCCCGGCGAGCAGGATCGCCCCGAGCGCCGCGGTCGTGAAGGCCGCGAGAGACCAGCCGCCTGCGCGCCAAGCCACCGCACCGATGCTCACCAGCACGAAGGGCCAGGGCAAGTCCGCAATCCCGGTGTGCAGCACATAGACCGCCGCCATCACCGCGACCGCCGCAACCACACGCCCACGCCAGGCGAGCCATCCGCCGACCGCAGCGGCGGCCCCGAGCAGCCCCAGGCTCATCTCCGGCGTCCAGGCAAAGCCCCAGGTGAAGGGCAGAACCGCGTTGTCGAGCCCAATCCGCAGCGGCAACAACCCGTAGAACATCGCCGTGTTCTTCAACCCGTCGAGCGCCGGACCGTTGGCTTGGGTGAAGGCGGTGAGCGCAGCATCCACCGCCTCGGAGACCGGGCGGAGCATGCCGAGTTCCGCTGGGGCCGGCAGGACACCCGCCGCCCATAGCAGCCCGCCGAGCGCGATGGCCCCGGCCGCGATCAGCCCGGCCGTCCGGCGCGATCCGCGTCCGGCCTGCTCGGGCAAGGCCGCGGACATCCGGTCGATCAGGATTGCGAAGACCACAATCACGAGCCCCGCCAGCAGGCTCTGCCCGAACTGCGCCTTGCGCATGGTCAGCAGCACTTCCCAGCCGATGTCGTCAAAGCCGCCGATCACGGCCGCAATGATCACCATCGAGAGCGCCGCCATGGTGCATTGGTTGACGCCCACAAGGATCTGCGGCGTGGCGGCCGGGATCTCCACCAGCAACAGGCGCTGAAGCCGGGTGGTGCCAGCCATGGCCGCGGCCTCTCGGATCTCCGGCTCGATGCGCTCCAGGCCGAGCAGCACATTGCGCGCCATCGGCGGCGCCGCATAAATCGCCGAGGCGATGAGACCGACCACCGGCCCGAAGCCGAACAGCACCAGCAGCGGTGTCAGATAGGCGAATGTCGGCACCGTCTGCATCACGTCGAGCACAGTCTCGACAAGCCGTTTGACCGCGGGCACTTCGTAAGCCAGCACCCCGACCGCCAGCCCAAGGGATAGCGCCAGGGGGACCGATACGGTTACGAGGGCCAGCGTGCTCATCGCCTGAAGCCAGTAGCCCGAGGCAAGGATGAAGCCGAGCGCCACGATCGCGATCACGGCCATGCGCGGCCCCCCGACCCAGTAAGCGAGCGCCAGGATCACGCCTGCCACCGCGGGCCAGGGCGCGCCGGTCAGCAGCAGGTTCGCGCCGTCCATGGGAACGCCGAGGGCGGCAGACGCCAGACGCGCAGCGGGTTTCATCCACTCGAGGGCCGCCGAAAGGCCCGTCCCGATTGCCTCGGTCGCGGGCAGGGTCCAGGCGACCGGCCATTTCGCGACCCACTCCGCCGCCGGGGCGAGAGCTGCTGCCAACAGCCCAACCACCAGCACGGCAAGCGCCGCTTGCACCGCGGGGCTCGCACCATTGAGCCGGGCCGCAAGTGCCGTCATGCCGGCGCCGTCTCGGGCACATCTGCCGCGCCCCCGATGCCGCGCGCGAGCGCCTCGGCCGAGAGCAGCCCGGTCTGCGTGCCCGTGGCATCCACAACCGGCATCAATGCGCACTGCTCGGCCGCGAGGCAACGCAGCAGCGCCTGTTCCAGGGTGATGTCCTCGGGGAGCGGCGGGGCTTTCGGGTCGGGCACGCGCCCGTCCATCGGCTCGGCCAGTGTCCCCACGGTCATCAGCCGCGTCCGCGGGATGTCGCTCGAAAACTCCGCCACATAGGCATCCGCCGGGTCGAGCACGATCTCCGCCGGTGTCCCGATCTGCACCGCGATCCCGTCCCGCATGATGCAGATCCGGTCGGCAAGTTTCAGTGCCTCTCCGATGTCGTGGGTGATGAAGACGATGGACTTCTTCAGCTCCGCCTGGAGGGTCAGGAACTCGTCCTGAAGCTGCCGTCGGATCAGCGGATCGAGGGCGGAGAACGGCTCGTCGAGGAACCAGATGTCCGGGTTCACGGCGAGGCTGCGAGCGATGCCCACGCGCTGCCGCTGACCGCCCGAGAGCGCGCGGGGATAGGCATCCGCACGACCATCCAGCCCAACGAGCGAGATCACCTCCTCCGCCCGCTTGCGGCGCTCGCCCTCGGCAACCCCCTGGACCTTGAGCGGGAAGGCGATGTTGTCCGCCACCGTCATATGCGGGAAGAGGCCGAAATGCTGGAACACCATCCCCATCTTGGAGCGGCGCAGCTCGATCATCCGCCGGGAGGACGCCGTGAGGATGTTCTCGCCCGCCATCTCGACGCGGCCATCGGTCGGCTCCAAGAGCCGCGAGACACAGCGCACGACGGTGGATTTGCCGGAGCCCGAGAGCCCCATGATCACAAAGAGTTCCCCCTCGGCCACATCGAAGGAGACGCCCCGGACCGCGGGGATCAGCTCCTCCGCCCGCAGCCGTTCGGTCACGACCTCGCGGTCATCCGATGCCTTGCGAGCGGCGACAAGGTGGCGCCCGGCCTGCTCGCCGAACACCATCCAGAGATCGCGGACCGAAATGGCCGGAGCGGTCAACAGCCCGCTCAGTTGATCGCCGCGTCCACGACGGGTTTCCAGACGCCCTCATTGGCGTCCATCCACTCGGCGACGACCTCCTCGACGGCGCGGCCATCCACATCGACGGCCCCCATCAGCGGCTGCTGGACCTCGGTCGCGAGGGTGTAGTTCTCGAGGATCTCATAGGCCGCGGGCCACTTGTCCTTCATGCCGGCCCAGCCCGCCTTGAAGATGCGCGTTGGCGCGAAGTCGCAGTCGTTGATCGCGTTCGGGTTCGGGCCCCATGCCGGATCGTTGAAGCAGTCATCATTGCCAACCGGCAGCTCGACGAACTGCACGTCATAGGCCGACATCGCCCAATGCGGCTGCCAGAACAGGATGAGCAGCGGCGACTTCTTCTCGGTCGAGGCGCGGAGCTCGGCGATCAGCGCCCCCTCGGAGCCTGCCGGCACAGCCTTGAAGGGCAGCTCAAGACCAGCGATACGGTCAGCGCCCGGTGTGCCCCAGTCGGCCGGATAGTCGACGAGACGCCCCTGTGGGATGGTCTCGGCGGTCGCGAACTGAATGGCACAGGCCTTCAGCGCCTCCCAAGCCGGCAGACCAGGGCAGATCTCGGCCACATGCGCGGGGTAGGCAAAGCCTTCCTTGGCGTCGAGCTCCAGCCCGGAGATGTCGACAATCTTGCCCTCGGACTCCAGCGCCGCGAAGCTCTCGGAGACGTTCGAGGTCCAGACCTCCATCGCGCCGTGGATTTCGCCATCCGCCATCGCCTGCCACATGTTCATGTAGCCCGCAGTGACATACTCGACCTTGTAACCGGCGCGCTCCAGCATCTGCCCAGCGATGTGCGTGCTCACATGCTGGCCCGTCCACTCGTTCACCGCCAAGCGGATCGGCTCATCGACGGCGCCCATCTCGGCTGCCATCGCCCCTGTCGCCACCGTCCCCATCAAGAGTGCGCTCAAGATCGTCTTTTTCATTTCGGTCTCTCCGTCATGCGAATCGTGCAAACCTCGTTGATTGCTCCGAACGTTGCACAGCTTGGCAGGACAGGTCATGGTATTTCGACGCCGAGTTGACCGAGATCGCCATATGCCCCCCGGACCCGCGGCCCCGTTTGAGATCGTGCTGACCGTCGCGCCGGGGTTCAACCTGGCGGCAACCATGGCGTTTCTCGATCCGTTTCGGGCTGCGAACTACCTTCAGGGGGTGCAGGGTTTCCGATGGGAGATGCTCTCGGCCGAGGGAGGCGCTGTCCGGGCCAGCAACGCGGTAGAGGTCACGACAGGCCCCCTCGGCGAGGCCCTGGCGCAGCGCGCCTCTGACTGGACCCCGGGTCTCGCCATCGTCTCCACCAGCTGGGCGCCCGAAAACGCCTATGGCGGGCCGCTCGGGGCGGTGTTGCGCCGCTGGGCGCGGCACGGTGCCATGCTGGGTGGGCTCGACACCGGCGCGTTTGTGCTAGCGGAAGCGGGGCTGTTGGAAGGGCGCCGGGCCACCGTGCACTACGAGCACATCGACGCTTTCGCCGAGCTCTATCCCGATATCCTGGTGAGCGAGGATCTCTACGTGATCGATGAGGACCGGATGACGTGTTGCGGTGGGACCGCGGCGCTCGATCTCGCGCTCCAGGTGATCCGCCGCGTGCAGGGGGTGGCGCCAGCCAACGCGGCCGCGCGGTATGTGTTCCATGACCGGCTCCGGCCCGCGGGCACCCACCAGATCCCGCGCGCCGCCGAACCGACGGGCGCGACGGCCCCCGCCAAACTCCGCGCAGCGATCCGCGCGATGGAGGCTCAATTGGAGGAACCCGCCGGCATCCCGGCAATCGCCGAGGCAGCCGGGGTCTCGCAGCGCCAGCTCGAGCGGCTCTTCCGCACCCATGTGGGCCGCTCGCCGCTGCGCTACTATGCCGATATCCGGCTCGACCGGGCGCGCGGGCTGGTGACGCAGACCGAGATGGCGCTGCGGGAGGTGGCACTCGCCTGCGGGTTCGCCAACCCCGAGACCTTCAGCCGGGCCTACCGCGCGCGCTTCGGCCTTTCGCCGCGCAGCGACCGGGTCGAGGGACGGGTGCCGTTCGAATTCCGTGCCTGGCCGATGTACACACCGGATCGGACACTGCGATGACCGCGCGCCTGCCTGTGATGATGGCCCTCGGGTCGGCTCTTGCCTGGGGTCTGTGGTGGGTGCCCGTGCGTGCGCTGGAAGCGTCGGGGCTCGACGGGGTCTGGGCCGGCATCGCGATGAATGCGGGCGGCCTGCCAGCCTTCCTGCTGCTGGTTCTGCTGCTGCGCGATCCGGTGCCCTTCACCCAGCGTGCCGCGCTCGGCGCCTTTCTTGCAGGGGTCGCCGTGGTCACCTACTCGGCCGCAATCACCTATACGGATGTGGTTCGCGTCGCGCTCTTGTTCTACCTCGCGCCGGTCTGGTCGAAGCTGATCGAGGTCGCCTTCATGGGCGAGCGCTGGACCTGGCGGAGCAGCCTTGCCATCGCGTTGTCCTTCGCCGGGATCTTCACGATTTTCCGTGGCGAGATCAGCCTTGAGGCGTGGTCCATGGGCGATGCGATGGCGGTCGCCTCCGGCATGGCCTGGTCAATCGGAGCGGCCCTGATCTTCTCCGCCCCTGCTCCCGGCGCCGCGAAGCTGTCCCTCGGGATGTGCATCGGCGGGCTGGTCACCGGCGGTGTGCTGATCGTGCTGATGGGGACCGATCCCACCCCGACCCGCGACGCCGCCATCACTGCCGCCCCGCTCGCGCTCGTCGCCGGAGCGCTCTATCTCCTGCCGATGATGACAGCGACGCTCTGGGCCGCCACGCGCCTGCCGCCGGCGACGCTGAGCTTCCTGCTGACCGCAGAGATCATATCGGGTGTCGCCACTGCCGCCCTCTTCCTCGACGAGCGCTTCGGGGCGCCCGAGGTGATCGGCACAGTTCTGGTCGCCCTCGGTGCAACGGTCGAGGTCCTGGCACCGCACACACGGCGGCCGGCCGCCGCGCCTTAGGCGTCGAATTTCGCCAGATCGAGGGCGAACCGGGTCGGGTCGTGGCTGGCCTGACCACGCCATGCTGAGCCAAAGGCATCCCCTCGCCATCCGCCGGAGACCGCCATGACCGAGCATCCATCGACCGCCGATTTCGCCGCCATCAGTCGTGGCTTCGACCCCAACCCCGCGCGCTCCCATTCGCTCCGGGCCGAGGCCTATACCGACCCGCGCTGGTACGCCTACGAACAGCAGGCAGTCTTCGCCCGCACCTGGCAGTGGGTCTGCCATATCGAGAAGCTGCGCGCGCCCGGCGCCTATGTCACCGCAGAGATCGCCGGGCGCCCGGTCTGTGTGGTGCGCGACCGGGAGGGGACGCTCCGCGCCTTCTACAACGTCTGCAAGCACCGGGCGCATGAGCTGCTGAGCGGCGAGGGCGAGACCACCCGCATCCTCTGCCCCTACCACGCTTGGGTCTATGATCTGACCGGCCAGCTCCGCCGGGCACCCCACACAGAGGCGCTGGAAGGGTTCGACCCGTCTGCGATCTGCCTCGACGCGGTCCGGGTCGAGGAGTTCTGCGGCTTCGTCTTCGTCAATCTCGACCCGGAGGCCACGCCGCTCGCCGAGCTCTCCGGCGACCTGGCCACCGAGATGCGCCACTGGGCCCCGGATCTCGAGCGGCTGACCTTTGCGCACCGGCTGACCTATGACATCCGCTCGAACTGGAAGAACGTCGTCGACAATTTCCTCGAATGCTACCATTGCCCGACGGCGCATAAGGACTTCTGTACGCTCGTGGATATGGATACCTACAAGGTGACAACCCACGGGATCTACTCCAGCCACATGGCCGAGGCGGGCAAGGGCGCCAACAGCGCCTATGCGGTGGACAACGCCACCGTAAAGGACCACGCCGTCTGGTGGCTGTGGCCCAACACCTGCCTCATGCGCTACCCGGGGCGCGGCAACTTCATCGTCATGCATATCGTGCCGGCGGGGCCTGAGCGGACGCTCGAGACCTATGATTTCTTCTTCGAGACGGCGGAGAAGCTGCCGGCCGAAGAGGAGGCCATCCGCTATATCGACAAGGTGCTCCAGGCCGAGGACATCGCGCTGGTCGAAAGCGTGCAGCGGGGCATGGCGACGCCCGCCTTCACCCAAGGGCGCATCGTGCACGACCCCAACGGGTCAGGACAGTCTGAGCACGCCGTCCACCACTTCCACGGGCTGGTGCTCGACGCCTATGCGCCCGGCCCCACTCTCGGCCCCACTATCGGCGACGCCGCGTGACGCTTTTGGACGGTCAAGCACCGGGACGACCGGTCAGCCTAGGAGGTCCAAGGCTGACCCCGGAGTGCGCCCGTGCCGACTGGCCACACCAAATCGCTGCAATACGAGCCGCCGCCCTGGCATCCCTGAGCCGTTTCTCCGCAACAGCTTTCAGGGAACTTTGAGATGACACAGCCCAACATCGTCCTGGTCATGGCCGACCAGCTCTCGCCGCAGTTCACCGGCGCCT
This sequence comes from Pseudomonadota bacterium, assembly GCA_039816045.1. Taxonomy (GTDB): domain Bacteria; phylum Pseudomonadota; class Alphaproteobacteria; order Rhodobacterales; family Rhodobacteraceae; genus Thermohalobaculum. The sequence goes on from JBCBYB010000006.1 coordinate 22,618, forward strand.
ATGGCCACCCTTTGGTGAAGACACCGCATATCGACGCGCTGGCCGCCCGCGGCGCGCGGTTCGACGCCGCCTATTGCAACGCGCCGCTGTGTGCGCCCTCGCGTTTCTCGTTCATGTCGGGGCGCCTCGTGACCAACATCGCTGCCTATGACAATGCCGCGGAGTTCCCGGCCACCGTGCCGACCTTTGCCCACACCCTGCGCCGGATGGGCTATCGCACCTGCCTATCGGGCAAGATGCACTTCGTCGGGCCGGACCAGCTCCACGGGTTCGAGGAGCGTCTGACCACCGACATCTACCCCTCGGACCACGCCTGGACCCCGGATTGGGAGCTGCCGGACGAGCGCATCGACAAGTGGTACCACAACATGGACTCGGTGCGCGAAGCGGGGGTGGCCGCGACCACTTTCCAGATCGAGTACGACGAGGAGACCTGCTTCTTCGCCCGGCGGCGGATCTTCGAATACGCCATGACCAAGACGCTGCCCTTCGCCATGGTCGTCAGCTTCATCCACCCGCATGATCCGTATGTGGCGCGGCCCGAGTGGTGGGATCTCTACGACCACGACGCGATCGACATGCCCGGAGAGGCGCCGCCCCCAGACCCGCACACGCTCCGGCTGATGAAGGGGATCGAGGCGGATGTGAAGGTGCCGACCGAGGCCGAGATCCGCAACGCCCGCCACGCCTACTATGCCAACACCAGCTATTTCGACAGCAAGGTGGGGGCGATCGTGCAGGCGCTGGAGGAATCCGAGCAGCTCGACAACACGGTGGTCATCGTCACCTCGGATCACGGGGATATGCTGGGCGAGCGCGGGCTCTGGTACAAAATGGCCTTCTTCGAGCACTCCGCGCGCGTGCCGCTGGTGATGGCCGGGCCCGGCGTGACACATGGGGCTGTGGCGGAGCCTTGCTCGCTGGTGGATCTCGCGCCGACCTTTGCCGAGATCGCCGCCACGCCCGACCGCCCGGTGCCGGAGCCTGGGATGCCACTCGACGGGCGCTCACTGTGGCCGCTTGCGACGGGGGCGGCTTCGGGCGAGGGCGAAGCAATCGGGGAGTATTGTGCCGAGTGCGCATCCGACCCGATCTTTATGATCCGCCGCGGGCGCTTCAAATACATCCACTGCGACGTCGACCCGGCCCAGCTTTTCGATCTGGAGGCCGACCCGGAAGAGCGCGCGAACCTTGTCGGCGATCCGGCGCATGCGGAGACGGCTGCGGCCTTCGCCGCCGAGGTCCGTGCCCGCTGGGACAGCCCAGCGATCAAGACCCATGTGATCGCCACTCAGCGCCAGCGCCGCGCCGTGCATGCGGCGATGGAGGCGGGTCTGATGACCTCCTGGGACTACCAGCCCAAGCGCGACGCATCGCAGGAGTTCGTCCGCAACCACCAGGACTGGACCGTGGCGGCGGAAACCACCCGCTTCCCGCCCTGGAAACCCGAGCCGACGGAGGGGACATGAGCAGACTGGCCGGCAAGACCGCCTTTGTAACCGGCGGCGCAGGCGGCATCGGGCGGGCGATCTGCGCCCGCTTCGCCGCCGAGGGCGCGCAGGTGATCGCGGCCGACGTCGCCGCCTGGCCGGATGCGCCCTCGGGCATCGAGCACCGCAGCTATGACGTCACCGACGAGGAGGCCGTGCGCTCGGCCTTTGCCAGGCTCGGCGCCGAGTGGGACCGGCTCGACATCCTGGTGAACGCGGCCGGGATCGAGATCGAGAAGACCATCGAGGACACCACCCTCGCCGAATGGAACCGCATCTTCGCGATCAACGTGACGGGGATGTTCCTGACCTGCCGGGAGGCGCTGCCGATGCTGCGGGCCTCGAAAGGCGCCTCGGTGATCAATTTCGGCTCCTATGACGGGTTCATCGCGGATCCGCAGCTGGCGGCCTACTGCGCAACCAAAGGGGCGGTGCACGCCCTCACCCGCGCCATGGCCTGCGACCACGGGCCCGAAGGCATCCGGGTGAACGCGATCTGCCCCGGTTTTATCGAGACGCCCATGCTCGAGAGCTTCTTCTCCGGAGGCCATGGCGGCTCGGTCGAGACGATGAAGCAGGCCGCCCGCGACGTGCATCCGATCCGCGACTATGGCCAGCCGGAGGACATCGCCAACCTCGTGCTGTGGCTCGGCTCGGACGAGGCGCGCTATGCCTCCGGCCAGCTCTGGGTGCTCGATGGCGGGCTTTCGGCCCAGGTCCAGCAGATGCGGCTCTGATGGCGGATCTCTCGGCATATCAGGCGCGGTCGGGGCGCTTCGAGCCGGTCTGGACGATCGAGATCCAGACCCTGCCCGAGGACACGGACCGGATCCTCGATGCGGTGCTGGAGGTCCACCCGCTCGGCTATGGCCGCTATCAGCGCAACGCCTCGATCAGTGCCTTGGGGCGTGAAACGGCGCGACCAGAGGCAAACTCGACCACCACCACCCACGTCCCAGGGTTCGAAGCCGGGTCGACCGAGACCTATCCCATGGTCGAGCTGAAGATCTCGATCGAACGGGATCTTGCGGTGCTGGAGAGGGTGATGGACGCGATCCTGGCCGTCCACCACTACGAGCAGCCCGTGATATTTCTGCGGGAGGATTGGGCGAGCCGGGCCGCCTATGATCCAAACTCTGACAACCCGCACCGCTGGTGGAACAACGGCCGCGGACTGCCCGACAGATTGGAGTAACCCAATGGCCAAACCCGTCATCATCACCTGCGCCGTCACCGGCGGCATCCACACGCCGACCATGTCGCCACATCTGCCCGTGACCCCGGCGGAGATCGCAACGGCCAGCATCGAGGCGGCGGAGGCGGGGGCCTCCATCATCCATCTCCACGCCCGCAACCCGCAGCCCGGCGACGACTATGGCCGGCCCGACCACCGGCCCGAGACGTTCCAGCAATTCCTGCCGGTGATCAAACAGGCCTCGGATGCGGTTGTGAACGTCTCCACCGGTGCGGGGTTGGGGATGTCGATGGATCAGCGGCTTGCGGCGGCCACCGCGGCGAGCCCGGAGATGGCGTCGCTGAACATGGGGAGCATGAACTTCGCGATCTTCCCCTTGTTGGAGAAGCACGAGCACTGGAACCATCCCTGGGAGCCCGAGTTCCTCGGGATGACCAAGGACTTCATCTTCCCCAATACCTTCGCCACCATCGAATACGCGCTGAAGAACCTCGGCGAGGCCCACGGCACCAAGTTCGAGTTCGAGTGCTACGATCTCGGCCACCTCTACAACCTCGCCTATTTCGTCGATAAGGGCATGGTGAAGCCGCCCTTCTTCATCCAGATGATCTTCGGGATCCTCGGCGGGATGGGGGCCGAGCTCGACCACATGCTGCATCTGCATCGCACGGCGGAGCGGCTGTTCGGCGATGCCTATGAGTGGTCGGTTCTGGCCGCTGGGCGCAATCAGATGACCTTTGCCACACAAGCAGCGCTGCTCGGCGGGAACCTCCGTGTCGGGCTGGAGGACAGCCTCTACATCGCCCGCGGAGAGCTTGCCACGTCGAACGCCCAGCAGGTCACCAAGGTGCGCCAGATCGTCGAGAACCTCGGCCTCTCGGTCGCAGCACCGGACGAGGCGCGGACCCGGCTCGGGCTCAAGGGCGGCGACCGGGTGGCGTTCTGACCGATGACGACAAGATTGGCGCTTTCGGTCCGGGGCATCGCTGGAGAAACCCGTCACACTGTGTGCATCGCAGCAACGGGGGATACCACTCATGCCGAGACCACTGCTCTTGAAGATCATCGCCGTCCTCTGGGTTATCTGGGGGGCGGTGCACATGCTCGCGGGCGTGCTGACCTTGGCCGCCGACACCGCCGGCAAGATCGCAGGGATTGCCGATGCCGTGCCGCCCGAGGTGCTGCAGATGGACTATCACCCGGCGGTCGGCGCGCTGATCAACCAACACGGCTTCAACCTCTTCTGGATCGGCGCGATCACAACAATCGGAGGCGCCCTGATCTGGCGAGGCAGCGTGCTGGCGATCTATGCGTCAGGGGTCGTCGGAGGGCTGGCCGATGTCGGCTATTTCCTCTTCATGGACCTCGGCGGCTTTGTGAACTTCCTGCCCGGCACGCTGATGACGCTGGTCTCCGGCGGCGCGATCGTGCTGAGCGCTTTGGTGCTCTTCGGTCCAGGCGCGCCGGTGCAATCCACCAAAACCACCTGACCGGCGGCCCCCTCCTGGCGGGCCTCGCAGTCAGCCAACAGAGGAGGCGGCAATGCAGACCAAGCTGCTGATCGGCGGCGCATTGGTCGACGGGACGGGCGAGGCGTTGCCCGTCTTCGACCCCGCAACGGGCAGTATAGTAGCGCATGTGCCTGAGGCGAGCGACGAACAGGTGGATGCCGCAGTGGCCGCCGCAGAGGGCGCGTTCGAGACCTGGTCCCGGACCACCCCTGCCGAGCGCGCGGGGCTCCTGCTCGAGATCGCGGCCATGATCGAGACCCATGCGGAGGACCTCGCGGCCCTCGAGACGCTCGACTGCGGCAAGCCCTGGCCGAGCGCGCGGGACGACGAGGTGCCGCTCACAATCGACACCTTCCGCTTCTTTGCGGGCGCGGCGAGGACCATGACGGGCTCTGCCGCGGGGGAGTACGTGGCCGACCACACCAGCATGATCCGGCGGGATCCGGTGGGGCCTGTGGCCGCGATCGCGCCCTGGAACTATCCGCTGATGATGGCGGCGTGGAAGCTGGCGGCCCCGCTCGCTGCGGGCTGCACGGTGGTGCTGAAGCCCTCCGAAATCACCCCGCTCTCGACCTTGAAGCTCGGCGAGATCCTCGCCGATGCGCTCCCGAAAGGCGTGCTCAACATCTTGCACGGGCGCGGGCCGAGCACGGGACAGCGGCTGATCGAGCATCCGGGCGCCGAAGCGATCACCGTCACGGGGTCTCCGGCCACTGGCATGGCAGCCATGCGCGCGGGCGCCGAGCGGATCGCGCATCTCCATCTCGAGCTGGGCGGAAAGGCCCCGGTGATCGTGTTCGACGATGCCGATCTGGAGGCGGTGGTCGAGACCATCCGCGGTGGCTCCTATTTCAACGCGGGCCAGGACTGCGCGCAGCCCTGCCGGGTGATGGTCCAGGCCGGGCTCTATGACCGGCTGGTGGCGGAGACCGCGGCGGCTGTGGGCTCGATCCGGGTCGGTTCCCCACGGGACGAGGGCACCGAGATGGGCCCGTTGATCTCTGACCAGCACCGCGAGCGCGTGGCGGGCTTTGTCGACCGGGCCCGCAGCGAAGCGGAGGTGGTCGCCGGCGGCACGGCACCCGAGGGCCCTGGGTTCTTCTACGCCCCCACGGTCGTCGCAAATGTCGACAACACGGCCGAGATCGCCTGCGCGGAGGTCTTCGGCCCGGTCGTCACGCTCTCCCGCTTCACCGAGACGGAGGAGGCCCTGCGGCGCGCCAACGCCTCGCGCTATGGGCTCGCCTCCTCGGTCTGGACCCGCGATGTGGGCCGCGCCATGGCGGTGGCCGCGCGCCTGCGCTACGGCTTCACCTGGGTGAACACGCACGGGGTTGCGAGCCCCGAGATGCCTTGGGCCGCGATGAAGGGCTCCGGCACCGGTTGCGATATGTCGGTCTATGCGCTCGAGGCCTATACCTCGGTGCGCCATGTGATGGTGGCCCACGGATGACCCTTGCAGGAGAGATTGCCGTCGTCACCGGCGGCGGGCGCGGGATCGGCCGCGCAGTGGTAGAGCGGCTCGCGGCGGACGGCGCTAAGGTTTTCACCTGCGGGCGGAGCGCCAGGCCCGAGGACCTGCCCGAGGCGGTCGGCTGGCTCACGGTCGATGTCGCCGACCCAGAGGCCGTAACCGCGCTGCGCAAGGCCGTCGAGGGGCGCTTTGGCCCCGCCACCATCCTTGTGAACAACGCAGGCGTGCAGGTCGAGAAGACCGTGACCGAAAGCACCGATGCGGATTGGGAGCTCGTGATCGGAGCCAACTGCCGCGGCGTGTTCAACGCCTGCCGCGCCTTCCTGCCTGGCATGACGCGGGGGGCGATCGTCAACATCGGCTCGATCTCGGGCAACCAGGCCGACCCCGCGATGGCGCTCTACAACGCATCCAAGGCCTTTGTGCACGGGCTCACGCGTTCCATCGCCGTTGACCATGGCCCGGAAGTGCGCTGCAATGCCGTCTCACCCGGCTGGATCATGACGGGCATGGCCGACGCCGCCTTTGCGCTGGCGTCCGACCTGGACGCCGCACAACAGGATGCCCTCGCCCGCCACGCCGCACGGCGCTTTGGCCAACCCGCCGACATCGCCGAAGCGGTCGCCTGGCTCGCCTCACCCGCCGCCGCCTTCGTCACCGGACAGTGCATCACGGTCGATGGCGGGCTGACGGCGGCGTCTCCTCTCCAACCGGGACTGTTCTGATGGCTGAGAAAACCGATATCGCGATCCTCGGCGCCGGGGTGATCGGCGCAAGCTGGACGGCGCTGTTCCTGGCCGCCGGACACCGGGTGGCGGTGCATGACCCCGTGGCGACCCCCGAGAGCGTCTTGGCCTATGTCGCGCGCGCCTGGCCGGTACTGACGGAGCTTGGGCTCGCCACCGGCGCCCCACCGGAGCCGAGCTTCCATGCGGACCCGGCCGAGGCCGTCGCCAGTGCCGGCTTTGTGCAGGAGAGCGTGCCGGAGCGCCTGCCCATCAAGTACGCGCTCTACGCCGCCATCGAGGACGCGCTGGCGCCCGACGCGGCGGTGGCCTCCTCGGCCTCCGGCCTCACGCTCACCGAGATGCAGGGCGGTTGGCGCGACCCGTCGCGGCTTGTCCTCGGTCACCCGTTCAACCCGCCGCATCTCATCCCGTTGGTCGAGGTCATGGGCAATGACCGCACCGCCCCCACCGCCGTCGAGCGCGCCGAGGCGGTCTATCGCGGCGCCGGCAAGGTCACGATCCGTGTCCAGCGCGAGGTGCCAGGGCACGTGGCGAACCGTCTCCAGGCCGCCCTCTGGCGCGAGGCGATCCACCTTGTCCGGGAAGGGGTGGCCAGTGTGGAGGATGTGGACACAGCGGTCTGGGCAGGCCCCGGGCTCCGCTGGGCAGCGATGGGGCCGACCATGCTGTTCAACCTCGGCGCCGGCCCTGGGGGGCTTACGGATTTCTGCGCGCGCTATGGCGACAGCTTTCACCGCTGGTGGGACGATCTCGGCGACCCCCGACTCGATGCCACAACGGCGGAGACCCTGGTCGAGGGCGTCGGCGAGGAAGCCCGCGGGGCGAGCCCCGAGGCGCTGTCGGCCCAACGGGACGCGCTGATCACCGCGATGCTGGCGGCCACGGGACCCTTGCGGAAGGGCTAGCCCAGCACATCGGCCAAGTGGTCGATCAGCGCACGGACTCGCGCCGTCAGATGGCGGTTCGGCGGATAGAGGGCGTTCACCCCGTAGCGCAGCACCTCGCGGCCTTCGAAAAGACGGACCAGACGCCCCTCGGCCAGCGCCGCCTCGACCACATAGAGCGGCGAGCGCGCGACCCCGAGCCCGCACTCCGCCATCCGGGCGATCGCCGCGGGGCCGTTGGCGCTGAAGGCCCCTGAGACGCGGACCGCCAAGGGCTCTGCCTCCGAGGTGAACCGCCAGGTCTCCGGATCGCCGAGCCCTCGGTTGATGAGGCATTCGTGGTGGATCAGATCCTGCGGTGTCTCTGGGCTCCCAAAACGGGTCAGATAGCTCGGGGCGGCGACGAAGACGAGCGGCATATCAGTGAGGCGCCGGGCGATCAGGGTGCTGTCCTCAAGAGCTCCGATCCGGATCGCGAGATCGAAGCCATCCTCCACGATCGCGACCCTGGCGTCGGAGAGGTGCAGGTCGATCTGCACCCGCTGATGGTCCTCCATGAAACGATAGAGCGCCTCGGTGAGGCGGGTGGAGCCGTAGCCCGTCGGCGCCGTCAGTCGGATCGGCCCTTTGAGCGCACCGTGGCGCTCCTGCACGCTGTCAGCCAGCTCCCCTAGTTGCTCGATCAGCGCGACGCAGCGGGGCAGGCAGCCGGTCCCGGTGTCGGTGAGAGACACGCTGCGGGTGGTCCGGGCGAGGAGCTGCACGCCCAACTCCGTCTCCAGCCGCGCCACCTGTTTGCTGACCATCTGCGGCGTGGTCCCGAGCCGGTCGGCCGCCGCCGTAAAGGTGCCCTCCCGCGCAACCGCGACAAAGGCTTCCATGCAGGTGAAGCGATCCAAAGCGCCCTCCATATTATCAACACAAGAGAGATTATCATTCGCGATTTGGCCTCTTTATCCCCTATCTGGCAAGCTCTATCTGGGTGTCATGGACCCCACGGAACCGAGAAGGGACACGCTCATGGCCACGGAAGACCTCCCCACCTCCCGACCCACCACCCGTCTCGGCGGCTGGCCCGACGACAGCTCGCCCTTCCACGCAGGTGAGCAGGCGGTCCAATCCCGGCTCGGCGTGCGCGATCGGTCGGAGACCCTGGGCCGCCGCATGATCCGCCCCTCCATGCCCGACCAACACCGCGCATTCTACGAGAGCCAACCGCTTATCTTCGCCGGGCATCTGGACAGTGCCGGCACCCCTTGGGCATCGGTTCTGTCCGGAGAACCCGGGTTCATCACGACACCGGATGCCCGGACCCTGCGGATCGCAGCCCACCCCGCTCCGGGCGACCCTTTGGGCGAGCCGCTGGTGGAGGGGACGCCGATCGGGCTTCTCGGCATCGAGTTCGCCACCCGCCGGCGCAACCGCGTCAACGGCCGGATCGCGTCGACCCATCCGAGCGGTTTCAGGATGGCGGTGGACCAGGCGTTCGGGAACTGCCCGCAATACATCCACCCCCGGGCGCCGAGGTTCCAAGACCACAGGGCCGCCGGCGCGGTCGAGATGCTGAGCGGGCTCGACACCGAGGCCCGGGCGACCATCGCCGCAGCGGATACGTTCTTTGTCGCCAGCCACAGCGGCGGGGCGGGCAGCGAAACCGGTGCAGCGGGCGCGGATGTCTCCCATCGCGGTGGCCCGCCCGGCTTCGTGCAGCTTGAAGGCGACACACTCACCATACCGGACTATCGCGGCAACAATGCCTTCAACACTCTGGGGAATTTCGCCCTCGTGCCGCGAGCGGGGCTGCTCTTTCTCGACTTCGAGAGAGGGGATGCCCTGATGCTCACCGGCCGCGTAGACATCCTGTGGGACGGGCCGGAGGTTGCGGCAATGCCCGGTGCCCAGCGGGCTTGGCGGGTGACCGTGGAGGCCGGACGCCGGCTCCGCTCCGCCTTGCCCCTTCGCGGCGCGAGACCGGCGGCCTAGGCGAAGATCAGCGCGTCGAGCTCGGGCTCTGCCCCCATGGGGAGGAGTTCGACCGGATCGGGCGCGGAAAACGGCGGCGCGCCAGAGCCCCACACAACCGCCGGGATGGCCAGACCGATGGGAAGCATGGGGGCGGTCAACGCGGCATCCACGCCCTCCACCGTTTCGACGAAGAGGAACCTGTCCCCGCCTGCGTCATCCAGCGGCGTGTCGGAGAGCCCACCCGGCTCGAAGCCAGCAAAAACGTCAGATGGCAGCGAAAAGTCGGCATCTCCGCGCGTCCCCAATCCGGGCAAGGCATCAGCGGGCCACGACGCTCCCGGCTCGGCCAACCCGGTCCCGATGTAATCCGGTCCTCCATCGGATCCGGACTTGGGAAAATCAATGACATTGCTGTCGCGATCCTCGTTCCGGAGATCCAATTCGGTCTGACGATCAGCGCCGTTCTCCGTGGCTTCCGCCATCATCTTCAGACGCAGTTCAGCGAGATTGAGAACCGCAGCCGGTGCACCCTCCGGCGCGGGAAAACTGGTCGCTGCGACAGCGGCGCCCTCGGTGGAAAGCCCCCGGGCCGCGAGCATCTCCACCGGGTAGGGGTCGTTCGGGATCTCCTCCGGCACGCTGGCCCCGGCTGAGGCTTCGGTCGGCTGGGCCGCATCCTCTGCCTCCGCCTCCCTTGCTGGATCGGCTGGCATGGCGTCTGGTTGCGCACTCCCCCACGAGGTGTCTTGCCCGGTCGCGACCGCGCCCTGCCTTTCGGCCGGAGCAGCGTCGCGCACCAGCGCATCTGCGGGCATCTCCGAGGGCCGCGTCTCGTCGCCGGACACTTGATCCGGCGCGTCCTGGGTATAGGGCGTGCCTTCCAATCCCTGCCCCTGGCCCTGCACCGTGGTCGCGGGAGGCAGCACCCGCGACGGGCGCACTGCCTCCAGCGCGATGATCCCACTTCGGCAATAGTCCGCACAGCTCTCGATCGCGACCTTCAGCGAGCGGCTGTTCGCAAGCGGCGCAAGCTTGCCATCAAGCACCACATATTCGCGGCCGATCCGTGCCAGATGGAGTGCCAGCTCGTCCGAATTGGTGTCGATCGCCACCATCCACGGGTCACCGGTATCGGTCGTGCCCTCGTCCCAATCGAATGCCGGGACCACCGGACCGAGCGCGAGCCGCATCTGCTCGAGCTCCGCGCGCTCGCGCACGGACCAGCCGAACCGCGGCAGGCTCTCGGTCGGTTCAAAGCCGATGATCTTACCCAAGAGAGGGGCTCCAACAGGCTGATGTCAGGTGATTGGGTCTTCGGGCGACGGTGGTTCCTTGCCCGTGATGAGGGGGTACAGGCCCGGCTCGAGATGCGCAAGCACCAACCAGCCGAATTCCGAAGGATCCATGCCGATGGCTTTGGACCATGGGGCGTAGAGATCCTGCGGGATGCGGCCGAGCCCGTTCTCCACCTGCGACACGAAGGAATAATACCGAAGCCCCAGCGCGTCGGCCAAATCCGCCTGGGTCAGCCCGCGCTCCTCTCGGCGTTTCTTGAGCACGCGGCCAAGGCGGCGGCGCAGTTCTTTGGAGGGGTCTGCTTCTTGGGGGCGGCCTAGCTTCTGTGCGCGCTCAGCGGGCATGCGGGAGCTCCGGATCAGGGTCTGGACTGCGCGACAGATCACCTGGAATCCCAGATTATGTCAAGCAAAAATTATATAGCAGATTCTGCTTTTAATTTTCTGCGATCCCTGCTAGACCCTGCTTCGGGATCGGCCGCGGACGGTCCCAAGAAGCAAACATGCGAGACAACAGACATGCTGACATATGACGAGATGACCGGTTCGGATCGCCCGGACCCGCACAACGAGGACGCGATGATGACCATCCTCCCCGTGGGCGACCCGGTGATTTTCGACGGCACCGAAGTTCCCTTTGAAGACCTCCCCTTCACCAGCTGGATTGTCGACGACGGCACGGGCAGTGAGACGGGGGGCGAGATCGAGCCTGCGTATTTGTACGGGCCGGATGGGGAGCGGCTCACGGAGGATGAGCTTGACGCGCTCGACCGAGAGGTTGGCCCTTTGGACCCGACCCTCATACCGGACGACGAGCTGATCTATACGATCCTTCCGGTGGGGGAGCCGGTGATCCTCGAAGGCGAACCGGTGCCGTTCGAAGACCTGCCCTTCACAAGCTGGGTGGTCGACGAGGACGGCACACCGATCAGCGCTCCCGAACCCGGCACGGGCGAGGAGGCGGAGATCGGGATCACTGCCATCGACGTGCCCGTGGGTGAGGGTGATGTGGCCATCACCGCCATCGACGTGCCCGTGGGTGAGGGTGACGTGGCCATCACCGCCATCGACGTGCCGGTCGGGGATGGAGATGTCGCCATCACCGGAGATGCCGATGACACCGCCGACACGGCCTCGATCGAGGCGGCGGTCGGGCGGCTTTATGAGGTTGCCCTGGGGCGCGAGGCCGATGCGGATGGTCTGACCTTCTGGAGCGGCGTTGTGGCCGACGGGGCGGACATCGCCGATGTGGCCGATGCCTTCGCCGATGCGTTCTTCTTCGACGACGAGGTCGGGGATGCCCTCGATGACGAGGAATTCGTCGCGGGGCTTTATCAGAACGGGCTCGGGCGCGAAGCGGATGCGGATGGGGCGGCGTTCTGGCTCGACCTGCTCGACGAGCCCAGCATCGACCGTGGCGATCTGCTGATGGCCTTTGCGGATGCCGAAGAGGTGCACATCCTCGGCTAACGCAAAGCCGGGAGCGCCCCCCGCCGTCCCCCCGGGGCGGGGCGCTCCTCTGCCCGCGGGGGCGGGCTCGTTCTCATTCTCCTGCCCCCGCGGGCCTCACGCCAGACAACGCCACGGTTCCGGTGGGCAAAGTCTGCGGGCAAAGTCTGCGGGCAAAGTCTGGCGGCCCGACGACTGGACGAGCTGGGCCGGTGGAACCTATATGCGGACGAGGCGCGCCCCGCGCCCTTGGGAGACCCGCATGACCGCCGAGGCCGCCTTCCCCTTCGACAACAGCTACGCGCGCCTGCCGGAGCGCTTCTATGCCCGGCTGGACCCGGCACCGGCAGCGGAGCCGCGGATGATCCGGCTCAACCGCGACCTTGCGGCCGAGTTGGGTCTCGATCCCGCCGCACTGGATGGGCCGGAGGGCGCGCGGTTGCTCTCGGGAGCCGCGGTGCCTGTTGGTGCGGACCCCATCGCCCAAGCCTATGCCGGGCATCAGTTCGGCGGCTTCTCCCCGCAGCTCGGCGACGGTCGCGCGATCCTGCTCGGTGAGGTTGTGGACGCTGAGGGCCGGCGCCGCGACCTCCAACTCAAAGGCTCCGGGCGCACCCCGTTCAGCCGGGGGGGCGACGGGCTCGCGCCTTTGGGCCCGGTGCTGCGGGAGTACATCGTGGCAGAGGCGATGGCGGCGCTGGGTGTGCCCACCACCCGGTCGTTGGCCGCCGTGCTCACCGGCGGTCGGGTCGTGCGCAAGACGGTCTCCCCCGGTGCCGTGTTGACGCGCGTGGCCGCGAGCCATATCCGGGTCGGCACCTTCGAGTTCTTCGCCGCGCGCCAGGATCATGAGGCACTGCGGACCCTCACGGATTACGCCATTGCGCGCCACGACCCTGCGGCAGCGGATGCGGAGAACCCGGCGCTTGCCTTCTATGAGGGCGTCATTGCCCGCCAGGCCCGCCTGATCGCCCGCTGGATGGCGCTCGGCTTCATCCACGGCGTGATGAACACGGACAACATGACGATCTCAGGTGAGACCATCGATTACGGGCCCTGCGCCTTTATGGACGGCTATGACCCCCAAACGGTGTACAGCTCCATCGACCACCAGGGCCGCTATGCCTATGCCAACCAGCCCGGGATCGCCCATTGGAACCTCGTATGCCTTGCGCAGGCGATGCTGCCCGTGCTGGCGGAGACACCCGAGGCAGCCCTCGAAGCCGCGCAAGGGGCGGTTGACCGGTTCCCCGCGCTCTATGAGGCGGCCTGGGTGGCTGAGATGCGGGCAAAGCTCGGCCTCGCCACCGAAGCGGAGGGGGACGCGGCACTGGCCACCGATCTCCTGACCCGGATGGCCGGGGATGCGGCGGATTTCACGCGTACCTTCAGGGGGCTTTCGGAGCCCGGTGCGGCGCGGGCGGAGTTCGCCGACCCTGCCGCGTTCGATGCGTGGGAAGCGCAGTGGCAGGCCCGTCTGGCTGCCGAGGGCGCCACCCCCGCAGACCGACGTGACCGGTTGCGCGCGGCAAACCCCGCGGTGATCCCGCGCAACCATATGGTTGAGGAGGCGATCGCCGCTGGTCTGACGGGAGTTTACATGCCGTTCGAGACCCTTATCGGCGTGCTCGCCCGGCCGTTCGACGATCACCCGGATCACCCGCGCCACACCCGCCCGCCTAAGGCGCATGAGGTGGTCCAAGCGACCTTCTGCGGCACATGAACCGCCCGGTGTGGCGCCGCGCACCCCAATGAGCCGACCGTTCGCCACCCTTGTCGGCTTCGGCGCGGTGTTGCTTTGGGCGCTGCTCGCGCTGTTGACGGCGGCGAGCGGGGCCGTGCCGCCCTTCCAACTCGCCGCTCTGTGCTTTGCCATTGGGGGGACCGCTGGCGCCCTGACCTGGACCGCACGGCCGGGCGCGTGGCGCGCGCTGCGCCAACCCTGGCAGGTCTGGGCGCTCGGGATCGGCGGGCTCTTCGGCTACCACTTCGTTTATTTCTCGGCGCTCAGGGCGGCCCCCGCGGTGGAGGCGAGCCTCATCGCCTTTCTCTGGCCGCTCCTGATTGTGGTGTTCTCCGCGCTTGCTCCGGGAGAGCGCCTCCGCCCCCACCACATCGCCGGCGCGCTTCTGGGGTTCGCAGGGGCAGCGTTGATCGTGACCAAAGGCGAGAGCCTCAGCCTCGAGCCCGCCTATGCCGGAGGCTACGCCCTGGCGCTGGTCGCCGCTCTGATCTGGTCATCCTACTCGGTGCTGTCGCGCCGCTTCGCCGAGGTTCCGACCGATGCCGTGACCGGGTTCTGTCTGGTGACCGCGGTGCTCGCGAGCCTCTGCCACCTGGCGCTCGAGACCACGGTTTGGCCCGCCACCCTCACCGAATGGCTCGCGGTCGTTGGCCTTGGCCTCGGCCCCGTGGGGCTGGCATTCTATGTCTGGGACATCGGCGTGAAGCGGGGCGACATCCAGGTTCTCGGGGCCGCAAGCTATGGCGCGCCTCTGCTCTCGACCTTGGTGCTTGTGGCCCTCGGCTTTGCACCGCTGACCTGGACCATTGCTGCCGCCTGCCTCCTCATCACCCTGGGCGCCGTCGTGGCTGCCCGTGACATGCTCCGGGGCGGCAGCCACTGAGGCGCAGTCCGTCATTCCGGCTTGACGGCAGACAGGCTCCGAGCGACGCTCTGGATCGGAGGACAGCCATGCGCGATCTCGTCACCGACCGCCGTTCCGGACGCCGCGCCACAGGGTGCGATCTCGTCGCCTGACAGGGGGACACGCCGCCCTCTGTTCCCCTTCACTCCGGACGGTCCCCATGCCAGAGCTGCGCCTCGCCATCGACATCGGTGGCACGTTTACCGACATTGCCATCGCGGACGGCCAAGGCGGCCTCCGCACGACGACGAAAACGCCGACAACCCATGCCGACCCAGCCGAAGGCGCGCTGATCGGCACCCGCATCGCGCTCGCCGAGATCGGGGCGGGAATGACCGAGATCGGCGGGCTCGTGCACGGCACGACACTGGCCACCAACGCCCTGATCGAGCGGCGCGGGGCCTGTGTGGCCAACGTCACGACCGCGGGGTTCCGAGACATCCTCGAGATCGCCTATGAGCGGCGCTACAGCCAATACGACATCGACATCGAAAAGCCCGACCTGATCGTCCCGCGATCCCGCTGCTTCACGGTGCCGGAGCGGATGACAGCAGCGGGCATCGCGCTTTCCCCGCTCGACCCCACTGCAATCGACCGTCTGCTCGCCGAGCTTGATGCCAGCGGGGCCGAGGCGGTCGCCGTGTGCCTGCTCCACGCCTATGCCAACCCCGCCCATGAGCGCCAGTTGGCGGCGCTGATCGCCGAAGCGCGCCCTGCGCTCGCGGTCTCGCTTTCCTCGGACGTGAGCCCCGAGGCGCGGGAGTTCGACCGGCTCTGCACCACCGTCGCCAACGCCTATATCCAGCCGCTGATGGCGCGGTATCTCACAGCCTTCGAGGCGGCTTTCGCGGCGGAGGGGCTTGCCTGTCCCATCCTCATGATGACCTCGGGCGGCGGCATGACGACGCTCGAGACCGCTCGGCGGCTGCCGGTGCGCCTGGTCGAGAGCGGGCCCTCCGGAGGCGCGGTCCTGGCGGCGCGGGTCGCGCGCATGGCCGGGCTCGACCGGGTCCTCTCATTCGACATGGGCGGCACCACGGCAAAGCTCTGCCTGATCGACCAGGGACGCCCTCAGACCGCGCGGCGCTTCGAGATCGCGCGAGCGGCGCGCTTCGTGAAGGGCTCCGGCATGCCCGTCCGCATCCCCGTCGTCGAGATGATCGAGATCGGGGCGGGCGGCGGCTCCATCGCGCGGCGCGACGGTTTGGGGCGGATCGCCGTGGGCCCGGAAAGCGCGGGCTCCGAGCCCGGCCCCGCCTGTTTCGCGCGCGGGGGCACGGCGCCCACGGTCACGGATGCGGATGTGGCGCTCGGCCTGATCGATCCCGCACGGTTCGCGGAAGGGCGGCTGACCATCGATCCGGCTACTGCGCAGGGCGCGCTTGCAGCCCTTGGCGCGGATGCCGCCCGCGGTGTCTCGGGCACGGTGGATGAGAGCATGGCGAGTGCCGCCCGCATGCACGCGGTCGAATCGGGTAAGGATCTCGAGAGCCGGACCATGGTCGCCTTTGGCGGCAACGGTCCGCTCCACGCGGTGCGGGTCGCGCGTCGCGCCGGCGTCTCGCGCGTGCTGGTGCCGCCGGGACCGGGCGTCGGCTCGGCCATCGGGTTCCTGGTGGCGCCCGTTGCCTTCGAGACGGTGCGCAGCCTCTATACCACGCTCGACGCGCCTGATTTCGCGGCGGTGAACGCGTTGCTCGCGGCTATGGAGAGCGAGGCCCGGACGGTGGTGGCCGCCGGCGCCCCGGGCCAAGCGACCGCAGCGCGACGCGCGGCCTTCATGCGCTATCGCGGCCAGGGGCATGAGATCGAAATCGCCCTGCCCAACCGGTCCCTCACACCCATGGACACGACGCTGCTGACCCAGCATTTTGAGGCCGCCTACGCGCTGCAGTTCGCCCGCGCGGTGCCAGGCATGGAGATCGAGATTCTCAACTGGGCGGTCTCGGTCGCGACGCCGGAGACGCCTTTGCCCAATCCGCCAGCCGAACCGGCGCCGCACGCAGCCGTTCCGGTCGCGCACCGCCAGATCACGTGCGACGAAACCGGAGCGGCCCTGGCAGCCGCCGTCTTCGACCGCCTGGCGCTTGCCCCCGGTGCACAGCTCGAAGGCCCGGCCCTGATCGTCGAGCCTCAGACCACCACCCACGTCGCACCCGGCTGGACCGCACGGGTCGACGCAACCCTCAACCTTGTGCTCACCCGGGAGGGCGCCCAATGACCGACCGCACCCGTCTCGACATCCTCTGGAACCGCCTCCTCGCGGTGGTGGAGGAACAGGGCCAGGCGCTTGTGCGCGCAGCCTTCAGCCCCATCGTGCGGGAATGCGGCGACATCTCCGCCGGGCTCTTCGACCCAGAGGGCCAGATGCTCGCCCAGGCGGTCACGGGCACACCGGGCCACATCAACACCATGGCCGAGGCGGTGAAGGCCCTGCTCGCACGCTTCCCGCTCGCCGAGATGCGCCCCGGCGATGTCTACATGACCAACGATCCGTGGCTCGCCTCCGGACATCTCAACGATTTTCTCCTGCTGATGCCGGCCTTTCGCGAGGGGCGCGTTCTGGGGCTCGCCTCCTGCACCTCGCATCTGGTGGATCTCGGCGGGCGCGGCATGGGGCCCGAGGGCGAGGACATCTATGACGAGGGGCTGCTGATCCCGCCTTGCCGGCTGGTCGAGCGGGGCACGGTCAACGCGCTGCTGCTGGACATCGTCCGTGCCAACTCCCGCGAGCCCGTGGCGAACGAAGGCGACATCTACGCGCTGATCGCCTGTTGCGAGACCGGGGTGCGGCGGCTGACCGAGACCATGGACGAGTTCGGCCTGACCGATCTCAGCGCGCTCGCCGCGCACATCATCGAGACCTCCGAGACCGCCCAGCGCGCGGCCATCGCAAAGGTCCCACCTGGGGTCTACACTCACCGGATGGTGCTCGACGGCTATGAGGCGCCGATCCATCTGGCCGCCCGCTTGGCGGTGGCGGACGGCGCCATGCATCTGGACTTTGCCGGAACCTCCGGCTGCTCGGCCAAGGGGATCAATGTGCCGCTGAACTATGCCACGGCCTACTCGGTCTTTGGCCTGCGTTGCATCGTGGGCGCCGAGATCCCTAACAACGCCGGCTCGCTGGCGCCCTTTCGGGTGACCGCCCCGCCTGGCTGCATCCTGAACGCGCAGGCCCCCGCCCCGGTCGCCATGCGTCACACCATCGGGCAGATGACGCCGGATCTGGTCTTCGGCTGTCTCGCACAAGCCCTGCCTGATCATGTCCCGGCGGAGGGGGCATCGTGCATGTACGACCTGCCGCTGCGCTCGGCGCCCGAGGTCGCGCGAACGGGAGGGCGCCCCTTTGCGCTGGAGCTCACCCACAACGGGGGAACAGGGGCCCGGCCCTCCCGCGACGGGCTGTCGGCCACTGCCTTCCCGAGTGGGGTCTGGGGCAGCCAGGTCGAGATCTCGGAGAGCGTCGCGCCAATCCTGATCAACCGGCGCGAGCTGATCCCCGGCAGCGGCGGACGAGGGCGCCAGCGGGGCGGTCTCGGCCAGCGCATCGAGCTGGAGAGCGCAGACGGCCAGGCGCTGACGGTGTTCTTGTCGGTCGAGCGCATCGCCAACCCCGCAGAAGGGCGCGCTGGTGGCGAGCCCGGGGCACCGGGACGCATCCGGGTGGGCGACGGACCCGACCTGCCGGGCAAAGGCGAGCTTCGCCTCGACCCCGGGGAGCGGTTGATCTTCGAGACCCCGGGCGGCGGCGGGTTCGGCCCACCAGAGGAGCGCTCCCCCGAGGCCCACGCTCGAGACATCGCCGACGGCTTGGTGGAGGACACCCAATGACCCCGCTTGCCCATATCGCAGCGCTCGCCCCTTATGGCGCGGCAGAGCTCGGCCCCGAACTCACCTCGCTCGCCCAGAACGAAAGCGCGTTCCCCCCGAGCCCCCGCGCGCTCGAGGCCGCCCGCATGGCGCTCGCCGAGGCACGGCTCTACCCCGACCCCAACTGGACGCTGTTGCGCAGGGCCATCGCCGAGACCCATCCTCTGGGCCCGGGCGAGATCCTCTGCGGCGCCGGCTCGATGGAGCTGATCGGAGCGCTGGCCACGGCCTATCTCGGGCCGGGACGCCGCGCGCTGATCCCAGCCCATGCTTATCCCTATTTCGCAACGGCCGTCGCACAGACCGGAGCCGCCCTCGACCGCGCGCCCGAAGACAGGTTCACAGCGGACCCCGACGCGCTGCTCGCCGCGGTGCGCTCCGAGACGACGGTTCTGTTCCTCGCGAACCCCGGCAACCCGACGGGCACGCACCTGCCGCCCGAGGCAATACGGGCCCTGCGTGCAGCCCTGCCGTCCCATGTCCTCTTGGTGCTCGACGAGGCTTATGGCGAGTTCGCCGACCCATCCGAGGGCGCATGCTGGGATCTGGTGGCGCGCGGAGACACCGTGGTGTTGCGGACACTCTCCAAAGCCTATGCGCTGGCGTCGCTGCGGGCCGGGTGGGGTCTGTTTCCACCGGAGATCGCGTCGCTGCTCCGGCGGGTGCTGCGGCCCAACACGCTCTCGGCGCCCACCCAAGCGGCGGCCGCCGCAGCACTGCGGGACCGGGCGCACCGCGACCGCATCGTCGCCGAGACGGCGGCCAGGCGGGAAAGCTTCGGGGCACGCCTTGCAAAGGCCGGGTTCACACTGCCCGGAAGCGCCACCAATTTCGTCCTCGCGCCCTTTGCCTCCGCCACCGACGCCCAATCGGCGGACCGCGCGATCAGGGCCGGCGGCATTGCCCCGCGCTCGGCCGCCGGCGCGGGTCTGCCCCACGCCTTGCGCATCACCATTGGCCCGGAAGCCGCCATGGACCACGCCGCAGATATCCTCACCACCCACGGAGGCGCCCCATGATCCGCCTGGGTGTCCTTGTCCCCTTCTCCAACACCATCCTGGAGCCGGATCTCGCGCAGCTGATGCCACCAGGGGTGTCGATCCACCCGGCGCGCCTCGGCGGTTACGACCTCGACGCCGTCCCCGACAGTGCCCAGATGGCGGGCCTTGGCGCAGCGGATCTCGACGAGCCCCTCCGGTTGGTGGCCGGGGTCCGCCCGCATATGGTGCTCTATGGCTGCACCTCGGCGACGCTGGCGCATGGCATAGCCTTCGACGTCGAGCTCGCCGCCCAAGTGCAGGACCGCATCGGCGTGCCGAGCGTGACGGCTGCGGGCTCGGTGGTGATGGCCCTCCGCACGCTGGGGGTGCGGCAGATCGGGTTCGCCTCGCCCTATGTGGCGGAATTGAATGATCGCGCAGTGGCCTTCCTCTCCGACGCCGGTTTTGCGACGGTGTCCCGGGCCGATGTGGGGCGCACCCTTGGCAACGACGAGCAATGCGCGCTGACCCCGGAGGAGATCATGGCTCTCGGACACCAGGCCGACAGCAGCGCAGCGGAGGCGATCGTGCTCTCCTGCACGGATATGCGCAGCGTCGAGGCACTCGAGCCCCTGGAGGCGGCCCTCGGCAAACCCGTGATCACCTCGAACCAGGCGATGGCCTATGCGGTGCTCTCGACCCTCGGGCTCGGCTCCGGTGCCGTCGGAGGCCGTCTGCTCTCACGCCTCAGCGCCCGAACAGCCCCGGGCGCGGATCGTCGCTGAGCTGCGCTCTGATCTCCCGACACCGGGAGGTCAGCACGTAAGGATCACTGCCGAGGCACGCGAGATAGGCCCGCTCCAGATCTGACGAGGGGTTCCGAAGGGGTTGCTCGCCGGACCCGGTGCAGGCCGCCAGCAGCGCGAGGAGAAGGATCGGGGATCGGTGTGTCATGGGGCGATGGTACCTCCGGCGCCCCGGAGTTGACAGCCCGCCGAGACGCCGCATCTGCCGCAGAGATGGAGACACTCGGATCCCCCTACAGCGCGCTGGTCGCCGGCGCATCCGGCGGCATCGGTGCGGCGCTTGTGCAGGCGCTGGCGGCCGATCCCGCTTGTCGTGAGGTGCTGGCCGCAAGCCGAGCAGGCACAGGATCCGAGGGGGCAAAAATCCGCCCCCTTCCGCTCGATCTCACGGATCCTGGCAGCATCGAGACCGCGGCGGCCCAGACCGACCCCGATCTGCGCCTGGTGATCTGCGCGACCGGATACCTGCACGGTGCCGCCGGCGGGCCGGAGAAATCCTGGCGCCAGATCGAGCCCGAAGCTTTGGCCCACGCCTTTGCCGTCAATGCGACCGGTCCTGCGATGCTCGCGCGGCACCTGCTGCCCCGCCTGCCGCGCAAGGAACGGGCCATCTTTGCGGCGTTGTCGGCCCGAGTGGGCTCGATATCCGACAACCGAGCGGGCGGCTGGTATGGCTACCGTGCCTCCAAAGCCGCGCTGAACCAGATCCTGAAATGCCTTGCCATCGAGGCTTCGCGGAGCATGCGTTCGTTGGTGGTTGCCGGCCTCCAACCCGGAACCGTGCGCACGGATCTCTCCGCGCCCTTCCGCAGCCAGACCGCCCCGGAGGACCTCTTCGAGCCGGGCATCGCCGCGGCCCAACTGCTCGCGGTGCTCGACAGTCTTTCGCCCGCGCAATCGGGCCGTGTGTTCGACTGGGCGGGTCGGGAGGTTCCCCCCTGACAACATCGCTGTAAAAATCTCGACCGCTCCGCCAAGATGGGGCGCAGCCGCGGCGTCCAAGGGACCAGGATGGCGGAGGAAGACGAGGACAGCCGGCTCGCACTGCGGGCAGCGGCGGGCGATGGCGGCGCGTTCGGCGCGCTGCTCGAGCGGCATTATGCGCGCATCCACCGGATCGGCTGGCGGCTCCTCGGCAGCGCGGCGGAGGCGGACGATCTGGCGCAGGACGTGTGTGCGGGGCTGGCCGCCCGGATCAGCGGCTGGCGCGGAGAGGCGGCCTTCACCACCTGGCTGACCACGCTGACGCTGAACGCGGCGCGGGATCGGCTGCGGGCCCGCGGGCGCCGGGTGGCCCGCGATGCGGTGTGGGCGGAGACCGACGCGCTTGCCCGTGCTGGCTCCGAGGCCCGGGCCGAGGAAACCCTCTGGCTGCACGGAGCGCTCGCGGCCTTGCCCGATGGTTTGCGGGAGACCGCCGTTTTGGTGCTCGACGACGGCATGGCCCATGCGGAGGCCGGTGAGGCGCTCGGTGTCTCCGCCGGCACGGTCTCCTGGCGCATGAGCGAGATCCGCCGCCGCCTCAAGGCGTTCGCGGCGACAGAGGAAGGAGCGGTCCGATGACCGAGGACGAGCTCGACCGGATGGCCCGGGCCTTCGCGTCCGATCCACCACCAACGCCCGACGAGGGCGCGAAACGGGCGGCGATGGCAGCCGCGATGGCGGCGTTCGAAAAAAATCGCGGCGCCTCCCAAGCGGCGGCCGGCCCGCGGCGTCTCACCCAAGACCGAACAGTTGGGTTCGGGAATTGGATGAGGACCAAAGCCATGCACGTTATTGACCGACTGACCAGCCGCCCGACGCTCTTGGGCGGGACCAGCCTCGCCGTGATCGCTCTCGCGGTGGTCGCGACACAGAACCTTCCGCAAACCGGATCGGTCGATCTCAGTGATCTCGGCACCGTCGTGACGGAAACCAGCCCAGACGCTGCATCCGAAGCCGATGCGCGAACGGCCGGTCCCGCCGTCGACTACGAACGGGAAGCCGCCCCTGCGAACGCACCGCGTGCAGACCCTGCCGCTCCGGCACCGTCCCTATCGCTGGCCGAGGAGCGGGCCGTGCGAGCCGAGCCCGCCCCCAGCGCGATCCCGAACATCGATACCCGTACCCGGAGCTTGATCCGGCCTGGCGAACAGGCGCTCGAAGGGGAAGCCGCCCCCGCGGACGCACCGCGTGCAGACCCTGCCGCTCCGGAATCGTCTCTGTCACTGGCCCAGGAGCCGGCCGTGCGAGCCGTGCCCGCCCCCGCCCCGGGCGCCATGCAGAGCGTCGACAACCGCACTCGGAGCTTCTTCAAGTCCAGCCCGCAGACGGTTGCGCCGTCGCTGGGCCAGGCCGAGGCGCACCCGGCGCGCATCATTGACATGCCCGAACCGGGTTTTCGGGAGCAGGGGCGCGACCGGTTCGAGGCCTTCGAGGAGAACGCCGTCAAGCGGGTCGCCGAAACGCCCGTCTCGACCTTCTCGATCGATGTGGACACGGCCTCCTATGCGCTCATCCGGCGGCATCTGAACGAGGGTATCCTGCCGCCCCGCGACGCCGTGCGGGTCGAGGAGATGATCAACTATTTCGCCTATGACTACCCGGCCCCCGACAGCCTCGAGACGCCGTTTCGCGCGGATGTGGCGATAACGCCGACGCCCTGGAACGCTGGCACCGAGCTGCTGCGCATCGGCCTGCAGGGCTATGCGCTGCCGGCGGATGAGCGTCCTCGCGCGAACCTTGTGTTCCTGATCGACAGCTCGGGCAGCATGAACAGGCCGGACAAGCTGCCCCTCCTGATCAACGCTTTCCGCCTGCTGGTGGAGACCCTCGGCCCGGAGGACCGCGTCTCCATCGTCGCCTATGCGGGCTCGGCGGGCACGGTGCTGGAGCCGACGGAGGCCTCGGAGAAGGGCAAGATCCTGGCCGCCCTCGAGCGGCTCTCGGCGGGCGGGTCCACCGCAGGGGGCGAGGGCATCCGCCAAGCCTACGCGCTCGCAGAGGCCAATTTCGACGACGAAGGCGTGAACCGCGTGTTCCTGGCCACCGACGGCGATTTCAATGTCGGCATCCGCGACACGAACGAGCTGGAGAGCTTTGTCGAGCGCAAGCGCGCGGGCGGCGTCCTGCTTTCTGTCCTGGGCTTTGGGCGGGGCAATCTCAATGACCAGCTCATGCAGGCGCTCGCCCAGGCGGGCAACGGCCAAGCGCTCTATATCGACACGCTGGCCGAGGCGCAGAAGGCGTTGGTCGAAGAGGCGGGCGGCAGTCTCTTCCCGATCGCCAAGGACGTAAAGATCCAGATCGAGTTTAACTCGGCCGCGGTCTCGGAGTACCGGCTGATCGGTTACGAGACCCGGGCGCTGGCGCGGGAGGACTTCAACAACGACAAGGTGGATGCGGGTGAGATCGGCTCCGGCCACCGGGTGACGGCGCTCTATGAGATCACGCCTGCAGGGTCCGCAGCCAAACGCATCGAGCCCCTGCGCTATCAGAGCGAGCGGACGGCGGTGGCGCCGTTGCCGACGGAACCAGACGAGATCGCCTTCCTCAAGATCCGCCACAAAGCGCCGGACGGCGGGCCGTCGGAGCTTACCACCCGCCCGATCACACCGAACGATCGCCGTGCCGACCGAGAGTCCGACTGGGCCGCCGCTGTGGCCGCCTTCGGTCAGGTCCTGCGCGGCGGGACGTATATTGGCGAATACGACCTCGACGCGGTGATTGCCCTGGCCCAATCCGCCAAGGGCCAGGACCCCTACGGCCACCGCGCCGAATTCATTCGCCTGGTGCGGCTGGCGAAAAGCGCGGCCGCGCTCGACCGCCAACGCCCCTGACAGCCCCCCTGTCAGCGCCCCTGTCAGCGCAAGGCGCGGAGCGGGCGGCGCGTCCCGGGGCCTGGGGGGCAACAGACCGGGTGACGGGACCGCGACGGCGCATGGGTGGGCGGGGCCCTGGGACGCGCTGCCCCTTGCGCCGCCCCTGCCAATCGCGTTAGCTCCGCCTGTCCAGCGAACGAGGCAACCCAGTGGCCGCCGCAAAGATCCTGTTCTGCCACACCAATTTCCCGGCGCAGTTCGGCTTTCTCGGCCATCGGCTTGCACAGGCTGGATGGGAGGTCGCCTTCGCCACCGCCCGCGAGGGCGTGTCGAGCAAGGTCTTCCGCATCCTCCCTTTCGCCGATGGGCGCGACAACACCCGCGGCATCCACCAGTATGTCTCCAACCTCGAACGCGCGGTGATCCGAGGCCAGCAGGCGGCACGGGCCTTCTACACGGCGCGCACCGAGGGCTACACCCCGGACATCGTGATGGCCCATTCCGGCTGGGGCGCGGGGCTGTTTGCCAAGGATGTCTGGCCCGAGACCTGCTTCATCCCCTATTTCGAGTGGTGGTACCGCTATCCCCCGGTCGACAGCAGCTTCATGCCGGACTGGAAGCCCGATGAGGACAGCCGCCTCCGGCAGCGCATCCGCAACACGCCGTTGCTGCTCGACTTCGAAGCGGCGGACCAACGGATCGCCCCCACGGAGTTCCAAGCCGATCAGTTCCCGCCCCATATGCGCACCAAGATGACCGTGATCCATGACGGAGTGGACACCGACGCGCATGCGCCTGCGCCCGAACGCCCAACACAGGTGGCCGGCCTCGATACCGGTGCGATGCCCGAAATCGTCACCTATGCGACCCGCGGCATGGAGCCCCAGCGTGGTTTCCCGGAGTTCATGCGTGCGCTCGCTCTGCTGCAAAAGCGCCGGCCCCAGCTCCATGCCATCATCGTCGGCGAGGACCGGGTCGCCTATGGCAAACCGCTGCCCGAGGGCGAGAGCTGGAAGAAGCGCATGCTGGCCGAGCTCGATCTCGATCTCTCTCGCGTGCACTTCCCCGGGCATTTGCCCCGGCCCGATTATCTCTCGGTGCTTCAGGTCTCGGACGCCCATGTCTATCTGACCGTGCCGTTCGTGCTCTCCTGGTCGATGCTGGAGGCGATGAGCGCGGGCGTGCGTTTGGTCGCCGCCGACGTGGCCCCCGTGCGCGAGTTTGTGACCGATGGGGAGACCGGGCTTTTGGTCGATTTCCACAGCCCCCAGCGGATCGCCAACGCGGTGGAGCGCCAGCTCGACGACCGCGACGCCGCAAGCCGTATGGCCGCTGCTGCCCGCGCGCACATCGTCGAGACCTACCGTCTCGACCGGGTCTTCGAGGACAAACGCCGCTGGCTCGAGAGCGCCATCGGCCGCTGATTGCCCGCGGCACGCGCCGACCGCAGCCTCCCCGCACCGCCTCTCGCTTGATCACCGCCGCAGTGTGCATTCCATCACTTACTCGACGTCGATCCGGCGGTAGAGGTGGGTCCAGTGACGCGTGCTTGTGTGCTGCGTACCGGGCCACCCTCACAAATATTTCGCTTACACGGTACTGCTGTTTGCATTCGATAGAACATCTATAAGGAGTATAGAAATGACCGACCACAAGACGGTTTCGTCAGAGTTCAAGAAGGAGCAAGCCAAAGGCGCCACCTGCGCGGTGGAAAAGGCGCTCTCTTCGGTCAAGAGTGACTTCGACAACCCACTCAAAGACTTTGAACTGCTTAAGAAGAAAGTGGACGCGGCAATCGCCGCCGAGCGCAAGAACGCCCCCGACAAGAAGCGCCTGAAGCAGCTCGACAAGCTGGCAAAGCGCCTCGAGGAGGCCCGCACAGCGCGCATCAACGTGCCACTGATCATCGACAAGCCGAACTGATCCCGGCCCGACCAGAACATTTGCAAAGGAGTATACCAATGACGTCAGCAGCAGAAGTCCTCAAGCTTGCCGAAGCAGGCGTGAAGGCCGTGAGCAATGTCCACAAGGTGACCAAAGGCGGGATCGCCTTCGACGACGCCTTCTTCAGCCATATCGGCGAGGGCACCGACTACGGCAAGGCGCTCGAATGGACGGGCGGCACGCAGAAGGTCGGCCCCTTCACCATTCTCAGCCAACGCATGATCGCGGGCAAGCGTCATGGGCTCTATGTCGCTTGGGACTACAGCTTCGAGTATGGTGGGCATCACCCAGTCACCCCGGACATGCGCGAGGTGCGCAACTTCCGCATCAACCCGCACCAGTCGAGCTTCGACAGCAGCTTTCACTGGTACTGCACGGCCAAAGTGAAGAAGGTCGGCTACGACTATACCGGCAAGGGCGAGAACCGCATCGCCCGGATGCGGGTGCAGATCGACCTCGAGGCCGGCCACAAGCTTGCCCCTGGAAAAAAGCAGAAGCGCACCTGGGTCATCGAGGCGCGCGGAGACGGCAAACACTCGGTGAGCTGACGGCCGCACCGGGGCGCTCAGCCTTCGATTGACAGCTCCGTCAGCTGTCTGCATAACGCAACGGTCGCCCCGTGGCACGCAGCCATGGGGCGATTGTTTTTTGGACCCTAGAATGAAGGAGCCACTCCGGTGATCTCGCCCGTTATGCCGACTTATGTACGGGCACCGCTCGAATTCGAGCGGGGCGAGGGAAGCTGGCTCATCGCAACCGACGGCACGAAGTATCTCGACTTCGGCGCTGGCATTGCGGTGAACGCCCTCGGCCATGCCCATCCGAAACTCGTTGCCGCGCTCGAGGCGCAGGGCCGACGGGTCTGGCATGTCTCGAACCTCTATGAGATCCCGGAGCAGCGACGACTGGCCGAGCGCCTGGTGGCCGAGACCTTCGCCGACACCTGCTTCTTCACCAATTCCGGGACCGAAGCGGGCGAGCTCGCGATCAAGATGGCGCGGAAATGGGGCCATGCGCAGGACCCGGCGCGGACCGAGATCCTCTGCTTCGACGGCGCCTTTCATGGGCGCTCGACCGGTGCGATCGCGGCCGCCGGCGGTGAGAAGCTGACCGGCGGGTTCGGGCCGCTCATGCCGGGCTTTGTCCATCTGCCCTGGGGCGATCACGACGCGTTCCGTGCGGCCCTCGGCCCGCAGACCGCCGCCGTGATGATCGAGCCGATCCAGGGCGAGGGCGGCATCCGCGCGATGCCCTGGGCGTGTCTGCGCGGCATCCGCGAGGCCTGCGACGCAGCGGGCGCTCTATTGGTGCTCGACGAGGTGCAGTGCGGGATGGGTCGAACGGGTGCTCTCTTCGCCCATGAGCATGCGGGCGTGATCCCGGACATCATGATGGTGGCCAAGGGGATCGGTGGCGGCTTCCCTCTCGGTGCGGTGCTCGCCACCGAGACGGCGGCAGGCCCGATGGTCGCTGGCACCCACGGCAGCACCTATGGCGGCAATCCGCTGGCCTGCGCGGTCGGTCATGCGGTGCTGGAAGAGGTCGCCCAGCCCGCCTTCCTCGAGGGCGTGCGCACCCGCGGCGGGTTCCTCCGCCAACGCCTCGCGGACCTGCAAGACTCGCATCCCGACATCATCGCCGAGGTGCGTGGCGGGGGCCTGATGATGGGCCTGCGCATCGCCGAGGGGATGAGCAACGCCGCCGTGACTGCCGCCGCCCGCGATGCGAGTCTGTTGGTCGTGCCTGCTGCGGAGAACGTGGTGCGGATCCTGCCTGCGCTCACGATCTCCGAGGAGGAGCTGGCCGAAGGTGTGGCACGCCTTGAGGCGGCCTGCGGCGCGCTGCGGCAGAAAGGGGCGGCATGACTGCCCCCCAGCCGCGGCACTTCCTGGATCTCGACGAGGTGGCGCCGGAGGAGCTCCGCGCCATCCTCGACGATGCCTCGCGGGTGAAGGCGGCGCGTAATGGCCGCCCTCGCCTCGCCCCCGATGAAGAACAGCCGTTCGCCGAGCGCATCGTCGCGCTGATCTTCGAGAAACCCTCGACCCGGACCCGCATCAGCTTCGATGTGGGCATCCGGCAGATGGGCGGGCAGACCATGGTGCTCTCGGGCTCGGAGATGCAGCTCGGGCATGGCGAGACGGTGGCGGACACCGCGGCCGTGCTCTCGCGCTATGTGGATGCGGTGATGATCCGCACCTTCCAGGATGCGACGCTTCGAGAGCTCGCGGAGAATGCGACGGTCCCGGTGGTCAACGGGCTCACCAACCGCTCGCACCCCTGCCAGATCATGGCGGATGTGATGACCTTCGAGGAGACGGTGGGCCCCATCAAGGGCGCGCGTGTGGCCTGGCTCGGCGACGGCAACAATGTGTGCCACAGCTGGATCCAAGCGGCGGCGGCCTTCGGCTTCGAGATGCGCGTGGCGGCACCCGAGACCTTGGAGCCGGACGCGGATGTCGTCCAGGCGGCGCGCGCGCGCGGTGCAACGGTGCGGGTCGAGCGGGACGCCGCTGCGGCGGTTGCTGGGGCGGATGCGGTGGTCACCGACACCTGGCTCAGCATGCATGACGACGTGACCGCGCGGGACCGACGCCACAACCAGCTCAAACCCTATCAGGTGACTGAAGCGGTCATGGAGCAGGCGGCGGACCACGCGATCTTTATGCACTGCCTGCCTGCGCATCGCGACGAAGAGGTGACGGCAGCGGTTTTCGATGGTCCGCGCTCGGTGGTGTTCGATGAGGCCGAGAACCGTCTGCATGTCCAAAAGGGCATCCTGCGCTGGTGCCTCGCCTCCTGAAACCAAGCTGCGCTCTTTGGGGGGAGCGCCGGCGCGCCCCGACGCCCCACCCACCCATTCGCGCGATCTCCCAGCTGAACCGTCCTCCTCCCCCACAGGCGTCGGGACGCGCCGGCTCTCACGAACGTAGGCAAGGGCGCAATAGGGGGCATCCCGCCGCCATTTGGGGGAGTGCGACGGCCGAGCCTGGCGCCCGGCTGCCTGGGTGGGCGGGGCGGCGGGATGCCCCCGCCATGCCCTTCAGAGCCAGCGTCTTGGGACCTCTTCGGCCCAAGTTTTGTCCAGGATCGTGATGTCGCCCTCGCGGGCGATGACCCGGCGCCAAAGGTGAAAGGCCTCGGCCGAGCAGGTCATCCGCGATGCGCTGTCGATGCGGACCGCCCATGCTCCCCGGCGAAAGGTGAACTGCCACTCTGCCTCATGCCGGGCCGAGAGCGGATCCGCCGGATGAATGGCAAAGCGCTGGCTGACACGGCTCCCCCGCTCCAGCCCGTGATCAGGGTCTCGTGCCGTGCCGAAATCGTCGAGCGTCTCGAGCACCACCGTTCCGTTCGCCTCGGTTCGCCGCTCCGTTGTCCCGGACGGCGCCCTCAGAACATCTTCTGCCAGACGCGAAAACGCCCGTGGCGGCCCAGGCGGCATCGGATCCACGCCAGACCCAATGCGCTCTGGCAGCGTGAGCGCACAGCCCTCGAGATGAAGTGTGACGGAGGCCGCCTCCGGGCTCGGCCAGATCACGGGCCAGTAGGCTGTCGAGACCGCCAGGCGGAGCCGATGCCCCGGCCGCACGCGATGTGCGCAAGCGTTGAGCGAAACCGTCAGGCGCACCGGTTCGCCCGGCGTCAGCGGACGGGGCGTCTCCGGGCCATGCGCCTGGGCGAGATGCACCGGGCGATAGGAGATCCGCACCGAGGTTCCGTCCGGTGCCACATCGCAGAGCCGAAGACAAAGCTGGGCGGACGGGCGATCGGCCGAAACTTCGAGTTCCACCTCGGCCCGGCCGAGCAGCGTGCGTGGGTCTTCCAAGGGCTCCGTGTCGAAACAGACCGAGCGCGCATCGTCGGGCGCCTGATCGGCGGAGAGCTCGCCCGAGACCCGCATGCCCGGGCAGAAATAGGCGGCCTGGGAACCAGTGTCCTGAGGGCTCGCGACCGTGACCGCGCCTGACCCAGGCCCCTCCCCGAGCCGCCCCTCTGAGAGCGCCAGCCGGCGCGAGGACCGCGACGGCCACGCGGCCTCGGCGATCCACTCCCCGGCCCGGGGCCCATACTCTGGCGAGGGCGTCGCATGTTCCTGGCAATAGGCACGCAGCCGCGGCGGCAGAGGCACATCTGCGCCCTTCAGGTGCCGGTCGAACCAGTCGATCACCTCGCCGTGGTAATCCGCGGGCTCGATCCGCGCGATATGCGGGTATTTGTGCTCCCACGGTCCGATCAATGCTGCAACCGGTGCCGACAGCCCCTCGGCGAGGGCAAAGGGTGCGTTGACATAGGCGTCTGCCCAGCCCCCGACCGCCAGGACCGCAGCCTCGATCCGGCTGAGATCTTCGCAGACCGAACCATGGCGCCAATACGCTCCGCGCTCCGGCCGGCGCAGCCAGTCCGCCGCGAGAAAGGGCAGCTGCTCGATCCGCTCCAGCCAGCGCGCGCGCCAGTCGTCCCGGATCGCCGGATCCGGCGGGCGCGTCTGATAGGCGGTCATCTGCGCGCCCCAGTTGAAATTGTCGGTGAGGAGGCAGCCGCCCATGTAGTGGATGTCGTCAGCGAAGCGGTCGACGGTGGAACAGCAGGTCACGATGGCCTTGAGGGCTGGCGGGCGGCGATAAGCGAGCTGCAGACCGTTGAAGCCACCCCAGGAGATGCCGATCATGCCGACGGCCCCCGTGCACCAAGGCTGGGCCGCGACCCAGGCGATCACCGCCTCCCCGTCGGAGAGCTCCTGCTCGGAATACTCGTCATCGAACAACCCGTCGCTGTCGCCGGTTCCCGCAATGTCGACGCGGATGCAGGCATAGCCCGCGGCGGCGAAGACCGGGTGAGTGGTCGCATCTCGGGGTGCAGTGCCGTCGCGGCGCCGATAGGGGAGGTATTCGAGGATTGCAGGGGCCGGCCCCACCGGTCGCCAAAGCTTTGCAGCCAGGCGCCGCCCATCGGGCAGCGGAACCCAGACCGGGTCCTCGATGCGGATCTCTGCCATGCTGCTCTCCCTCAGGCCGACGCACCGAAGATGACAGGACGGCGCGCCTGGTCGCGCGTTCAGGATGCCCGCCCAGCACCACGCCAGCAACCCGGCAGAGCACAATGCGCATATCCCGTTTCGACCCCGACGCTATCTCTCGGGGCGCGCGGCACAGGATCTCTGGCATATAGCCGGGACTTCGAGGCGGTGAACGCGGTCTCGAGCACTAGGACGCCGGCGGGACAGCCCCCGGCACAGGTCTGCTGCGAGGCACGGCTCTGGGACCCGCGGGCGCTGGTGGAGATCATGGCGAAGGCGGTCGTGGGACTAGACCGTCACACCGAACAAAGCGCTCAGCCGACCTGCACAGGCTCAAAAAAATCATCGGTGGTGGTGAGGGTGATCAGCTTATCCGCCTGGTTCCAGAGATCGTCCCACTCCACCGTCCAGGTGAACAGCTTGTTGCCCATCTCATAGAAACTGACCGCCCAATCGAAGATCGAACGCGCATCGGTCTTTGAGCGTTTCTGGGCGTTGGCGAGCTTGTCGCCAAACGACTGCTGATCGCGCTTGGCCTTTTTCATCGCGGTGGTAATGCGCACGATCTCTTTCAGGTTCTCATCGACGAACGTCTTGATGCGCTTCTTCGCATCCTTCGAGATGTCGGAATTCTTCTCGGCAAAGTTCAAGACACCGTTCACTTTCTTCGCGAGCGCCTTGGCATGCATCTCGGCCGCGTCGATCTTCGAGCCAAACAGCTCGATGTTGCTTTCGACGTTTTTGACCAGCGACGCGCCGATGGTCTTCGGCGGCTTGGTCGCCTTGATCTTCTTCATGTCCTTCATGATGTCGGCGTGCACGTCCGCACCGCTCTTGTAGGCGTCCGACAGGGTCTTGTAGAGCCCCTTGATATCGAGCAGCAGATCCGCGATCGCCTTCGCGCCGGCCACTGACGCCGCCGGCACCGCCGCCGAGGCAAAGAGCGCCGTAATGCCGCCCACCGTGTCCTTGACGATGCCCGCCATGGACCAGAGGCATGAACAGGCGAACTTCACGTTCCCCTTCTCGAACTCCGCGTTCTTCTTCTCCTCATCGTCGCAGAACTTCTCGACCCGCTGGGTGAGATTTTTCTCGAAGACCCGGACCTGCTTGTCCATCGCCTTGATGATGTCGGTGGCCATCTTCTTGCGCTTCTGCTCATCCTTCTGCTTTGCGAGCAGGGCCTCGGATTTCTCGATAAAGTCGTTGAGGTTCTTGCGCCGCGCCTGGAAGCTCGTGTTGACCGCATCGCGCAGCTGCTGAAGCGTGAGCGGGTCCATCCCTTCGGTCACCTTCACCACCAGCTCGATCTGCGAGAGCTTGAGGGTGCCCTTGCGGTTGTTCTGCTTAAGGTTCTTCGACAGGATCAGGGCAAAGCTAATTTCGTCGGCCATATCTCGAACTCCCACGCGCCGGGGCCATCGCAACCCGGTGGTACTTTGCACGCTCGATCGCCGAGAGAAAACCCTTCGCCTCTGCCGGGACGCTTGATAGGGTCCAGGCTCGCCCCAGCGAAGGAGCCTGCCCATGGTCGCCCGCGTCGTCCCCGTCGATCCATTCGATCTGGTGGTGTTCGGTGCAACCGGGGATCTCGCCAGGCGCAAGCTGATCCCGGCGCTCTATAATCGCTTGCACGACGGGCAGATCCCGGAGGGCACACGGATCATCGGAGCCGCCCGCTCGGCGCTCGACACGGCAGGGTTTCGCCAGATGGCCGATGCGGCGCTGACGGAATTCGTGGACCCCGCGGCACTCGAACCGGAACCGCGGGCCGCCTTCCTTGCGATGCTCGACTATGCCGCGGTCGATGCCATGAGCGACGACGGGTGGGCGGCTCTGCGTGCACTTCTCGGCGAGAGCACCCGCGGCCGCGCCTTCTATCTCTCCGTCGCGCCGCGCTTCTTCGAACCGATCTGCCACCGGATCCGCGCCGAAGGGCTCGCCGACCAGGACACCCGCATCGTCGTGGAGAAGCCGCTCGGGCACGACCTCGCCTCGGCCAGGGCACTGAACGCGGCCCTCTGCGCCGATTTTGACGAGCATCAGATCTACCGGATCGACCATTACCTCGGCAAAGAGACGGTGCAAAACCTGATGGCACTGCGCTTTGCCAATGCGCTGTTCGAGCCGCTGTGGAGCGCCTCCCATATCGACCATGTCCAGATCACGGTGGCCGAGAGCGTCGGCATCGATGGACGCGGCGCCTATTATGATCAGATGGGCGCGATGCGGGACATGGTGCAGAACCACCTGCTGCAACTCCTCTGCCTAACCGCGATGGAGCCGCCCGCGCGGTTCGAGCCCGACGCGGTCCGGGACGAGAAACTGAAGGTTCTGCGCGCCCTCGCGCCGCTCTCCGGCTCCGACGACATCGTGCGCGGGCAGTGGCGGGCAACCGGGGATCAACCCTCATATGCCGATGAGGCCGAGACCCCCGGCAGCACCACCGAGAGCTTCGTTGCCCTGCGGGCCGAGGTGCAGAGCTGGCGCTGGGCCGGGGTGCCCTTCTACCTCCGTACCGGCAAGCGGCTGCGGGCGCGGCTCTCGGAGATCGCCATCCGGTTCCGTGACGTGCCCCATTCGATCTTCGGCCCCGGCACGCCGCCGGTGCCCAATGTGCTCGCGATCCGCTTGCAGCCGGACGAGGGGATCACGCTCTCCATGGCAATCAAGGACCCCGGTCCGGGAGGCATGCGGCTGGTGGCGACGGATCTCGACATGACCTTTGCCGAGCGTCTCGGCCCGCTGGGGCTGCGGATGCCGGACGCCTATGAGCGGCTGGTGATGGACGTGATCCGGGGCAACCAGACGCTCTTTATGCGCGGTGATGAGGTGGAGGCGGCCTGGGCCTGGGTCGACCCGATCATCGCCGGCTTCGAGGGGGCGCCGCGCCCCTATGACATCGGCTCATCGGGGCCAGAGGATGCGCTGATGCTGCTCCACCGAGACGGACGGCGCTGGCGGGAGATCGAGGCATGACCGACCCGGAGATCGTGACGGTGCCAGAACCGCAGCTTGGGGCGGCTCTGGCCGAGCGGGTTGCGGCAGACCTTCGCACGGCGCTGGCCGCCCGAGGACGGGCACGGCTGGCGGTGCCCGGCGGCACGACCCCAGGGCCATTCCTTGAGGCGCTCGGGCAGGCCGCGCTCGATTGGGAAAACTGCGCCATCACCCTGACAGACGAGCGCTGGGTTCCGGTCTCCGATCCGCGCTCGAACCAGGGGCTGCTGGCCTCCACCCTTTTCCGTGGCCCAGCGGCTGGGGCGGAGTTCGTGCCCCTCTACGGCGCGACGGCTGATCCCGCGGAGAGCCTCTCGGCCATCGGCACAGCCCTCAGCCAGATCGCCCTGCCGCTCGATGTCGTCGTGGCCGGCATGGGCGCGGACATGCACACGGCATCGCTCTTCCCGGGCGGGCTCGGACTTGCCGCCGCGCTGGCCCCAGATGCCCCTCCGGTTGCCGCCATCACAGCCCCGGGCGCTGATGAGCCGCGCATCACCCTCACAGCGCCGGCGCTGCAAGGAGCCCGCAACCGCTATCTGCTGATCAAAGGGGCAGAGAAGCGCGCGGCCTTAGCGAGCGCCCTTGCCGCGGCCGACACCGAGAGGGCTCCTGTCCGTGTGCTGCTGGACGCTCCGGGCGGCGTGACGGTGTTCCACTGCCCCTGAACGCCTTGCGGGCCAGAGACCGTGCCGCACCCGCCGGACTTGCAGGCCCTGCCCGGTCTCTGGCAGGGTCTCCCTATGGATGGGTCCACAAATCGCCTTTTGGCAGAAACTGAGCGCGCGCTCTCCCGCTATCGGCGCCGGTTGTCGTCGGTGCTGCGCGATCTGCGCGGGTTTGCGGTCACAGAAGCGGATCTGCTGGCGTTGGGGCGTGACAGCAAGCTGTTCGTGACCGCTGCCGACCGGTTGATCTCAGCGCTCGACAAGGGCGAGCGCACCGCCTTGCAACGGCTGAAGACGGCGCGCAATGGCGGCAAGCTCTGGCATGGGCTCATCGCGCGGTATGGCCTGGCGATGCGGAGCCTGGTCGAAGGACCGAACGGACCGACCCATGACGCAGTGACCGATTTCGTCGAGCAAGCGCGGCTGCGGCGGCGGTTCACCCGGGCAGCCGAAGCTCGGGACGCACGCCTGCGTACCCTGTCCGGAACGCTTCGCAAGCTCAAGCGCAAGGGGTCTCGCCGCGCGTCTGACGCGCCCGATGGCGCTCCGCCGAGCGCGTCTCCCCCGAACGCATCTCCCCCGAGCGCAAACTCCCGCGATGAATGACGCGTCGCCCCCCGCAACCGGGGCACGTTCGGCCGGCCCGGAGATCCGTATGGCCGAAACCGCCGATGATATCCGCGCCGTCCGGTTCCTGATCGAGGCCTATGCCACATGGCTGGCGGACGATCATGGCATCAGCCTCGAGTTCCAGGGAATCGAGAGCGAGCTTGCAAGCCTGCCGGGAAGCTACGCGCCACCCGGTGGCGCACTGCTCCTGGCCGGCCCTGCCGAAGCGCCGCTCGGATGCGCTGCCTTCCGCGCGCATGAACCGGGTGTCTGCGAGATCAAGCGGCTCTATGTCATGCCCGCCGCTCAGGGTATGGGCCTCGGTCGACGGCTTGCCGAAGCGATCCTAGAGAAAGCGCGCCAGACCGGGTACACCCGCGCACTGCTCGACACCGCCCCTTTTATGGGATCGGCAATCGCCCTCTACCGCAGTTTCGGCTTTGTGGAAATCGACCCTTACTGCCACAATCCGATCCCTGGCTGCCTGTTTCTCGCCTGCGACCTCGCCGACCTGTGAGCCGGTCTTGGCGAACGCCGGCGGCGCTGCCTATATTACAGTCTGGAACTGGCCAATCCCGGAGCGCGCCATGACTGTAACGCCGCATGTAACTGCCTTCTTCGACCCGGGCACCAACACCGTCTCCTATGTGCTGCGCGAGCCGGATGGCCCGGCCTGTGCAATCGTCGACTCCGTTCTCGACTTTGACGCCGCCGCCGGGCGCACCGCCACCCGCTCGGCCGACCGGATCGCCGCACATGTCCGCGCCGAGGGGCTGGAGGTGGCCTGGATCCTCGAAAGCCATGTCCATGCAGACCATCTCTCCGCCGCCCCCTATCTTCAGGCCGAGCTGGGTGGGCGCATCGGTATTGGTGCGGAGATCACCACAGTCCAGGAGGTCTTTGGCAAGGTCTTCAACGCGGGCACGGGGTTTGAACGCGATGGCAGCCAGTTCGATGCCCTTTTCCGCGAGCAGGACCGGTTCGAGATCGGCAGCTTGAAAGCGCAGGTTCTCCATACGCCAGGCCACACGCCCGCCTGCCTGACCTATGTGATCGGGGACGCGGCCTTTGTCGGCGACACGCTCTTCATGCCGGATTTCGGGACCGCACGCTGCGACTTCCCCGGCGGCTCGGCCGAGACCCTTTGGCACTCGATCCAAAAGATCCTCTCGCTGCCGGACGAGACGCGGATCTTCGTCGGTCACGATTACAAGGCGGCAGGGCGCGAGGAATTCGCCTGGGAGAGCACCGTTGGCGAGCAGCGCGCGAAGAATGTGCATATCGGGGGCGAGGCAACCTGCGACGCCTTCGTAGCCCAGCGCGAGGCCCGCGACGCGACGCTGCCCATGCCGCGCCTGATCCTGCCCTCGATCCAGGTCAACATGCGTGCGGGCCACATGCCGGAGCCCGAGGCAGACGGCAACGTCTATCTAAAGGTCCCGCTCAACCGGCTTTGAAAGGCAAGAGGCAGGCCTACTC
The DNA here is from genome assembly GCA_039816045.1 of Pseudomonadota bacterium. GTDB lineage: Bacteria > Pseudomonadota > Alphaproteobacteria > Rhodobacterales > Rhodobacteraceae > Thermohalobaculum. The sequence goes on from JBCBYB010000006.1 coordinate 59,457, forward strand.
GGCGGGGGCGCCCTTACACGCTCGCCCCGTCCAAGCTCGAACTGACGGCTGCGGCGTCTATGGCGAGAACAGCGCTGGCCCAAGCGTCACCGCGAGCAGCGAACACGCGCTGGATGCGGCATTGATGGTTAGCCGTTCGTGCGCGGGGAACCCCTTCGTGACCGACAGCAGCTTCAGGTTTGGGGTGTCGACCGGCGGCACCGCGGGCGGTCTCTCACAGGAGGCTTCTCTGTAGCCAGAGCACCCGCATCGGTCCTGACAGTCGCCCAGGCCAGAGCCTGACCCGAGGCGGACGCGAGCGTCTATCGGACGCTTCGGCTCAATCGGGTTTGACGGGAACCTCTCGCCTGCTACGACGGGGCGAGGAGGACCGCCCATGACCATCCATCGCCAGACCAGCGGCGTCTTTATCATCTCGGCGACACCCTTCCGAGACGATGGCGCGCTCGACCTCGAGAGCACCGACCGGCTGATCGACTTCTATCTAGAGCATGGCGTTTCGGGCATCACGGTGCTGGGCATGATGGGAGAGGCGCCGAAGCTCGCCCCTGACGAGGCGCTGGCCTTTCTGCGCCGGGTCTTCGGGCGCGTGGCCGGTCGCGTGCCGGTACTGGTGGGCGCCTCAGCAGGCGGCTTCGAGATCATGCACCGGCTGATGCGCGCGGCGATGGATCTCGGGGCGGCAGGGGCGATGGTCGCGCCGCCTCCCGGCACCAACACCGAGGCAAAGGCGGCAGGCTACTTCGCCGGGGTCTGCGAGGCGCTCGGACCGGATGTACCGCTCTGCGTTCAGGATTTCCCGCAAGCGAGCGGCGTGCATCTCTCTCCGGCTTGCATCTCCGGGCTGGCGCGGACGCATCCCCAGATCGTCATGCTCAAGCACGAGGACTGGCCGGGGCTCGCGAAGATCACGGCCGTGCGACAGGCGGAGACTGCAGACACCCCGCGGCTGTCGATCCTGTGCGGCAATGGTGGGCTGTTCCTTCCGCAGGAGCTGGCGCGCGGCGCAGATGGCGCGATGACGGGCTTTGCCTATCCCGAGATGCTCGTGGAGGTCGTGCGTCGCCACAAGGCAGGGGAGACCGATGGGGCCGAGGACTTGTTCGACGCCTATCTGCCGCTGGTCCGCTATGAGCAGCAACCTGGCGCCGGCCTCGCCGCCCGCAAGGAGATCTTGCGCCGTCGGGGGGCCATCGCGTCCGCCCGCTGCCGCGCACCGGGGCCGACATGCTCAGCACTGGACCTTGCGGATCTCGACCGGCTAATGACGCGGCTGGATCAACGGTTAACCGCCCTGGGGAGGGCTGCCTGATGGACCTCGGACTCTCGAACAAAAAAGCGCTGGTGCTGGCAGCGTCCCAGGGGCTCGGCCTCGGCATTGCAGAGGCGATCGCCGCCGAGGGTGCGGATGTCATGATCGTCGGGCGCTCGGCGGACAAGCTCGCAGAGGCGGCAGAGGCGATTACCGCGCGCGGCGCAGGCAAGGCGATCGCAGAGGTCGGAGACCTGACCGATCCAGCCTTCGCAGAGACCGTGGGACAGGCGGCAGAGGACGCCTTCGGTCTGGTTGATATCCTCGTGAACAATTCAGGCGGACCGCCTCCGGGCCCGATCCACGCGGCGGACCCCGGTGCCCTGCTCTCCCAGTTTGAGACCATCGTGGTGCGGTTCCATCAGATCACCCAGCGCCTGCTGCCCGGCATGCGCGCGCGCGGTTGGGGCCGGGTGTTAACCGTTGCCTCCTCTGGCACGATCCAGCCCATCCCGAATCTCGGACTGTCCAATGCGGTGCGCGGCTCTCTCGTGGGGTGGACGAAAACCCTTGCGACCGAAGTCGCTCCCGATGGCGTGACGGTCAATCTGCTGCTTCCGGGGCGGATCCATACAAGCCGCGTCGACCAGTTGGACGCTGCCGCCGCCGCGCGACAGGGACATGACATCGACGCCATCCGCAGCGCGGCGCGGGCCGCGATCCCGACTGGACGCTATGGCACGCCAGCGGAGTTTGGGGCGGTCGCAGCGTTCCTGATCTCGGAGAAAGCCAGCTACGTCACGGGCAGCCAGATCCGCTGCGACGGAGGGGCTATCCGCTCAGTGTGACCGAAGCCGATCACATCCCCCTGATGCCAAGGGGGCTGTCCTTAACATTCACGGCGAAATTGTGATAACCCTTACAGCAAAGGGCGTTCAGGCCAGATAGGGTTTGGTCGGCGCAAGGATTGTTCATGATGGCCCGCGCGGGTAACGGGTGTGCGCGGTGAGTGCAAGAGGACGGAAGCATGACTGTCGACTGGCGATCGGACGAGGATCTGACCGGAGGCGTGTTCTTGATCTCGGCCAGGGCGATGCCGATGGCAGAGCGTGGAATGGCCGAGGAGGTGCGCCTGTTCACTGCGGGGCGCGACCAGGACCCCGATGACGAGCCGGGCCTGACAACCCGGAACGCCAGCCCCACCGGCACCGACAATTTCGACAGCTTGCCGCAGCCCGTGCGCTTCATCGGCAATCAATTCGCGAACAATGCCGTCGGCACACGCTTTGCCGACATAATGAACGGCAATGCCGGGCCGGATACGCTGCGAGGCGGCGAACGCAATGACACGCTGAACGGTGGCGCGCAGAACGACCGGCTCGAAGGCCAGCTTGGGGCTGACGTGCTGGAGGGCGGCCCCGGGAACGACCTGCTCTTCGGCGGCAATGGCGACGATGCGCTGAACGGCGGCGACGGCAACGACACGATCCGCGGCCAGGCCGGCGCCGATCGGGGCAACGGCGGCAATGGCAACGATTTTGTCGAACTCGGCAACGGAGCGGACAGCTACAATGGTGCTGCCGGCGCCGACGAGATCTTCGGGCAGGCGGGTCCGGACAACATCCAGGGCGCCAACGGCAACGACACGCTCTTCGGCCAGAACGACCGCGACACGCTGCGGGGCGGTGCGGGGGACGACTTTCTCTATGGCGGCAACGGCAACGATGTGTTGTTCGGCGGCGACAATGACGACCGGTTGTTTGGCCAAGCGGGCAATGACACGCTGAACGGCAACTCCGGCATCGACCGCGCGCGCTTCCCTGGACCGCAGGCAAACTGGACCATCGCCGGCAGCGTCGCCGAGGCAACGGTCTCGCGCAATGGAACGACCGAGGCAGATCTTCTGCGCTCGATCGAGATCCTCATCTTTGATGACGGACAGGTCGATCTGCGGACCGATGGCGGCGATCCTCCGCCCCCACCGCCGTCCGGAGGGCAAACGCTGAACGGCACGGGCGGCCCGGATACCTTGGCAGGCGCGGCGGGGAACGACACCATCGACGGTGGCGGCGGGAATGACAGCCTCGTCGGCAACAACGGCGCGGATGTGCTGAGCGGCGGCATCGGGATCGATACCCTGCGCGGGGGGGCTGGGAACGATGAGCTCCAGGGCGGCGACCAAGGCGACACGCTCGATGGCAATGACGGCAATGACAGCCTGTTCGGTGGTGCAGGCCCGGACAGCCTGCTCGGCGGCAACGGCAACGATCTGCTCCAAGGCCAGGGTCAGAACGACACCCTGAAGGGTGGCGAGGGCAATGACAGCCTGCTCGGCCAGGACGGCAATGACCGGCTGGAGGGTGCCGGCGGCGTCGACACCCTGATTGGCGGCAACGGGTCCGACACGCTCTTCGGGGGGGCCGGAAACGATCTCTTGAACGGGGAGGCCGGGAGCGACCGTTTGATTGGCCAGGGCGGCAGCGACACCATCGAGGGCGGTGGCGGCACCGATACCGCCGTCTACAGCGGCCCGCTCGCCTCGTTCACCGTCACCGGCGATGCGAACAATGCCACCGTGGTGACGGCCGTCGGAACCGATACGCTGAGCGGCGTCGAGTTGCTGCAGTTCACCGACCAGACGGTCGATCTGCGCGCGGCGGCGCCACCGGGCGGGGGCGTAGAAGGCACCCTGGCCTTCAATTTCCAGCGCACGTCCCTGCAGGTGGGAGAGATCAACCCAGGCGACGACACCGACACCTACGCGATCACTCTCACATCGAACCAACCCGTCCAGATCGACGTCTTCGGGTTTGCTTCTGACCTCGGGACCTTGCGGGATCCCACCTTGCGGCTCGAAGACGCAAATTTCACCCAGATCGTGTTCAACGATGACAGTGGTGTTGGGCTTGAACCGCAGATCACCTTCGTCCCGGATCGAACGGGGGTGTTCCATCTCCAAATCGGCAGTTTCGAGACCAACACAGGCACCTACCGCCTTCAGGTCGTGGAGCTTGGATCTTCGACACCGCTGAACGGCACTGCGATCGCGGACACCCTTTCGGGGCTCTCGGGACCGGACACCATTCAGGCCCTGAACGGCAGTGATATCGTGAGTGGCCTCGGTGGCAATGACAGCATCGACGGCGGAGGCGGCAACGACACCCTCAGCGGCGGTTTTGGCCGGGATCTGCTCATTGGCGGCCCCGGCGACGATTTCCTCGACGGCGATCCGATCGGCCCGGCTGACGGCTCGAACGATACCCTGTTCGGTGGCTCGGGAGCGGATCTGCTGCAGGCAGCCTATGGCGACGACGTGCTGCACGGCCAGGCGGGCAATGACCTTCTGTTCGGCGACCAAGGCAACGACCATCTGCTTGGCGGGAACGGGAATGACTACATCGAAGGCGAAGAAGGCCTGGACCTTTTGACCGGCGGGGCTGGTTTCGATGTCTTCCAGTTTGATGCCTTCGAGACGCCGGTTGACCGGATCGAGACCGACCTGATCACGGACTTCGCATTCGGCCAGGACCGGGTCGGCATTGCCAACACCGTGTTCTTCACGTCGAGCTTCCGCGAAGGCGCTTTCCTGACGACCGGCAGTTCCCTGTCGGCCACCGCCGTCGTGACGGGCAACAACGGGCAGACCCAGATCGTGATCGATTTCACCGCCGATGGGGTGCTGGGCAATGGCGACCAGGTCGTGCTCCTGGAAACGGTTCAGGCAACCAATGCGGCCTTTGTCGAATTCGGGTTCCTGACGGTCTGACGGCGCGTGGCCTCGGGACGGGACACCTCGCTGGAGGCGGCCGTCGGCGCGCGGATCCGCGAGATCCGGCGTTCGACGGGCGTGACGCTCGCCGATCTCGCCAGCAGCGCAGGCATTTCAACGGGAATGCTGTCGAAAATCGAGACGGCGCAAAGCTCGCCGTCGCTCAGCACGCTGCAGGCGGTGGCGAGCGCGCTGAACGTGCCGATCGCGACTTTTTTCGCGCGTTTCGACGAGAAGCGGGAAGCGACCTATGTGCGCGCGGGACAGGGGCTTGCAATCGAGCGGCGGGGTTCGGCAAAGGGGCATCTCTACCAGCTTCTGGGCCACTCGCTGCGGGGCGAGGTGCAGGTCGAGCCCTATCTGATCACCTTGGACGAGACCTCGGACGCCTACCCGATCTTTCGCCACGCGGGCGTGGAGTTCCTCTTTATGCTGGAAGGCGAGGTCAGTTACCGCCATGGCGAGCAGACCTATGATCTGACACCCGGCGACAGCCTGTTTTTCGATCCGATGGCGCTGCATGGGCCGCTGGAGTTGCGGGTGCTCCCTGCAGTCTATCTGTCGGTGATCGTCACCCCCAAGGAGGGCTGAAGGGCCGCAGGACGGCCAGGCCGGCCCACGCTCCCACCCACCCTCCCCGCGCGGGCCGGCCTGGCAAGAGGCGTTGGGTTTTCACTGTGGGAAAATTTTTTTCTTGACCTTCGTGTCCCGCCCCGCGATGGAGAGGCATCCGATCTGACGCGAGGGATCCCGAATGTGCGGCATTGTCGGCCTGTTCTTGAAATCCGCAGCGCTCAAGCCCGAACTCGGCCGGCTCACGGCACTGATGCTGCACGAAATGCGGGATCGCGGGCCGGACAGCGCGGGCTTTGCGGTCTATGACGCGCCCGAGGACGCGGTAAAGCTCTCTTGTCTCTCCAAGACCGGAGAGACCGATTGGAGCGCGCTGACTGGCGATCTCGAGACCCATCTGGGCGCATCGGTCGACGTCACCGTCATCGAAGACCACGCCATCATCCGCACCGACGGTGAGGGGGCGGCGGCTCGGCGACGGATCATCGAGATCGCCCCGGACGTGACCGTGCTCTCCGCGGGCCATGCCATCGAGCTGTTCAAGGGGATCGGCGATCCGGACGGCGTTTCGGAGCGGTTCCGGCTCGCCGACTTCACCGGCACCCATGCCATCGCCCACACCCGTATGGCGACCGAAAGCGCCGTGACAACCGCGGGCTCGCACCCGTTCTCCACCGGAGAGGACACCTGTCTCGTCCACAACGGCTCGCTCTCCAACCACAACCGGCTGCGGGAGCGGCTCGAGGCGCGCGGCGAGCGGTTCCAGACGGAGAACGACAGCGAAGTGGCGGCGGGCTATCTCGCCTGGCGGATGCGGGAAGGCGACAGCCTCGAAGGCGCGGTGGAAAGCGCAATCCGCGACCTCGACGGGTTCTACACCTTCGCCATCGGAACCCGGTCGGGGTTCGCCGTGCTGCGCGACCCGATCGCCTGTAAGCCCGCCGTGATCGCGGAGACCGACGCTTGGGTGGCGATGTCCTCGGAGTTTCGCGCCATCGCCCAATTGCCAGGTGTGGAGCATGCAGAGATCTGGGAGCCGGAGCCCGCGCGCATCTATGCCTGGAGCCATGCCGCATGAACGCGATGCCTGCCAAAGGAACTGGCCGCTGCCTCTGCGGTGCTGTGCGGTTCGCGTGGACGGCAGCGCCGCTCTGGGCAGGGCACTGTCATTGCGACAGCTGCCGGCGCGCCTGCTCCGCTCCGGTCACCAGCTTCTTCGCCGTCGCGGACGGTGCATGGTCCTGGACCGGCGAGGATCCGTTGCTCTACGTCTCCTCCCCCGGACGGCGGCGGTACTTCTGCGGCACCTGCGGCTCGCCCATGGCTTACCAAGACGACAAGCAGCCGGGCGAGACGCATTTTTATGCCGCCTCCATGGACCGCCCGGAAGAGTACTGCCCAACCACGAGCTACCACCGGGATGAGAAGCTGCCCTGGCTGGCGATGGAGGACCCGCAATGACGGCGAACACGGCCTTTGACCTCAGCGCGCAGACCGTGCGGGAGGTCAACTCTGCGCTCCACGCGGCCGAGGACGGCGCCTTCTCGGTGCTGAACCCCGGCGGAGCCCATGCCCTGGCCTGCGGGCTGAACGCGCCTCTGTCAGTGAGGATCGCGGGCCATGCGGGCTATTACTGCGCCGGTATGAACAAAACCGCCGACGTCATTGTCGAGGGCAATGCCGGAACGGGGTGCGCTGAGAACATCATGTCCGGTTCCGTGCGGGTGAAAGGCGATGCGTCCCAGTCGCTCGGCGCCACCGGCCATGGCGGGCTGGTGATCTGCGAAGGGCACGCCTCGGCCCGCTGTGGAATCTCGATGAAGGGTGTGGACATTGTCGTCGGCGGCAATGTCGGACACATGTCCGCCTTTATGGCGCAGGCCGGACGGCTGGTGGTGCTGGGCGATGCGGGCGCGGACCTCGGCGACTCGATCTATGAGGCGGAGATCTTTGTGGCGGGCCGGGTCGCGAGCCTCGGCGCCGACTGCGAGGAAAAGCCGATGGAGGACAGCCACCGCGCGACGGTCGCCGATCTGCTGGCCCGCGCGGGCATGGAGGCCGATCCGGGCGCTTTCCGCCGCTATGGCTCCGCGCGCAAGCTCTATCACTTCTCCATCGACAATCTGGAGGCCTATTGATGGCCGACTACGGCGACGCCCCCCGCACCGTGCCGCGCAAGGCGGCAAGCTTCGACGATCACACGATCTCGGAGATCCACCGCGCCGCGGCCACCGGCATCTACGACATCCGCGGTGGCGGGGCGAAGCGGCGGGTGCCGTGCTTCGACGACCTGGTGTTCCTTGGCGCGTCCATGTCGCGCTATCCACTCGAGGGCTACCGTGAGGCCTGCGGGACGGACGTGATCCTCGGCGACCGGTTCGCCTCCAAGCCGCTGCACCTGAAGATCCCGGTGACCATCGCGGGCATGTCCTATGGCTCGCTCGGGGCGCCGGCCAAGGAGGCGCTCGGCCGTGGAGCCTCCGCCATGGGCACCTCGACCACTACGGGAGATGGTGGCATGACGGAGGAGGAGCGGGGACACTCGTCGATGCTTGTCTACCAGTACCTCCCCTCGCGCTACGGCATGAACCCGGACGATCTGCGGCGCGCCGATGCCATCGAGGTGGTCGTCGGCCAGGGCGCAAAGCCGGGCGGTGGGGGCATGTTGCTCGGCCAGAAGATCAGCCCGCGGGTAGCCTCCATGCGGACCCTGCCCGAGGGGATCGACCAGCGCTCGGCTTGCCGGCACCCGGACTGGACGGGGCCCGACGATCTCGAGATCAAGATCCAGGAACTGCGCGAGATCACGTCCTGGGAGAAGCCAATTTATGTGAAGGTCGGTGCCGCCCGGCCCTACTACGACACAGCGCTGGCGGTGAAGTCCGGCGCGGATGTGGTGGTTGTCGACGGCATGCAGGGGGGCACGGCAGCAACGCAGGACGTCTTCATCGAGCATGTCGGCATCCCGACCCTGCCCGCGGTGCGCGAGGCGGTCCGCGCGCTCCAGGAGCTCGACATGCACCGGAAGGTCCAGTTGATCGTCTCGGGCGGCATCCGCTCCGGCGCTGATGTGGCGAAAGCGATGGCCATGGGCGCGGATGCGGTGAGCATCGGGACTGCGGCGCTGATCGCCATCGGAGACCAGGACCCTGCGCTTGAGGCGGAGTACCAGGCGCTTGGTACCACGGCGGGCGCCTATGACGACTGGCATGAGGGGCGCGACCCCGCAGGGATCACGACCACCGATCCCGAACTGACGAAACGCCTCGACCCGGTCAAGGCCGGGCGTCGGCTGGCCAACTATCTCTCCGTGCTGACGCTCGAGGCGCAGACGCTCGCCCGCGCCAACGGCAAGAGCCACCTGCGCAACCTCGAACCCGAGGACCTCGCAGCCCTCACCGTCGAGGCCGCCGCCATGGCTCAAGTCCCGCTGGCCGGCACCACCTGGATCCCGGGCAAGATGTGATGCGGCCTTGCATGGCGACATCTGCAGCGGCCAGACTGGCTGATCACTCTCGGCGGAGGAGACGGCCATGCTGGACCTGACGACTTTGGTGCTGTTCGCGACCGCGCTGGCGGTGGCGGCGGGCTCTCCAGGGCCCTCCATCGCGGCGCTGACCGCGCGGGTGCTGACGGGGGGCCTGCGCTCGGTGCTGCCCTTCCTGGCCGCCATGTGGATCGGTGAGGGTGTCTGGCTGACCTGTGCAGTGCTGGGGCTCTCGGCCCTGGCGGCTCAGGCCTCAGGCGTCTTTCTGGTGCTGAAGTGGCTTGGGATCGCCTATCTGCTCTGGCTTGCCTGGCAGATGTGGCACGCGGATCCGAGCGCAAAGTCCGAGCTGCCAAAGGGCCGCTCCGCTTGGGGCATGTTCGGCGCGGGGCTCGCCGTCACGCTCGGCAATCCGAAGATCATGGTGTTCTATGTGGCGCTGCTGCCGAGCCTGGTGGATCTTGCCACCGTCTCGGCCATCGGCTGGGCGGAGTTGATGGCGGTTATGCTGGCCGTGCTGATCGCGGTCGATCTCGCCTGGGCGCTCGCGGCCGACCGGGCCCGGCGCCTGCTGCGCTCGGCCCGCGCGATGAAGATCGCCAACCGGGTGTCGGCAACGGCAATGGGGGGAGCGGCGGCCGCGATGGCCTCGCGCTAACACGACAGGAGGGGACGATGGCAAAGGATCTGGCGAAAGAGGCGAAGGAACGGGGAATTGAGTACTTTCTGATCTCTTTCGTCGATCTCTTCGGGGTGATGCGGGCAAAGCTGGTGCCGGCGCGCGCCATCGGCGACATGGCAAAGGAGGGCGCGGGGTTTGCGGGTTTTGCCGCCTGGCTCGACATGACGCCCGCCAACAGCGACATGTTTGCGGTACCCGACCCGGACAGTCTGATCCAGCTGCCCTGGAAGCCGACTGTCGGATGGCTGGCGGCCGATCTCTACATGGTCGGCGAGGAGGTCGCCCATGCGCCGCGCAACACCTTGAAGCGGGTGCTAAAGGGCGCCGAGAGCAATGGGTACCGCCTGAAGCATGGCGTGGAATGCGAGTACTTCCTGATCTCCGAGGACGGCACGGCGCTGGCCGACGAGGCGGATACCCAGTCCAAACCCTGCTATGACGTTGCCGCCTTGATGCGCCGCTATGACGTGATTTCCGAGATCTGCGACGCGATGATCGCGCTCGGTTGGGGGCCCTATCAGAACGACCACGAGGACGCGAATGGCCAGTTCGAGATGAACTGGGATTATGACGACGCGCTGGTGACAGCGGACCGCCATGCGTTCTTCAAGTACATGGTCAAGTCGATCGCCGAGAACCACGGTCTGCGCGCGACCTTCATGCCGAAGCCGTTCCTGCATCTGACCGGCAATGGCTGCCACGCCCATGTCAGCGTCTGGAACAAGTCCGGCAAGAAGAACCTCTTCGAGGACAAGAAGGGCGAGCTTGGGGTGTCCAAGCTTGGCTATAACTTCCTCGGCGGGGTCATGACCCATGCCAAAGCGCTCTGCGCCATCGGCAACCCGACGGTAAACAGCTACAAGCGGCTGAATGCGCCCGTGACCAGTTCTGGCGCCACATGGTCGCCGAACACGATCTCTTATGGCGGCAATAACCGAACGCATATGGTGCGCATCCCCGACGCCGGGCGCTTCGAGCTACGCCTCGCGGACGGGGCGGCGAACCCCTATCTGCTGCCGGCCGCCATCATGGCCGCGGGGCTGGATGGCATCGCGACCGAGGCGGATCCGGGCGAGCGGCTCGACATCAACATGTATACCGAGGCGCACAAGGCGGAGGGTGCAGAGAAGCTGCCGCTCAACCTGCTCGATGCCCTTCGCGCCCTGGAGGCGGACACCGGGTTTGCCGAGGCGCTTGGGACCGAGACGGTCGCCGCCTTCGCCAAGCTCAAGCATGCGGAGTGGACCGATTTCACCCGGGCACTGACCCGCTGGGAGCGGGACAACACCCTCGACTGCTGACACCGCCACCTACCGCTGGGTGGAAGTTTGATCTGCCCAGCGGCCTCCTGTATCGTAACCGAATAGTTTTATTCGGCGACAGATCTGGAGATCAAAGATGGCAATTCCCGACTACAAAGCAGAGAAGAAGGACCTGGACGGCAAACGCGGCCGCAACGCCAAGAAATGGCCCAGCTTCGAGAAAGCGGTTGAGGACGGGAAGGCCGCGGCCACTCAGTTCGTTGACCGGTTGCAGACCGACCTTATCATGATCAAGGGCTTCCACGAGCACGCCGACGACCTCTACGAAAAATGGGCCCCGATGGCGGAGCAGCTGATCAAGCTTCAGGCGGATCTGAAGAAAGCCAAGGGCAATGCCAAGAAGGCCGAGGAGCTGAACGGCAAGATTGACGCTCTGCACAAGAAGGCAAAGGGCGTGCGTGACCAGATCAGCAAGAACGTGGAGAAGGTCAACGCCCACCTGCAGAAAACCGATGGGCGCATCACCAAGATCAAGTCGCTGTTGAAGGGCTAGAGAGCCCCGCACGCCTCGTCGAGCGCTGTCAGCGTCTGGTCGAACTCCCGATCCGTGTGCACGCAGGAGAGGAAGCGGCGCACGCCCGGCAAGAGGTACTGCCCGCGCTTCATCAGCTCGGTGTCGAGGCGGCGCATAGCAGCGGCGTCTCCGGCCATCATATCCGCCTGGTTACGGGGCGGCTGGCCCATGAAGAGGAACTGCCAGAGCGAGCCCACATTGGCGGCGATGGCTGGCACGCCGTGGCGGTCGAGGACACCCTGCGCATCGGCACAGAACCGGTCCGTGGCCGCGTTCAGCCGATCATAGGTGCCGGGTTCGGCCAGCACATCCAGCGTGGCCAGCGTCGCGGCCGCGGCGACTGGGTTCCCGTGCAGCGTCCCGTTGAAGTAGGCATAGTCTGGCTGGCCCTTCTTGGCCGGATCCGCGAGATCCAAGATCGCGGCCTTGCCGGCCACGACCGAGAGCGCGCCTGCCCCGCCGATCACCTTCCCGAAGCTTGCCAGGTCCGGCGTGATGCCGAGGCTCGCCTGCGCTCCGCCATAGGCGACCCGGAACCCGGTCACCACCTCGTCGAAGATCAGCACGGCACCGAGCCGGTCACAAAGCGCCCGCAACCCGGCGAGGAACGCCCGGTCACCCTCGATGATCCGTTGCACCGGCTCGACGATGATCGCTGCCAGATCCCCCGAGGCCTCGGCAATGCGCTCCGCCGCCTCGAGGTCATTATACGGCGCGATCAGCATCGAGCCCCGCACCGCCGCCGGTTGCCCTCCGGTGTCCGCCTGGCCCGAGGGGTAGTTGCCGATGGTCTTCGGGAAGGTCGAGACCAGGGCGTAATCGTGGTTGCCGTGATAGGCGCCCTCGAACTTCAGCACCTTCTCCCGCCCGGTATAGGCGCGCGCAAGGCGCATGGCATAGGCCGTCGCCTCCGAGCCGGTGGTGGCATAGGCGATTTTCTCGGCGCAGGGGATGTCTCGCACGAGCCGCCCCGAGAGCGCGATCGCCTGGTCGTTCAGCACCCCGAACATGTGCATGCCGCGGGCAGTCTGGGCTTGGGCTGCCTCCACCACCGCGGGGTGCGAGTGCCCGAGGATCAGCGCGCCCGCGCCGCCGGTGTAGTCGATGTACTCGCGCCCATCGACGTCCCAAAACCTCGGGCCCTCGCCATGGGAGAAGACCAGCCGGATGTCATCGGACAGCGCGTAACCGCCGAGCCCAGCTCCTGGCAGCGTCGTCTCGGCGATCTCAAAGGCGGTGGCGGAGGGGGTTTTCGCATCCATGGCAGTCTCCTTCAGGCGTGCAGGGCGACGGGCGCGCCCAAGGTGTCGGGGTCGGGGGTGATGCCGAGGCCGGGGCCCTCCGGCACGGCGATGGTGGGGCCCTCGCGAGAAGGCGCATCCGGGGCGATCCGCGGGGCGACATAGCCAGAGAGATCGCAGACGTTCAGAACGGCGTTCGGCGGCGTGGCGGCGGCCAGATGCAAGGCCGCCGCGGTCGAAATGTCTGAACCCCAGGTACACTCGATGCACATGCGCGCGCCGAGATGCAGGCAAAGATCGCGCGCTCGGCGCAGCGCCGAGAGCCCGCCGAACTTTGAGAGCTTCAGAGCCACCGCATCGAGGCAGCCCAGCCGGTGCGCCTCGAGAAGCGTCGCAGTGTCATGGGCAAGCTCATCGGTCTTCATCGGTAGACCCGTCGCCGCCGACACGCGCCCACAGTCGGCAAGCGTCGCGCAGGGCTGCTCCAGCATCACATCCGCACTGGCCGCGGCCCGCCCTGTCCGGATCGCATCGAGCGCCATCGCCCCGCAATTCCAGTCACCGTAGACCAGCGGCCCGGGCCCGACTGCCTCGCGCACCAGACGCAGACGCGCGGCATCGGCCTCCCAATTCGCGTCGGCGCCGAGCTTGGCCTGGAACTGACGGATGCCGGTGGCATAGGCCTCGCGCGCGATCCGCGCCATCTCGTGGGGATCGATGCAGGTGATGGAGTGGTAGAGTGGCAGGCGCGTGGACCGTTGCCCGCCGAGAAGCGCATGCAGCGGCAGGCCCGCCACCTGGCCTGTGAGATCCCAGAGGGCGATGTCGAGGGCGGATTTCACAAAGGCATGGCCCGGCAGCACCGCATCGCAGCGGGCGATCAGTGCCTCGACCCCCACCGGATCCGCACCCAAGAGCGTCGACGCCAAGTGGGCCACGCCCGGCGCCACCCCTTCGGCATAGGCGGGCAGGTAACCGGGGATCGGACACACCTCGCCCCAACCCGTGAGCCCGGTATCGGTCGTCAACGCCACGACCACTGTGGTCACGGTCGCGCAGGTCTTGCCCGCGGCCATGTGGTAGGTCTCATGACTGGTCAGCGGCACATGGTGGACCGCGATGCGGGCGATCCGGTGACCGGAACCGGTTTCAAGCTTGCGCACCGCAGGTGCTGGCCGGGTGGGGATTTCGGCGATTGGAGACATCATTCGGCCTCGTAAACAGCGACAGGGGTGCCGAGGGCGTCCAGGTCGGGGGCGACGCCTAGACCTGGTTCCTCGGGCAGATGAAGATGGCCATCGCGGTTGCGCGGCCCGCGGCCGCCGGCGATGTCCACCGAGAGCATGTCCTGGCACGCCCAGACACCGAGGCGCGCCTGGTCGGGGATCGTCGCCGCCAAGTGCAGCGCCTCGGCATCCGCCAGGACTGAGCCGCCGGTCGCCATGACGAAGCAGTCGATCCCGTGCGAGAGCGCCACATCCCGCATCCGGGCCGCGCGCGTCAGCCCGCCGACCCGGTTGAGCTTGATGCCGAAAACCTCCGCCAGCCCCTCACGCGCGATCCGCACGGCGTCCTGGAGCGTGACCAGGCTCTCGTCCACACTGATCGGGGCCGTCGTGAGTGGCCGGATCGCAGCTATGTCGTCGAGGCTCTCGCAGGGTTGCTCGACCATGATCCCCGCAGCCTCCGGCGCGGCCAGCACCCGCAGTGCCTGTTGCCGAGTCCAGGCGCGGTTTACGTCGTAGAGCAGGCGTTCTCCCGGCAACCGCGCTGCCTCAAGGTGCTGGATGCGAGCAAGATCGGCGTCCACATCCGCCCCGATCTTGACCGAATGCGCCACGTAGCCCCGGTCACGGAAGGACTGGACGATGGCCAGCATTTCCTCCGGCGTGCCCGAGGACACCGAGGAGACAATCGGCGCAGGCGTCCGGCTGCCCCCTCCCATCAGATCGGCGATCGGCACACCCGCCGCTTGGGCCGCGATGTCCCACGCCGCCATGTCCACCGGCTGCTTGGCATAGAGGTGACCGGGCAGGCAGAGATCCATCGCCCGTTCGAGCTCCAGCACACGGCGGGGATCGAGCCCGAGGATCGCCGGCGCCATCGTCTCGAGCCCCGCGCGGATCCCTGGCCCGTGCGCGGGCACATAGGTGTGGCCCCAGGGCGTGCCCTCGCCCCAACCGACGAAGCCCACATCGGTATCGAGCCGGATCACGGTGGCGTCCAGGTGGTCGAAGCGCAGCCGCCCGCCCGAGAGCCAGTAAGGCTTCGCCAAGGGCAGATCCACATGCCAGACGGTGATCCGGGTGATCTTCATGCCGCCTCTCCGTAGACCGCGACCGGGTCGCCGAGGCTCGCGTAGTCCGGCGCAACGCCCAGTCCCGGCGCATCGGAGGCCCAGAGCCGCCCGTCGCGGACCTCCGGCGCCGGCTGCCCGGTCGAGCGGGTGTTGTAGGCGCAGAGGTCGGTCGTGTTCACCAGGAACTCGGCCGGCGTCGACGCTGCGAAATGGGCGAGCGCGGCGGTGGTGATTTCGCCGCCCCAGCTGTCCTCTGCGACCACGGGGATCCGCGCGTCCACCAGGGCATCGCGCATCCTGCGGGACTTCGACAGGCCGCCCTGTTTTCCGAGCTTGAGGCAGATGATCTCCGCCCCGCTCTCGGCGATCACGCGGGTCACATCCGCCATCGTCACGATGCACTCGTCGAGCTTCATCGGCTGCTCGGCGACCCGGCGGACCTGCTGGCATTCGGCATAGCTCTGGCAGGGCTGCTCAAGGATGTAGTCGAGGTCCCGCGTCGCCCGCACCACCCGGATCGCATCGTCGACGCGCCAGCCCTGATTGGCATCGGCCATCGCCTTCTCGCCGGGTTGGAGGAGCGGCACTGCGGCCCGGATGCGCTCGATATCCCCCGCCCAGTCGCCGCCCACCTTGATCTGAAACTGCCGGTAGCCCTGAGCGCGATAGCCGTCGAGCTCGCCCAGTGTCTCCGCGCGGCCCTTCTGGGGCACCACCCGGTAGAGCGGCGCGCCGTCGGTTAGCCGCCCTCCGAGCAGCATCCAGACCGGCTGACCGAGCGCTTGGCCGAGGAGATCCCAACAGGCGATATCGAACGGAGATTTGGCATAGCCGTGTCCGGCGATCTTGGCGTCCATCAACCGCTCGATGCGCGCCATCTGACGGGGGTCTTCGCCGAGCAGTACGGGCGCGAGCAAGCGAGCTGCCGCCTCGACGCCTTCCTCATGCGCCTCCATATACCCATCGCCACAGGGGCAGAACTCACCGCAGCCGCTGAGCCCCGCATCGGTGCCGATCACCACGACGGAGCTGTTGGCGACTGAGATCGCCCCCCGCGCGCCCCAGCGATAGACCCCACCCACATAGGGCAGATCGGTGCGATAGACGCGGATGGAGGTGATCTTCACGGCGCTCACGCAGGCGTTGCATCGGCCGGGGCCGCGCAGAGGGTCGAGGGCGCGTTCAGCCCCTCGCCCCGCCAGAGCGCGTGGGCAAACAGCGGCGCGTCCCGCATCTCCGCCGCATGGACCACCAAGGAGGGGTGCTCTCGCAGTCCACCGGGCCCGAGATCCGCGTCCTCCATGCCACCGGTGCGGAAGATCGCGCGCCCCGCCAGGACCACATAGATCTCCGAAGGCACGTGCCAGTGCCAAGGATAGGTGAACCCCTGGTCCCAAAGCCCAATGCTGATCCGCATCTCCGGCGAGACAAAGGGGCCATCCGGGCTCACCAGGTTGAACCAACCGGAGCGCGAGAGGAAATCCGCCCCCACCTGGTCCTTGCCATAGGTTTGACGCCAGTGGAGGTGGGGCGCCTCGGAGAGCACGGCATCTGTGAGCGCCTGGGTCTCGGGGCCGGCCTGGGAAGCAAAGCCCCCTAAAAGGTGGAGGCAGTCGGTGTCACGGGGGTCGGGGAGTTCAAGCGGGAGCGGCCCGTCGAGGCGGTCCCCCGCAAACTCCGCCAACACGGGCGTGGATGCGATCAGCGCTCGCACCTCCACCAACAGCCGCTCATGGGCAGCCCGGATCATGGGGTGACCACGATGTTGCCGACATGGCGTTTGGCGATGAAGGCCTCTTGCGCCTTGTGCAGGTCGGCGAGCGGGTGGGTCTCGGCGAGCAGCGGACAGATCTCGCCCCGCTCGATGTAACCGACCAGCTTTGCAAAAAGCCCCGGCGGAACGATTGTGGCCCCGGTGAACACCAGATCCTTGAGGTAGAAGGAACGCAGGTCGAACTCGACAATCGGCCCGGCAATGGCCCCCGCACAGGTGTAGCGCCCGCCGCGGGCGAGCACCTCGATGAGCTGCGGCCAGAGCGTGCCGCCCACCACATCGGCCACCACCGTCACCGTCTCCTGCCCGATGGCGTCCTTCAGTGCCGCCGCCAGATCCTCGGGCGCGCGCGGCAGCACAGCGTAAGGCTTCAGCATCGCCACCTGATCGGCCTTGTCCGCGCCGCAGAGCGCCACCGTCCGGGCGCCCCGCCGATGCGCAAGCTGGATCAGCGCCGAGCCGACCCCACCAGAAGCTCCCGGCACCAATACCGTGTCGCCCTCACCCACCTCCGCACGGCGCAGCATGTTCTCCGCCGTGATCGACGCGGTGGCGAAGGTCGCAAGCTCGGCATCGCTGAGTGCGCTCTCGATCGGGTGAACATTGCGCACATCGGCGGTGGTGTATTCGGCAAACCCGCCATTGCACTCGCTGCCGTAGTAGCCGGTCTTCTCGAGGTTCAACGGATCGTCCCAGTCGCGCAGCCAGGTGTCGATCATCACCCGACGCCCGATCAGGGCCGGGTCCGCGCCGTCGCCGACCGCTTCGACCGTGCCGACCACATCAGCCCCTTGGATCCGCGGGAAGGTGATCGATGAGCCACCCCAGGAGGGATCGTCGGTGTTGATCGTCTCGTAGCCGTCGCCCAGCGTCGCCTGACGCACTGCCTTCGAGTACCAGCCGGTGCGGGTGTTCACATCGGTGTTGTTGAGCCCGCAGGCGGCCACCTTGATCAGCACCTCACCGGGGCCGGCCTGGGGTTTCGGCCAGTCCTCACGATAGACCAGCCTGTCGAGCCCGCCATGGCCCGTCAGCACCACCGCCTTCATCGTCTCTGTCATGCCAGCGCCTCCTCCACCCATCCATGCAGGGCAGCGATGGAATGCTCGGAATTGATGCCGGCGGCAATCACCAAGGGCCCCGGCCGGTAGCCCCGGCTGCCGAGCCCGCGCTGGACGGCGCGAACAAGCGCCAGATCCTCGGCGAAGGTCGTATCGCGGTCGAGATCGATCACCCGCTGGAGTTGGTCGTCGACGACCCCGTCCTTGCTGAACCAGCCGCGATGCACCTCGGTGTCGTCATGGGCGAGTGGGCGCCAGTAGTAGGTGTTCACCAGTCCGCCCGGGTAGAGCTGCAGGCTGAAGGCCGGGAACAGGAAGAAGCTGGCGTAAGCCGCGCCGCCCGTGTCGTACCAGGCACCCTGACCGCGGGCTGGCTCGGCGGTGTGGCGCAGCACACGACCCGTGCCAAAGGGCTGGATGTCATAGCTGCCGGGGTCAATCACTCCGTCCGAGAAGGATTTGTGGACGTGCCCGCAATGGTAGCATTCGTTGTAGTTCTCAACCGCCACCAGCCAGTTGCAGCCCTCCTGAGCGCTGTGCTCGTGGGCGAAGATGCGGGTCTCGATCTCCGGGCAATGGGCGCGCACGGCGTCGGCCACCCCAGGATAGCAGATGTCCATCGCCGGCGCTTCGCCGTCGAGGTTGACGAACACAAAGCCGAGGAAAACCTCGATACGCACCTCGGTTAGGCAGACGGACCCCTTGTCGATCCCAGTCCCGCGGGACCCCGGGGCCGCACGCAGGCGACCGTCCAGCTCATAGGCCCAGGCGTGGTACGGACAGACCAGCACCCGAGCCCGCCCGGTGTCGGAGACCAGCGGATGCCCCCGGTGCTGGCAAACATTATAGAAGCACCGCAGCCCCCCGTCGCGCCCCCGCACGACGAAGAGATCCTGATCCATCAGCGTGAAGGCGTAGTAATCTCCCGGCTCCGGCACCAGCGTCGCGTGGCAGACATACTGCCAGCAGCGAAAGAAAATCCGCTCGGACGCACGGGCATAAACCGCGGGGTCAGTGTAGATCGACGCCGGCAATGCGTGGCGTTGTGCTGGAGGCAATGTCTCGGTGTCCATGGGGCGCTCCTCAGCCGATACCCGCGAGGCCGTCGGGCTCCTCGTAGAGCCCAGCCTCCAGACGTTGTTGGTGGAACCGTGCAATCCGCTGCGCCGCCTCCGCGCCGCCTCGAGCGACGAGCACGGCAACCACCCCTTCGAGCAGCGCGAGCACGGCGGTGTGGCTTTCGAAGAACTGCGGCGTGTGGGTGGGGGCGACCAAAGCTGTTCCGGCAGCGCGCGCAAGCGGCGAGGTCAGACTGTCGGTGATGCCGATCACATGGGCCCCCCGCTCGGTTGCAAACCGCACCGCCTGCATGGTCTCGGAGCGGTAGGGCTGGAAGGTGAGCGCAATCAGCACGTCCTGCGGGCCGACATGGGAGAGATCATCGACCGGGTGGCTGCCATGGCGCGGGATCGGCTGGATATGCTCGAACCCCATGCGCGCGACGTACCAGAACTGGTGCGCGAGCGAGTAGGCTGAGCCCATGCCGAGCACGAAGACCCGCTGCGCGCCGAGGATGCGATCTGCGACCCGCGTCAGCTCCGCCGCGTCCTGGCGCCGCCAAGTTGATTCGACGTTCTCCCCCGTGGCCGTCGCCATCTCCGCGATGACCGCGGCGGTGCCACCTTTGGCCTCCAGCGCCTGCAACCAAGCTGCGCGGTTGCGGAAGCCGCCCATGCCATCCGACACCAGGAAATCGCGGAACCGTGCCCGCATGTCGTCGTAACCGGAGAAACCGATCTCGCGCGCCAACCGGACCAGCGTGTTCGGATGGACCTCCGCCTTGCCCGCGAGCGCCCGCATAGACTGCACGCCGACGGCCCGCGGGTTGTCGATGATGAACCGCGCCGCCCGCTGGAGCTGCGGCGGAAGATCCTCGAACCGCTCGGTCAGCCGGTCCAGGATGGCCTCCGTCGTTGGTCGGCGAGACCCCAAAGGCACGCCCCCTCCGGAGCGCCCATCGGCCACACGCATGATCACTTCCTTGGGTCGCATGCATTATATCCATTGACGATGGTTCACTTGTACCATTAGCTGCCACAGGTTCATCGACGCGGCCAGCAAAAAATTCGCGCGGTGGCCAAGGGAGACGAAACGCGAAGGAGATGACGATGTACAAGACCCAGAAAGGCCGCCCTCCGGACCTCGGCCCGCCTCAGGGATCGGCGCTGTCCAATCTGATGGGCCGGCTTGCCGATCTGTTTGCCGAGGAGGGCACCGCCGCCGGAGACGCCGCCGCACGCGCCCTGAACGAAGCGCTGCCGGGCGCGCTCGACAGCCCCGCTGCCACACCCATCCCGTCGACCCTGCAGACCGTGCTGAATGCCGCGCTGACCGCGCCGGGCGCCCTGCCCGTGACGCAAGAGATTGCCGCCGCCGCGCCCTCGTTGTCTTGGGAGTTTTCTGGGCTCAAGGACGGACGTATCCGCCGCGAGATCGCGCTCGGGCTTGCGACATGCCACATCCTCGGGCCTAACAAGGGGATGTTCGAGGCGCCGATCCGCGTTGGCTTCTTCCTCCAGGGCGCGGGGCTCGACTATCCGATCCGGCGCCATGCGGCTGCCGAGACCTTCCTGATCCTCGCCGGCACGGCGGACTGGGCCTGTGAGGGTCCGCATCGTCCGCGCCCGCCGGGAGAGTTTGTGCAGCACCCCTCGATGGCCGGACATGCCAGCCGCACAGGCGCCGAGCCTGTGCTCGCGGCCTGGCACTGGACAGGCGATGTGGGACTAGAGAGCTATCGGCTGGAGGGCTGAAAGATGCGGAGCCAAGCGCGTGTGGTGATCATCGGCGGCGGGGTGATGGGGTGTTCGCTCGCCTATCATCTGGCCCATGAGGGATGGTCGGATGTCGTCCTGTTGGAGAAGGCGGAGCTGACAAGCGGCTCCACCTGGCATGCGGCGGGACAGATTACCCATTCGGTGAGCCATTACGGGTTGGCCAAGATGGCGGCTTATGGCACCGCCTTGTATCCGCGGCTGGAGGCGGAGACCGGCCAGTCCGCCACCTGGCACGGCTGCGGGTCGCTCCGCGTCGCCTACAGTCAGGAGGAGGTGGACTGGCTGCACTACACGCTCTCGGTCGGGCGCGGGCTCGGCCACGACATGGAGATCGTGGGGCCGGAGCGCATCCGGGCCCTCCACCCGTTCTACAATCTCGACGGGGTCGAGGCGGCGCTGCACACCCCCCATGACGGGCATGTCGACCCGGCGGGCGTGACCTTTGCCTTGGCGGCAGGGGCACGGCAGAAGGGCGCCGAGATCGTGCGCCGCTGCCGGGCGACGGGCCTGACCCGCGAGGCGGACGGCTGGATCGTGCACACCGAACAGGGCGACATCCGCTGCGAGAAGGTGGTGAACGCCGCCGGCACCTATGCGCGTCAGGTGGGGGCCTGGGCCGGGCTGGATCTGCCGATCGCCAACCTGCTCCACCATTATCTGGTGACCGAACCGGTGCCGGAATTCGCCGACCTCGCCGCGGAACTGCCGGTGATCCGCGACGACGCACAGGTCTCGGGTTATGTGCGTATGGAGCAGAAAGCCGGCCTCATCGGGATCTACGAGAAGGCAAACGCTGCGACGATCTGGGACGATGGCACGCCCTGGGAGGCGGAGAACGAGCTCTTCGACCCGGACTATGACCGCATCGCGCCCTGGCTCGAGAACGCGCTGGAGCGCATGCCAGTGCTGGCCGAGCGCGGGATCAAGCGCGTGGTCCACGGGGCGATCACCCATCCGCCGGACGGCAACATGATGCTGGGGCCGACGGCCATCCCGGACTTCTGGTGCTGTTGCGGCAGCCAGGTGGGCATCGCCTGGGGGCCGGGGGCCGGCAAATACCTGGCGCAGTGGATGGTCCACGGTGCGGCGGACATCTCGATGGCCAGCTTCGATCCCCGCCGCTTCGGTGCGCGCATCGACGAGACCTACCGGATCGAGAAGGCCAAGGAAGACTATCTCCTGCGCCACGAGATCCCGTTCCCGCATCTCGACCGCCCGGCCTGCCGTCCGGGGAACTCCAAGACGACGCCGCTCCACGACGTGCTCAAGGCCCGCGGGGCGGTCTACCAGGATGTCTATGGCTGGGAGCGGCCGTATTGGTACGCACCCGCCGGCACGCCGGCCGAGCACATCCACAGCTTCCGCCGCTCGGCCCTGCACGAGATCGTCGGCCGCGAGGTCAATGGGCTGCGCCAGCATGCCGGGATCGCCGACCTCTCCGCCTTCGCCAAGATCGAGGTGTCGGGCGCGGATGCGGAGACGTTCCTCACCCGCACCACGTCAAACCGGTTGCCGAAGAAGACCGGCTCCGTCTCGCTCACCTATTTCGTGAACCCCAACGGACGCTTGGAGGGCGAGACCACGCTGGTGCGCCTCGGGCCAGACCGCTTCTACCTCGTCTATGCGGCGGCCAAGGAGGCGGCCATCCTGGCCTGGATGCGGGAACAGTGCGGACCGGGCGAAGCCGTGACCTTCGAGAACGTCTCCGAGGCGCGCGGGGTGATCATGCTGGCCGGACCAGCCTCGCGCGAGATCCTTGCCACCGCCACCTCGGCGCCGCTCGACAACACCGCGTTCCGTTGGCTCTCGTCGCAGGACATCACCGTCGCCGGCGTGCCGGGGGTGCGAGCGATGCGGGTGACCTATACAGGCGAGCTCGGCTGGGAACTGCACGTGCCGATGGCGGGCATGCGCGCGGTCTATGATGCGCTTGCCGCCCACGATCCGGTGCCTATCGGAGCCGCGGCGCTGAATGCGATGCGGATGGAGAAGGCCTATAAATCCGGCCATGAGATCACCAACGAGGTGACGCTTGCCGAGGCCGAACTCACCCGCTTCGCCCGCACCGAGGGGTTCCAGGGAGCCGCGGCCTCCCTCGCACCGCCGACGCGCTGGGTGCTGGCGCTGCTGCGTTTGGACGAGCCCGCCGAGGCGGACCCGCTCGGCTCCGAGGCGGTGCTGCGCGGAGGGCTGCCCGTGGGTGCTGTGTCCTCGGCCGGCTATGGCTACGGCATCGGGGCCTGCCTGGCCTGGGCCTATCTCAAACCCGGGTTGGCCACGCACGGAACGGCCCTCGAGGTGATGGTCCTCGGCCAAGCGCGCGCCGCCACCGTCATCGAGGGGGCGGTCTGGGACGCGGACAATGCCCGTCCGCGGGCCGACGCGGTGCCGGCGGAGGCCTGAGCCACGCCTAACGCGTCGTCCGATCAATCGGTCTGATGGCCTGCGGCCGTGAAGGCGTTCGCGGGCTCTGTCGGGGTGACGAGATCAACAAGGTTGCCAATGGCCGACCAACGCTCATCTGCGGCCCGCGCAGCATCCGCCAAAGGGATGCCTCCGGTCTGCCGCGTCGGTACGAAACCTTGGCGGACAGAGGCCCTGAACCGGTCTCCGTCTATGGGCCCCGCTGGCACCATCGGCGTGGCCATGCCGCCGAAGCGCAGGCCAAGCCGCGCCGTATGGCATCGCAGCCTGCCAGTTTGGCGCTCGCTTCGGGCGCCAAGACCGGAAAGGAGCCCCCATGGGACAGGGTACCGTCACCGGCCTGAATTCTGGCGAAGCAGAGGGGCTAAGCGCCTCGCCCGGGCGGGAGTGTGGAGGGTCTCTTCTGCAAGAACTGAGGCCTTTCCAGGTTCGAGTGTTCTTCGCCGAGCAACCGCGCTGCACCGTCGCGATGGAGGCCGGTGCGACGGCGCATAGCTGGGCCCGCGAAGTCACCGCCTTGGTCAACAACGCGCGGTTAATCCCACCGATGGCGGTGCGCCCGCTTGCCAAATGTGGAAAGTCTGCCGACAATGATCCCAAGACGATTTGCACGACAGTGACCCGCACCGACCATGCGGTTTCTCTCGATCAAAACGGGTTCTTATGCTCCGTCCAAGGATTCTATTGATCAAAGGTCTGCGTGACTTGGTTGCTGAGCTCGTCGTCCATGTCCCGAGAGGACCGTCACCGGCAATCATTGCGAGCATCGGAGCCGGACATCAGTTCAGACACGGCAGAGAGTTCGCCGCCTGATTGGGCATCACGTCTGCGAACAGATCCACCAGCGGACAGGAAAAGCTTGGGAGGATTTCGAAGATGGGCGAGTTGGCACCGCGCGCGAGATGATGGTGCACAAGTCACCCGCCGAATGGCTCGGGCATCGTCGACCGCAAAACTAATTGGGCCTTGGTTTGCCGACCCCATCAGGGCCAGCGGTCAAACCGGCGCGAACAGGCCGGGCACATAACTGCTTCTGACACATGCATGAAATCACATCCAACAGGACTTGTTGTGCTGGAGCCGTCCAAACACGTCTTTACCCCGTCCCGCCCGACGGCTCATGGTGTGGCGCCTAACGCGCTCGCAAACCGGGTGGCACGACAAGTCTGGGCCATGTTTGTGAAGAACGAAGACAATCCGGACCCAGCGCCGGCTGCCTGACCGCAGCAGGAAAGCGCTCCGTCGGGAGATGTCGGAGGGTCGGCCATCGGCATCCCAGGCGCCAAATCTGGCAGGCCGGGCAGATGACCGCACCCGGTCACATGCCCAAGCTCGCCCCGCAGACAGAGCACCAACCCGTGGCCCCGGTATGGCCATCGCAAGGACGGCACCCAGCCCCGTCAAAGAGACCCATGTGCCACCGTATCGCTGATCCCTCAGAGCTCGCCGCGCTCCTCCAGGACCCGGCGCGCCACCCGGAAGCATTCGAGCGATTGCGGCACCCCGCAATAGATGCCAACCACATGAATTATCGCGCGAATTTCCTCCTTGGTGACGCCATTGTTCAACGCGCCGCGGCAGTGGATCTCCCATTCGTGCATCTTGCCGAGCGCCCCGATCATCGCGAGGTTCATCATGCTGCGCGTTTTCGGCTCGATGACCTCGTCGCCCCAGCCGAAACCCCAGCACCAGGCGGTCATCGCCTCCTGGAAAGGCCGGGTGAAGTCATCCGCCGCCGCCAGGTTTTTCTCAACATATTCAGCGCCTAAGGTGGCTTTCCGCTGAGCCAGGCCACGCTCGAACAGGTCTTGATCCATCTCTGTCTCCTCCATCTGATGCGCCCTCTTAGCACGGCGAGCGCCGCTGTTGCACCGCCGCAGCCCCCCCGGCGCGATGCGATATTCTCCTGCGATATTCGGGCGCGATATGGCTGCGATATCTGCGATATCTGCGATATTTACAAAAGTCTTCGCGCCGTATCTCCCGTCGCAGTGCTTCGTTAAACTGCACACGAATCGAGCACAGGAGCCCCCCAATGCGCCGACTGTCCTTGTTTAGTGTCGCCCTTCTGAGCCTGGCCATCCCGGCGGCCGCCCAACAAGGGCCGATGCCGGTCGACGTGGCCAAGCCGCTGGTCGAAACAGTCGTCGACTTTGACACCTTCACAGGACGGTTCGAGGCGGTGAAGGAGGTGGACATCCTGGCCCGCGTCTCCGGGTATCTGGATGCGATCGCCTTCGAGGACGGCGCCACGGTCGAGACCGGGGATCTGCTCTTCACCATCGATCAGCGCACCTTCCAAGCGGCGGTCGAACGGGCCGAGGCCCAGCTCGCCTCGGCCAAGGCGACCCGCACGCTGGCCGAGATCGAGCTCGCCCGCGCGACCCAGCTCGCCGAGCGCAATGTCGGCACCGCGCAGGAGGTCGACCGCACCAGCGCCTCCCTCGGCGAGGCCGAAGCGCAGGTCCAGGTGGCCGAGGCGGAGCTGCGGGAGGCCCAGCTCAACCTCGAATTCACCGAGATCCGGGCGCCCATCGCCGGGCGCATGTCGAACACCCGCGTCGACGAGGGCAATCTGGTGATCGGCGGCGCGAGCAATGCGACGCTGCTCTCGACCATCGTCTCGATCGATCCGATCCAGTTCGTCTTCACCGCTTCGGAGGCGGAGTTCCTGAAGTATTCGCGGCTGGCGAGCGTCGGGACCCGCGCCTCGAGCCGGGTCACCGAAACACCCGTCTCCGTGCGGCTTATGGACGAGGACGATTTCGTCCACGAGGGCCATATGGATTTCGTGGACAACGTGATCGACCCGAACTCCGGCACCATCATGGGGCGGGCGATGCTCGGCAATGGCGAGGGTCTATTGGTGCCGGGGCTGTTCGGCCGGCTGAAGCTGCCGGGCTCGGCGCCTTATGAGGCGATCTTGATCCCGGACGAGGCTGTGCTCTCCGACCAGGACAGCAAAATCGTGATGACCGTCGACGGCGAGGGCACGGTGACGCCGAAACCGGTGGTCTTGGGGCCGCTCTACCAGGGCATGCGGGTCATCCGCAAAGGGATCGGACCCGAGGACATGGTGATCGTGAACGGGGTGATGCGGGCCCGCCCGGGCGGCAAAGTGGTGCCGCAACCGGTCGAGCTCTCCCTGGCCGAGGACTGATCCATGGGCTTCGCGCAGTTCTTCATCGACCGGCCGATCTTTGCGACGGTCGTCTCGATCGTGATCACGCTGGTGGGGCTGATCTCCTACACCGTCCTGCCGGTGACCCAGTATCCCGAGATCGCACCGCCGACGATCCAGGTGACCGCGAGCTATTCCGGTGCCTCGGCCGAGACGGTGGCCGACACGGTGGCGACGCCGATCGAGCAAGAGGTCAACGGCGTCGAGGGCATGCTCTATATGGCGAGCCAGTCCACCGGCGACGGCAACATGACGCTGAACGTGGTGTTCCAGCTCGGCACCGATCTCGACGACGCGCAGGTTCTGGTGCAGAACCGCGTGAGTGTGGCCGAGCCGCGCCTGCCCGAGGAGGTGAGCCGCATCGGCGTGACCACCGAGCAGTCCTCGCCGGACATGCTTATGGTGATCCACCTGCTCTCGCCGGACGGCACGCGCGACCAGCTCTACATTTCGAACTATGCGCGCACGCAGATCGTGGACCGTCTGGCGCGGATCGACGGGGTCGGTCAGGCGACTGTCTTTGCCGAGCGCGCCTATTCCATGCGGATCTGGCTCGATCCCGACCGGGTGGCCGCGCGCGGGCTGACCGCCGGAGAGGTGGTCGCGGCGCTTCAGGAGAACAACGTCCAGGTCGCTTCCGGCGTCATCAACCGCCTGCCGGTGCCCGAGCCCTCGGCCTATGAGCTCCAGGTGGAAACCCAAGGGCGCCTGATCACGCCGGAGGAGTTCGGCGACATCGTGGTGCGCGAGACCGACGACGCGGTCGTGCGGGTGCGCGACATCGCCCGGGTCGAGCTCGGCGCCCAGGACTACTCGATCAACGGCTATCTCGGGGCGGACACAGCGCTGCCCATCGGCATCTTCCAGCGCCCAGGCTCGAACGCGCTGGACACCTCCGACCAGATCATCGCGGCGATGGACGAGATGGCGGAGGAGTTCCCCCCCGGCGTCGAGTACAAGATCGTCTACAACCCCACCGAGTTCATCGCCGAGTCGATCGACGCCGTCTTCGTCACGCTCTACCAGGCGATGGCGCTCGTGGTGCTGGTGATCGTGATCTTCCTCCAGTCGCTGCGGGCCTCGCTGATCCCGGTCGTCGCGATCCCGGTCAGCCTGGTCGGCACGTTCGCGGTGATGGCGGCCTTCGGTTTCTCGCTGAACTCGCTCACCCTGTTCGGGCTCGTGCTCGCCATCGGCATCGTGGTGGATGACGCCATCGTCGTGGTGGAGAACGTCGAGCGCTATCTGGCCAAGGGCATGCCGGCGCGCGAGGCCGCCAAGCGCACCATGACCGAGGTGACCGGCGCGCTCATCGCGACCACGCTCGTGATGATGGCGGTGTTCATCCCGGTGGCGGCGATCTCGGGCATCACGGGCCAGTTCTTCCAACAGTTCGCGCTGACCATCGCGGCGGCAACCGCGATCTCGACCGTGGTGACGCTGACACTCTCGCCTGCGCTGGCCGCCCTGGTGCTGAAGCCGCGCACCAAGGGCGAGACGCGCGGCGGCCTGCTCGCGATCCTGAGCACGCCCTTCACCCTCTTCTCCCATGGCTTCAACTGGGTGTTCGAGCGGCTGGAGCGGGGCTATGCGGCGGTGGTGCGGCTCGGCCTGCGCATCACCCCGGTGATGATGCTGATCTTTGCCGGTCTGGTCGCCCTCGGCCTCTACCAGTTCCAGCGGGCACCCACGGGCTTTATTCCGGAGCAGGACCAAGGCTACCTGATCACCGTGGTGCAGCTGCCGCCAGGCTCCTCGCTCGCCCGGACCGACGAGGTCTCCCAGCGCGCGAGCGAGATCATGCTCGAGCACCCGGCGGTCGACAGCACGGTCGGCATCATCGGGCTCGACGGCGCGACCTTTACCAACGCCCCCAACGCTGCGGCAATCTTCGTGCCGATGAAGGATTTCGAGTGGCGGGTGGCCAACGGCTACAGCGCCCAGCGCGTGCTCGGAGAGCTGCAGCGCTCGCTCTTCCAGATCAAGGAGGGGGTGATCTTCCTCCTGCAGCCGCCCTCGGTGCGCGGGATCGGCACCGGCGGCGGGTGGAAGGCCTATATCCAGGATCGCCGCGGACGCGGGCTCGAGGCGCTCGAGCAGGCGACCCAAGGCATCATGGCCCAGGCCAACCAGACACCGGGGCTGGCGCAGGTCTTCACCCTCTTCAACACCAAGACCCCCAAGATCTATGCGGATATCGACCGGGTGAAGGCGGAGATGATCGGCGTCACCCCGGGCCAGATCAATGAGACGCTCGAGATCTATCTCGGCTCGGCCTTTGTGAACGACTTCAACTTCCTCGGGCGCACCTACCGGGTCTATGCCCAGGCCGACGGTGCGTTCCGCGACGAGATCGAGGATATCGCCAGCCTGCGCACCCGCTCCGAGGCGGGCGAGATGACCCCCATCGGGACGGTCGCCACCTTCAGCGATGTGACCGGGCCCTACCGGGTGGCGCGCTACAATCTCTATCCCGCCGCGGCGGTTCAGGGGGCGACCATGCCGGGCGTCTCCACCGGTCAGGCGATCGCGGCGATGGAGGGGCTGATGGACGAGCAGCTGCCCTCCGGCTTCAGCTATGAATGGACCGAGCTTGCGCTGCAGGAGAAGCTGGCCGGCAACACCGCGGTCTTTGTCTTCATCCTGGCGATCGTCTTCGTGTTCCTGGTGCTGGCCGCGCAATACGAGAGCTGGCTGTTGCCCATTGCGGTGATCCTGATCGTGCCGACCTGTCTGCTGGCGGCGATCACGGGCGTGCTGTTCCGAGGGATGGACAACAACATCCTCACACAGATCGGGTTGGTCGTGCTGGTCGGGCTGTCGGCGAAGAACGCGATCCTGATCGTGGAGTTTGCCCGCCAGGCCGAGCAGGAAGGCCGGAGCCGGGTCGAGGCGGCGATCCACGCGGCGCAGCTGCGTCTGCGGCCGATCCTGATGACCGCGCTCTCCTTCATCCTCGGCGTCATCCCGCTGGTGATCGCGACGGGCCCGGGAGCGGAGATGCGCCAGGCGCTCGGCACGGCGGTGTTCTCCGGCATGCTCGGGGTGACGGTCTTCGGCCTGATCCTGACGCCGGTCTTCTATGTGGTGTGCCGCTGGATCGGCAGCTTCTGGGAGGGCCGCAAACCCGCCGCCGACGCCTAGGCGACGGCTGCCGCTCCAGGCTCATCGGACCAGCGGGCGAGCGCCTCCACCAGCTCGCCCCGGCGGATCGGCTTAGTGAGGAAGTCATCCATGCCGGCCCGCAGGCAACGCTCCCGGTCCCCCTGCATCGCGTTCGCCGTGAGCGCGATGATCGGACAGCGCACCCGGCCCTCCTCCGCCTCCGACTGGCGGATCGCCGCGGTGGCCTCATAGCCGTCCATCTCGGGCATGGAGACGTCCATCAGCACGAGATCGGGTCGGGTCTCGCGGTAGCAGTCGACCGCCTCGCGCCCGTTCTCGGCAAAGTGGAGCGACCCCACCAGCGGCCCCAGCAGCTTCTTCATCAGCAGGCGATTCGTGGCGTTGTCCTCTGCCACCAGAACCATCAGCGAGCGCAACATCTCCGCCGATTGGCTGGGCAACGCCTCACGCCAGGTGCGCCGCGCCGGACGCTCGACCGCCTGGGCAATCGGCAGGCGGAAGCGGCAGGTGAAGGCCGAGCCCTTGCCCGGCTCCGAGGTCAGCGTGATGACCCCGCCCATCGCCTCGACGATACGCCGGCTGATCGCGAGGCCGAGCCCCGTGCCTTGGCCGCGGCGCTGCTCCGGACCCTCGACCTGTTCATAGGCGGCGAAGATCGCTTTCTGCCGGTCCTCGGGGATCCCGGGTCCCGTATCGCTGACCCGCAGCACGAGATGCGCCTCCCGGTCCATCACCTTGCCGGAGAGGCCGAGCACAACGCTCCCGCGATCGGTGAACTTGATGGCGTTCCCAAGCAGATTGGTCACGACCTGGCGGATCCGACCGGGGTCGCCGATCACGAAGTGCGGCAGGTCCGGTGCCATCCACACCATGAACTCGATCCCCTTCTCGCGCGCCGTGGCGCCCAGAAGCTTGCCGACCGCGGACACTTCGTCGGCGATGTCGAAGGAGCGGGCCTCGAGGGTCAGGCGCCCGGCCTCGATCTTCGAGAAATCGAGCACGTCGTTGATGATGGTCAGCAAGCCTTCGCCCGAGCGGATGATCGTATCGACCTGCATCGCCTGCTCATCGCTCAGCTCGGTCTCCGAGAGCAGATCGGCCATGCCGATGATGCCGTTCATGGGGGTGCGGATCTCGTGGCTCATGGTGGCGAGGAACGCACTCTTGGCGACGCTGGCGGCCTCCGCCTCGCGGCGGGCGGCCTTCAGCTTGTCCTCCCGGTCGCGCTCTTCCGTGATGTCTCGGTTGATGCCGAGCATGCGAATCGGTTGGCCCGCCTCGTCCCAGGTCGCCTGGCCGAGCGATTGCCACCAGTGCCAGCGCCCGCTGGCCGCCCGGATCCGATAGTCGATGCGATAGGACTCGCCGGTTTCCAGGTGACGCTGAACGATCTCGAGTACCGCGGTAATGTCGTCGGGGTGCACCCGGTCCGACCAGGCCGCGAAAGTGTCCGGAAACTCTTCCCGGGTGTAGCCGAGCAGCTCCCGATTGCGATCCTCATAGGCGACGCTGCCGTTCGAGACATCCCATTCCCAAACGCCGAGCAGCGCACCGTCGAGTGCGACGCGATACCGCTGCTCGCTTTCGCGGAGTTCCGAGGTCCGCTCGGCCACCTGCTGCTCGATCTCGGCCTTAGCCGTGCGCAGCTCGAGCTCGATGCGCCGGCGGGTCTTCACCTCCCGGGACAAGTTCGTGTTTGCGTTCAACAGGTCTTGCAGAGCGGGAAGAGTCCGCAGCAGGGGCCAAAGGCGGATCAACCCGGCAACGGCGCCGATCGCTGCGACCGCGGTCAACGTCCGGAACCAGATCTCGGCGTTTCCGAACGGAAGAAAATGGGAAATCGCGTGCAAAGCGTGTGCGACACCGCAGAGCACGATCGACCCCGCGATCAGGTACACAGTGGTTCGCTGCGGGATCGGCCGGCGCAAAGCGACGAGCAACCCCAAGGGGACCAGAATCAGCGCCACGGAGATCAGGCCATCGGCCAGCAACCCGAGACTGAAGACACCGCTCTCACAATCGGGACAGGAGGAGGGCGTCGATCCCGTCTCCTGTCCGTCCTCTCGTTTTTCGTCCTGCATCCTAGACTCCGCTTGCCGCGCACGGAGATCAGCACAGTGGACTTAAAGGGCATTTAAGCGCTGCGCATCTTCTGATCCGGGTCCGGAGAGATCAAATCGCGAACGGCGGCGATCTCGCCCGGCCGGATCTCGTGCCCGCCAGGGTGCCAAAGGGTGGCGACATCGGCCCCCGCGCGGCGATAGGCGCTCTCCAGCCGGCGGGTCAGATCGGGCGGACAGATCGGGTCTTGCTGCCCGGCCGTGATGGTGACCGTCAGCCCCTCAGCCGGAGCGATCTGCGGCACGAACGGGATAAGCGGGTGCATCAGCCCGATCCGACGCATCAGACGCGGTGCGCCGAAGCTGAGATTGGCGAGGATGTTGGCGCCGTTCGAGTAGCCGATGCCGACCCCCGTCTCTCCATCGATCCGATACTCCGCGAACGCCGCTTCCAGGAACCGCCCGACGGCCGTCGTTCGGCGGGCGAGGTCGTCGAGGTCATAGTCGCCCTCCGCCCGGCGCCGGAAGAACCGGGCCTGGCCGTGCTCGTCCACATCGCCCTCGAGCGCCAGCATCGCCGCCTCAGGGGCCACCGCCTGGCCGAGCCGCAGCATGTCCGCCGCCGTGCCGCCGGTGCCGTGGAAGAGCACCAGCGTGGGGGCCTCCGGCGCCTGCCCCGGGCGCCAGAGGTGACGATAGCTGTCGAGCGCGCTCATGCCGCGTCCTCCAGCGAGGGCAGCACGGCCTCGATGCGGTCCCGCAAGGGCTCGTGCTGCGGCGGCAGCTTCAGGGCGGCGCCAAGGGCCTCCACCGGCTCGTCCACATCGAAGCCCGGCTCTTCCGTCGCGACCTCGAACAGCACACCGCCGGGCGTGCGGAAATAGATCGCGTGGAAGTACTGACGATCAATGCGCTGGGTGACCGGCTGCCCGGTGGCTGCGACCGCCGCCCGCA
This sequence comes from Pseudomonadota bacterium, assembly GCA_039816045.1. Lineage (GTDB taxonomy): Bacteria > Pseudomonadota > Alphaproteobacteria > Rhodobacterales > Rhodobacteraceae > Thermohalobaculum. The sequence continues at coordinate 92,013 of JBCBYB010000006.1, forward strand.
CCGCCTCCTGCGCCGCCCGGTCGGGCACCGAGAAGGCGATGTGGTGCACGCTGCCCGCCCCTTCGAGGCCGAAGCCCATCGACGGGTCGATGTGCAGGTCGACCACACCCGCCCGGTCGCCCGCGGCGAATCGCACGAGACGGCCCTTGCCGAGCGGCACCTCCTCGACCCGACTGTACCCGAGCGGCCCGGTCAGCAGCGCTTCGGTCTCCGCCGCGCCCTGGTTGAGGGCAAGCGTCGCCCCGTGGAAGCCGCGAATCGCCTGCTCCGCGCCGATCTCCTCGGTGGTCCAACCGGGGCGCGTGTCCCCCTCGGCCTCGACCAGCGCGAGCAACAGCCCATCGGGATCCTGGCTCACCAGCCGCTCCTCGCCGAACACCGCCTCGCGAGCGATCAGGGGCGCACCGGCGGCCTCCAGCCGCGCCTCCCAGAACCCGAGCGAGCCCACAGGCACGGCGTAGTGCGTGAGGCTCACCTGCCCGGCGCCGACCACCCCGGGCCGCGCATGGGCGAAGGGAAAGAACGTCATCACGCTGCCGGCCAGCCCCCGCTCATCCCCATAGTAGAGGTGATAGGTCCCGGGATCGTCGAAGTTCACGGTCTTTTTCACGAGCCGCTGGCCCAGCACGCGGGAATAGAACGCATGGGTGCGCGCAGCCTCGCCAGAGATGGCGGTGATGTGGTGCAGTCCGTCGACACGGGTCATGGCAAGCCTCCTTGGGTCACGGGTATGGCTGACGCTTGGCCAGCTTTCATTGCGATTGGCGCAAAGATAGTGCGCTGATCGGCCATTTTAATTGCCCTCACAGCAAAACTGCCTTGCGTGACCTGCGGGGCGACAGAGGGCGCCCGGATGGGCATTCTCTCTGCAAACCAAACACCACACGGAGCGACGCCATGAGCTGGAACCCCTCCCTCGACCCGCAATGCCCAACGACACCCGCCGAGTGCGACGCCATCGACACGCTGATCGTCCCGCGCGCCCGTGACATCGGCGCCTTCGAGGTGCGCCGCGCGCTGCCGAGCCCCAAGCGCCAGATGGTCGGCCCGTTCATCTTCTTCGACCAGATGGGCCCGGCGGAGTTCGTCACCGACAAGGGCATGGATGTCCGCCCGCACCCGCATATCGGGCTGGCCACCGTCACCTATCTCTATGAGGGCGGGATCTATCATCGCGACAGCCTCGGCACCGCGATGGAGATCGCGCCGGGGGCGGTCAACTGGATGATCGCCGGCCGCGGGATCACCCACAGCGAGCGCACGGCCCCGGAGCGGCGGCGTGCGGGCGAGCGGCTCTTCGGCATCCAGACCTGGGTCGCCCTGCCCGAGGCGGAGGAGGAACGCACCCCGGGCTTCGAGCATGCGCCGGAGGCGACGCTGCCGTACCTCGAGGGTGAGGGCAAGCAGGTGCGCCTGATCCTCGGCACCGGCTGGGGCGAGACGGCCCCGTTGAAGACCTTCTCCGAGATGATCTATGCGGATGCGGTGCTGGAGGCGGGCGCCAAGATCCCGCTTCCCGCCGACCATGAGGACCGCGGGCTCTATATCGTCTCGGGCGCCATCGAGATCGCCGGGGTCGCGTACGAGGCCGGCCAGATGATGACCTTCCGCCCCGGAGACGAGATCACCATCACCGCCACGCAGCCGAGCCGGCTGATGATCCTCGGCGGGGAGACACTGAACGGCCCACGATACATCTGGTGGAACTTTGTAGCCTCTAGCAAGGAGAAGATCGAAGCGGCTAAGGAGGCCTGGGCAGCCGGCGATTGGGAGCATGGCCGTTTCCAGCTGCCGCCCGACGACAACGCGGAACACATCCCTTTGCCGGAGCGCTGAGATGCATATCGGTCTGATCGGGGGCATCGGCCCCGCCGCCACGGACGCCTATTACCGCCGCCTGGTCAACGCCATGGCGGCGCGCGGGGCGGAGCTGCAGATGACCATCGCCCATGCGGACAGCCCGGTGCTGCTCGGCAACATGGCGGCGGGCAACGCGGCGGCGCAGGCGGAGGTCTTCCGGATCCGGACCGAGCGGCTGGCAGCGGCCGGGGCGGAGTGCGTGGCGGTGACCTCGATCGCAGGCCACTTCTGCAACGCGGCGTTTCAGGCGGTCTCGCCCCTGCCCGTGATCGACATGCTGGCCGAAGTCGACCGGGCGGTGACGGCGCGGGGGCTGGCGCGGGTCGGGATCCTCGGCACCGGCACCGTGATGCGCACGGGTTTCTACGGCGCGCTGTCGAGCGCCGAGACCCTGGCGCCCGAGGGCGAGGCCCTGGATGCGGTTCACCAGGCCTATGTCGGGATCGCGGCGGTCGGAGAGACCACGCCCGAGCAGACCGAGCTGTTGCTCACCGCGGGCCAAGCGCTGATCGACCGCGGGGCGGACGCCGTGATGCTCGGGGGGACCGATCTGGCGCTGGTCTATGACCCGATCCCGGAGCCCTATCCGCTGGTGGACGCGGTCGAGATCCACGTGGCCGCGCTCACCGACATCGCATCCGACCAGCGCACGCCCTGACGCATCCCGCGCCGCGTCATCGGAATTTCGCTTGTGCGGCGGCGGCGAGTGCCTATGGTGCGCGCCTCACCGGCCGCATTGTCGCGCCGGCGTCAGGGAGGCGCGGATGGGTAAACCGTCGGACATCTATGGGGTCGAGCGCTGGGGCCATGGCCTGATCCGGGTGCTGGAGAGCGGCGAGATCGGCCTCGTGAACCCGCTGAAGCCCGAAGCCGCGGCGGTTCCCTTGCCGAAGATCATCGCCGAGCTCGAAGCGCGCGACATCCGCCCGCCCGTGCTGCTGCGCGTCAACGCCTATATCGAGCACCAGCTCCGCGCCATCAACGGCGCCTTCACCGATGCGATCGCGGCGACGGGCTACAAAGGCCGCTACCAGGGCGTCTTCCCGATCAAGGTGAACCAGCAAGCCGAGGTCGTGGACCGCATCGTCGAGCATGGCCGCGGCTTCGGCTTTGGGCTGGAGGCGGGCTCGAAGCCTGAGCTGCTGATCGCGCTCTCGCGCAAGCTCGCCCCCGAAAGCCTGGTGATCTGTAACGGGATCAAGGACGCCGAGTTCGTCCGCCTCGCCATCCTTGCCCGCAAGCTCGGGATCGACTGCGTGATCGTGCTGGAGAGCCCCGGCGAGCTGGAGACCGTGCTGGCGGAAGCCAAGGCGCTCGGCGTCGAGCCCGCCCTCGGGGTGCGCGTGAAGCTAACCCGCAAGATCTCCGGCAAATGGGCCGAAAGCTCGGGCGACCGCTCGGCCTTCGGGATGACCACGAACCAGGTGGTCGACGTGCTCGACCGGCTGCGCGAGGAGGGGCTCGCGCATTGCCTGACGCTCCAGCACTCCCATCTCGGCAGCCAGATCCCGAGCGTCAACGAGGCACGGATGGCCGCCGACGAGGCCGCGCGGTTCTTCATCGAATTGCGCCGGGAAGGCGCGCCGCTCACCCATCTCGACCTCGGCGGCGGGCTCGGCATCGACTATACCGGCGAGGCGCGGGCGGCGGCGAACTCGATCAACTACACCCTCGGCGAGTATGCCCAGAACCTGATCGAGACGGTGGCCTTCGCGCTGGACGCCGCAGAGGAGCCGCATCCCACCATCGTGACCGAGAGCGGGCGCGCGACGGTCGCCTATTCCTCGATGCTGCTCTTCAACATCCTCGAGGCGACCTATTACGACCGCGCGGAAGCCGAGAAGGCTGAGGAGGAGGACCATCACCACCTCCAGAGCCTCGCGGAGATCCCGTCCTATGTGTCTGAGGCGCGGTTGCAGGAGTGCATGTCGGACGCGGACTGGTACCGCGAGGAGCTGCGGGCGCTGTTCCGCCGCGGCCAGATCGGGCTGCGGGAGATCGCGCGGGCCGAGCGCGTCTATCTCTATGCCATCGACCGGATCAAACGGGTGGCGGCCGGCATGGACGACTTGCCGGAGGACGTCGCCGAGGCGCTCGACGGCCAGGCGGATATCTACCACGGCAACTTCTCGCTCTTCCAATCGCTGCCGGATGTCTGGGCGATCGACCAGGTGCACCCGGTGATCCCGCTCCAGCGCCTCAGCGAGACCGCGACCAGGCGCGCGGTGATCTCGGATGTGACCTGCGACAGCGATGGCAAGATCGACCGCTTCGTGCTCGCCGATGGGGTGTCCCATGCGCTGCCGGTACACGACCTGAGGTCTGAGGAGCCGTACTATCTCGGGGTGTTCTTCGTCGGCGCCTATCAAGAAACGCTGGGGGATCTGCACAACCTCTTCGGCGACACCAATGTGGTGACCATCGATCTGAGGGGCGACGGCGGCTATGACCTCTTGCACGAGGTCGAGGGCGACAGCATCTCCGAGGTGCTGACGTATGTGGAGTACGACCCGCGCGACTGTATCGACGCGTTCAAGGCGCGAGTCGAGGCGCAGGTCTCGAGCGGGCGCCTCGGCGCCGCGGAACGCCGCCAGCTGATCGCGCTCTACAAGGACAGCATGAGCGGCTACACCTATTACGAGCACTGAGGAGGAGAGCAGCATGGCCATGGGGCTTCTCATCGCGGTTTGGGCGCTGGCATCGGTTGGCGTCGGATGGATCGGCCACCGCCGCGGCCAGGATTTTTGGTTCGGCTTTAGATGGTCGGTGATCCTGTCGCCGCCGCTCGGCGCAGCGCTGGTGTTGCTGTCCCGGCGGCGGGGCACTGCGAGCTGACGGGCCTGCATTCGGGACAACGAGCGCGGCAACGGACACGGCAACGAACACGGGGGGAAGACAGCATGAGCACGGTTCTGGTGATCGGCGCGGGGGGCGTGGGCTCGGTCGCGGTCCACAAGATGGCGATGAATGCGGGGATCTTCTCGGAGATCCACCTGGCCTCGCGCACGGTGTCGAAATGCGAGGCGATCGCGGCCTCGGTGAAGGAGCGCATCGGCGTGACCGTCCACACCCACGGCGTGGATGCGGACAATGTGGCCGAAACCGTTGCGCTGATCGAGAAGGTGAAGCCCAAGCTCTTGGTGAACCTGGCGCTGCCCTATCAGGACCTCGCGCTCATGGATGCCTGCCTGGCGACCGGGGTGCATTACCTCGACACCGCAAACTACGAGCCGCCCGAGGAGGCGAAGTTCGAGTACTCGCACCAGTGGGCCTATCAGGAGCGCTTCGCGGAAGCGGGGCTGATGGCGGTGCTGGGCTCGGGCTTTGACCCAGGCGTGACCAGCGTGTTCGCGACCTGGCTGCGCAAACACCATTTTGACCGGATCGACACCCTCGACATCCTCGACTGCAATGGCGGCGATCACGGGCATCCGTTTGCGACCAACTTCAACCCGGAGATCAACATCCGCGAGGTGACGGCGCCAGCGTTTCACTGGGAGAACGGGGCCTGGGTCGAGACCCCGGCGATGTCGCACAAGGTGCCGTTCGACTTCCCGGAGGTGGGCGTGAAGAACGCCTATCTGATGTATCACGAGGAACTGGAGAGCCTCGCCAAGCACTTCCCCGAGATCCAGCGTGCGCGGTTCTGGATGACCTTTGGGGACGCCTATATCCAGCACGTCACGGTGCTGCAGAATGTCGGCATGACCTCGATCGAGCCGGTGGAGCATGAGGGGCATCAGATCATCCCGCTCCAGTTCCTGAAATCGGTGCTGCCGAACCCGGGCGATTTGGGGGCGCGGACCAAGGGCAAGACCTGCATCGGCGACATCGCGACAGGGGTGAAGGACGGGGCTGAGAAGACGCTGTATCTCTACAATGTCTGCGACCATGAGGAATGCTACGCGGAGGTCGGCTCCCAGGCGGTCAGCTACACCACGGGCGTGCCGGCGATGATCGGGGCGGCGCTGATGCTGGGCGGGCAGTGGGCCGGCGCCGGGGTCTTCAACATGGAGCAGCTGGACCCCGATCCGTTCATGGAGATGCTGGGACCGCAGGGGCTGCCCTGGCAGGTCAAGGAGCTCGACGGGCCGCTCTCGTTCTGAGCGACGGCGCTCTGCGCCGCCCTGCGCGGCTCCGGGCCCCACCCACCCTTGCGAGCGGTGCGCGGGCTGAGATGGTGCGCCCCCCTTCGGCCCGGAGCCGCGCAGGGTGGGCTTAGCGGAGAGGATGGAGATGGAGACCCAGGCCGGCGATCCCGGGGCGTTTCGCGACTTCGATCTCGCGCGCGTGCCATCCCCTTGTTTCGTGGTGGACGAAGCGCGGCTCGAGGCGAACTGCCGGGTGCTGGCGGAGATCGCCGAGCGCTCGGGGGCGACGGTGCTGCTAGCGCTCAAGGCGTTCTCGATGTGGGCGACAGCGCCTTTGGTGATGCGCCATCTCTCGGGCGTCTGCGCCTCGGGGCTGTGGGAAGCACGGCTCGGGCGACAGCGCTATGGCGGGATCGTGGAGACCTTTGCGGCCGGCTATAAGGCCGCGGAGATCGACGAGATTGCCCAGCTCTCCGACACCGTGGTGTTCAACTCGCCCGCCCAGGCAGCGCGGTTCGGGGCGGCGGCGCGCGCAGGGGGCGCGGATCTCGGGCTGCGGATCAACCCCGAGCATTCGACCGGAGAGGTCCCGCGTTATGACCCGGCCGCTCCGGGTTCGCGGCTTGGGCATCCGATCTCGCGCCTGGACGCGGCGCATCTCGACGGGATGGCTGGCGTCCACATGCACACGCTCTGCGAACAGGGGTTTGGGCCACTGGCGGAGACCTGGGGCGCAATCGCCCCTGTGCTGGCGCCCCTCTGGACCGGGCTCGATTGGATCAACCTCGGCGGCGGGCACCACATCACGCGCGACGACTATGACCGGGACGCGCTGGTCGCCTTCCTGCGCGCAACGGCGGCGGAGACCGGTTGCCGGCTGTTCCTCGAGCCGGGCGAGGCGGTGGCGCTCGACGCAGGCATCCTCGTCGGCGAGGTGCTCGACGTGATGGAGAACGATGGCCCGATTGCGATCCTCGACGTCTCTGCCACCTGCCATATGCCGGACGTGATCGAGGCGCCCTATCGCCCGGCGCTGCTGGGTGAGCAGGCGGACGGCCCGGTGACGCGGCTCGGCGGGCCCTCCTGTCTCGCAGGCGATGTGATCGGGGAGTACCGGATCGGTGCAGCCCGGCCCGGCCAGCGCATCGCCTTCCTCGACCAGGCGCATTACTCGATGGTCAAGACCACCACATTCAACGGGGTTGCCCTGCCCGCCATCGCGCTCTGGAACTCGGAGACCGATGCGCTGCGCGTGGTGCGCGATTTCGGTCAGGCGGATTTCGAGGGGAGGCTGTCGTGATCTTTCTCGACGGAGAGCTGAGCGCGGCCGAGCGCGATCCCGCAACCGCCCGGTTCCGGGTGATCCCGGTGCCGTTGGAGCGCACGGTCTCCTATGGCGCGGGGACGGCGGGCGGGCCGGCGGCGATCCTGGCCGCCAGCACGGAGCTCGAGCGGCTCTGGCGCGGGGCCGAGCCATGCCAGGCGGGCATCGCGACCGAGGCGCCGCTCGCCTGTGACGGGCCGCTGCCGGAGGTGACGGCGCGTCTGGCAGGCCGCACCGGAGCGGCGGTGCAGGCAGGGGGGGTCCCGGTGACCCTCGGCGGTGAGCACTCCCTGACATATGGCGCCGTGCGCGGGGTGGCGGAGGCGCTCGGCACATCCGTCGGGGTTCTCCAGATCGACGCCCATGCCGATCTGCGGGTGGCCTATCAGGGGGAGCCGCACTCCCACGCCTCGGTGATGCATCTACTCGCCGAAGCCGGGCACCCCATCGCGCAATACGGCGTGCGCGCGCTCTGCCAGGCGGAGGTCGATGCCCGCGCTCGGTTCAGCGTGCACCATGTCGATGCCGAGGCGCTGGTCACGGGCGGGGTAATGGCGGCTGCGCTGCCCGCCGATTTCCCCGAGGCGGTCTATGTGAGCTTCGATGTGGACGGGCTGGACCCCTCGATCATGCCGGCCACGGGAACGCCGGTGCCTGGCGGCCTCGGCTTCTATCAGGCGCTGTCGCTCGTGCGCACGGGGCTTGCGGGGCGGCGACTGGTCGGGCTCGACGTCGTGGAGCTTGCCCCCGGCCCCGGCACCGCAGCTTGGGACTTCACCGCGGCCCAGGTCACCTATGCCCTGATGGCTATGGCTTGATAGCTTGCGGGAAAGAGGGGCGGTGGACAAATCCACACTCGAGACCGCAGGCAAGGCGTGCGAGGCGCTGTTCAAAGCGACCAAGAAAGCCTCGACGTCTGTCAAAAAGATGCATGACCAGGTCCAGAAGCATTGGGACGACTGGGAGACGCTGGCCGACGAGATCATCGGCATGCAGGGCGACAAAAAGAGCAAAGGCGCGGACCAGGACAAGGCCCTCACGGAGCGGCACAAGCGGCCGGAGGCGATCAGGAACAAGATCATCTCGATCCAAAAGCGCATGAACGGCGAGCAGAAGGCGGCGATCGATGCCGCCGAGAAGATCAACCAGCTCTAGGCGAAGCGCTGGAGCCAGCCGAGGCCGTCTTCGGTGCGCGCGGCCGGGCGGTACTCGGCGCCGATCCAGCCTGCATAGCCGACCCGTTCCAGCACCTCGAGCATATGCCCAAGCGCAAGCTCGCCTCGGTCGGGCTCGGCGCGGTCTGGGATGCTGGCGATCTGGACATGGCGGATAAGCGGCGCCAGCGCCTCGATCCGCCGGGTCACATCGCCCTCGGTGATCTGACAGTGGTAGAGATCGAGCTGCAGGCCCAGATTGCCCCGTCCCACAGCGTCGATGACGGTGCGGGCGTCGGTGGTCTCGCAGAGATGATAGCCCGGCAGGTCGCGCGCATTGATCGGCTCGATGGTGAAGAGCTGGTCCGGCCCCATCTCGCAAGCCCGGCTGAGATTGGCGCCATAGGTCGAGCGCGCCCAGGGGCCGCGGCTGATCCCGGCCATCACGTGGATGCACTCCGGCCGCAGAACGGCGGCGTAGTCGAGTGCCTTGCGGATGCTCGCCTGGTGGTCCTGAATGCGCCCGGGAAGCGAGGCGAGCCCCCGCTCGCCGCCCGCCCAGTCGCCGGCCGGCGCTGACATCAGAGCGACCGAGAGGCCATGGGCGTCAAGGGCGGCGCGCAGTGCATTAGGGTCGTGGGCATAGGGATCGCGCATCTCGACAGCGCCGAAGCCTGCGTCGGCCGCCGCCGCGATGCGGTCGAGATAGGGCCGCTCCGTGAACAGCCAGTCGATATTGGCGGCAAAGCGCGGCACGCGCGGTCTCCCGTTCCTTCGGTCTGGCAGGCCCTTCAGGCCGAGCTGAGGCTTGCCTAGCGGTGTCGCACGGGCCGGGTCAAGGCGCTCAACGGTCCTTCGGTGGCTTCGCGTCGGTGCCGAGCCCGTCGATCAGGTCATCGAGGTCAAGCAACTCGTCCGGTCCGTCGAGCGGAAGCGGCGCTGCGGGCATGGGATCTGCTGAGGATGTGAGGGGCGGGGCATCGGGATCAGCCGGCGGCGGCAGGTCGTCTCCCCAGAGCGCATCCAGCGGGTCGCCATCTCCCAACCCGGCCGTCTCGGTGTCGACGGGGCTGGGCGCGCCTGCGGGATCCAGAAAGTCATCCGGCAGGGTGCTGGCAGGAACAACAGGCGTGCCGTGCAAGATCTCCTCCGCGCTCGCCAATGGCAGCTCACCACTGAGAGGGGCCGCTTCGGCATCGAGAAACTCGTCCAGCAGGTCGTCACCGGGGGGCGGTTGGGGTGCGGACTCCACCTGCGCGACCGGTGGTTCGGGCGCAAGGTTCGGCGGGGCCTCGGACGGGTCATCCGGCCTCGGGGCATCCAGACCGGCCTCGGTCAACAGGTCGTCGAGATCGAGCGCCTCCTCCGCATCGCTGCTGGACGGAATGTCGGACAAATCGGTCGGTGCGGTCTTGCCCGACAGCGTCTCGTCGCCAAGCCCGGCATCGGCCAAGAGATCGTCGAGATCCAGCGCCTCGGCGTCGTCCGGCACAGGCGCGCCTCCGCGGGTGTTCGCCGCATCCTGCCAGAGCGCCATCGGGTCGATCTCCGCCCCATCGCCAGCTTCGGCGAGCGGTGGACCTCCTGCCTCGAAGAGCCGCGTGAGCCCGCCGGACGCCAGCGCCATCGCCGTGGGAAACGACACCGGATCCGGTGCATCGGCGCGCCAGAAGCTAACACCGGTCGCGGCCGCGACGGCCCCGGGCGCGGGCAGCGCCGAGACCGCCATCGTCAGCCCCTCAAGCGGCCCGCCCGCACGGGCCGCTACCAAGGCTGCTTCCGCGGCATCGAACCAGGGATCGCCGACCGCAGGCAAGCAACCGACCACAGCGATCAGGATCGGGAAACGCCGCCCCACCCGGTCGCGCGAGAGCTGCCAGACGCCAGCCACCGGATCGCTCGCAAAGACGCCGGGCCCCGCGCGAAACCGCCAGATGCCCCCGCCGCCACCCGTGGCGAGCGCGTCGCGCAGGGCCATCTCCATCCAACGGTCCCAGCGGCCCGTCAGCTCTCGGGGCAAGCCGCGCCCGATGAAATCCCCGGCTGCGGGGATCTTGCCGTAGAAGCCGCTGACCGGCCGAGCCGTCACCGCGGGCTCACGCCTCAGTCGGCCAGGACGGGGCTGAGGGCCGGGCGTGCGCTCCGGCCTGCACCGCGGGCGATGCGATGCGACTGCGCGGCCTTCGGCAACCCGGCGATCCGGCTCTCCCGCGCGGCATCGCCGATCACGGAGAAGGCCGCCCAATAGAACGGGTGCGACGTCTCCGGCGTGCGGGCAAGCGCGCGCCGGGCATCGCGGATCGCGGTGGCTGGGCTTTCGCCGTCCGCAAGGCCCGAGTAGAGCCGCTCCATCAGCTGCACCGTCTCGGCGTCGGGCACTAGCCAGTGCGAGGCGACCACGTTGCGCGCGCCGGCATAGAAGAAGGCCCGCACCAGACCGGACAGCGCCTCGCCGCCAGCGCCGCGGAACCCGGTGCCGAGCGCGGAGCCCGCGCCGCGTCCGCCGGTGTCGCAGGCCGACAGCACCACCAGATCCGCGTCGAGCGCCAGCTCCACGATCTCGCTCGCCTCCAGCAGCCCATCGCCGTCCTGCCCGAGGGAGGTGGCAAGCGAGGGCTCCGGCAGGCAATCCGCGGAGATCGGCAAGAGCCCGTGGGTCGCGAAGTGCAGCACCCGCGCATCGGCGAGGTCTTCGCTCTGCAGCGCCACATCGGTGAACTCCCGCCCAAGCAGAACCGCCTCCGAGCCGCCGCCCGCGATACCGCTCAGCGTGCGAACCTCCTGGGCCGTGCCGGGCAGTGGCGAGAGCTGGCCGAGCTGGCCAAAGACGTCGTCACACACATCGGGCGCATCCCGGCGTCCCCGGACAACACCCGCGGACGCCGTGCCGAAGGGCACGAAGTCCCCGAACCCGCGGAACGGCCGGCTGGCCGCCGAGGGCTTTGCGCCGCGCAGGTGGTGGAAAGAGGCCAGCGACAGGGATACCGACACGGCCGCTTCCGTCCCGAACCAGGGGACCGAGGAGTAGTCGAGCGAGCGCCCGGCATAGCCGGTCGGGTCGGCCGCGATCATCAACCCCGCGGGAATGCTGAGCAGCGGACCGTCCGGGGCGAAGACGATGTTGCGCGCGGCGCTGACCCGGTCCTGGATCGGCTCGAAGATCGCCACATAGAGCGCCCGCGCCGCCTCGACGTCGAAGAACGGGCTGTAGACGCTCTCGCGCACCCGCTCGACCAGCGAGGCGGCCTCGTCGATGGAGAGGTCGATGCGCTTCAGGTCCAAGCTGTTCGGGGTGACAGCCATGACCGCGCCGCCATTACGCCCGAGCCGAAGCTGCACGAAGAGCTCTCCCGGCTGCAGACGCGCGCGGAACTCCTCAAGCGTGACGGAACGGTCGACGATCTGGGTGTAGTTGGGCGCGCTGTCAGAGACGGCCTGGGTTGCCGCGGCAAGTGCGGACTGCGCCTCCACCAGGCGCGCGCGGGTCAGGCGGATAGCACTCACGTTGCGCTCGGGCTGGGCGGCGAGGCGGTCGAGCAAGGCGGCCTCCCGGTTCACGGCACGCTCGGCATCCTGGAGGTCCCGGATCGCCTGGGCAGCCGCGCTGTCGCCGGCGCTGAGCCGGGCCGCGAGGCGCGCGAGGGTGCCGCTGGTCACGGGGTTGCGGAGCTGTTGCAGCGCGCGGAAGGCCGCCACCTCGGACTCCGGTCCGGGTGCGTCCTCCAGCAGCGCAAAATAGGGCGAGAGCGCATCGAAATTCACCCCCCGGCCGCCGCGGGAGAGGATGTCGAGGGCCCGCTCGAAGGACGCCTCGGCGCCACCGGGGTCACCCGCCTCGATCCGGATCCGCCCCTGCTGGAGCCGCAGCAGCGCCTCGGGCCGCTCCCCTGCGCCATAGCGCCGGGCGGTGCGCACGGCGCGGTCGCTCTCCTGGATCGAGACCGCGATATCGCCCTGTGCGAGCGCCCGATCCGCCGCGAGCCGCGCAATCTCGGCCCTGAGCCAGAGCGAGGTCGGGTCCGGCACCTCGTCGAACAGCGCCTGGGCCGCCGCGAGACGCGCATCCACATCGATCTCGCCACCACCGCCGAGCGAGGCGGCCGCAGCCACATAATGGGACTGCGCGAGCAGAACGCGCAACCGCTCAGTGGGCGTAAGACGCCCTGTCGAGATCTTGCCCGAGAGGTCCCCGGAGCCGTCGCCGCGCAGCATGCGCGAGGTGCTCTCCGGGATCTCCACCCCGTCGGCACGCACCAGGAAGGCATCGTCGAAGGCCATCACCTGGTCGCCGAGTGCTGCATCCGCGCCGAGGGCCGGCGAGCCGAGGGCGAGGGCGCCGTCCGCCTCCTCGAGCGCGTCGGCCGTGCGCCCCTGGTTCAGGAGGTGCTGCGCATAGAAGACCCGCGCCTTAACCCTGCTGATCAGGATGCCTTCCCGCTCGATCGCACGCAGGGAGCGTGCAAACAGCGCCTCAGCCGGTTCGAACTCCCCGAGATTGCTTTTGTTCAGCGCGAGGTAAAGTTCCTGCTCGATCTGCGCGATGCCGCCATCGGAGAAAGCGTCCCCCGCACGGATCGCACTCTCGCGATAGCGGCTCTCGGCCTCCTCGAAATCCATGAGCACGTTGGCGGTGAAGGCCTCGCGCTGCAGACCGATGATGCTGCCCTGGGGCGCGCCCGGCGAGTCTTCGCCGCTGGCGGAGGGGTTGAACGGCCCGGTGGCGACCTCGGCACAAGAGGAGAGTCCGACGAGGAGGATGCCGGCGATCCAGGGGCTCGGTCTCAGGGTCATCGCAAATCCTCCGTGGCGTGGCACGGACCCACCCGGGCGCAGCGCCCCCGGCGGGCCGAAAGGGGTCAGAAGAAGGTGGTCACGCGGAACAGCCCGCTGACGTCGTCGCTGTCGATGACATCCGAGTCGTCGACTGGAACGGCAACGAAGACCTCGGCGTCGATCTGCTCGAACATCTGCCATCGCGCGCCCAGACCGACCGAGGAGAGCCCCCGGTTCTCGCCATCGAGCCAGACGCGTCCGGTGTCGAAGAAGCCGAACGCCTCGGGCGAGGCCACGAAAGGCACCTGGGGCAAGTCGAGCGCATAGGAGAGGGTCAGGCTGAGGCCGACGCCGTGATCGCCCGCCAAGGCGCCCGGATCAAAACCGCGCCCAATGGTGTAGTTGCCGAGCGAGAAACGCTCATAGGTCGGCAAATCGCCCGACGAGACCTGGGACTGGACGCGCGCACGCATCGCGAACCCGGCCGGCAGCGGCCGCAGATAGTCGAAGTCGAATTGGGCCGAGACGAATTGCGGGTCGGTGTCGATCGGGCCGGTGAGGTTCGGATCGCCCTCGCTGTTCGCGCCGAGGATGTCGAGCCCGAAGCGCAGCTCTGTCGATGCGTCCAGCCGTCCTCCGAGGACGTTGTTCTCGATCAGCCGCGCCTCACCGAAAAGCACCCGCAGATCCTCGTCGATCTCGATGGCGGGGATGAGGGAGTTGCTCTCCTGGTGGATCGCCTCGAGCCCACCGCCGATGGTTGCGGTGCGGGATCGGCTGCGGATCACGTCATAGCCGATGGAGGCCCGCAGCGTCTGGGAGCGATAGTCGATGTCGAGCGGGGTGAGCTCGGCACCGGTCTCAGAAACCGCGTTCGAGCCCTCGATCCGGAAGCGCATCCCATCGATCCCGAGAGGCGCCTCATAGGCGATCTGGCCGAGCAATTCTTCACCCACATCAAGAGCGGTGAGGGCGATCGCTTCGAGCCGGTCCCCCGCGAAGAGCACGCTGTTCACGCCGCCGCCCGCGGTAAAGACGTATGGCCCCGCGAACTCCGAGGCGAAATTGCTGAGGCTGACGAACCCGTCGAGCGGGGTGAGCGCGCCTTCGACCAGCAGGACAAGCTCACCGGGAACGTCAGAGGGTTTCGGCCGCAGGGCCGCGAGCAGGCTGATGCCGGGCAAGTCACGCGCGAGCAGCAGCTGGCGCTCGGCAAAAGACACTTGGAGGGGCTGCTGGCCAACCAGCTTCTCGAGCAAGCGGCGCACCTCCGGCTCGGAGCGGCCGAGATCTCCGCGGAGCTCCAGCGCGCTCACCTTGCCCTCGACGATCACGACGCGGACCACGCCATCGGCAATGCGCTGCGCCGGGATGACGGCACGCACCGCAAGATAGCCGTCCGTTCGGTAGAGACGCTCGATCCGGTCCGTCACCGCGCGCAGACCGGCGAAGTCAATGGGCTTGCCGATCAGATCCGCCATCAGCGCATCGAGACGGGCTGCGTCGTAGACCGACGAGCCCTCCATCGCCAGGCCGTTGAGCTGGAACTGCGGCCCGCCCTCGGGGACCGGTGTTTGCGGCGCCTCGGGCACGGCAATCGTCGCATCCTGGTCGGTCGGCGTGCCGAGCCGCTCCGGGCGCTGCGCCTCGATGGCTTCGCGGGTGTAGATCTGGGATGCCTGACCAGCGGCCTCTGTCACCGTCACGGCGAGCATGCCCGAGAGGATCATCACTGACGCGAACCTCACCATCCGTACCCCCGTTTGCAGGCTCGTTCGACCGTTTGTCGGTTATCGGAGTTTCTACCACAATCCGACCAAATTCATCCCGCATAATGTTAAAAATTACTATGTTGCCCTTGCGACACGTGCCAGCGCCGGATTCGATGCATTCCGCGCGAGGGGCTACATTGTACGTCGCGAAAAAGACATCCAGTGGGGTTTCGCTCTGTGTTATGAGCTCCCACATGTGTGAGATCTTAGAGACCCACATCACCCTCAACTGGAGGAGCAAAAAATGCGATTTGCAAACTTTATTCTGGCGGCAGCCGTTGCAACGGCCTTTGCCCCTGTCGCCCCCGCGCTTGCGCAAAGTTCTGAAGACGACTTGCTCAAGCGCTTCAAGACCCATCAGTCGACCCACCGTGGCCTCTCGCTCTCGCCGGTGAGCTCCGCCGGTGCCACCGCTGCGGGCAGCGCGAAGGCGACGCAAGCCGCGACCAGCTCGGCGACATCGAACACTGCGACCACCGCACCGGAGCCGGCCACCACGACGACGTCGACGGCGTCCACCGGCACCACCGTAAAAGCCGCATCGACAAGCCAAGCGGCGACCCCGGAGGTGGAATATGTCCGCATGCCCGCGGACAGCCAGATCAACATCACGATCGAGTTCGACTTCAACAGCGCCCAGCTGCGTGCGAGCGAGTTCGCCAAGCTCGAGACGCTCTGCAATGCCATCAAGCGCTCGGATGTCGGCCTGTTCCACATCTTCGGCCACACGGATGCGAGCGGCAGCGACTCTTACAACCTCTCGCTCTCGCGTCTGCGGGCTGAGGAAGTGCGCCGCCGCATGATCAACGACTGCGCGATCGAGGGTGACCGCCTCCGTGCGATCGGGGTGGGCGAGCAGTATCTCCTGCTGCCGACCGATCCGAACGCTCCGGCCAACCGCCGGGTGGAGTTCCAGGCGGTCAGCTGATCGCTGTCCGGGCTGCGGCTCGGGAGATCGGATGCAAGGGTGCTGCGCCAGACGGTGCGGCACCCTTCTCATGTGTAGCTCGGCTCTATCGCAATCGCGGCAATCGCTTGACTTGTCAGCGAGGACCGTTTCGGGCCTTATACGCGCGCAGGTGCGGGTGTGCGGCGCGTCGCATGGCCGCGAGGATTGAGGGAGTTCCCCATGGTGTCGGCGAGCAAGGACGATGTGCTGAGCGCCGGATCCCTCGTCAACAACACCTACCGGATCGAGAAGGTGCTGGGCCGCGGCGGCATGGGCGAAGTTTATCTCGCCAGCCATGACGTGACGCATGAGCGCTTTGCCATCAAGGTCATGCGCGCTGAGTTCACCGAGAACGAGATGGGCGTCGAGTTGATGAAGCGCGAGCAGGCGGTGCGCGCAGTCCATCACGAGGCGGTCATCGAGTATTTTGAGCTCGGTCGGACCGCAGGTGGCGACATCTATCTGGTGATGGACTTCGTTGAAGGTCCCGCCCTCGATGCGGCGTTCAAGGATGCGCCGCTGTCCCCAGATCAGGTGCTGCGGTTGGGGCGCAAAGTGGCCGAAGGGCTTGCCGCGTGCCACGCGCGCGGCGTGATCCACCGCGACCTCTCGCCCGACAACATCCTGCTGCGCGGCGGCGACACCGATCAGCCGGTGATCATCGATTTCGGGATTGCCAAGAACACCTCCGCTTCGGCCGAAGCGACCGTGATCGGCGGCCAGTTTGCGGGCAAGTTCACCTATGCACCGCCCGAGCAGTTCGGCGGCCAGGTCGAGACGCGCTCGGATCTCTATTCCCTCGGCGTGACGATGCTGGCGGCCTTCCGGGGTGGCTCGCCGAGCTTTGGCGCCAACCAGATCGAGGTGATGCAGAACAAAGCCAAGCCGGTCGACCTCTCGGATGTGCCGGAACCCTTGCGCGGGGTGATCGCCACGCTGACCGACCCGTCGCCGGAGAGCCGTCCGGCGTCCGCCACGGCTCTGGTGGAGCGCATCGACCGCGCGATCGCAGGCGCGCCGGAACCCCTGAGCGTCGGGCCCGAGATGACCGTGATTGCGATGCCGGGCGGAGGCGCTCCGGACCCGCTCGACGATCTGGGGCCGGCCCCTGCCCCGCCGAGCGCTCCGGTGCGGGAGCCCAGCACCCCGCCTGCGCGCGACAAGACCGATTTCCGCCTCAGCGGCAGCCATGCAGAACCCGAGCCTGCACCGAAGAAGAAAGGCGGCGCCGGGCGCATCGTGCTGGTGCTCCTGTTGCTTCTCATCGGTGGCGGTGTCGGCGCCTGGCAGGCGGGTCTGCTGAACCCCATCCTGCAGCAGGTGCTGGGGCCGGAGACGATCTCCCCCTACCGCTTTGTCGCGAAACAGGAGGGCGGCGCGATATCGATCGGTGGTCATGTGCCAAAGGACACGGATGGCGCGATGATCGCCGCCTATCTCGCGGCCTCCTACGACGCGCCGGCCTCCACGCTCTCTCTGCCGGTCGGCTCAGGCGCCCCAACGGAGCGTTTCGGCGAGGCGCTGCTCGGCCTGCTTGCGCCGCTTGAGCAGCTCGACAGCTGGTCGCTCGCGCTCGAGGACAGCCGGGTCACCGTGACCGGGATTGCGCCGGATATGGACCGGGGCGATGCGGCGCGCCAGGCGCTTGGCGCCCTCGACGGCACCGACGGGCTCTCGGTCGCCGTGAACATCTCCAACGGGCCGGTCGTGCTGCTGCCAGAGGCGCTGTCGGAGATCCTGGCCGACGGTGGAGAATGCGGACCGCTCAGCCTTGATCAGCCCCCCTCGGGCAGCTTTGCGCTCGGCGATGCGGTGACCGTGCGGGGCGAAGTGGCCGACGGCCGTGCGGGGCTGGCGCTGCGGGAACGGCTGCAACGCGCCATCGGCGACCGCCAGCTCGACAGCCGGCTCGATGTGCTGAACCAGCCGGTTTGCCAAGTGCGCCGGCTGCTCCCGCCGACCCCGGAGTCGGAGCTCTCGATCATCCTCGGCATCGGCACGGCCACCGGCGAAGAGCCGAACCCCTCGGGCGCCTTTGCCGTCGGTGAGAACCCGCTGATCGACATCAAGGTGCCGGAGACCTCCTCCTGGGGCCACATCCATGTCGCGGCCGTGGACGTCACCGGCGCTGTATTCCACCTGCTCCCGAATGTGAACCGCGACAACACGCTGCTCGCAGACCTCGGTTCGGTCGAGGGCGGTGCGAGAACGGTTCGCGTCGCCCACACCCTGGCGGAGCGCTCACAGGATGCCTCGGTGATCGCCTTCCAGATCGACGAGACCTTCGGCAAGACCCTGATCGTCGCCTTCCACACCCGCGAGCCGCTGTTTGATGAGTTGCGCCCGATCGCGGAGTCGTCTGAGAGCTTCGCCGCGGCCCTGGAGGCCCGGATCGCCCGGCGACCGCTGACCGGTGCGGAGATCGCGACGCGGATGATCGACACCCGCGTCGACTGAACCCGCGTCGACTGGGCGTCACTCAGCCGCGAGCGGTGCCACCTTAGGCAGATAGCCTTCGCGCGTCTGCGGGGTGCGGATTCCGAGCACATGGCCCGCAATCTGGGTGCGCAGGATCTGCGCGGTGCCCCCGCCGATGGTGAACATGCGCACATCGCGATACATGCGCTCCAGCGGCTCCTCGGCGCCATAGCCCCTCGCCCCGAAAATCTGGAGCGCATCGTTGACCGCTTTGATCGCGGTCTCCGAGGCGAACAGCTTCGCGCGTGCCGCCATCGCCGGGTCGGGGAAAGCACTGCCATCGGGCCCGCGCGACCGTGCCGCCTCCTGGAGCAGCAGCCGCGCCGCAGTCAGCCCCGTATCCATATCGGCGAGCATCCACTGCAGCCCCTGGAACTCGGCGATCGGCCGCCCGAACTGTTCGCGGGCCAGCATGTGGTCGCGCGCCCGCTCCATCGCGCCGACGGCGATCCCGAGCGCCACGGTCCCAGCCCCGACGCGCTGGCTGTTATAGGCGTTCATCAACTGGGCAAAGCCGCGCCGGAAGCCCCCCGGAGGCGCCAGCGCCATCTCCGCCGGCACTTCCAGCCCGTCGAAGACGAGCCGCGCCTCGGGCATGCCACAGAGCCCCATGGTCCGCTCATGCCCGGCGACGGTGAACCCGGCCGGATAGGTGCCCGAGGCCGGATCCGCGACCACCAGGAACCCGCCGATCCCCTCTTCCGCGCCAGTCTCACCGATCACACGGGCAAAGATCAGATGCAGGCGAGAAACCCCGCCGCCGGTGATCCAGTGTTTCTGCCCGTCGATCACATAGACGTCGCCACGCCGCCTGGCCGTGGTCAGCATCGCGGTCGCGGCACTGCCGGCGTCCGGCTCGGTGATGCAGATCGCCGGCTTGTCGCCCGCGAGCACGAGGTCCGCCGCCAACCGCTTCTGCGCCTCGGTGCCATAAGCCATTACAGCGCTGACGGCGCCCATATTGGCCTCGACAACCACCCGTGCGGTCAGGGTGCAGACCCGGGCGATCTCCTCGATCACATGGACCGCATCGAGGAAGCTTGCGCCCTTGCCCCCATAAGCCTCGGGGATCGTCATCCCCATCAGGCCCGCCTCACGGAGGTCAGCGATGTTCGCATGGCAATAGCGGCGCTCGCGGTCCCAGGTGGCGGCGCGGTGGACAAAAACCTCGTCGGCAAGGCGACGGGCAGTGGCTTGAAGCGGGGGATTCTCACGAAGATGTGACATGACGAGAGCATACACCCCCTCAACTTCTGTGCAATCGAATTAATCTGCTTTCTATCTTCAGGAGACTTGAACTTATGACACCGCGCGTGTTGCAAACACTGGTTGCCATCTCGGAGATCGGGTCCTTTGCCCGCGCGG
Organism: Pseudomonadota bacterium; assembly: GCA_039816045.1. GTDB lineage: Bacteria > Pseudomonadota > Alphaproteobacteria > Rhodobacterales > Rhodobacteraceae > Thermohalobaculum. The sequence continues at coordinate 111,779 of JBCBYB010000006.1, forward strand.
CGGAGCATCTGAACCTGACCCTCTCTGCGGTCTCGATGCAGATGAAGGGGCTTGAAGCAGAGCTTGGCGCAGAGCTCTTCGACCGGGCAACGAGGCCGCCCCGGCTCACCCCTCTCGGCCGGGCTGCGGCGACCCGGGCGCGCGACATCCTCGCGGGAGAGCGGAGCCTGCGCGATCTCTGCCGGGCCGGTTCCGACCTCGCGGGCGACTACCGCATCGGGTTTATCCTCACAGCGGGGGTGCGGATCTTGCCGGGCTTCCTCGGGCGCGCGCGGGCCGAGGCGCCAGAAGCCCGCTTTGTCATCGAGACCGGGCTCTCGGAGACCCTCGCGCAGCGGGTGGCGCGCGGCGAGCTGGACGCGGCGGTGATCACGGGCGGTGAGCCGGAGCCGGGCCTTCGCTTGACACCGCTTGCCGAAGAGGAACTCGTCTACGCCCTCCCGCCCGGCGCGGCCGCGTGGAGCGCCGAGACCTGCTTCGAGCGTCTTGCTTTCCTTCAGTTTGCGCCTGGGACTGGCATCGGGCGGCTGGTCGCCGGTCACCTCGCACAACAGGGCCTCGAGCCGCGGGAAAGGGTCCTGTTCGACGGGATCGAGGCCATCATGGAGTGCGTGGCCACCGGGATCGGCTTTACCGCGCTGCCGCAACCGGATGTCGAGCGGTATGCAGGTGCGGGGGTCAGCGTGCTGCCGATGCGCGACCCGCCGCTCACCCGGCGCGTGGTTCTGGCGACGCTTGCGGGCAGCCGGACGGATCGCGAGCGGGACCGTCTGGCATTGCTCGCCCGGGGCACCGGGGGCACAGAGGCGCCCATTGCAGTGCAGGAAAAACCCTTGTAAGGCGCAGATACCGGGGCACGTCCTCCGGCCCGCCACCGCCGCCTGAGGAGCCCCATGCACACTGTCGCCTTTCTGCTGCGCCGGAGCGCTCAGGCGGTGATCGTCATGCTGGTGATCAGTCTGATCGGCTTCTCGATCCAGGGCGAATTGGGCGACCCCTTGCGCGAGCTGGTGGGACAGTCGGTCTCGGAGGCCGAACGCCAGGCCCTGCGGGACCAGCTGGGGCTGAACGATCCCTTCTGGGTGCAGTACGGACGGTTCTTGGAGCGGGCCGTGCAAGGCGATCTCGGCACCTCCTATTTCTTCAAGCGCCCGGCGCTGGAGGTGATCCTCGACAAAATGCCGGCGACCATCGAGCTGGTTCTGGCCGCCACCGTGATCATCGTGCTGGTCTCGGTCCCAGCGGGGACCTATTGCGCGACGCGTCCGCGATCCGGGCTCGCGCGGCTGGTGATGAGTGGCTCGATCATCGGGATCTCGGTGCCGGTGTTCCTGACGGCGATCTTCCTGATCTGGATCTTCGCGGTGGAGCTGCGATGGATGCCCGCCTTTGGGCGCGGCGACACGGTGGATCTCGGCTGGTGGGACACGGGGCTCTTGACGTTGGACGGCTGGACCCATCTGGTGCTGCCCTCGGTCTCGCTCGCGCTCATCATGATCCCGCTGTTCATCCGGCTGATCCGGGCGGAGATGATGGAGCAGCTTGGCCAGGACTATATTCGCTTCGCCCGGGCGAAGGGGCTGGCACCCGCCAAGGTGCGCAGCCACGCCTTCGGCAACACCCTGCTGCCGGTCGTCACCGTCGGCGGGTTGCAGATCGGGACGCTGCTCGCCTACACCATCCTGACCGAGAGCGTCTTCGAATGGCCGGGCATGGGCAACATGTTCCTTGAGGCGGTGACGCGTGTCGATACGCCCCTTATCATCGCCTATATCATCGTGGTGGGGCTGATTTTCGTTGTGGTAAACACCATCGTCGATCTGATCTACACGCTGATCAACCCGATGGTTTCCCTGCCCGGGGCGCAGTCGTGAGCCTGCTGCCAGAAGAGATGCCCGTTTGGGTCTTGGCTGCTCTCGGCGCGGGCCTCTCGGCGCTTTGCGTAAGCTTCCTGGTGATCAATCTCGGGCTGAGGCTTCTGCCGGCGGGGCGCGCCTTTCTGGCGGCGGCACGGGCCGAAGGGCGGCTGCTCGCCAATCCCGGACGGAGCGACCCCCCGGCCGTGTGGCTGATCTTCGGATTGGCGACGGTGTTGGCCACGGCTGCGGGCGTGGCAACCTACACAACCCTTCTCGAAGGGCTCACCCGGGACATCTGGCCGAGCGGCCGCATCTTTGCGGAGGGCCGCCTGTGATCGCCCGCGCAGAACTTCGCCGCCGCTTCCTGCGGGACCCGAGCGCGGTGATCGCGGGGCTGATCCTCGTGACGCTCGTAGCGATGGCGGTGAGTGCGCCCCTGATCGCACCGCAGAACCCCTATGACCCGCTGCAGCTCGACATTTTGGACGGCGAGTTGCCGCCATCTTGGTTGCCCGAGGGCGATGAGCGCTTTCTCCTCGGCACCGATGATCAAGGGCGCGGCATCCTCTCGACCATCATGTACGGCACCGGGATCTCGCTTCTGATCGGGATCGGAGCGGTCGCGGTCCAAGCGGTGCTGGGGGTCACCATCGGACTGATCGCCGGGTATCGCGGCGGCTGGCTCGATAACCTCTTGATGCGGATCGCCGACATCCAGCTCTCGCTCTCCACGCTGATGCTGGCGATTGTGGCGCTGGCGGTGGTCTCGGCGGCGTTCGGGCCTGAGCTCTACGGTCAACTCGCGATCCCCATGCTGATCCTGGTAATCGGTCTCGCGGAATGGCCGCACTACGCGCGGACGGTCCGGGCCAATGTGCTGGCCGAGCGGAAGAAGGACTATGTGGACGCCGCGCGCACCATCGGGCTCCCCTCGGGCACCATCATGCGGCGGCATATCCTACCGAACACCATGACGCCGGTGCTAGTGATCTCAACGATCCAAGTGGCCAACGCCATCGTCACCGAGGCGGCGCTGTCATTCCTCGGCCTCGGCATGCCGGTCGATCAGCCCTCGCTGGGGGCGCTGATCCGCTCGGGGTTCGATTTCATCTTCTCGGGTGCCTGGTGGATCACCCTCTGGCCGGCGCTCGTGCTGATCGCGCTGATCCTCTCGATCAACCTGCTCGGAGACTTCCTGCGCGATGCGCTCAATCCGCGCCTGAGAGGCCGGTCATGAGCGCGCTGCTCGAGGTCCAGGGGCTCGAGGTCGGCTTCCCCGCCCCCCGCGGTGAGCGGCGCCTGGCGCTCCGCGGGGTCGATCTGACGCTGAACCCGGGCGAGCGGCTCGGGATCGTCGGTGAGTCCGGCGCGGGCAAGTCGATGCTGGGTTTTGCGCTGCTGAATCTCCTGCCCCCACCGGGGCGCGTGACCGGCGGCAGCATCCGCTTCGACGGGCAGAACCTCTTGAAGCTTCGCGGCAAGGCCATGCGCGAGATCCGGGGCAAACGGATCTCGATGATCTTCCAGGACCCGATGGCGACGCTGAACCCGGTGATGACCGTCGGCGCCCAGATGGTGGAGACGCTGGCGGCGCACGAGCGGATCTCGGCCCGGCGTGCCCGCGACCGCTCGGTCGAGATGCTGGCCGCCGTGCAGGTCCCGAACCCGGAGAAACGGTTCGACGCCTATCCGCACGAGCTCTCAGGCGGGCTCCGTCAGCGCGTGGTGATCGCGATCTCACTGCTGACCGAGCCGGAGATCGTGATTGCCGACGAGCCCACGACGGCGCTGGACGTGACGATCCAGGCGGAGATCATGGCCCTGCTGCTGCGGCTCTGTCGCGAGCGCCAGGTGGGCCTGATCCTCATCACCCACGATCTCGGCGTTGTGGCCGAGGTGACCGAGCGGCTGATGATCCTCTATGCCGGCCGCGCGGTGGAGACGGGGCCGACGCGCACCATCATCGATCACCCGCGCCACCCTTACGCGGCGGGTTTGCTGGCTGCCCTGCCCGCTCGCGCCAATCCGGGCGAGGCGCTGCACCAGATCCCGGGCTCCATGCCCGGCATCGGCGCCCTGCCCGATGGTTGTGCCTTTCGGCCCCGCTGTGAGCACGCCTATGCCCGCTGCTATCTCGAGACGCCGGAGCTGGGCCCGGATGAGCTGGACGCCAGCCGCTGCCATGCCTGCTATCTGCCGCTGAAGGGGGGCAAATGACCCTCTCCGTCGACCTCACTCCACCAAAGCCCGACGCGCCGGAGATTGGCGGCCCGCTGGTTGAGGTGGCGGGCCTGGAACGCCGCTTCCGCCTGCCGAGCCATTTCCTCGCGCGCCACAAACCGGTGCTGCACGCGCTGAACGGCGTGGATGTGACGATCAATCGGGGAGAGGCGTTTTGTGTGGTGGGCGAGAGCGGCTGCGGCAAGACCACGCTCGGGCGGATCATCATGGGGCTGCTCGATCCCTCCGGCGGGACCATCAGCTATGACGGGGCGCGCATCGACCGCCTCTCCGAGAGCCGCCGCCGCGCCTATCGCGCGCGGATGCAGATGGTCTTCCAAAACCCTTATGCCTCGCTCAACCCGCGGCGCACGGTGTTGGAGACGCTGGCCGAGCCGGTCCGCGCCCTCTGCCCGGAGCTGAAGGCCGAAGAGCGCAAGGCCCGCGTGCAGCAGGTGATGGCGGCAACCGGCTGCGATCCGGCCTGGCTGCCACGCCTCCCGCACGAGTTTTCCGGCGGGCAGCGCCAGCGCATCGCCATCGCCCGAGCCCTGGTGACCGAACCTGAGTTCATCGTGGCGGACGAGCCGGTCTCGGCGCTCGACGTCTCGATCCAGGCGCAGATCCTCAACCTGATGACGGAACTGCGCCGAGCGCGCGGGCTCACATATCTGTTCATCACCCACGACCTCGGCGTCGTTCGGCATTTCGGCGACCGGGTGGCGGTGATGTATCTCGGCCAGGTGATGGAACTGGCGCCTGTGGCAGAGATCTTCGCCCGGCCACGGCACCCCTACACCAAGCTGCTGCTCGACAGCATCCCGCGGCTCGAAGGGGGGAGCTTCGACAAGCCGCGCCCGCCGACCGAGCCGCCGAACCCGATGAAGACCCCGGTCGGCTGTCCCTTTGCACCCCGCTGTGCGCTTGCAGTCCCGAAATGCCGTTCGATCCGGCCAAAGCTGCTGCCGGCAGGCCCGGCCTCCGTCGCCTGCCATGCGGTGGAAGAGAACCGCGCGGACTGATACGCCTGAAACACGCGCCGACGCACGGCAGACATGCTGCTCCTTCATCCTGTGATCACGGATTTGACGCGGATGGAATTGGAGAGAGATCATGGCAATCCTTGCGGAAGGCTCGACCGGCGGCTCGGTCAAGAAGCTCCAAGGCAATCTCAACAAGGTGTTGGCCTCGGGTCCTAAGCTGAAGACCAGCGGCACCTTCGATGCCAAGACCAAGGACGCAGTGACGCGCTTTCAGAAGAAGGCGGGGCTCGCGGGCAACGGGGTCGCCGACAGCGGCACGATGAAAGCGCTGAAGACCCATATCGAAGGGCTGGAGTGGTCGCTCCGAGACCCGGCGGACGACAAAGGCTCGATCTCGACCGCGGTCAGCGACCTAAAGACGAATGTGAAGACGATCTTGGGCAAGCTGGAGAAAGCCGAAACCGCGTGCCGGGCCGCAGCCGATTTGCTCAAGACCAATCGGGAGACCATTTCGACCAAGGTCGACGAAGGGCTCGCGAACTATGAGACAGGCCTCAAGGCGCTCGACGAGATGATCAAACTCAAGGCCGCGTTCGACGCAGCGAAGAAGGCGCACGATCTCGCGGGTCAGAAGGCAGTGCTCAAGAAGGCCAAGCCGCTTGATGAGAAGGTCAAGGATATGAACGCCAAGGCCTATCCAAAGATCGAGGAAGCGGGTCAGCTCCGGGCGGACTGCGAGACCGCGGTCGACGGTCTCGCCAAGCTCGATGTCAAACGCTGATCACATGTTGGGATAGTTCGGGCCGTCGCCCCCCTGCGGCGTGGTCCAGACGATGTTCTGCATCGGGTCCTTGATATCGCAGGTTTTGCAGTGGACGCAGTTCTGGAAGTTGATCTGGAACCGCGGGCCACCGTCCTCATGGACGAACTCGTAGACCCCGGCCGGGCAATAACGCTCGGACGGGCCGCCATAGACGGGCCAGTTCACCTCCACCGGCACATTCGAGTCCTTCAGCGTGAGGTGCGCCGGCTGGCTGTCCTCGTGGTTCGTGAAGCTGAAGGCGATGTTGGTGGAGCGGTCGAAGGAGATCACGCCGTCCGGCTTGGGATACTCGATCGGCTCGTGGTCTTTCGCTTTGCCGGTCGCCTCGTGGTCTGCCTTGCCGTGCTTGAGCGTGCCGAGCAGCGTGGTGCCGCCGAACCCGAGGCCGTTGCAGAGCGCGGCAAACCACATGTCGAGCCCGCCCACCGCCAGCGAGGCCCCCAGGCCATAGCGAGACCAGAGCGGCTTTACGTTGCGCACAGGTTTCAGGTCGCGGGCGATCTCGCCCGTCTTAACACTCGTCTGATAGGCGGTCAGCTCGTCTTGGGACCGGTCCGCCTGGATCGCCTCCCAGGCCGCCTCCGCCGCCAAGCGTCCGGAATGCATCGCGTTGTGGTTGCCCTTGATGCGGGGCACGTTGACCATGCCCGCCGAACAGCCGAGCAGCGCCCCGCCAGGGAAGGTCAACTTCGGCATCGACTGCCACCCGCCCTCAATGATCGCCCGCGCGCCATAGGAGACGCGCTTGCCGCCCTCCAGCACCTGCGCGATCTCCGGATGGTGCTTCCACTGCTGGAATTCCATGTAGGGGAACAGGTGCGGGTTCTCGTAGTTCAGGTGGACGACGAACCCGACATACACTTGGTTGTTCTCGAGGTGGTACATGAAGGACCCGCCGCCGGCCTTGCCGAGCAGCGGCCAGCCCATGGTGTGGGTGACCTGGCCCGGCTTGTGATGCTCGGGCTTAACCTCCCAGAGCTCCTTCATCCCGATGCCGTACTTCTGCGGCTCGCGGCCCTTGTCGAGCGCGAACTGTGCAATGGCCTGTTTCGAGAGCGACCCGCGCACGCCTTCGGCCAGGAACACATAGCGCCCGCGGAGCTCCATGCCGGGCTCATAGGACGGCCCCGGCGTACCGTCCTTGGCGCGGCCCATCTCGCCTGCGACGACGCCGACGACCTGGCCCTCGTCGTCATAGATCAGCTCCGAGCACGCCATGCCAGGGAAGACCTCGACGCCCAGTTCCTCGGCCTGCTCCGCCATCCAGCGGCAGACATTGCCCATGGAAACGATATAGGCGCCGTGGTTCGACATGAAGGGCGGCATGAGGGCGGTCGGGATCCGCATCTGCCCCGCCTCGCCGAGCACGAAGAACCGGTCCTCGGTCACCGCGGTCTCGATGGGAGCGCCTTTGTCGGTCCAATCGGGGATCAGGGCGTCGAGACCGCTCGTGTCCAGCACGGCGCCCGAGAGGATATGCGCGCCCACTTCGGAGCCCTTCTCCAGCACCACAACCGAGACATCGTCACCGCCGAGCTGTTTCAGCCGGATCGCCGCCGACAGCCCCGCGGGCCCGGCCCCGACAATCACCACATCCACATCCATCGACTCGCGTTCGATCTCGGTCATTCGCATCGCTCCTAGTGCGTTCGCTAGCGGTTGTGAGGACTATCGGGCTGCGAGCCGCCGCGTCAATGTCACTGCGACCATCCGATCATAGAACTTGGCCTTCAGGAGCGCTGTTTAAACGCGAAGAGTGCCAGAATATGGCGAGAGACGGTGGGAAGATCGGTGACGCCATAGGGCGCGCGCTTGGGACTGCTCGGACTGATCACGATACGCTCGGAGGCCAAGCGCGCACCGGTTTCCCGATCGCGCAACGTCAGCGTGCCGACGAAGACGGGCGTCGATTCCAGGGCGCCTACCATAGCGCCCAGCCCATCGAGCAACGCCAAACCGGCTTTCCCAGCCGCGCTCGACGAAAACTCCCCGCTCACGACGCCAATCTTGAGGCGGCTGACGTCAACCTCGAGCACGGCAGGGCGCTCCGATGCCCGCGTGATCGGCCGGCGGGACGGAAACGGCGAGGCGCCGGGCCGACCCAGGCTTGGGGCCGTCTCGACCATCGCGGCGATGAACGCGGTGCGCAACCGGGTCTTCATCTCCGCGCGGACCGGCGCCGACTGCGCGTAGTCAGAATAGGCCGCGTTCTGGACCTGAAGCGCTTTGATCTTGGCGCGCTCTTCAGCATCCGGCCGAGACGAGGAGCGAATGGGCTGATAGCTGTATCCCGCTTCGGTGACCAGGCGACGCAACTCCGGCTCTGAGAAAAGCGATGCCTCGGAATAGCGCACCTCAACATCGACGATACGCGCCGGCAGGGCGATCGGCTCACGGGTGGCGCAGGCAGCGAGTGCCATGCAAAGCGCGAGCGCAACTGATAGAAAAAACGGACGCGCGGTTCGAGCCATACTTCCTCTCTGTGCAAAAGCAACGCGATCTCAGAGGTTCCTCAAACCACAGACTTGTCGGCTCGGCCAGCCCCTTTCGCCGCGCCCCGTCCCTGTGCAAGGTAAGACCCAAGAGCCACAGGGGGACGGCACATGGATGGGATGATCGGGTGGACGGCGCGCACGCTGAAAGACCGGCTGGATGCTGGCGATGTCACTCACGGGGAGGTGCTCGACACCCTCGAGGCGCGCGTCGCCGAGGTCGACGGCTCCGTCAATGCGCTACCGACCCTTTGTTTCGACCGAGCGAGGGATCGCGCGGCAGAGCTTGTACGCAAACCAGTGGGGGAGCGGGGCATGCTGGGCGGCCTGCCGGTGCCGATAAAGGACTTGGTCGGCGTGGCCGGCGTCCGCTCCACCAACGGCTCCCCGATATACGCGGACGTCGTGCCCGAACGCTCGGATTACATCGCCGAGCGAATCGAGCACGAAGGCGGCGTAATCTATGCCAAGTCCAACACGCCGGAGTTCGGGGCGGGGGCGAGCACCTTCAACGAAGTGTTCGGCCGAACGGCAAACCCCTGGAACCTCGGGCGCTCGCCGGCGGGCTCCTCCGGCGGGGCGGCAGCTGCATTGGCCTCGGGTCAGGCGTGGCTGGCCCATGGCTCGGACATGGGCGGCAGTCTGCGCAACCCGGCCAGCTTCTGCGGGGTGGTGGGGCTGCGCCCCTCGCCTGGGCGAGTGCCCAAGGGGCCTGGTGCCAATCCCTTTGCCGTGCTCTCGGTCGAAGGGCCGATGGCGCGCAATATCGGCGATGTGGGGCTTCTGCTCGACGCGATGGCTGGGCCCGATCCGCGCCTGCCGCTGTCGCAGGCCGGACCGCACGGGTTCCGCTCGGCCGCCGAGGCGCCGCGCCTGCCGAAGCGGGTCGCGTTTTCCCGCGATCTCGGCATCACGCCGGTCGACCCGGAGGTCGCGGCCGTGTGCGAGGCTGCCGCTCGGTCGCTGGAGAGCCACGGCGTCACTGTCGAGGAGGCACACCCCGACTTCTCCGAGGCGCATGCGGCGTTTCAGACTTTGCGTGCCGTCGACTTCGCCACCGGCCATGCCGGGCACTATGCCAACAAGCGCGATCAGCTGAAGCCGGACGTGATATGGAACATCGAGCGGGGCCTTGCGCTGACAGGGGAAGAGGTCGCGGCAGCCCATCTCGCTCGCGGGCGCATGGTTGAGGCCTGGACCGCCTTCACCGAGCGCTATGACCTCCTGCTCTGCCCCGCGACCATCGTGCCGCCCTTCGCGGTGGACGCGCGCACCTGCGAAAGCTGTGATGGCCAAGTGTTCGAGACCTATATCGATTGGCTTGCCATCGTCTACGCGATCACGCTCACCTCGGCGCCGGCGCTGTCGATGCCCTGCGGCTTCACTTCGGACGGCCTGCCCATCGGCCTTCAAGTGGTCGCCCCGTTGCGGGGAGAGGCGGATCTTCTCTCCCACACAGCGGCCATCGAAGCGGCGCTCGGCCTGCCGCTCGCGCCGATCGACCCCCGCCCGGCCGCATGACGCCGGAGGACCGGAGCGCGCTGTTGGCCGCTCTGGCCTGGCAGGTCGACCTCGGCGCAGATGAAGCGGTCGCGGACGCACCCATCGACCGGTTCGTAAGCGCGGCGGTCCCGCCCCGCCCCGGTGACGCGCGCCCCCCGGCCACAGCCCCGCGCGCGCGACCGGCTGCAACGGGTGCGCCGGCTGACGCGCGGCCCGCTCCCCAACCGGCCACCGAGCCTCCAGCGTCCGCCGAGATCGCCGCCCGAGCCACCACCCTCACGGACCTAGCCGACGCCATGCGAGGCTGGGAGGGGTCCGAGCTGCGTAAGGGCGCGCGCAACCTCGTCTTCTCCGACGGCATTCCTGGTGCCCGCATCATGGTGATCGGAGAGGCCCCCGGCGCCGAGGAGGATCGCACCGGCAAACCCTTTGTCGGCCGCGCGGGGCAACTGCTCGACCGGATGCTCGCGGCCATTGGTCTTTCGCGCACAGCCGACGACCCGGCCACCGCAGTCTACATCACCAATATCCTGCCCTGGCGGCCGCCCGGCAACCGCACGCCGTCGGAGATCGAGGCTCGGGCCTTCCTTCCCTTCGTCGAACGCCACATCGCGCTCGCGGCCCCTGACGTGATCCTTTCGCTCGGCAACACGCCCACCAAGGCGCTGCTCGCCACAGGCACCGGGATCAAACGGATGCGCGGCACCTGGACTGAGCACACAGCCTCGGGGCTGCCGCTCTTGCCGAGCTTTCATCCAGCCTATCTGCTCCGCCAACCGGCCGACAAAGCGCTCGCCTGGCAAGATCTCTTGGCGCTCAAGGCGCATCTCGAAGGGCGGCCCCAGTGAAGCCGCCCCCCATGGTCACGCCGCCATCGACAGGAAGCGCTTGTTCACCGCCTGCATGTTGGTGATCGCTTTGCCCCAACGGGCCATCTGATACTCCGACTCCGCAAACGCACGTTCCGCCTTCTCCAGGATCTTCTCGGCCGCTTTGGGGTCCTTCTTGACGACCTTCTCGAACTCCTTGCGCGCCTTGATCAGGAAACCCGAGATGTAGAGAAGGTTCTCAGCCGCCCGGTCATAGGCCGCCCGGTGATGGCGAAGCTCCCGCAGCAGCCCGCGCGCCTCATGGCTCGGATCCGCGGAGATCTCACCGTCCAGCCGGTCATAGGCACGCACGTTGATGATCTCGTCGCGGACATGCCGGTCGAGGGTCGCCGGATCTCCGAGCTTCCAGGTCGGCGTCGCCGAAGACCCACCGCCACCGCCCTTCAGCGACAGCGCCGATAGCGTCGCCTTGTCCGCGGCACCGGTCTGTTTGAGGCCAGCCTTGCGCTGGAACGCCTCCACAGCCTTGGCGGTGTTCTTGCCATAGGCGCCATCGGGCTTGAGTTTCGGCTTCACGCCCTCTTTGTTCAGCGCCTTCTGCAGCGCCACAACCGCGCTGCCCTTCGAACCAACTTTCAGATCTGCCATGTCTTCCTCCAATGCTCGGGGCCCGCGGCTCATCCGCGACACCGTTGAGGGGAGGCGACCAACCCTGCCTCCCGCGTGTTTCAGAGATCGTGCCGCGACGTTTCAACTCGATGTCGCCAAGCGGGGCGGCGGTGTTTCGTTTGTACCGACCACCGGTTGCATCGCGGGCGTTCCGCCTGCACTTCTGGGCTGATCAGCAGATGGAGGTCCCAATGTCCCGCATCGATGAGAGCCGCGCCTTTGTTTCAATCGGGATCGCCGTGCTGACGGTGTCCGACACGCGCTCGACAGACGATGACAGATCGGGCGATCTGCTCGCCGGCCGGATCGAGGGCGCAGGGCACCGCGTTGCGGCCCGATCGATCGTGCGGGATGAACGAGCGGAGATCGCGGCTCAGCTGCGCGCGTGGATCGCGGACCCGGAGATCGATGCGGTTGTGTCCACCGGAGGCACCGGGCTCACGGGACGCGATGTCACCGTCGAGGCGCACCGGGACGTCTATGAGAAAGAGATCGACGCCTTCGGGGTGCTCTTCACGCAGGTCTCGGTTGCGAAGATCGGCACCTCCGCAATCCAGAGCCGCGCCTGCGGTGGGGTGGCTGGCGGGACCTATCTCTTCGCCTTGCCGGGCTCTCCGTCGGCCTGCAGGGACGCCTGGGACGAAATCCTGGTCTACCAACTCGACTATCGCCACCGACCCTGCAACTTCGTCGAGATCATGCCGCGTCTCGAAGAACACCTTAAGCGTAAGTAAAACCAGCCAGAACAGAAGCTTAACTCCTCCGGACGTATGGTGCGTGAGTGTGCGAAACGGAGAGGGTGTCTCGAATGCTGGGCTGGACGCGACAAAAGGCCAAGACCGAACCGGCGATGCTGGACGAGGCATTCTTGGAGCGCCTGGAAGAGCATATCGGGGCGGAAGCGCTGCGCGAGCTTTTGGCGGACGGGCTGATCGAGATCATCGATCGGCTTGAACGGTTGTCCGAGGAGGTCCGGGCTGAGCGCCGGGGACCAGCGCTTCGGATCGGTCACGACATCGCGGGACTCGCCGGGCACATCGGCCTCAGCGCACTCTCCCGTGCCGCGGTCGAGATGAACCGCACAGCCCGAATGGAACCGGTCACTGCGGTCTCGGAACTGGCGGCACCGGTGCTGGAAGTCGGACAGTCTGCGGCCGAGGCCTTGCGTGTGCGCATCGAAGCGACCGCGCCGAAGAACTAACTCTCCGCCGGTTCACCCAATCTTCAAGGATGCCAAACAACTGTAGCGCCGGTTCACGATCCGGCGGCCTGCGCCGGACGCTGCGAAAGGAGGCATTCCGTATGGCCGACCAGATGACCGACGATGCACTGCGCGAGGGGCTCGAGATCGCGATTGCCGAGGGACATATCGTTCCCTGGTTCCAGCCCGTGATGGATCCCGGCGGGGTCAACATGCTCTCGGCTGAGGCGCTGCCGCGCTGGGAAGACCCGGTGAAGGGGGTGATTCCCGCCGGCGTGTTCCTCAAAGCCGCGATCGAGCACAACCTGTTGGAGAAGATCAGCAAGATCCTGCTCGAAAGCTCATGCGCGAATTTCGCCGACTGGCGCGAACGGGGGATCGCTCCGATCTGCGTCAGCGTCAACTTCACCGGTGCAGAGCTGCGCTCGGAGACCTCGGTGGAGCAAATCCGCTTCGCCCTTGAGAAGCACGACATGCGGCCCGAACAGCTCGCGATCGAAATTGCCGAGCGGGTGCTGGACGAACCGGGTTGGGAGCAAAGCCTCGAGACCGCGAAAAGCATGCGCGCCATGGGCACCCCGTTCTGGCTCGACGACTTCGGTGCAGGCAAATGCGATCCTGCCACCATCGCAAAGCTCGACTTCGAGATGACCAAGGTGGATCGGGGGATCGTCGGCAGCCTCGACGACAATCCGGATATGGTCGAGCGTCTGGGCGAACTTGTGACGCAGGCACAGGGTTCGGGCATGAAGATCATCGCCAAGGGCGTCGAGACACGCACCCAGATCGATATTCTGGTGGAGAAGGGCTGCGACGGCCAACAAGGCTTTGCGATCGCCCGACCGATGGCACCGGATGCTTTCGCCGAATGGCTCGACCTCAACACTTGGAACAGCGATTTCGCCCAATCGGCGTAAGCGTATCGCATCCATAAAAAGCAAACGAAAAGCGGGCGAAATTTGTCCGCTTTTTGATCCATCCAAGCAGAAACAACTCCCTTAGGCCAAGATTAACTGACCGTCTTCTACGGTCTCGCCAATACCTTCGACTTACGAAACCGCTGCGGGTCCGACCCGCGTTCCTATTCCCAGGCCTGTGAGATCGGAACCGCCATGACAACACCGCCGCTCCCGGTCCAAACCTTCATGCAAGAAGCGAACGAGGTGCTCGAAGCGCTCGAGTCCCGTCTGCTGGAGCTTGAGGGTGATCCGACCAACCTTGAAATCGTGGATGCCGTCTTTCGGAGCCTGCACACTCTCAAAGGGTCGGGCGAGATGTTCGGCTTTACCGCGCTCGCCCGCTTCACGCATTCCTTCGAGAACGCCTACGACGCCGTTCGCTCCGGCCGCACGCAAGTCAGCCAGACCTTGATCGACGTTTCGCTCAAATCGCGGGACCATATTCAGCGGCTGATCGATATCGGCACCGATGAGGCCGAGAACGCGCGCCTTGCCGAGGCTCCGGAAGGACTGGCGCTGCTCAAAGAGATCGACGGCTATCTGGGCGGCAGCGGCGGAGGCGCCGCAGCGCCCGAAGCGGCGGATGCCGAGCCGAAGGCGGAGACCAGCGGACCTGTGCGGTATCGCGCCACCTTCACGCCAGATCGGGATGCGTTGCGCACCGGCATGCGTCCGGACCTGCTGGTGGAAGAACTCGCAGATCTGGGATCGGCGGAGATTCGCTGTTTCGGAGACAAGATCCCCTCGCTCGAGGAGATCGACCCGGCCGGGTGCTATCTGCACTGGGAGGTTATGCTCGAGACCGACACGAGCAAATCTGCGATCGAGGACATCTTCCTTTTCGCCGACGAAGACGCCTTGGCGCTCGAAGCGTTGGACGACGCTCCGGAGGAGGCCAAGCCGGAGGAGGCTCCGGCGGCCAAAGCGGAGGCAGCCGGTACGCCTGGACCGACCCCAGCAGCCAAGCCGGCTGAAGCGGACAAGTCCGGAGGCGGCGAGCGTCCGGCCACCAGTGCACGGCGCAGCGACAGTGTCCGTGTGCAGTCTCATCGCCTCGATGCGCTGATGGACCAACTCGGAGAACTGGTGATCGCTCAGGCGCGGCTCAACCGGATCGCGCAGGAGCTGCAGGACCCCGGTCTCGTCGGCACGGCGGAGGAGATCGAGCGGCTGATCACCGGGCTGCGCGATGCGACCCTGTCGATCCGCATGCTGCCCATCGGCACGGTGTTCGGTAAATTCCGCCGCGTTGTCCGCGATCTGTCCTCGGAACTTGGCAAAGACGTGTCTCTGGTCACCGAAGGCGAGGACACCGAACTCGACAAGAACGTGATCGACAGCCTGTCCGAACCGCTGGTGCACATCATCCGGAACTCCGTCGACCACGGGGTCGAGCCTTTGGACGAGCGCCGGGCAGCCGGGAAGGACGATGCGGCGACCGTCCGCATGGCCGCGCTGCAATCGGGCGGTGAGGTGCTCGTGACCGTCTCCGACGACGGAGGCGGGCTCAAAACAGAGAAGATCCGTGCACGCGCCATCGAGCGGGGGCTCATCGCGCCGGACAACGACCTGTCCGATAAACAGATCAACCAGCTGATCTTCGCGCCCGGTTTCTCGACGGCCGAGAGCCTCTCCAGCGTCTCCGGCCGCGGAGTGGGTATGGATGCGGTGCGCACAGTGATCACCGATCTGGGCGGATCAGTGGAGGTCGAATCGACCACGGGCAAGGGCACCGACATCACCCTCCGCCTACCGCTGACCCTCGCAATCATCGAGGGGCTGCTCGTGCGGGTGTCCTCCGCTCCCTATGTTCTGCCGCTGGCAAGCGTCGAGGAGTGTGTCGAACTCAAGGCCGACCAAACCCGGCGCGAGAGCGGACGCAGCATCCTGACGATCCGCGACGAACTCGTGCCCTTCCTCGATCTCAAGCAGCTCTTCGGCTTCGAGCATGATGGAGAGGCCGGCCAGCGGATCGTCATCGTGCGCGCGGAGGGCCGCAGGGTCGGCCTCGTGGTCGACGACATCATCGGCCAGCACCAGACGGTGATCAAGTCGCTCAGCCCCTATCACCGGGACATCGACGGGCTCGCTGGAGGGACGATCCTCGGCGACGGAGCGGTGGCCCTTATCCTCGATCCCGTCGCCCTGGTCAAAAGTGCCGGCGGCGCAAGCGCGGAGGCCGCGTGATGAGCACTGATCCCAGCCGGAACACCGGCCTGCAGCAGCCCGGAGCGATGACGATCCTGACATTTCGGCTCATGGGGGAAATCTTTGCCCTGGCGGTCGAAAGGGTGCATGAGATCATTGATCCGCTCCCCGTCACCCTTGTTCCTCGCACCGATCCTTTCGTGCCAGGCCTGATCAATGTGCGCGGCTCCGTGGTCCCCGTCGCGGATCTGCGGCAGCGGCTCGATATGCCCCCTGCTGAGGCGACCGAGCACAGCCGGATGGTGGTTCTGGACGTGTTGATCGAGGACACCCCCACCAAAGTCGCGCTCGTCGCCGACAGCGTCGATCAGGTCTCGGAAGTCGATGGAAGCCGGATAGAGCCGGTGCCGGAGATCGGCATGCGCTTCCCCCCACGGTTCCTGGCCGGCGTCGCCAAGCGCGACGGCGAACTCATTATCCTGTTGCGTGTCGAGACGGTGTTTGAACCGCCGCAAGGCCGCCAACCCCACGCAGCCTGATGGAGACGCACTGATGTCACTGACGCTCAAGACAAAAATCATCCTTGGTTTCGCACTGCTGATCTCGGTGGTTGCGGCAATCGCCGGGCTCTCCGCCTTCTCGCTGAGCGAGGCGGACAAGCGGATGGACCGGCTTGCGGTCGGCTCGTTCGAGAACCTCAAGCGCAGCGGAGATCTGGAGAAAGAGTTGCTCGCCATCTCTCGCCTCCAGAAAGAGCTTCTGCTGACCGTGGACACCGAAGGGCGCTCAAAGAAGGCTGCGGACCTCCAGTCCCAGATCGACAGGCTGCAAACCGGTATCTCGGATCTGCGGGGCCGCTTGGAGGGCGAGGCCCTCGAAGGACTGGCACGGTTCTCGACCACATCCGAAGCCTTCATCGCCGATGTGACCGCGATCAGCGCGCTCGCAAGCGAAAACGGCGACAACTATGCTCGTGAGTTGCTGTTTGGCCCAGGCCGAGGCAGCGCGGACGCGCTGACAACGGCTTTGCAGGCGCTCGCCGCGAACAGCGCAGCGATGTTCGGCTTCGCCGGTGGCTTCGACAAAGAAACCTTCGAAGTCGAGAAGTGGGCCAGCAAAGCCCATTCGCGGGTCAAGGGGACAATGATCGCTGTCGAGAAGGCCACCCAGGGCGAATTGGTCGAGTTGTACAATAGCGAGCTGCAGATGGCCCGCCAAGCGCTCACCCGTCTCGAAGAGGTTGCCGGCGGCGAGGCGGTCGCGGGCTTGATGGAAGACGTCCGAACCGCATTCGCTAGTTTCGAAGCTGCCCACAAGGATGTTCTGACCATCACGCTCGCCGACAAGGACGGACAGGCCTTTGCGATCTCGACCGGCTCCGGTGCGACATCGCTTGCCAGCGCACGCGCTGCAATGGCTGATCTGAAACAGATCATCTCAACCGATGTGGAAACCGATCGCGCGCAGAACCATGTGGCGTTTCAATCCGCCCTTGTGATCCTGGCCAGTATCACGGGCATCTCGATCCTGGTCGGTTTGGTGGTCGCCTACATCATCAGCCGGTCCGTGTCCCGCGGTCTCAGAACCGTCATCGATGCGGCAAGCGCCGTTGCCCAAGGCAATCTGGACATCCGGATCGATACCCAGGGGCATGACGAGATCGCCGAACTGCGCCGGGCGACCGCTCAGATGGTCTCGAACCTGCAGACCAAAGAGGCAGTCGCGCAGCGGATCGCCGAGGGAGATCTGACCGTTGAGTACGGCGCCTCCGGCGATACCGATAGGCTCGGCATCGCCTTGCAGCAGATGTTGCGCAAACTGCGCGATGTGCTGGAGAACGCCTCGAGCAGCGCCGCAGATGTCGCCACCAGCGCCGGAGAGCTGAACCACTCGGCCGAGCAGATCAGTTCCGGCGCGAACCACCAGGCATCTGCCGCCCAGCAGGCCTCCGCCGCTGTGGAGGAGATGACAGGCAACATTCGCCACTCCGCCGACAATGCATCGCAGACCGAGAAGATCGCGACCCAATCGGCTGTGGAGGCGCAAAAATCCGGTGACGCCGTCGGCAACGCCGTGAGTGCGATGCGCACGATTGCCGAGAAGATCACCATCATTCAGGAGATCGCACGTCAGACCGACCTTCTGGCGCTGAACGCCGCCGTCGAGGCCGCCCGCGCGGGTGAACACGGCAAGGGGTTCGCTGTGGTCGCCTCCGAGGTGCGCAAACTCGCCGAACGGAGCCAGTCGGCCGCCTCCGAGATCAGCCAACTCTCCTCGGAAACCGTCACGGTCTCCACCGACGCGGGCAAAATGCTCGAGTCCCTTGTGCCGAACATCCAGCGGACTGCCGATCTGGTCCAGGAGATCTCCGCCGCCATGCGCGAGCAGAACACCGGCGCCGAACAGATCAACCAGGCGATCCGGGATCTCGACCGCATCATCCAGCAGAACGCCTCGGTCGCGAAAGAGGCCGCGACAACATCCGAGACGCTTGCCAGCCGGTCGGACACGCTCAATGGGGTGATCGGCTACTTCCGGCTTCCGACCACTCGCGGCGCGGCTGGCAAAACGGCGACGTCGCCTTCGGCCCCGCCTCCGGCCGCACGCCCGGCATCCGCTCCGAGCCGTGCTGCCCCACAAGCTGCCGCAGCAGTGCCTGCCGCCGCGAAACCGGCATCCGACCCTGATCTTGAGGGCTTCGATCTCGACCTTGATGCGGAAGAGATCTCCGACGACTCGTTCCAGTCCTACCAAGGTTAAGGAGGCCGCCATGCTCGTGAGCGAACGCCAATCCGACCAAGTCATGGCTCCGCCACCGGAGGCGACCAGCGGCACCTATGTGACCTTCGAACTCTCGGAGCAGACGTTCGGTGTCGAAGTGACCCATGTCCGCGAGATCTTAGATCAACAGCGGATCAACCGGCTGCCGAACGCGTCCCATGACTGCAATGGCGTGATCGACACCCGGGGGGAGAGCATTCCGCTGATCGACCTCGCGTCACGTCTCGGCATGCCCCTCGCCGAGCCCAGTCCCGACACGCGGGTGATCATCTTCGAGATTGACATCGACGGTGAAGCCCGTCCGATCGGCGTCCTTGCCGATCGGGTGCTCAACGTGTCGATGATCTCGAGCAGCGATATCGAACCGGCTCCGAAGGCGGCAGTGCTCGGTGGCAGTGCTCAGGGGCTGCGGGGTCTCACCCGGCTCGGCGGACAGCTTATCGTGGTGCTCGACATCGCCGATATCTTCGGCCCTCGTGGCGCGATGGATTTCTGACGTGGCGCAAGCAATGTCGGGAGCGGCCCACTCCGCCAACGGACCGGCGGCGATATCGCCGACTGATCTGAACGTTCTCGCGACGATTGCCGCCGACGAGGGCGGGTTGTCGATTAGCACCGACAAGGTAGAATTCCTTGTCGCCCGATTGTCGGGACAACTGACAAGGCTCGGCCTTGCAGATTTCTCCGAGTACGCCGCGCACATGCGGCGCGACGGAACGCAACAAGACAAGCGCCTCTTTATCGAGGCGCTGACGACTCACACGACGAGCTTCTTCCGAGAGCGTCCGCAGTACGATTGGATGCGGGACAAGGCTTTGCCGGCGATGCTCGAAGAGGGGGCTGGCACACGCCGCCCGTTCGAGGTGTGGAGCGCTGCATGCTCGACCGGAGCAGAGCTCTATTCGGCGCTTATGCTCGTTGCGAACCTGCGTCCGAAGGATCAGTCACCGCTGCTCATGCGAGGCGTGGGGACAGATCTCAGCCACGCGATCCTCAAGCGCGGCAAGCTCGGCGTCTACACCAAGGAAGAGATCGACGGCATCCCCGTTGAGCTTCGTCGGCGGTTTCTGCTGAGCTCTCGGGATGGCGCAGATCGCTACCGGATCGGTCCAGATCTCCGCAAACAGGCAACCTGGACCCAGGCCAATCTCACCAGAGCTGGGGATGTCGGCAGTATCAGCGCAGACATCGCCTTCCTGCGCAACGTGCTGATCTACTTCGACGCAGAAACGCGCGACCGCGTTTTGCGCAATGTCATCGGACGGATCTCTCCCGGCGGTTACCTGCTGACAGGGCACTCTGAGACCATCGACGCACGAAGCTACGGGCTCACCTCCATCCGACCCTCAATCTACCACAAGGAGCGTTGAATGACGGCCCAGAAGAAGATCCGCGTGATGATCGTCGACGACAGCGCCGTTGTGCGGCAGACGCTGGCTTCGCTGATCGAAGCGGCCCCGGACCTCGAGGTGATGGCGACCGCAGCCGACCCGTTCCAAGCGGCACAGAAGCTCAGAACAGAAGCGCCCGACGTCATCACTTTGGATGTCGAGATGCCGCGCATGGACGGCATAACCTTTCTGCGCAAGCTGATGTCCCAGCGTCCGGTTCCCGTGATCGTCTGTTCGTCCTTGGTGGGCGAGGGCACGCGCACGATGATCGATGCTCTGGAAGCAGGGGCCGTCGACATCATCCAAAAGCCCTCGGTGGCCACACGGGAGTTTCTGGAGGAGTCGACCATCCGCATCCAG
The DNA here is from genome assembly GCA_039816045.1 of Pseudomonadota bacterium. Lineage (GTDB taxonomy): Bacteria > Pseudomonadota > Alphaproteobacteria > Rhodobacterales > Rhodobacteraceae > Thermohalobaculum. The sequence continues at coordinate 131,998 of JBCBYB010000006.1, forward strand.
GACGCCATACGCGCCGCGGCAGGGGCGCGCTTGTCCAAACGGCGGCCTGTTCCGAGGGGTGGTCCGGAGCCGCGTCAGTCCGCAGACGCCATGCTTGCGCCTCCGACGCGCTCGCGCGCCATGGCCAAGACCACCCAGACGGTTGTGGCGGTCGGCGCCTCGACCGGGGGAACCGAGGCACTCCGCCATGTGCTTGAGGCGCTCCCGCCCTATGCCCCCCCGATCATCATTGTGCAGCACATGCCTGCGGGTTTCACCAAAGCCTTTGCCGAACGGCTCGATCAAAGCACACAGATCACCGTGCGCGAGGCCCGCGACGGGGACAGTGTGATCCGCGGTCAGGCTCTCATCGCACCGGGCAACCAACACATGATGCTGCACCGGTCCGGTGCGAACTACTTTGTCAAAATCCAGGAAGGCCCATTGGTCTCACGCCATCGGCCATCGGTGGATGTCTTGTTCCGATCGGTTGCCCAGTCCGCCGGACCAAACGCGATCGGCGTGATCATGACCGGGATGGGCAATGACGGTGCCACGGGCATGAAGGAGATGCGTGCGGCTGGCGCCCATACCATCGGCCAGAACGAGGCGAGTTGCGTTGTCTATGGGATGCCGAAGGAGGCGATGAAGGCAGGCGCAGTGGCAGAAGAAGTCGATCTGCAGAAGATCTCCGGCTTGATTGTGCGGCACGGCGCCGAAACGGTCTAACCAGATCGCAAGGAAAAGGCCGGGCAGCGACGCCCGGCCCTCATTGGATTACGCTGCTTGAGCGAGAGCAAGTTTGTGGATGCTGCGCTCCTCGTCCATGGTGTAGAGCGCGAACATCCAGTCAAGGTTCGCTTCGCGAATCTCCTCCCCTGAGGTCCCCGCAACCCGCCCGGAGAAGCCAGCCGCCTCTGTGCTCAGCTCTTCCGCCGCTGCCCCCAACTCCGTTGCCGCGGCAAGACCGTCTTTCGCAAGATCACCGATCTCATGTGCAGCAGACACGGGCGCGCCCTCTGGCCCCGAGGTTTGGGCTTTCTCGGCGATGGCATTGTACGCCTTGGTTAGCCCGCGCGCCGTCGTCTCAAGCAGCGTGGCGAGTTCCGAGAGCTGATGTGCGATCACGGTCTCGACCGCCGCCGTATCAACCGAGCCCAGCCCCTCCGCCTCAACGGCAGCGGCCTCGAAGTGGCTCATGCGCTGATCGAAGGAGTCGTGCAGCTGTATGGCGGCCATCAACTGCCCGACATGGGGCCGGACCAGGCGTGCAAAGGCCGCATCGATCCGAGGCAATGCGCGCGTCGTGTCTGAAACCGTCGTGAGCGCGCCCCGCACCCGTGCGTTGATCGGTTGGATTTCGCTGAAAGACGCGGGCGACGAGCCCGCGGCGGGAGTGTTGCTGTCCATGGATGCGACCTTTGTTGCAGTGACGAAAAATCCGCCGTGATTGATCGGCAGGACCGCAGCCGAGTTAGCCCCCCATTCACAAATATATTGTTAGTTCGACGCACCGATCACCAAAGCCCAGGGGCAAACTGTGCAGAACCAGCAGACGACAGAGTTCATCCTCACCGCCAATCTCAAACCCGCGGACGCAACCGCTGCGAAGGACGGTCTTCTAACCGCCCTTGGCGAGGCCGCTAAGGCCGGGGGGGGCCTCACGGTCGAACTCGATGAGGACGCCCCGCTGACCTGCGCCTTGCAATTGCTCGTGGCGGTAGAGCACTCCGCTTCAGCCGCCGCGACTCCCCTGAGTTTCGGACCCCGGGCGCAGGCTGCCCGCAGTACGCTGTCCAACCCCAACGCCACGGAGAATGAGGCAAAATGAGCAAGACGATTCTCGCTGTCGACGATTCACGCAGCATCCGCGACATGGTGCGCTTCGCACTCGAGCCGCTGGGCTATGATATCATCGATGCCGAGGACGGGGTAGAAGGCCTCTCCATGTTAGACCAGAACAAGGTCGACCTCGTGATCACCGATTTGAACATGCCGAACATGAACGGCATCGAGTTCATCACATCGGTGCGCAAGGATGACAAGTTCGCCGGGCTGCCCATGGTCATGCTGACCACCGAGGGGCAGGCCGAGACCATGCGCGCCGGCAAGAAAGCGGGCGCTTCAGGCTGGATCGTGAAGCCCTTCAACGAGCTTCAGCTTGAGCTTACCGTGAAGAAGTTCATCGGCTGACTGCACCGAACAGCCGGCCCCACTGCCCCGGGGCCGGAGCCAATCTGCCCGTCCGCAGCATATGCCATGCCACCGCCTGGTTCGAGCTGATGACGGGCAGACCGCAGATCGCCTCCCACCCAGCGATGTATTTGACCGTCCTGAGCGCCGTACAGGACACGAAAACCGTGTCGGCGCTCTCGGCCACGGTTGCCACGGCCTCGCCAATGGCGCCCGCATCGATCAGAGCAACCCGGCTGTCCTGATCCACATCGAAGCTGCTGGCGCGGGCAACGACAATCCCAGCCGCTTCGATGCGGGCCGCGATACGCTCCGTCACGGCATCGACATAGGGGGTCACCAGCCCTATCCGCCGGGCCGAGAGGTGCTCGCAGGCGGCCACAGCGGCGCGCATCGGGTCGGTGATCTCGGCTCCTGGCACCGCCGCGTTGATCAAAGCCGCCACGCGCTCCGACCCAATCTCCGTCGCCGCCGATGTGCAGAGATATCCGACGCTGTCATAGGCCTCTGGCATCGGCAACAGCCCCGCAGCGCCGGTTAGGCGGGGCTCCATCGCGGCAAGGGTCTCCCGATCGATGCGGTCGGAATTCTCGATACGGGTTTCGTGGATGGCACGCCCGTCGCCCGCAAGGATGGCCCGGATCTCGTCCGAGGCCACCGCATCGGAGGCGAGCGAGATCAGCCCGAACCGGGTCGCCGGCAGGGGGTCAAAGCGCGGGGTCGCGCGACCTATGGTGCGGGTCTCACCCGCCACCGAACGCTCGGAGAAGGGCATCGACCTCCGCCTCTGTCGTCTCATGCGAGCAGACCAGCCGGATGGTGAGCGGCGCGTGCTCGGGACCGGTCTCCGATTGGGAAGGCGGTTCGATATAGTAGCGCGCGCCTGCCGCCGTGAGCCGGCGGTGCAGGCCATAGGTGATCTCGGCAAAGAGAATGTTGGCGCCAAGCTCGTTCAGAACCGGCACGCCGCGCGCCCGCAACCCTTCGGCCAGCCGTTCCGCCATCCCGTTGGCATGGGAGGCGAGGCGCAACCAGAGACCATCGGTGAGCCAGGCTTCCATCTGCGCCGCGACAAAGCGCATTTTGGAGAAGAGATGCCCGCCGCGCTTGCGCCGCCGCTCGAACTCCTCGGCTCGGGCCGGGTCGAAGAGGATCACCGCCTCAGCGGCCATTGCACCGTTCTTGGTCGCCCCAAGGCAAAGAATATCGGCGCCCGCGCGCCAGCTCATCTCAGCGGGGCTGGCGCCTGTCCGCGCCAGAGCGTTGGCAAAGCGGGTGCCATCCATGTGCACACCCATGCCGGCTTCGTGGGCGATGGTGGTGAGGGTTCGTAGATCCTCGAGCGAATAGAGCGAACCGAGCTCCGTGGCCTGGCTGATCGAGAGAGCCCCGTTGCCGACCTGATGCACGCCGCCGCTGGTGCCGATGCGGATGCGCGCGCGGAGACCTTCGGGAGAGATCCGGGCCTGATCCCCGCCGATCAGGGTGAGCTTCGCACCGCTGTAGAATTCGGGCGCACCGCATTCGTCCCGCTCGATATGGGAGCGTTCATGGCCATAGATTGCCGACCAGGGAGGGCAGAGGCTGGCGAGCGCAAGCGCGTTGGCCGCCGTCCCTGTCGCCACCAGAAAGACCCGAGCCTCGGGGGCTTCGAACAGCTCCCGAACCAGGGCCTCGACCCGCTCGGACCAGGGATCGGCACCATAGGCAGGGGCTGCGCCTTCGGACGCCTTCGCGATGGCAGCGAGCAACTCCGGCGCAATCCCAGCTGCATTGTCGGATGTGAAGATCATAGACGCGCCCCAGCCTGAAGTCTCCCCGACACTATGACCGCCTCGAGCGTGGTCTGCGCAACACTTGTTGCGCGCTGATTTGCCTATCTTTGCCGGTCGGTGCGCTCAAATCTCCACCGGGATAATGTGGTCTTCCTGATCTTCCTCCGCGACCTCCCATTCCGGAACGGTTCGGCCGCGCGCTGAGATGCCCGCGCGGTGTACACTCTCCGGATCACCGGAGATCAACGGGTGCCAGGCCGCGAGGGAGCGCCCCTCATGGAGCCGGCGATAGGCACAGGACACCGGCAGCCAAGGGGCAACCTCGGGCAGGGCCTCCGGCGTCAGCACCACGCAGCCCTCGACCAGCTGCTTCCGGAGCGAATAGTTGCCGCAACGGCAGGTCGCGTCATCGAACAGCCGGCAGGCGATATCGGTGTAGTGGACCTCGGCGGTGTCCTCATCCTCGAGCTTCAGCAAACAGCAGGTGCCGCAGCCGTCGCAGAGCGCTTCCCATTCCGGCTCGGTCATGCGGTGGAGCGGAATGCGTTCCCAGAACCGATCCCGCATCAGCCCGGCCCCCGCGGCCACAGCATCAGCGCGATCCGTCCGAGCCGTGTCTCCGGCGCGTGGCGGGCGACGACAAAGGCCATCGGCAGGCCGGACAGCGTGACCAGCGCCAGCACATCCGTCACGTTCAGACCCAGCGCCAGGAAAGCCGCGACTGCCGCCGCCGACAGCACCATGAAGGACGCATCCACCACGTTCGAGCAGGCGATGAATTGCGCCCGCCGGTCATCGGGGCTCGCCGCCTGCAGCACGGCGTTGAGCGGCGTCACATACATCCCCGCAAAGGCCGCGAGCAGGACGAAATCCCCAAGGATCCGCCACCCCGCAAAATCGGAAAAGAACGTCGCACGGTCGATCAGCGCAGCCCCCTCCATCGGCGGCGCAGGCGTGGCCAGGTAGAGCTCCACCGCCATCACCGCCAGCCCAAGCGCCCCCACTGGCGGCAGGGCGAGCCCCACCTCACCGCGGGACAGCGCCTCGGTTAGCAGCGCGCCGATCGCGACCCCGATGGAGAAGCCCGCAAGCAGAACCGTCAGCACCCCCTCATCGACCCCAAGCGCCTCCTTGGCGTAGGCCGGCAAGAGCGACAGGAAAGTGGCGCCCAGAAACCAGAACCACGCGATCATCATGATGGTGCGGAAGGCCTCCGGCACCCCGCGGCACATGGCGATCAGCTTCCAGATCGCGCGCGGAAAGATCCAGTCGACCGGGCCATGCGCCGCGACGGGGCCGGCTGGCGGCGTATAGAGGCTCGCCACAAACCCGATCACCGCGATGCTGACCACAACCGCCGAGACCACGGTGACCCCGTATTCCGTCAGAATCAGCTCATTGCCGAGGATCGTGCCGAAGATGATCGCGAGGAACGTCGACCCCTGGACCAGTCCGTTGCCACCCACCAACTCGCTGCGTTTGAGGTATTGCGGCAGAACGGAGTACTTGATCGGCGCGAACACCGCCGATTGCGCGCCCATCAGGAACAGAACGAAGTAGAGAAAAACGATGTTCTGGGTGTGATAGCCGATCACGGCTAGGCCCATCACCACGATCTCCCAGCCCTTCACCCAGCGCATCATCTTGGCCTTGTCGACGCGGTCGGCGATCTGGCCCGCGGTCGGCGTCACGATGGCAAAGGGCAGGATGAAGAGCGCCGAGGCGATCACCCCAAGCAGCGGCAGGGAGATCCCGACCTGATCCGCCAGGCGATAGGTCACAAGCGCGACAAAAGCCTTCTGGTATACCTGATCGTTGAACGCACCGAGAAACTGCACCAGGAACAACGGCAGAAACCGCCGCGTCCGCAGCAGCGCGAACTGGTTGGGTGCGGTCTCTGGCGCCACCTGGTCAGGCTGTTGGTCAGGCATCGGATCTCCTGTTTCGGCAAGCCTAGTGCATCATGCGCCGGACTGCCCACCCCCGGATATGGATGTGCGCTCGCGCCTGACCACCACCTGCGTTAGCCTCGCTCTGCGGATCGGCGACGGCGGAGAGAAACATGCGCGGAGGACTGTTTCGCTCGGCCCTGCGCGGGCTTCTGGTGGCCGGGGCAATCGTCGCGGTGCTGGTCGCCGCCCGCGACACGTTGCAGGCATCGCCCGATGGGACGCACCGCATTTGGGTTGCCGAGGCCCGTGCGCGCATGGCCGGGGCACCGTCGGGGCACCGGCGCATTCTGTTCATCGGCAACAGCCACACCTATCGCGGCGATGTGCCTGCGCAGGTCGCCACTCTGCTGGAAGAGGCGGGTGAGCCCCGGCCCGCCGTCGCGGTGATTGCCGAGGGCGGCATGCCTTTGATGGACGCGGCGCGAGACCCGGCGGTCCGCGCCTATGTTGCAGAGGGCTGGGATGTCGTCGTGCTCCAAGAACGAAGCCATGAAATGCTGTTCACGGCGGACCACGCGCCGAGCCAGGCGGCGTTCTCGATCCTTGCTGACGCGGCACGCAGTGGCGGAGCGCAAGTGCTGGTCTACGGGACCTGGCCGCGCCAGGCCGACAACGACATCTACAGTCTTCAGCCGACGGATGAATATCTGGGGCCCAAGCATCCACGAGACATGGCAGAGATGGTCGACAGCCGCTTGGCTGCAATTGCCGAGGTCGTGGAGGCCGGCTTCGTCGCGACTGGACCGCTTTGGCTCGCGGCTCTTGCGGCGGATGCGGATCTGCCTCTCTACTGGCACGATGGCTACCACGCCGCCGAGGCCGGCGCCCATCTGAGCGCCCTGGCCCTCGCGCGCGCGCTGAACGAACGCCCCCTTGCGCCGGAAGGCTGGCATCCGGAAACGGTCCAGCCCGAGACCGCGGCAGTCCTCCGCCGCATCGTGGCGGAGCGGACAGGTCTCTAGCCCCCAACCGCGCCGACCCGCCGCAAAAGCGTTTCGTTGACATAGCCATCCGGGGTCAGCCCCTCGGCACGTTGATAGGCGCGTACCGCTGCGCGCGTCTTCGGCCCGAAGATACCGTCGACCCCGCCCGTGTCGTAACCGAGCGCGGTGAGGCGCCGTTGGAACGCCGTCTGCTCGTCGCGGGAGAGTGCGCGGTCGCCGCGCGGCCAGGTGAGCCCACGGGAGGCTCCGCGCTGCCCTGCAATCTCTTCCGCAAGGAGAGAGACGGCCAGCGCATACGATGTCGCGTTGTTATAACGTTTGATGACGCGGAAATTGGAATAAGCGAGCCATGCAGGACCGCTCGCGCCTGCCGGCAAAAGGATCGCCGCCTCCCCCTCGGGCAGATCCGCTCCGGTGACGCCAAGTGCGCGCCATTCCGCAACCGGTCGGCGCGTCGCCTGATCCGCCAGCCCGTAGTCGAAGCCTGCGGGCAAGGTGACCCGGCGCACGGTGGGAGCCCCCTTCTGCCACCCGAAGGACGAGAGGTAATTCGCCGTCGAGCCGAGGGCATCCGAGGGGTCGCTGCCCCAGATCTCCCGCCGGCCGTCTCCCGTCGCATCGACCGCATAGGCGAGATAGCTCGTAGGGATGAACTGCGTGTGGCCCATCGCCCCCGCCCAGGAGCCGACCATGCGGCGCGCCTCGACATCGCCCGCAGCGAGGATGCGCAGGGCGGCGATCAGCTGCTCCTCACCGAAGCGCTGGCGCCGTCCGTCATGGGCGAGGGTGGCCAGAGCCTCGATCACAGGGATGTCTCCCTTGATGGCGCCATACGCGCTCTCCAGCCCCCAGATCGCAACGATCGCGCCGCGGTCGACGCCATACTGCGCCTCGAGCCGGGTCAGCAGCGCCTCTTGGGCCGCTGCGTTTTGCCTGCCATCGGCGATGCGTGCCTCGGAGACCGCACCGTCGAGATAGCTCCAGATCGCCCGACTGAACTCCGGTTGGAAGCGGTCGCGCTCGATCACGGTTGCATTGGGGCTGACGCCGGCGAAGGCGCGGTCAAACAAGGCGGGCGAGATCCCTTCGGCCAACGCACGCGTCCGGAATGCCGCCCGCCAGGAGGCGAAGTCGGCGGCCGGTGCCTCGGTCACTGGAGGCTCCGGCGCAGCGGGCCGTGGCGTCGGCAGCGGCGCTGTCTCGGCACAGGCGGGCAGGATGAGCACGAGCGCGAGAACCGCCGCGCGGGAAACCGGGACAAGCACCATGGGCAGTCCTCCATCGGGCGGCGTCAGGCCGCGGTCGTCTCGAGCCGGCGGCGGCTGGTGACAGTGCCCTCGCCCTTCTCGCGGATGCGCTGGCGGGCGTCGGATAATGGCTCCACGGCCACGGCCATGTGGTGGATATTCGCGTGGAGCAGACGCGCGCCGGTGACCATCACGCCGACATGGCCCTTCCAGAAGACGAGATCCCCGCGGGCCAGGCGCTCTCTGGCGGCGAGAGGGCGGCCAAGCGCGGCCTCCTGTTGGTCGCTGTCGCGGGGGCAGTCGTGCCCGCCAGCCTGGAGCGAAAGCTGCACGAGGCCGGAGCAATCGAGCCCGGTCGCCGAGCGCCCGCCCCAGAGGTAGGGCACACCAAGGAACCGCTCGGCCTCCGCCACCCAGTCAGGCGCCGGTGTCTCCAGCGGGGTGAGGTGGCAGAGCGGGGCGAACCCGCCCGGCCCGAGGGCGCCGAAGCCGTCGCGCTCTCCGGTCACTGCAATGCGCGCACCGGCCGGCAGGGCTGCCCCCGGGCGCGCTTTGAAGTGTGGCTCCGCATAGACATGGGTCGAGAGCGCCGCCACCCGGTGCGTCGGCTCGGGCACCCCGAGTGCGGCCGGATCGTCGAGACAGCTCCGGGGCACATAGCCAACATAGCCATCGAGATCCGATTGCCCCCAGGCCCACTGGCCATCGGAATCGTAGACCGTGAAGCGCTCACCGAAGAGGAGCTGGCTGGTCATCGCCGCCGTCCCGTCAGGCGTGCCACTCATCGGAGCGACGGGGGTGCAGACCATGGTCTCCGTCGGATCGGCGAACCGTTCGGCCTCGACCAAACCGCGGAGATGCGCAGCAGCAAGGTCCGGACGCGCGGGCGTCGTGCGAGGATCGCGAACGGGGCTCATGCGCCGTACCGTGCTTCGAGCATGCGCAGGCAGGCCCGCGCGGCCTGACACTCTCCGCCTTTTGGACGGCCGGGCCGGTCGGCCGGGGTCCAGCCATAGATGTCGAAGTGGGCCCAGGCACCCTCCCCTGCGAACCGCTTCAGGAAGAGAGCCGCGGTGATGGCTCCGGCTTGGCCGCCCGAGGGCGCATTGTCGATGTCGCCCACTTTCGGCTCGATCATGCGCTCATAGCCCGGCCAGAGCGGCAGGCGCCAGACGGGATCCGCCTCCGCCGCGCCCGCCTCCGTGAGAGCCGTCGCAAGCGCCTCGTCATCGGTGAAGAACGGCGAGACCTCGGGACCGAGGGCAACCCGGGCCGCGCCCGTGAGCGTGGCCATATCGAGGATCAGATCCGGTTCGTCCTCGACCGCAGCGGCCAACGCATCCGCCAGCACGAGCCGCCCCTCCGCATCGGTGTTATTGACCTCGACCGTTGGACCGAGACGGGAGGGCAGCACATCGCCGGGCCGGAAGCTCGAGCCCGAGACCGCGTTCTCCACCGCCGGGATCAGCACCCTGAGACGCACCGGCAAGCGCCGCGCCATGACCATATGCGCCAGCGCCAGAATATTCGCCGCGCCTCCCATGTCCTTCTTCATCAGGAGCATGTTCGACGCGGGTTTGAGATCCAGCCCACCGCTGTCGAAGCAAACCCCCTTGCCGACCAAGGTCAGCTTGGGGTGCTCCTCGGCCCCCCAGACGAAATCGATCAATCTGGGGGCCCGGGCCGAGGCGCGCCCAACCGCGTGGATCAGCGGCAAGTTGTTCTCCAGCAGCGCGTCGCCCGAAATCACCTGAATTTCCGCCCCGTGGCGCGCGGCGATCTTGCCGGCAGCCGTCTCGAGCTCCGCAGGCCCCATCTCGTTGGCGGGGGTGTTGATCAGATCGCGGGCGAGATAGGCGCCTTCGGCCAGGGTTGCCACACGACCGGCATCGACACCTTGCGGGGTCAGCAGCTCCGCCTCCTTGGCAGCGGCCGGCTTGCTCTTGAACTGGTCGAACCGGTACCGCGCCAGCAGCCATCCGAGGGCCGCCTGCGCGGCATCGGCTTCCGGAAGCGCCGTCTCCAAGGCGTAGGTGCCAGCGGGAGCGCGTGCCGCGAAGGTCCCAATCGGGAAGCGCTCTCGACGCCGCGATGCCGCGTCACCCCAACCGAGGAGCACACGCGAAACCTCTCCTGCGGCACCCGGAATAGCCAGCGACTGCCCAAGCTTCCCGGTAAATCCGTTTGCCCGAGCCCAGGCCGCCTCCTCCGCTGCAAGCTCTGCAAGTGCTGCATCGCGCTCAGCGGTTTCGATCACCTGAATTGGGATGGCCGTGCTCTCTGCGGACGGGGCCCCGGCACCTGTTTCGTCGGTCATACTTCCTCTCCCGCCTGCGGATATGGCGCCGCCACCCTGAGACAGGAGCGAAGCCGGTGCAAGGGGGCGGCAACTCAGCGGTGACTCAAACGCGACCTCACAAATTCGTGGATTTGTGGGCGGTTTCGAAGTTTATTCAGGGCATTGTAACGCGACTCACCCTTGGCTGTGGGGCCACATTGCCCATATACAACCAGAGGTGGATTGATAAGCTGAGTTTTCTCTTGCGCGCGATCGGCGCTTTTTATGCCGATGATGCTGGTACGAAACGGTAACAAACTGGGTCCCAGGAGGCTTAGGTGACGCAGGCACCCGCGCACCGACAGCAGCCGATACAGAGGCGCGTGGCGCCCATCGGATCGGCCACGAAAGAACACCGGCGGGTTCTTCTGAGCCTGGCCGATGTCTTGCGCGGCCTGTTGGACGGCGGATCGCTCGAGACCATCGACGGTATAGGCAAGTCCCTGGAGGAAGCGGGGACACGCATTGCAATCACGGGCCGGGCCGGTTCGGGGTTCGCCCGCATGGCGAATGTCATCGCTGGACGTCCCCGCCTTCTGCCCTCGACCGCACCACCCAAAACCGTAACCGTCGCGCGGATCACCTTCGACGATGCCAATGAGCCCGGATCCGCCGCACGGTTCCAGTTCTTCGACACACCGGATTGGCAGGAGATTCTGGTTGCGGGGGGCCGACTTCGCCCCGATCTCGAAGACGAAGAGCGCTTGGCGCTGCTCGACCGGGTCGACCGAGAAGTGGAGGAGATGCGCACGCGCGCCTTCATGCGTCTGGGGGACGATTTCCACAAGATGATGGGGGCCGAGCACCGCATCGAAGAACTCACGGCCCCCGTCGCGGCACGCTATCTCGGTGCGGAGGTGGATCAGAACGACGAGCACCTCCCGCCCCGCGCCCGGTTCGCCGACATCACCGCTGAGGCGCAACTCTATGTGCATCAGACCCCCTTCGCCGAGAGCGCAAGCGTGCTGGTCACGCCCGGCTTCGATGACGGGTTCCGGGTGCGCGAGGAACGCACCGCAATGATCCTCGAGCGGTGCGATCTCTGCATTGCGGTGATCAGCGCGGATGAGCCCATGACCGCGGACACCCGGGAGATGCTCGAGCTTTTGACGGCCCGAATGGGGGAGCGCCTGATGGTGCTGCTGGATCATGACCCGTCGAGCCGGGCCCGCGTTGATCGCAACGTGTTGCGCAGCGTCGTCGCCGGCTTCTGCTCAGAACGCTTGAACGGTCTCGAGATCCCCGTGGTGCTGTGCTCGTCGATCGAGGCCGAGCGCGGTCTGATGGCGCAGTCCGGCGCCCTTCACGAGGATCCCCGGCCGATCTTGGACGCGGCCAATCTCACGGGAATTATACGCGCCATCGAAGAGGCACTGTTTTGGGGCCCGGGGCTCGAAGCGAACGAGGCGGCGGCCGATGCCCTTTTGGACGTCGCCGAACGGGAGATGGAGGTGCTCGGGCGCAAGATCGCCATCATCCGTGATCGCCGAGAACGCATCCGCCGCGGAGAACAACTCACGGTCGACGAGGTGACGCGGCGAACCCAGGCGCGCGAGGGCATCAGCGAGATGACCGACGCCGCGCGCGCTGCGCTAGAGCAGCGGCTTTCTCAACTGTGGGGCAAAGCGCGCACCGACGGTCTGCGCCTGCTGCGCGAACAAGCCGAAGCCGTGGCAGAAGGAAAGCTGACGGGAGCCGGGTCGGACCAGACACTCCGAAACGCGCGGGCGCCGCTTTCGATGGTTCTCGAGCGGCGGCTTCGGGACCTGTTGGACGAGCACCGCGCCGAGATCCTTCTCCGTTTGGACGAAGACCGGAGCGCCCTGCTCGCTCACCTCACGAATGCCGATGTCTTCGAGAGTGTCCCCGCAGTCCTTCAGAATGCCGTCGCGCTGGAGTTGGATGTCTCGCACGCATTGGGGCCTATTCGCGACGCCAGCGTTCACGAAACGAGCCCCGACGAGCTGAAACAACGCGGGGATGATCGGATGCGTCGCCTCATGGTGCCCTATCAAACGATCGTGGAGAAGGTGACGGAAGACGCAACCCTCGCCCTTGGCCAAGCAGCCCGTTCGAAGCTCACTCAGATGTCCGAAGCCGCTCATGAGCGCCTGGAGCAACAATCGGACGCCGCAAATCCTCAAGCGGTTCTGACCACCATGGTGTCGCGCCATATGGCGATCGGCACGGTGATCGGCAAACTCGGCGCTTACCAAAGCGCTACGGCGCGAGGACGGGGTCCGCTCGCGCCGTAAATAGTCCGCCGTGCCGAGACGGGTCAGTCCAGAGGTGGCTCGATCTGGAACACGGTCTCCATCCGCGTGAGCCGCAAGACGCGGCGCACGAACTCGGTTGGATTGACCAGGACGACCGTGCCTTCGGCGCTGACCGCCTTTCGCAGAGCGACGAGCGCACCGATTCCGCTCGAGTCGACAAACTCCGTCTCCGACATGTCGATCGTCAGGCGGCGGCAGTCGTTGCCAATGCGGCGGATAACTTCGCTCTTGAAGTCGTCGCAGTTGGACAGGTTCAGTCGGGGTGACGGTGCCGTTACGCTTTGGCTGAGGCCACCCGACGGGCCGGGATTTTGCTCGGTTAGCATGCGTTTTCTTCCTCCTTCGCGAGACTGGGCTGGAGCGACCGCGCTTACGCGGCCGACTTGAGCGAAGACGCCTGCTGAGGCTCCTCGCGAACGGCTGGTGCGGATCCAAGATTGACCATCGAGAACCGGAAGTAGCCGATCAGTTCCTCAAGCGTATCGGTCTGCAGCTTGAGGCTGCCGGCGGTCTCCGAGACCCGCGACGCTTCGGCCGCGTTCCGCTGGATCACCTGATCGAGCTCCCGGATTGCCTGGTTGACCTGATCGGCGCCGATGGACTGCTCCTGTGCAGCAGCAGAAATCTCTTTGATCAGATCGGCCGTGCGATCGATCCCGGAGACCAGCGTGCCGAGCATGCCGTTGGCCGACTCGGAGAGCTGCATGGTCTCCCCCGAGAGCTCCCCGATCTCGGTCGCGGCGGCCGCGCTGCGCTCGGCGAGCTTACGAACCTCCGAGGCGACGACAGCGAAGCCTTTGCCGTTGTCGCCCGCCCGAGCCGCTTCGACCGCGGCGTTCAAGGCCAGCAAGTCGGTCTGCCGGGCGATCTCGCGGATGATGTTGATCCGCTCAGCGATGGTCTGCATCGCCTTCAGCGCGCGCTGGACAGCCTCATAGGACTTGCGGGCATCGCTGGCGGCGTCGCTGGCGATCCGCTCAGTCTGCGAGGCATTGTCGGTCGACTGACGGAGATTGGCCGTCATCTCCTCGATCGCCGCTGCCGCCTCGCTGGCCGCAGCCGCCTGGCGTTGAGCGTTCGAGTCGATCGTGTCCGACGTCGAGCGCAGGCCATTGGTCCGATCAGACACCGTGCCGCTGATGTCGCGGATCTGGTGCATCACCCGGCGCAGCTTCTCGGCCATCACCTGGATCGCGACCGAGAGCTGGTCGTCCTTGTTGCGGACATCGACCGACGCATCGAGGTCTCCGTTGGAGATCCGGTCGATCTGGCGCGCACTTTCTCTCAGCGAAGCGCCCATATCGCGCATCGCGGCCTCGGCCTGACCGATCTCATCCCGCCGCGCATGTGCCTTGCCGGACTTCTCCTCTTCGGAGATGTTCCCCGACGCGTAACGGCGAATGTTCTGGACCATGTCCGCGATCGGACGCGAAATCGACCGGCCGATCAGCATCGCCAGGATCACGCCCAGTGTCACGACCACCCCTGCCGCGAGCTGAACGGTCGAGGAGATCTGACCGAACGTCGCCGCTGCCTCCGGGCCGAGGGTGTTCTGGATCGCGATGTCCTTTTTCATGAGCTCATCGAGAGCGCTTTGAACGTTCGGGCCGATCACATCGAGTTCGTTTGCGGCAATCGCGTCGCGATCGGCAATGAGCGCGCCAATCTGCTCTGAGAGCGCGCCGTACCGTGCAAGACCGGTGTCGAACGCCGCCAGCATCTCACGCCGGCCGGGGTTCTGGAGCGCAGCATCCAGTTTGGCGATCTGCGCCCGCGCCTCGTCCAGCCGCGCTTGCGCCTGATCGAAATCCGACTTTACGCCACCGATCAGGAACTTCTCCATGTAAAGGCGACCGAGCAAAAGCGCTTCGGTTGTCGACGCTGCCTCATAGGCCGCCTCGATGTCGCCGTCGCCATGGGCCGAGGCCCGCAGGTCGCTCAGCGTCTTGCGGATCGATGAGCCGGTTTCGCGAAGATCAGACTGGTTCGAGCTGATCTCAGCCTGGATCTGTGCCAGCGCCTCGAATTGCGCCCGGTAGGTTCGGATATCGGGCAACAGAAGGGCGATCTGACGCGCGCTTGCGGACGCGCCAGCACTGTCATCTGCCCTTTCCTCGGCGGTCGTGACCAGCCTGTCGAGGGACTCCTTAACTTGAGCCGCCTGTTCGGCATTCGGCGCCAAACGGTATTTGAGCGCCCCACCACGGGACACGTAGAGCCCGGCGGTTATCTCAGACGCCGAGACCGTCTCCTTCGCCGCCGAGCGGTATTCTGTGAAAACGCCCGCCACATTGCCGATGGTCATGACCGCGTAGGTCGATAGCCCGACAAGCAGGACCAAAATGAGTCCGAACCCAATCAGGATCCGGTGTGAGATCTTCATGTTCTGCATCATGCCTCTCCAGCCAGTGCCGCATAAGCGGGTAACCGAAAGAGGCTTGACAGCCTGTTAAAACCGAGAGCTCAGCGGTAAGTTCCCGGCGCTTTTTCGCCCACGCAGGTCCACTGACCAGGAAAAGCGAGGTCAGCCCCGATACCCGCCCATCGCGCAAATCAAAGCCCAATCGTCATCGGAGACAGGCACCACCGACAGGCGCGACTGCTTGACCAAGGCGAAATCGGCCAGCTTGGGTTCGGCCTTGATTGCGGCGAGCGTCACCGGCTCCGGCATGGCCGCCACGGCCTTGATGTCGACGCACTCCCAGCGTGGATCCTCCGTCGTGGTGTCCGGGTGGATTTCGGCACAGACCTCGACAATGCCAACGATCCGTTTTTCGTTGACCGAGTGGTAGAAGAACCCGCGCTCACCGAGGACCATCGCGCGCATGTTGTTGCGCGCCTGATAGTTTCGAACCCCGTCCCATTGCTCTCCAGCGTCGCCCTTTGCGACCTGGTCGTCCCAGCTCCAGGTGTTCGGTTCGGATTTGAAGAGCCAGAAGGCCATGGGCACTCCTCCTCGTGCTGGTCCTCGGGTCCGCCGCATCCCCTGAGACGGTCGCCGAGGGTGCGATATCTCCGTGCGACATCTAGAAACGATATTGGTGCGATATCAGCGACATCCCGATAGGGCGTGTCAGCCGACCACCCGGTTCCACGGTCGGATCTCCACGCGCTCGAAAAGGCCGGCCGCGGCGTAGGGGTCGGCATCGGCCCAGGCCTGAACGACCGCGATGTCGTCCGCCTCATAGATCAGGAGGGAGCCACACATCTCCCCGGCCCCATCGAGCAGAGGCCCCGCCTGGACGATGGCGCCTTCGGTGCTGCGGATATGGGCGAGATGGGCATCGCGATTCGCCTTGCGGGTGTCGAGATGGCCAGGCTTGTCGATGCAGTGGATGACGTAGAGCATTGGAGGTCCTTTGAAGCGGCTGTGTCCATGAGCCACAGGCCTGCTGCCAAGGCAAGGGCCCTGCCCGGCTGGCCCCCCGCGCCGACGGGTGCAGCGGGGCACCGAG
This sequence comes from Pseudomonadota bacterium, assembly GCA_039816045.1. Classification (GTDB taxonomy): domain Bacteria; phylum Pseudomonadota; class Alphaproteobacteria; order Rhodobacterales; family Rhodobacteraceae; genus Thermohalobaculum. Next base: position 148,157 of record JBCBYB010000006.1, read on the forward strand.
CGGCCATGCGCGCAGAGCGCGCCCACGGGCCCGCCAAGGCGGGTCCGTGGCTGCGATCTCCGATCGCAGATGGCCACCACCGCCAAGCCCAAACCGCAGGCGACATCGTCACCGGTCCGCCAAACTCAAGCCTTAGCACCCTTGCGACCTGACCCCAGCATCGGCGCCGCAGCTGCATCGAGCGGCCAACGGGGTCGGGCTTGGACCGGCTGCAGAGGCGCACCGGCCACCAGGTGTTCGATGCCTGCCCAAGCGATCATCGCGCCATTGTCCGTGCAGAGCGCCAAGGGCGGCGCAACGGCTCGGACCCCAGCCGCATCGGCCGCGATCTCAAGCCCTGCGCGCAGGCACCGGTTGGCGGCAACGCCGCCCGCCACCGCCAAGACCGGATCGCTCCCACCCTCGAACGCGGCCATCGCCTCGGCCGTCTTAGTCACGAGAACGTCCCGCACGGCCAGTTGGAAACTCGCGCAGAGATCTGCCACATCGCGCTCCGACACACCGCCTTTCGCCTCGGTCAGGCGCTCGACCTCCCGCACCACCGCTGTCTTCAGACCGGAAAAGGACATCTGCCCGCCCGGCCGGCCGAGCATCGAGCGCGGGAAGGCAAAGCGTGCGGGGTCTCCGGCCTCCGCCGCCCGTTCCACCGCGGGTCCGCCCGGGAACCCCAAACCGATCAGCTTGGCCACCTTGTCGAAGGCCTCTCCCGGTGCGTCGTCGATCGTGCCCCCCAGCCGGCGATACCGCCCGAGTCCCTCCACGGCCAGGATCTGACAGTGACCACCGGAGACGAGCACAAGCAGATAGGGAAACGCCACCCCATCGGTCAGGCGAGGCGTCAGCGCGTGGCCTTCTAGATGGTTCACCCCGATCAACCGGCGCCCCGTGCCGCGCGCAAACCCCTCCGCCGTCATCACACCTGCAAGCACGCCGCCGATCAGCCCCGGCCCGGCGGTCACCGCTACGGCATCCAGCGTGGTAGGCGCCACAGCAGCCTCTGCCAGCGCTTGCGCCACGGCACCATCGCACCGCTCGGCATGGGCGCGGGCCGCGATCTCCGGCACCACGCCGCCATAGCGGGCGTGCAGCTCGCCCTGACCGAACACCACATTGGAGAGAACCTCGCCCGGCGCGCCAGGGCACCCGCGCACCACCGCTGCGGCGGTCTCGTCACAGCTTGTCTCGATCCCGAGGACCGTCAGCGTCTGAGGCATCGCGCCCTCCGTCGCAGCGGATTGCACGCGCACCGCTCGCCCCGTAGTAAGGGTGTCACCCTGTCGTGACAACGCCACCCTGAAGACCCCCCTGAGGACGCCGGAGCCGCCATGGACCTGCCCAGCCCCGAGACACCGCTCCGCATCGGCACCCGCGGCTCGCCGCTCGCCCTCGCACAGGCCTATGAGACGCGCGACCGGCTGATGGCCGCGCACGGCTTGCCGGAGGCGGCCTTCTCGGTCGATGTCATCAGCACCAAGGGCGACCGGATCCAGGACCGCCCGCTCTCGGAGGTCGGGGGCAAGGGGCTCTTCACCGAAGAGATCGAAGCAGGGCTGCTCGCGGGCTCGCTCGACATCGCCGTGCATTCGATGAAGGACATGCCGACGGTGCTGCCGGACGGTCTCGAGATCACCTGCCTCCTGCCGCGCGAGGATGTGCGGGACGTGTTCGTGAGCCTGCGGCTGCGCGCGATCGCCGATCTGGCCCCCGGCGCGGTGGTCGGGTCGTCGTCCTTGCGGCGCCGGGCGCAGCTGCTGCACCGCCGTCCGGACCTGAAGGTGGTCGAGTTCCGCGGCAATGTGCAGACCCGCCTGCGCAAACTCGAAGACGGCGTGGCGGAGGCGACCTTTCTGGCGGCCGCCGGTCTGCGCCGGCTCGGTCATGCGATCGAAGACATGGGAGCCGCCGTGGAGCCCGAGGAGATGCTGCCTGCGGTCGCCCAAGGTGCCATCGGGATCGAGGGGCGCACGGGCGATGCCCGCGTCGCGGCCCTGCTCGCACCCATCCACGACGCGCCCACCGGACAGCGACTGGCCGCCGAGCGCGCGTTCCTTGCCGGGCTCGACGGCTCCTGCCGCACCCCCATCGGCGGGCTCGCGGTGCTGGAGGGCGATGCGCTCTGGCTCCGCGGCGAGATCGTGCGCCCGGACGGCACCGAGCGGCTCGCGACTGAACGCCGGGGCCCGGTGTCGGATGCCACCGCCATGGGCGCCGACGCCGCCGCCGAACTGCGCGGCCGCGGAGGCACGGATTTCTTTGCCTGAGCCCCGCGCGGCGCTCATCACCCGCCCGCTGGAGGACAGCCGGCGCGAGGCGGACGCGCTGGAGGCCGCCGGCATCCCCTCGGAGATCTGGCCGCTCACCGCGATCCGGCCGGTCGCGACCCGCTGCTGGGTGCCGCCGACCGTGGACGGGCTGCTGCTCACCTCGGGCCATGGCGCGCGGGCCTTCGCCGCGCTCTCGGACCGGCGCGACCTGCCGGCGCTCTGTGTGGGGGCGCGCACGGCGGAGATCGCCCGCGGCCTCGGTTTTGCCGCCATGCCGGGCGGCGGGGATGCCGCAGCGCTCGCCCGTTTTGCCATCGGATCGGGGCTGCGGCACTTTTTCCACCCGCGCGGGCGCGACACCGCCGCCGACCTGCCAGCCCTTCTGAAACCCTCGGGCCAGCACGTGACCGAGGCGGTGCTCTATGCGGCCGAGGAGACCGGGCCGCCGCCGTCTCCCGTCGCCCATGCGCTTGCCTCGGGGCGGATCGGCGCCGTCGGCCTCTGGTCGGCCCGCAACGCAACCCATTTTGCCCGCCATCTGACGACCCTGAACGCCGCCCCTGGTCTTGTGGCCGTCGCGATTTCCGAGGCCGCCGCGCGCCCCCTCGCGGACAGCGCTCTGACCCTGCGCATCGCCGACATGCCGACGGGTCCGGCCATGCGCGCGGCCTTGGTTGAGACATTGGGCGCGCCTACGTAAGACGGGTCATTGTTCTCAAGGTTTTGGAGGACTAAGCTCCGGTGCGAACGGCGATGCCCGTCACAGCGCCGGGTTGCCTGGAGCCTGGTGGGCGGGGTTGGCAATGGATGGGGACGGAACGGACCGTATGGACCGCCGCAAGTCTGAGCGTGAGGCCGCAGAGGCGGAGCCCGAAGGCTTTGCCGATGTCGACGACCTCGACACGCTGGAGGCGCATCACGACGAGCACGAGGATGAGGCGCACGGCCATGGCTCGCTGGTCAGCACGCTGCTGTGGGGGTTGCTCGGGGTCTTGGGCGTGATGGGCGCGACCCTCTGGGCTGCCCCCAAGATTGCCCCCCATGTGCCGGCGCCGGTCGGGCGCATCCTCGCGCCGATGCCCGATGCTCTGCAGGCAGAGTTGCCCCGGATCGAGGCCGAGACGGCAGCGGTGGAGACCGCGCTGAGGGCCGAGATCGCAGCGCTCCGCCAGGAGATCGCCGAGCGGCCCACGGGGGACCCGGAGCGTGCCGCAGCACTCGAGGCGGAGATTGCGCAACTGAACACCGCGACCGAGGCGGCCGACACCGCCGCCGATGCGGCCCGGGCCGAGGCACGCGCCGCTCTGGCCGCCGCGGAACAAGCGGAATTGCGGGCCCGCACCGCCGCCGAGCGTGCGCAAGGGGCCGAAGGGCTCGGCAAAGCCGCGACCGAGAGCGCCGAAACCCTCGCCGCGGATCTGGCCGCGACCCAGGCCGAACTCGAGACGGCGCGGGCGCGTTCGGCCGATCTCGCCCGCCGCATGACCTCGCTGGATGCAAGCCTCGCCGGGGTCGCCCAGGAGGTGCGCACCCTCAGCGCCACCCTCTCGGAGCTGCCCGAAGCGGGGGCAGAAGGACCGGCACCACGGGAGCTGGCCTCGGCCCTCTCCGCCTTGCAGGCCCAGGTGGATGGCATCCGGTCCGGCCTCGCGGCCCAGCCCGAAGCGGTCACGGCAGAGGATGCAGAGCGGATCGCCGAGAAGGCCGCCGATGGCGCGCGCGAAGCACTCGAACCGCGGATCAACGAGGTTCAGACGGCGGTGGAGGCGCGTCTCGCCGCGGATTTGGCGGCGCAACGCGAGGCGCTGATGGCCGAGCTTGCGGGGCTCGATGCCCGCATCCAGGCGGCGGAGGAGACCGGACGGATATCCCGGGCCGAGGCGCTCGACGAAGCGGAGGCCGCCCTCGCCCGGGCCGCGCTCCGTGGCGCCCGCGAAGCGCTCGCGACCCGCGTTGCCAACGGTGCGCCCTTTACCGCGATCCTGGCGGAGGTGGAAAGCCTCAGCGGGCGGACCGCTGAGGAAGACCTGGCCCGACATGCAGCAGGTGGCCTGCCGCCCATCACCGCGCTCGCGGAGCGCTTCCCAGACCTTGCCCGCCGCGCGCTCGAGGCCGAAGCCAGTGCCGCCGCTGCCGAAGGGGCGCCGGAGGAGCGGGTCAGCTCTTGGCTGCGCGCGCAGGTCTTTGCTCGACCGACCGAGGAACAGCAGGGCGACAGCCTGCCCGCGCGCCTCTCCCGCATCGAGGCACGGCTGACCGAAGGCACCCTGCCGGCAGCCTTCGAGGAAGCCACGGCCCTGCCACCGGAGGCCGCCACCGTCTTCACCGGCTGGACCAAGGCACTCGGCGAACGGGTGGCGGCGGAGGCGGCGCTCGCCCGGTTCATCGGCGCCCCCCCCGCCACCGCCACCGACCCCGCCGCGGGCAGCGACTGACAGGGAGGACGGCGATGCTCGGAGGCCTGGTCCGGCTCAGCATTTTTGCCCTGATGGTCGCGCTCGCGACCTGGGGGGTGACCGAACTCCTCGCGGTCGAGGGGCGAATCACCATCGCCTTCGGGGGAACAGAGTATCTGCTCACCCCATTTGCGGCGACGATCCTGCTGATCGCGGCGGCGGCGGCGCTGCTTGTGGCGATCTGGTTCGGGGACCTGATCCTCTCGCTCGTGCTCTTTCTGCTCGGCGATGCAGCGGCTGTCCGGCGCTTCACCGACCGGACCCGGCGGCGGCGCGGGCTGGAGCGGCTGGACAAAGCGCTGATGGCAATGGCCGCGGGCGATGCCAAACAGGCCAAGAAAGCCGCGGCGGAAGCGGACGGGCTCCTGCGCCGGCCTGGCCTCGGGCGGCTCCTCAACGCCCAAGCCGCCGAGATGAGCGGCGACACCCAACGCGCCCGGCGCTATTGGCACGCGCTGGCCGAGAAGCCGGAGACCGCCCTCGTCGGGGTCAAGGGCCTGCTCGCCCAGGCAATGACCGAAGGCGACAGCGCCCGCGCCCGCAACCTCGCGGAACGGGCAGCCCAGCTCGCGCCAAAGGACAAGACGGTGCTCGCCACGCTCTACGACCTGCAAAGCCAGAGCTATGACTGGGCCGGTGCACGCAAGACGCTCGCGATCCAGCGCAAGGCGGGCGCTCTGACTGGGCCCGAGGCCGACCGGCGCGAGGCGACCCTGGCCCTGGCGCTCGCCGAAGACGCCGAGGCGGCAGGACAAGCCGAACCCGCCCGCCGCGCCGCAATCGAGGCGGCCAAGCTCGACCCGACCAACACCGAGGCGGCGACCACCGCCGCACGGCTGTTGCTGGCCGACGGGCAGAAGCGCATGGCCCATCGGATGCTGATCTCCGCCTGGAAGGCAGCCCCTGCCCCGGCGCTTGCCCGGCTTTATGCCGAGATCGAGCCGAACGAGAGCTCGGACGCTCGACGCGCACGCTTCGCCAGTCTGTTCGAGGGCAACCCGGAGCACCGCGAGACGGCCTATGTCCGGGCGGAGCTTGCCCTCCTCGCGCGGGACTGGGCGGGTGCACGGGCGGCCTTGGCCACGATCAGCGAAGAGGAACCTTCGAGCCGGAGCTGTGCGCTGATGGCGGCAATCGCCCGCGGCGAGGGCGCGCCCGAAGCGGTGGTGCGGGCCTGGCTGGCGCGGGCGCTCGGCGCACCGCGGGACGGTGGCGAGGCCGATATGGCGCAGGCCGCCATGCTGCCGCTGCTGATCGACGATGCCACGGTTGAGGCGGAGGCGGCCAGCACCATGTCGGGCTGGGCAGAGGCCGGAGCTCCACCATCTGGAGACACCGAGCAACCGGCCGCCGAGGACGCCGTCGAGGCCGATACCCCGCCGCCCGAGCGCAGCACGCCCTGACCTCGACAGCGGAGCAATTCGCGTTTGCATCCGCGATTGCCCCGGTGTAAAGGCTCGCCGAGACGCGCAGCAGCGCCGTCTTCAGCCGGTGTAGCTCAGCTGGTAGAGCACGTCATTCGTAATGCGTGGGTCCGCTCGCAATTCACGTGTGAAGCCAGTGTGTTAGGCGGCGGGTTGAGGTTTTAGTAGGGCCATAGTAGGGCCTTTGATGAGAAGAATGCCGCTGTAGCTCAGCTGGTAGAGCACGTCATTCGTAATGATGGGGTCGGGGGTTCGAGTCCCTTCAGCGGCACCATTCTTCCACAAAAATTGCTGGTCTTGCTTCATGCTTAGAGCATAGCTTGCCGCAGACAGCGCCATGAGTGCAGGCAGGGATGAAAGCATACGACGCAAGAGCGATAGCAAATCTGTTGTTAGATGAAGCAGACCAGCGCAACATCGTTGTGACAAACCTCGCTCTGCAAAAGCTTCTTTATTTCGCGCATGGAATTCACTTAAGCCAAACCAAAAAGCCTCTGCTTTCCGGGTATTTCGAAGCTTGGCAATATGGACCAGTTCATCCCGCTGTATACCGAGCGTTCAAGCAGGCTGGATCGCAAGCGATCCGGATGCGGGCAAAAGGACAAGATCCTCTTTCAGGTCGTACTAGGGAATTACCTCCGCCAACAGATTTAGAAGTCGTTGATCTTGTGCGTCGCGTTCTTGGTTCCTACGGACGTATGTTGCCAAGTCGACTTGTAGACCTTTCCCATGCAAAAGGTGCGCCATGGGCAGTGATCGTGGACAAAGCACGAACGGACGTTGCTTTTGGACTTCGTATACCAGATAATGTGATCGTCGACCGATTCCGATACCACACCATGTCATTGAGTGCGGAACCGCGAGCAGGAGAACCCGAAGACGATGCGCCCTTTACCTGATATCGACCTAGCCCGTATCGCACCTCAGCGAGACGACCAGAAGCGCCGCAGCTTAGAGCAAATGAAAGGCGGTCGGCCACCTTTTTCCTACAGGCCCTTGCGCGCTTGTTTCGACGACATCTTTAATATTCAACCGGGACTTAGTTTCGGTGCAGCTGACCAAACCCCGTGGCTCCAAATCGAAGCTTCACTTCGAAGAAATGCCAAATCTGAGATTGAGTTCGAACACAACGCTCGTGTGGCGAAAGGCCTGTATCTGTTTGGGGCTTCGGGACGGGTTATGGGGCGAAAACACGAGTTTTTTCCTTTGTCGATGGGCGTGGGACGCAAGGTCTGCTTCTGGTTGCCAATGGTTATTGCCATCGAAGATCGCCCATACGCCATATTTGTCGAGCCGCGCCGCACAAGAGGTCTTTCTGTGGAAGGACGTCGATTTGCGTTCTCAATGATGCACGAACGTATCAGAGCTGCCGATGAGGACTTTGCTGATATCGGTCTCGCAATAATACGTTTCTCTGACCCTATAGAAGGCCGAAGAGATGCCAGACACTATACAGACAACGGTATAGACCTTCATACCCTTGACGAGTTGGAGGCCATGGTCGCAAGTACCTACGAAATCTGGCGCGAAGTCTTGGAGGAGCGCGAGCGCGACGCGCGCGAAAGGCCGACTGGAACAGGGCCTCTGATCTAGCGAATGTCACCTTGTTGACTGTTGTTCTGGAGCTCCAATAGGGCAGCCGGGCTGACGCCAAGCGCAACCGCAAGCCGCGCCACTATGGCGACGGTTGGATTACGAATCCCGCGCTCAACGCCGCTGACATATGTGCGGTGCAAGTCAGACTGGAAGGCAAGTTCTTCCTGCGAGACGCCCTTAAGCTCCCGGTACCGCTTCACATTTCTCCCAACGACCGCCTGAATCTCCATGCGGCCATAGCGCGGTGATGTAGAATATTGATCTACAGACTATAAGTCTCATTTTCACTTGTCGGCGCTCCGCACGAACTGCACACTATAAGTCCCAATAGTTTCTGAGGCTTACATGCTGCGAACCCTCATCTCCGCCGCCGAGGCGCTGGGTCTTCTTGTCGTCCTTGTGTTGGCACTCAGCTACAGCGTCCCGCTCGTCATTTGGGTGTCACTTGGGTTGATACTAATTTCCGCCTTTGTTCTGATCACAGGACGCAAGCTTCCACGCATCCAAAGCCGTGGAAAGGCACTTGTTGTCGGTAGCATTGCAGGAGTCTGCTTGACGGCGAGCGCCACGATCTATCAGGACCAGCGTGAAGAGAACCTTGCGCTTCTCCGGGCGAGCGACCCTGACGCTTACTTAGCTGAGTTGCAGCGGATTGATGATGCGCGATGGATCGCAGAGCTTGAGCAACTACGCCCAGAACGGCACGCTGAAGAAATGGAACGCCGGGCGCAACTCGCCGAGGCAGAGCGTCAGCGCGCTTGCACTGACCGCAAGCTAGGTGAGGCATACGTCATGATCCAAGCTAACGTACGTAGCCAACTTCGAGCGCCGTCAACGGCCAGTTTTCCGGTGCGTTACGGCCAAGGAACAAGACACACGGGCAATTGCATTTATCACGTTGTTGGGCATGTCGATGCTCAAAACGGCTTTGGTGCGGTGCTCAGAGTAGCCTTTCAAGGAAGGATTGAGTACTTTCCTGACGCTGGGTCATGGCGAACCCTGGAGCTATCGGTTGACGGCTAGGCAAAAGGCCGCTGAGGGCCTCTGAGCGTCCGCTGAGGCTCCAACCGCGTTGCCAAGGCTACCTTACAGCCAAGGCAACACGCTAGGGCGCTGGCAGGAGCAGCAGCCTTGGCCGAGGTTGGATTTACAAATCCCAGTGGTGGCTAAAATCACTGATCGGACAGTCCAGTGAACGACAACGAAACTTGGTGTCGGCGGGCAGGCCGAACATAGTACTCCATAAGGCTACTGTCCGGCGCATTGAGGATCATTTCCAATTCCTCTTCGAATTCATCCCAGTCCCTGATTGCGTCGCCCTCGCGAGCCATCAACTTGGGTAACCAAAGATAAATCAGATACTCTAGGCCGAAGCGCATCTCCAGTTGATGGAAGAACCGCCAATACATGTTGGAACGAACAAAGCCATCGCATCTCTCGTTGATCTGTTTGTGCGGGCTATATGTCACCAATTTCGCCATCACTCGCCCAACCGCGTTTGCGGTGATTTCCGGCGCAATCGGCCCAAAGAGAAGACGGATCAGTTTTGGTTTGCTGACGGGAGAGTGATAGTTTTCACCCATGCACCATTGATAAAGCTTTAGCTGAATCAGAACGTTCTGAGGATCTGCCAGCCGAAAGCGCTGATTGCTGCCATCGTAGCGGTTCAGGTAGAATAACGGCTTATCGTCTTCTGTCTTGCGTGGTCGCTTGAAGTCGAACATCGTACGAATTTTCCTTTGGATTTACGTTGAGCCAAGTGCTGCTACAGGCCTACGTATGAAGACCTGTAGTGCATTGTTTTTGTTGCCACATCTTTTGGTGATAGGGCTTTTTGGGTTTATTGGGCCTTGGCTTTAGCGGCTGCGTAGTCGGAGGTTAAACCGCCCACATGGCACGCTAGTACTGGGGCTGCTGCAGCAGTTTGGGTGAAGCCAAGTACCCATAACATATTATACCTATGCTATTTTATATTATAATATATAAAACAACAACTTAACCTAACTGGCTTGCGGCGCAGTATGGGTTTATCGGGCCTCCACCTTGAGCTTCCATGTATCCGGAATTTGCTACCCTTGGTCGAATGCTGAGTTACGGATCGGCTCCCTTGTGAGGAGTTCAGCGAAAGGATCGACCCAGCTTCGCAAAAGATGCACCATAGGCTCGATATCCAGCATCCGACAAACCGTGACTATATCCGCAACATGCCCAATCTCGGCAATTTCTGCCTGGATCGCCCGCGCCGAGTAACGACGATACTGATGCTTCCAGCCCAGGGATGCATTAAACATCCCGCTGAAAAACTCGTCTAGGACTTCTGTATCGCACCCTAATTGTAGAAGCATAGCTGTGATCTCTCGCAACAGATCATCAGTAGATGCACGTGATCGCGACGAAGCTTTGTAAATGACGGTCATCACTGCAAGCAAACTTGATCTTGCAATGAGCCACGCTCGGCTCACGCATGGAATGTCATCATGATACTTAAGGGCGAGATACCCGTACCTCCAACTTGTTCGCTTCCCATTAGAATCAAGGGACGGCGGCAATAGAGCTTTATGGCCATGCCCCCTCAGTTCAACTACAACTCCTTGCTCCGCACCGATTGCAGGCAGGAGATCATCAGGAACCTTAAATTGAATGGAACTGGAGCGAAGGTTCGAACGAGCGAGGTAGTTCGTAAAACCCAGACCCTCTCGTCCGTAGGCAGGCATGTTTCGCATTAGACCGACTGCTCGAAATCCTGGATCTTGCCAAAGAGCTTGCACCTCGACCAGATCACCCGATTGCGAGCCCAAAACCACCCCAACTTTGTCGGATCTACCAAACTCCCTATCCATCCGTTCAGGGGACCAGTCTCTAGGAATGTCGGAAATGTCAGAGGGACCTCCTATATTGCTGCCGATGGGAATGGGCTCGAGGCCAATTCTCCAATAATGCTCTGCGGCTGATCTCACGGTCGAGTAAGGATTTCTGCGGTTGAGCTTAGACATCATCCGCGCCCTCCGGGTTGCATTCCCGCTCCGCCATCCAGAGTTCGACGTCTTTTGGGCGGTAGAGAATTTTGCCAGCACGCTTGCCCGACGCAATGCGAATGTATTGAGGCCCATATCCGTAGATGCGGCCTTTTTCGAAGAAGCTTTTACTTAGCCCGGTTATCTCGGGAAGCTGCTTCGTTGTGAGGTATCGGCTTCGACTGAGTTGCACTGTAGCCTCCAAGGTTTGATGCACCCGGAGGTTGCCGCTTCTAAACTGTTAGCAGGTATCACCTTTATTCGGCTCGGCGTCGGCCCGATAAGCTGGCACATTGCGGGCGACGCCCTTCACACGTGAGAGCGGAATTTCAACATTCAGTCGCTGCGCCAGACTCACATAAACGTCTTCTACCCAAGGCGTGATCTTGGTCCGCCGCTCCGCCTCGAAAATGATACGTGTGCCGCCGCCTCTTTCGTCATGCCAGAAGCGCTGGCAATGGATGCAGAAATCCTCCACCCAGTCGGGCGCTGCTCGATTTCCGACCTTTCCTTCGTACTTCTCAATTTCAACTAGAATGGACATCGCCCGCGCCAGCAACTTCATGAGTTTCAATGTCTCGCGTTCAGGGTCGAAGTGAAATAGTAACGTATCGGCCGTGGCATTTGAGCGAATGTCAAAGACTGCCTCGGAAAGCTCGTCTACCTTTTGCATAGCCTTCTGAAACTTTGCTGCGGCCTCCTTGAACGTAGGCATGTCGGAAGGGACCGTCACATGGCGCCCTGCGATCCGAATGCTGGAATAGCCCTGGATTATGAACGCGGCTTCGGCCAGAAAGTGGAAATGCCGGTCGTGATCCGCAAAGCCATATGTTTCGACCAGCCGTGCGTTGATATCCCCAAGCGACGGGAACCAGTCCTTGTCCCAGTTAGCAATGCCACCATCCATATCAAATCTAAGGATTTCTGCCTGAGGGTCTTGTTCTGGATGGGACATATTGTTCACCTGATGCGTAGTCGCTGCAATCTCCACCCTATGACTGCTCGGCTAATCCTCAATACACCTGTGTTGGAATCTCTCAAATCAAAAGCTCGTCACAAATGCAGCCGCGCATTTTAAGTCTCGAGATCATCGTCCGCAAGTCCGCTCTCCATCCCGTGGCTCTGGCGGCACGCGGCGGAGAAGCCGCCAAGCTGACGGGCAATGCGCTGATAATTCTGGAGGGGGGCGATACGCAGCCTATGTACCCTTAATCAGCCCGTTGGGCCAGTTACGAGACGGACCAAAACGGCTTTGCGTAAGCTTGATGATAGTCACTGCTCCGGGTCGACCAATTCCAAAATCCGCTTGGAAACTTGCTCCACGGGGCCGCGCAACCTTTCGGCATTCACAACGATGTAGCCGCCGGTTACATCGCCGTTGGCGCGGTGATTCAACAGCCGCTTGAGTGCGTAGTACGGCACATCCAGGCTCTCAGCGATGGTTATGAACGTCCGCCGCAGATCGTGCAGCGTGAAGCTGACACCAGAACCGGCGCTGACCCTGAGCAAGAACTTCTTCGTCTCAACCAAATGCCCGCTCTTGCCCGGCCCGGGGAACACCCATGGTGAGCCGTTGCTGCGCGCCCAGCGCTCGCTTAGAAGGTCTGACAGGAACTCAGACAAAGGCAAGTCCAGCGGATCGCCGTTCTTCGTGCTGGGCAGGTGCAGCGTCCTAGCTTTCAGGTCTACATTCTCCCAACGCAGCTTCATCAACTCGCCGCGCCGCATACCCGTGAAAAGAGCGGTCAAAAGGAAGTCGCGGGAGTACTCAGGCTCCGCCATCACCGCCTTCCACCATGCGGGGAGATCCACGGCTGTCACGACGGTTTGCCGCCGACGCTCTTTGTACCATGCCCGCGCTTGGCTGAGAATTTGGACCGGGTTCGGCGGAAACTCATCTTTGGTCGCAGCGATGAAATTGTAGATGGACCGGAGGTGGCGCATCGCATTGTTGGCCGTGGTCTCTCCATGCGCTCTCGCGATATCTCGGTGTTTGGTCAGCACCATCTGCTTGGTAATGTCGCTGATTGGCTTCTTCCGCCATACTTTGAGGTACAGCCGCTCTGTCCTTTGGTAGCCTTTGACAGTGTGCGGCGAGAGCGTCGAGCGCGCCTCGAAGAACCGCTGAAAAGCCATCTCAAGGGTGATGCGCTCCAACTGTTCCTTGCGTTTCTCAGCGTTGGGGTCATTCCCCTCAGCCATCTCGCCAAGCACTGCAAGCGCCTTTTTTCGCGCTACGTCGGGTGCAAACACGTCGACCCGCCCAATGGAGACGCGCCGTGTCCGTCGGTTCACCTGTCCTTCAGCAAAGTAGACCTTGGACTTGGTGCCGACCCGAACGCCAAATCCGGAAAGCATGGTGTCGCGGTAGTAGATTTGACCGCTCTCCGCGAAAGGGATTTCGTCAATGTTGCGGCGGGTGAGACGTAGGCTGGGCATCGAGACCTCCTTCATGGCCTCAACTCAAGCTAGCAATCATGGCAAGAAAATACCAGTGATTTCAGAGGCTTGCTCGGGTATTTCCAATACAATGCAAACAGAGGAAACACTGTCCTTCATGTGCGCACGCGCGTGGTGGCGTACAAAGGGTTCACCAGTGTCAGCTTAGCTTTTGGATGCCCAGCGTTGCTTTTGAGCTAAAATCGAGATAGGAACAAATTAAGAACATTGTGAAATCATGCACTTGGTTATTGATACGCAGCGGGGCTACATGTTGTATAAGCATAAAGAAGGGCAAACCATATGCTGACATCCGTGGAACTCTGTGCTGGTGCTGGTGGACAAGCACTCGGTCTGGAAAAGGCTGGCTTTTCTCACAATGCGCTTGTGGAAATCGACAAGCACTGCTGCAACACTCTCCGCCACAACCGGCCTGAGTGGAACGTCCTTGAGGAAGATATGCGGGTCTTCAAGGAACGTGCTGGTGATCACAAAGATGTAGACCTGCTTGCTGGTGGCCTGCCATGCCCGCCGTTCTCAGTAGCAGGCAAACAGCTTGGCGAGCAGGACGAACGCAACCTTTTCAACGACGCAATCGACATAATAGACGCATCCCGCCCGCGCGCAGTGATGATCGAAAACGTGCGTGGCTTCTTAGATGCCGTGTTCCACGACTACCGAGAACGCTTGAAAACGCAGTTGGAGAAACTGGGCTATAAGACAGACTGGCGACTGCTCAACGCATCTGACTATGGCGTTCCGCAACTCCGCCCGCGCGTCGTAATTGTTGCGGTAGAGAAAAGTCGCGAAGACTTTTTCGACTGGCCTGAACCCAACCCACACAACCCGCCTACTGTAGGTGAAACGCTGCTTGACCTCATGGCTGAGCGTGGTTGGCGCGGGGCAGAAGACTGGGCGGAAAAAGCCAACGAAATTGCCCCGACAATCGTTGGTGGCTCCAAGAAGCACGGCGGACCTGACCTTGGCCCGACGCGAGCGCGTGCCGCTTGGGCTACCCTGGGCGTGGAAGGGCGGACCATTGCGCCCGAAGCGCCCGACCCTTTCCATAACGGTATGCCGCGTCTGACAGTGCCAATGGTCGCACGTATTCAGGGCTTCCCTGACGATTGGCACTTCACGGGCGCGAAGACAAATGCATATCGACAGGTTGGTAACGCCTTTCCTCCCCCGGTTGCGCAGGCTGTATCAGCTCAGATCGCCAAGGCACTCCGCAAGCGTGTCTTGCGTGCCGTGAACGGCTGAACTTCCAACCGCTTGGAAACTATGACAGTTTGGTGAGAGTGTATTCACTCAAAGAGCGCCAAGCGATTGAAGAAGAGTATTCCTGAAAGCCTTGTTGTAGCGGGTCACCGTGACCATGAGCTACTTACCGCAATCGCGGACGACATCGCAAAACGCGCTGGCGGCAGAGACAGTCTTGCCTCCAAGTTTTCGGTGATGCTGCGACAGTGCGTTGATGACGTGATTATGACGCCCAAGACAGGGCGGCGATCGTATGACGAATTAGAGAAAACGGAGAAGACCTACATAGGCACCCGCGTCGAGATTGAACTACGCGCGATGTTGAATCTGCCTAAGGGTAAACTCGACACAGTGATCCTTGGGCACGATGTCGACATCAAGAACACGATGGGTAGTAACTGGATGATCCCGACCGAAGCGGTAGACCATCCGTGCATTCTTGCCGCCGCCGATGAAATCCGTGCTGCTTGCTATTTGGGCCTAATCGTCGCCCGTACCGACTATCTAACTCAAGGACAGAACAAAGACTCCAAGAAGAGCGTATCGGCGCTTGGGTTCGCCAACATATTTTGGCTTTTGCTCGACCACCCGTATCCGCCCAACTTCTGGCGGACAGTTGCCCCTGATGCGATTGAGCGCATCTTTGCTGGTAAATCGGGAAATCAGCGCATGGCAAACCTGTTCCGTGAGGTGCAACGCGAACCAATCACGCGAGACGTTGTTGAGGCCGTAGCGCAGCAACAGGATTTCATGCGACGTATTCGGTCGGACAATGGCAAGGGTACGCGAGACCATCTTGCTAACGAAGGCATTCTGCTTCTGTCTGGGCACTATGATGCGCCTTTGATCGCTGCGTTGGGCTTGCCGTATTGTTCAGGCAGTGAGTTTATTTCGTATAAGCTTGAAACCGAAAGCGAGACTGCGCTGGCTATTGATCACGGCTTCGTTCAAACTTCGAGAGACCAACGACAAAACTGACGTAAGAGAAAGAATGACGTCTTATGACGGATGATCCCGAAGAACTAGAAGATCCAGACTTTACCGAAGACGACTACGACGAGAACCCTCCTAATGACATCGTTTCATACAATGAGTTGCGGTCATGTGCTGATCTGTTCCGTATGCATGACGAAGGAATCCTAGAAATTGACCCAGATTTTCAGCGAGACGTAGTTTGGCCATCGAGCCAGCAGAGCAGGTTCATTGATTCACTGATTAAGCAGTTGCCGATACCTAGTATGTGCATAGCTCTTGATTATAAGACACAGCGTTGGATCGTCATTGATGGGTTGCAGCGCATGGCTACAATTATCAAATTTCTAAAAGGTGATGCATGGAGAATTTCAAAACTCGATGACATAGACAAAGAAATATCTGGAAAAAGCGCTGCAACGATAAAGAACTCCACAGGGAAACTCCGCACATACTTTACCCGCGTACAAAACCAATCGTTGCCCATCAATGTTCTTCGCTGTGACTTTTCGAAGAAATCTCACATGGAGTATTTGTTTACTATTTTTCACCGCTTAAACGCAGGTGGTATCAAGCTGAATAACCAAGAAATCCGAAACTGCATCACCTTTTAGAAATTTGATAAT
>JBCBYB010000070.1:0-15041 GCA_039816045.1 Pseudomonadota bacterium
CCGCTTCGCGACGTCATCGCCGAGAAGGTGCGCGACTGGATCGCCGCTGCACGGGCCAAGACCCACGCTGCGCGCGCGTCCTGCGGACGACTGCGAAGACGCTCCGCGCCCATCGCTGCGCGATGTCAACGCCCACCCCCGAGACGAGCTACTGGACAGAGAGATCTTCTTCTCGCTCCGCGAGGTCGCCCCTCGGGCAAACGATCCACTGGAGCGTTTCCTGATCCTCGGGTCCATGATTGAGCACTGGCGCCGCCGCTACAACACCGTCAGGCCACACAGCGCCCTCGGCTACCGTCCGCCCGCGCCAGAAACGATCATCCCGGTCGACCAAAGGCCGGTCATGCACTAACAACTCAACCGGATCACTCCGTCGGGCCAGTCCAGGGCTCGCAGTGGGCGCACTCTCCGAAGCAGTACGACTCGCGGCAACGGTCGCGACGGCGATCATGAGCTGGGCCGTCGATGACGTGGGCAAGCTCAAGATCCACAATGGCCACCGGATGAAGAAGCTCTACCGGTCGGACCGCTCGGAGATCATCTGGACGCCAGAGCAGATCGACCAGCTTTGCCGCGTCGCGCCCGAGTGGGTGGCACGGATTGCCATCTCAGCCTCGGAGACCGGACTGCGCGTCGGAGACCTGACACGCTCGGTTGGCAGCATGTTGCGAGTGGCGCGATCCAGATCCGCACGGCGAAGCGGGGCAGGGTGGCCAGCATCCCGATCACGCCAGCAATGCAGCGCCTACTGGACGCCACGCCGCGCGATCGGTTGACGTTCCTCGTGAACGCGCATGGCAAGCCGCTTACGCCGCACAGAACCTCGGAAGGGCTGCGGCAATGGAAGGAGAGGGCAGGGCTCCCCGATAACCTTCGTGTTCAGGACATGCGTGGGACTGCTGCCACGAGGCTGCTGAGCGCGGACGCGAGCCTCAAACAGATCGCCAAAGCCATGGGCTGGTCGCTCCGCTACTCGCAGAATGTGATCGAGGCTTATGCGGCAATCGTGCCCGACGAAGCTGACGATATTCTGGTTCTGGTGGAGCACGCCAGACAACAATCAGACAACAAAGGGGTAGAATGAACATGCTAAGTCATGGAGGCGACGGCCGGAATCGAACCGGCGTACACGGATTTGCAATCCGCTGCGTAACCACTCCGCCACGTCGCCAAATGCCCGCCTGTCCTAGATTTCTGTGATTGGGCCGTCAAGGTGCTATCACGATCAGCGACGCTTCGCTGTTTGGTCCAGTCTTGGGACGGGGTTGCGGCGATCCAGTCGTTCACCAAAGGGTTCCTCGCCAAAGCGCTTGCGCTGAGACCGACAAAGAGATGGCCCTCTCAACGAAGGTGAAGCTCCCGTTAACCATTTCGCAATCCGATCAGCCGAGCGTGAACTGGACTGGGTGGAGGGTTGCTGTCGTGCGCGTGGTCACGATCACCGACAATCATTTGGGCGGTGGGCTCGAGACCCGGATCCAGGTGTGTCTGCGGAGGGCCGCGGCGCATCTCATCCTCGCCGAGCGGACAGCACCGGGCAGCCCGGCCGATCCCGCGGAGATCGCAAGCTTCCGTCCCATTGGGCTTGCGCTCAAGGCCAAGGTTCTGGCCGAGCGGATCATTGCAGCCGACGCCGATATCGTCGATCTCCATCCCTTTCATGCCTTGGTGACCGGTCTGCTGGCGGCCTGTTTGGCGGGGCGTCCGGCGATGTTGACGCTGCACGGGCCGACTTCGCTCCGTCCCCCGGCAGCGGAGTGGCAGCGCGCTGTGTTCGAGCGGCTTATGTCGGAGGCGCGGCCATGTCTCATCGTGGTCTCCGAGGAAGTCAGGGCTGCTGCCGAGGCGCTTTTCCCGGCCGCTCGGATTGCCCTGGTGGCCAACGGCGTGCTTCCATCAGGGCGGGCGCTGCCGGACAATGGTCGGCGGATCGCGATGGCAACACGGTTGGATGTCGACAAGCAAGCGGGCATCTGGGAGGTGCTGCGGTTGATGCGCCGCGCTCCGTGGGTCCGGCTGGACCTCTTCGGCGATGGCTCCGCGCGGAGCGACGTTGAAAGGGAGATCCGACGTCTCGGCTTGTCCGCGCGGGTTCGCGTATGGGGGCATGTCGATCAACCGGCAGCGGTCTTTCCCAGACGGGCAGTGGTCGCGGGCTGCGGGCGCGCTTTGTTGGAAGGGTTGGTGCAAGGGCGCCGCGGCCTTGTGGTCTCTGGCACCCGCCTTGTCGGCCCCGTGCGCCGGGACGGGTGGCGCCACCTCGCCAAATCCAACTTCAGCGGGCGAGGGGTGGCGGCAACGCAGCAGGCGGAAGTGTTGGCGTGGCTGCGGGCGCGCCCGTCTTCCCGGGACCGGGTCGTCGATCTCGTCCCGACCGACATGGCCGCGCGGTATGCCCGTTTGGCAATGGCGGAGATCGGTGCCGCCGATCCGGAGCACTTGCGGCAAGCCGGTGCGGCGGCGCTTGCGGTGCTGCCTGGCTGAGCCTCAGCAAGCGGTGTCCGAGGGCCTCGGCGACGGGGCCCGGAGCGCTCTGCCGAATGACCGCGCCATCCTGTTCAGTTGCGCGGCCTGGACGATTGTGGCAAGCCAAGTGAGACCGAGGCAATAACGGGCAGAGCCGATGACGGAATTCGAGATGGCACGCACCGCAATGGTGGACTGTCAGATCCGGCCCGCGGACGTCACGCGTTATGCGATAATCTCCGCCATGCTGTGGGCCCCGCGCGAGCAGTTCGTGCCGCGCAACCGGCGGGCGGTTGCCTATGCGGATGTTGAGGTGGAGGTGGCGCAGGACCGGGTGCTGCTGGAGCCGCGGGTGCTAGCGAAGATGCTCGAAGCGGCGGCGATCGGGCCGAAGGATCTTGTCCTCGAGCTGGCGCCTGCCACTGGCTACTCGACCGCGCTGATCTCCAAGATGGCAGAGGCCGTGATTGCGATCGAGCCGGACGAGACCCTCGCCGCCCAGGCGCAGCAGAGCCTTGCCCGGCTCGAAGTCGACAATGCGGTCGTCAGTGCCGGGGACCCGGCAGTCGGCGATGCGGCGCACGCCCCATTCGACGTGATCCTTGTGAACGGCGCGGTGACAACGCTGCCAGATGCGTTGACCGATCAGCTGCGGGATGGCGGGCGTCTGGTCGCTATCTTCGCTGAGGATGGCCGCTCGCAGTGCCGTGTCCTGACCCGCAGCGGTGCTGGGTTGTCGGAGCGCTACATGTTCGACGCGGCCGCGCCGGTCCTGGCGGGCTTTGACCGCCCGGCGGCCTTCAGCTTCTAAACACCATGGTTCGCCCAGCAGGACGGTGAGGGGATGCGCAGCATGAAACGGTTTGGGATGCGGACGGTGCTGGCGGTGTCAGGGCTTGCCCTCACATTGGCACTGCCAGCGGTGGCAAACGAGACCATGGCTGACATCATGGTCGAGGCCTATCTGAACAGCCCGGACTTGGACGCCCAACGCTCGGACATCAAGACGGCGTCGGAGTTCGCTGTGCAGGCGCGGGCGGCTGGGCGGCTGAACGTGACCGGCACCTTCGGGCTCGAAGCCGAGGCGCGCGACGGCGACAATGCGGTGTTCCCCACGACGGCGACGCTGACGCTCAGCCAACCGCTCTACACCGGCGGGCAGGTCGAGAATGCGACCGAAGCGGCGGAACAGCGGATCCAGGCCGAAGAGATTGTGCTGGTCGCGACCGAGCAATCGGTTTTGCTCGCGGCGGTGACGGCATTCCTGAACGTCCGGCGCGACGGGTTCCTGCTTGACGTGGCGCTGAACAACGTCCGGGTGCTCAGCGAGCAGTTGCGCGCCGCGCAGGAACGCTTCGAGGTTGGCGAGGTCACGCGGACGGATGTGGAACAGGCGCGGGCAGCGCTTGCCGGAGCGCAGAGCAACCTTGCAGCCACCCGCGGTCAGCTCCGCATCAGCCGCGAGGATTTTGCCGAAGCGGTTGGACGTCCGCCGGGGCCACTGGCTCCGCCGCCGCCGCTGCCGGACTTGCCGAGCAATCTTGACGCTGCGGTCCAGATGTCGATCGAGAACGAGCCCAACCTTCAGGCCGCGCGGGTTGACCGGGATGCCTCCGGGCTCGACGTGCGTGCGGCGATTGGGGCCCTGCTGCCGCAGGTCTCGCTGACGGGGACGCTCAGCCAGCTCGACACCCTGGACGACGGGTTCGAGGGGCAGCAGAGCGCCTCTGTCGGCTTGAACGTGACCATCCCGTTCTATTCGGGGGGCGCGAACTACTCCGCCGTCCGCCAGGCCCAGGCGACTGTCGAGAACGCCGAGGCGACGATCATCACCGCAACCCGCGACGCGATCCGCAACACCCGGATCGCCTGGTCGAACCTGGAGGTGGCGCGCGCTTCGATCCAGGCCGGCCGGCAGGAGGTGCGGGCCGCCCAGCTCGCCTTCGAAGGCGTGACCGAAGAGGCCAAGGTCGGCGCACGGACGACGCTTGATGTGCTGGACGCCGAGGAGGAAGTGCTGGACGCCCGGGGCAACCTGATCTCGGCGCAGCGTGATGAGTATGTGGCGGCCTATCAGCTCCTGGCCGCTCTGGGACTGCTGACGATCAATCACCTGGGGCTCGACATTGGCGAGCCGCCAACCTCCAGCAGCTATTATGACAGCGTTCGGGACCGCAACTTCGGCTATGATCCGAGTGACGACACCGTGTGGTCTCTTTCCTACCGGCCCTGATCTGTGGAATACTCCACCAAATGAGGTGTGGGAACGGGATATAAGGCGAAAAGCATGAGCAGCGGCGGCAATAGGAAATCGATGGACGACGTGCTGTCCTCCATCCGGAAAATCATCGGCTCGGACCGCAAGGACGATGCGGCCTCAATGCCCGACATGGCGGCGGATCAGGAGCCTTTGGCGCTTGGCACGCCAATCGGGCAGGGGGGAGCGCAGGACCAGCAGCCGGGCGGTGACGACGGCGCCCTTTCGCTGACGCCAAACATGCGGGTCGATTTCAGCAAGCTGACCGATGATAACCCGCTCTCGGGCGCATCGCCGGCGGCTGCACCGGCCACTCCCGCGTCGCCGCCCCCGGCCGCTCCCCCACCGGCGGCGGCTCAGCCGACCATGGCGCCGCCACCGCCTCCTGCACCGGAGCCGGCTCCAGCACCAGTGGCGTCTGCTGACGTCTACCAGGATGACGGGCTGGAGGACGACGAGGCGGTCGTGATCGACGAGGCCGCCCTTGAGGACATGATCCGCCGCATCGTGCGTGAGGAGATCGAGGCGAGCGGGCCCGACACCGGCCTCATCCGCCAGGTGGTCCGCGACGAACTGATGGGCGAGACCGGCCAGAACATCTCGCGCAACGTAACGGCGCTGATCCAGGCCGAAGTATCGAAGTTGAAACAAGGCTAGGCGAAGCACGCGCTTGCTCTTTCGCCCGGCCGCGCGCCGGGCTACACCCCGGCCCGGACGCACGCCGAACAACGGGACGGGACCAATGGACAAGACCTTCGATGCCGCCGCCGCGGAACCGCGGATCTACCAGACGTGGGAGACCGAGGGCTGCTTTCGCGCGGGCGTGGACGCCGAGCCGGGCGCCGAGACCTTCTGCATCGTCATCCCGCCCCCCAACGTCACCGGCTCGCTCCATATGGGGCACGCGCTCAACAACACGCTCCAGGACATCCTGATCCGCTGGCACCGGATGCGCGGGCACGACGTGCTCTGGCAGCCGGGCACCGACCATGCCGGCATCGCCACCCAAATGGTGGTCGAGCGCAAGCTCGCTTCTGAGGGCAACACCAGCCGCCGCGAGATGGGACGCGAGGCCTTCATCGAGCGGGTGTGGCAGCAAAAGGCCGAGAGCGAGGGCGTCATCCTCGGCCAGCTCAAGCGCCTCGGTGCCTCCTGCGACTGGTCGCGGACCGAGTTCACCATGTCGGAGACCCTCTCCAACGCGGTGCTGAAGGTCTTCGTCGAGCTCTACAACAAGGGGCTGATCTACCGCGGCAAACGGTTGGTGAACTGGGACCCTGCCTTCGAGACGGCGATCTCGGATCTCGAGGTCGAGAACATCGAGACCGACGGCCATATGTGGCACTTCAAATACCCGCTCGCGGGCGGCGCCACCTATGAGTATGTCGAGAAGGACGAGGACGGGCAGGTCACCCTGCGCGAGACGCGGGACTATATCTCCATCGCCACCACCCGGCCCGAGACCATGCTGGGCGACGGCGCGGTTGCGGTGCACCCCTCGGACGAGCGCTATGCGCCCATCGTCGGCACGCTCTGCGAGATCCCGGTCGGGCCGAAGGCGCACCGCCGGCTGATCCCGATCATCACGGATCCCTATCCGGATCCAGAGTTCGGCTCGGGTGCGGTCAAGATCACCGGCGCGCATGACTTCAACGACTATGGCGTGGCCAAGCGGGGCGGCATCCCCTGCTACCGGCTGATGGACACCAAGGCGGCGATGCGTGAGGATGGTGCGCCTTACGCGGAGGAGGCGGCCAAGGCCCAGGCCATCGCCCTTTCTTACAAAGAGAAGGGCGCCGCGATGTCCGAGGCCGAGATCGACGCGATCAACCTCGTGCCGGACCAATATCGCGGGCTCGACCGGTTCGAGGCGCGCAAGCGCGTGGTCGCCGACATCACCGCGGAAGGGCTGGCCGTGATGACCGCGGCGGACGACCCTCGGCTGGGGGCGAAGGCGATCAAGGCCGCGCAAAAGGCGGCCGAGGCGGGGACGCCACTGGCGCCCGTCCCGCTGGTCGAGGCCAAGAAGATCATGCAGCCCTTCGGCGACCGCTCCAAGGTCGTTATCGAGCCGATGCTGACGGATCAGTGGTTCGTCGATGCGGAGACGCTGGCGGCCCCGGCGCTTGCCGCGGTCAAGGACGGCACCACCAAATTCGTCCCCGAGGCCTGGGAGCGCACCTATTTCCAATGGCTCGAGAACATCGAGCCCTGGTGCATCTCCCGCCAGCTCTGGTGGGGCCACCAGATCCCAGTTTGGTATGCCCCTGGCGTCGCCTACAGCGGTCCAACAGACGACATGGTGGAAGCCGAACTGGACTTTGAGAACCTGCGCTTGTTTTGTGCATCGGAGTTTGATGCAGCCCGCGAGATTGGGTTCGAGAGTGTTTATCGTGACGCGGGCTACGGAGACTATCGGCCCGTCGAATACTCCGACTGGACGGAATGGAACAACCTTGAGCCCGATGAAAAGCGCGGCATCATTCCTTTTGTGCGCGATCCGGACGTCCTCGACACCTGGTTCTCGTCGGCGCTGTGGCCGTTCTCGACGCTCGGCTGGCCGGAGGAAACGCCAGAGCTCCAGCGCTACTACAAGACAGATGTTCTGATCACCGGGTTCGACATCATCTTCTTCTGGGTCGCGCGGATGATGATGGCGGGGCTCGAGTTCATGAAGGACGGCGAGGGCCGCTCGGAGGTCCCGTTCCACACCGTCTATGTCCATGCGCTCGTCCGCGACGAGCACGGCAAGAAGATGTCCAAAAGCCTCGGCAACGTGATCGACCCGCTGGAGCTGATCGACGAGTACGGCGCCGATGCGGTGCGCATGACGCTGACCTCGATGGCCGCCATGGGGCGCGACATCAAGCTGGCGGTGGGCCGGGTCGCGGGCTATCGGAACTTCTCGACCAAGCTCTGGAACGCCGCGCGCTTTGCCGAGATGAACGGCTGCAAACCGGTCGCGTTCGACCCCGCGAGCCCGCGTGAGACGGTCAACCGCTGGATCGTGGGCGAGACCGTGCGCGTGGCCAAGGCGACCGATGAGGCGCTGGCGGCCTATCGCTTCAACGATGCGGCGAACGGGCTCTATGGCCATGTCTGGGGCGTCTTCTGCGACTGGTATCTCGAGTTCGCCAAGCCGCTGCTGGCGGAGGGACACCCCGCGCGGGCGGAGACGCAAGCGACCATGGCCTGGGCGCTCGACCAGTGCCTCGTGCTGCTGCATCCGATCATGCCGTTCGTGACCGAGGAGCTCTGGCAACAGACCGGCGCGCGGGATGGCCGTCTGATGCTGACGCGCTGGCCCGCGCTGCCCGACACGCTGGTGGATGAGGCCGCCTCGCGCGAGATCGGCTGGGTGATCCGGGCGGTGGAGCAGATCCGTTCGGTCCGGGCCGAGATGAACGTGCCCGGCGGGGCGGAGATCCCGCTGGTGGTCACGGGGCACGGGCCCGAGGTCTGGGCGCGGATCGAGCGCAACCGCCCGCTGATGATACGCATGGCGCGGCTCGCCTCGATCGAGGAGGCCGAGACGGCGCCCGAGGGCTCGATTACCGTGGCGCTCGATGACAGCGCGCTGAACCTGCCGCTCGCGGATGTGATCGATGTGGGCGCGGAGACGGCGCGGCTCGGCAAGGCGCTCGGAAAGCTCGAGAAGGAGATCGGGCAGCTCCAGGGCAAGCTCGGCAACGAGAAATTCCTCGCCAAAGCGCCTGAGGAGGAGGTCGCCAAACAGCGCGAGCGTCTCACGGTGGCCGAAGGAGAGCGGGCGCGGCTGGCGGCGGCACGGGATCGGTTGGCGGGGCTCGGTTAGAGCGCGGGCCCCCGTCCGCGCCGGGCCAGCAGAAACGCCAGCAAGCTCGCCACCACGACAAGGTCGATGCCGAGCGCTGTCTGCGTGGTCTCTGCGGGCAAGAGCCACAGCTGCGCGTCGTCGAGCTGACCCTCGATGCCGACCCCCGTGAGGACGAGTGCGTTGCGGCCCGCATGAAAGGCGATGGCCGGCCAAAGCGAGCCGCTCCGCCAGACGAGAATGGACGCGATCAGCCCGAAGATCCCGGTCGAGAGCGTGAAGGTGACCGCTGCAAGGGGCGGCAGGCTCGTGTCGAGATGCAGCAGCGCGAAGATGAGTGCCGGTATGCCGGCCCAGGCGGCGGGATGGGGCAGGCGGAGCGCGATCTCCTGCGCGAGGTAGCCGCGGAACAGCGCTTCCTCCGCGCCCGCCTGCAGCACGACCAGCAGGAGGAGTGGCCCCAGCCACGGGACCCACTGGCGAACAGCCAAATCGGAAGGCTCGGGGGCTGCGTGAAGCAGGCTGGTCAGCATCACCGTGCAAATCCAAAGCCCGATGCCAAGGGTTGCGCCGGTCAGCAGCGTGCGCGGGCGCAGCGGTCCCGTCAGACTTTCAAGTACACGCCCGTGCCAGCGCCGCAGGCCGATCGCAAGCCCGATCCAAATCGCGCCAACCGAGGCCAGGTGGGTGGCGGTTTGGACCGGGCCGGTCGCGCGCGGACACACCAATTCGAGCACGCCATTGACGAGCACGATCGCCACGAACACTGTCCCCAGTGTCGCCGCAACGGGCCAAAGGCCCCGCGTCCCATTCGCCAGGCCGAAAGAGCGGATGTCTTGAGGAGCCGTCAGGCGCCGTTCCCTATGTCCAGGATTGGCGCCGCCTGCTCTCGACCACCCTTGATCGTGACTGCGGGTCCCATTGAAGGCTCCTTCCCACGGGCCGGTGACCGTGACCTTAGGCTCTGGCCAGTCTAGGGGCAGCTTGGCCGAATGACCATTGCCTCTGGCGCTCGGAAGCGCCCGGCGATACCGTCTGGCCCGCCTGCGCGAGTCACTTGAGGCCCGCGCCGCCAAGAGAAGCACCAGGGAGAGACCCGGCATGGACGCACGCGCATTCGACAAATCCAAGCTGCCGAGCCGGCATGTGACCGAAGGCCCGGAGCGGGCGCCGCATCGCTCCTATCTTTATGCGATGGGGCTCACGGATGAGGAGATCCACCGCCCGCTCGTGGGGGTTGCGACCTGCTGGAACGAGGCAGCACCCTGCAACATCGCGCTGAACCGTCAGGCACAGGCTGTGAAGCTGGGCGTCAAAGAGGCCGCCGGGACGCCGCGTGAGTTCACCACCATCACCGTGACCGACGGGATCGCGATGGGCCATGAGGGGATGCGCTCTTCGCTCTGCTCGCGCGAGGCCATCGCCGACACGGTGGAGCTCACGATGCGCGGCCACGCCTATGACGCCATTGTTGGCCTCGCGGGCTGCGACAAATCCCTGCCGGGGATGATGATGGCGATGGTGCGGCTGAACACACCGTCGGTGTTCCTCTATGGCGGCTCGATCCTGCCAGGCCGCCTCGAAGGGCGCGATATCACCGTGCAGGACGTCTTCGAGGCGGTGGGCCAGCACCAGGCGGGCAGCCTGTCGGACGACGCGCTGGCGGTGATCGAGCGGGCGGCGTGCCCCTCGGCCGGTGCTTGCGGGGGTCAGTTCACGGCGAACACCATGGCCTGTGTGTCTGAGGCAATCGGGCTTGCGCTGTCGAACTCGGCTGGTGCGCCGGCGCCCTATGAGAGCCGGGACGCGTTCGGAGAGGCCTCGGGTCGAGCGGTGATGAACCTGCTCGCCCAAGGCATCCGGGCGCGCGATGTGGTGACGCGCCAGAGCTTGGAGAACGCAGCGCGGGTGGTTGCCTGCACCGGCGGCTCGACCAATGCGGGGCTGCATCTGCCTGCCATCGCGCATGAGGCGGGAGTGGCGTTCGACCTCCACGATGTCTGCGAAATCTTCCGCGAGACGCCTTACTTCGTCGATCTGAAGCCCGGCGGGAAATATGTGGCCAAGGATCTGTGGGAGGTCGGCGGCATCGCGGTCGTGATGAAGGAGCTCATGCGCGGCGGCTACATCCACCGCGACTGTATGACGGCGAACGGCTGCACCATGGGCGAGCTGCTCGACAACATCGCAGGCGAGGCGGACGGCAAGATCGTCCATCCGATCGAGAAGCCGATCACGCCCACGGGCGGCGTTGTGGGGCTGAAGGGCAATCTCGCCCCCGAAGGCGCCATCGTGAAGGTCGCCGGCATGAAGAAGCAGAAGTTCGAAGGTCCGGCGCGGGTTTTCGAGTGTGAGGAGGACGCCTTCGCTGCCGTCAAGGCGCGGGAATACGAGGAGGGCGAGGTCATCGTCATCCGCAATGAGGGTCCGCGCGGCGGTCCGGGCATGCGCGAGATGCTCGCGACCACGGCTGCGATTTCGGGCCAGGGGATGGGCTCGAAAGTCGCCCTCATCACCGATGGGCGGTTCTCTGGCGCGACCCGGGGCTTCTGTGTGGGCCATGTCGGCCCCGAGGCGGCCGTCGGCGGGCCCATCGCGCTTCTGCAGAACGGCGACATCATCCAGATCGACGCCAAGAAGGGCACGATCAAGGTGAAGCTCACCGCCAAGGAACTGAGGGAGCGGCGCAAGGCCTGGCCTGGCCCGCGCGAGACCCTCTACGGCTCCGGCGCGCTCTGGAAGTATGCGCAGCTCGCAGGCCCGGCCGAGAAGGGTGCTGTCACCCATCCCGGCCAGCCCGGGGAACGCCACGTCTACTCCGATCTCTGAGGAAACGCGCGGTGGGGTTTGCGTTTCGTCTGGCCGTTTTATCGGCGTTTGCGGCGATTATGTCAGCGATGTCGGGCTGTGCCGAGTTGCAGGCGCGCACATCGGAGGGGTTTCGGTTGGAGCGAGGGTCAAGCGCGCTGTCCGAGGAGCTTGACCGTCTGCGGGTGCCGGGACCGTTTCGCTATGCAGAGATCTCGCCGGCCGAAGCTGTGGTGATCGCGCGGGAGCAGCGGGTTGTCGTTCGGCCAGTGGAGGGGCTCTGTCTCTCGCAAGGCTCGCTTGAGGTGACCCGGGAGGCGGCCTTTGCGGTGGTCACCGATTGCCTTGTGGAGGCCACCCGGTCCGAGGACGATGCGCTGCCGCCCACGTTCCCGGGGCTCTTGGCGGTTTCGGTCTCGGGCGACCCGATGT
Source organism: Pseudomonadota bacterium (assembly GCA_039816045.1). Lineage (GTDB taxonomy): Bacteria > Pseudomonadota > Alphaproteobacteria > Rhodobacterales > Rhodobacteraceae > Thermohalobaculum. The sequence continues at coordinate 11,757 of JBCBYB010000070.1, forward strand.
TCGAGGATGACGAGGGGCGCGCGACGGCACTGACGCGGCTGCGGGAGTTCCTCGGGACGGAGCCGGGGCTTGCCTTGCTCGGCCGCAATGGCGCAGGCAGCACGGTCGAGATGGTTGAGGCGCGCCAGGTCGGCGATGCCCTCTATGTGCATGTGCATGACACGCATGAGGGGGAGCTTCGGCTGCTCGCCCCGGACTTTTGGCGTGCTTTCGTGGAGCTCAACGGGCGGCTCGTGATGGTCACCGTCTCAGGGTTTCGGGATTTCGCGCTGGAGCCCGATGCCATGCTGGCGCTGCTGGCGGGGCAGTTGGCGACACTGCGGGAGGCGAATGGCGGGCCGGCTTTCGAGGCGGAACTGGCGCTGGCCGAGGGCGCAGGGTCGGCGATGCGCGCCGTGAGCCTCGTGCGGACCGATCCGAGCGGTGGGCTCGATGTGTTGCGGGAGCAAATCGCCTCACGCCGTCCGGCGCCCGCCCGGGTGCCCGTGCCGCCCCGTCGCCCTGGCACCGCTAAGGCGACCGTCGATGAGACGGGCACCTCAAACGCGCCTCGCCGTGCGCCCTTGGCCCTGGCTCGTCCTGCACTGGGCTGACGCCTAAACCTCGAGCTCGACCCAGACCGGCACGTGATCGGATGGTTTTTCGCGCGCCCGCATCAGCCGATCGATCCCCGCGCCGGTCATGCGGTCGGCGGCCTGAGGGCTCAGCAGGAGGTGATCGATGCGGATGCCGTTGTCCTTCTGCCAGGCGCCCGCCTGATAGTCCCAGAAGCTGTAGACCCCGTCCGCCTGAGTGACTTCGCGTGTCGCGTCATGGAACCCAAGATGCAGGATCCGCCGCCAGGCCGCCCGGCTCTCAGGACGGTAGAGCGCATCGCCCTCCCAGTTCTGAGGATTGGCAGCGTCTCTCGGCTCCGGGATCACGTTATAGTCGCCGGCGAGCACCACGGGCATCTCCTCGGCCAACAGCTGCGCCGCGTGGGTCTCCAGCCGCGCCATCCAGGCGAGCTTATAGTCATATTTCGGCCCGGGCGCCGGGTTGCCGTTCGGCAGATATAGCCCGCAGACCCGCACAGCCCCCGTCTCGCCTGAAACTGTGGCTTCGATCCAGCGCGCCTGCTCGTCACTGTCGTCCCCCGGCAGGCCGCGTGAGACATCCTCGATGGGCCGCTTCGAGAGCACCGCGACGCCGTTGAAGCCCTTTTGGCCGTGGGTCTCCACATGGTAGCCGAGCGCCTCGATCGGCTCGCGCGGCACGCCCTCATCCACGGACTTCAGCTCCTGAAGCAGCGCGATGTCCGGCGCCGTTTCCTCGAGCCAGGCGAGCAGCTGTGGCAGCCGTGCCTTGATCCCATTGATGTTGAAACTCGCGATCCGCATGGGCTGGTCATCGACTGCCCGCTGGCGCCTGTCAAGCGCTGCCCTGGTGCGACGCCGCGCTACCTCCATGAAACCGTCGCGATGGCGTTATAGACAGGCGCATCGATCGGAGGGGACAGACCATGCTGCAACGCGCCTTTTCTCAGCCCGGGAGCTTTTTTCGGGGCAATCTGCACACCCATTGCGATGCCTCTGACGGGGCGCTGGAGGCTGGCGAGGTGTGCCGGCGCTATGCGGCCGAAGGTTATGACTTCATCTGCATGAGTGACCATTTCATCGGGCGCTATGGCTATCCGATCACCGACACGACGGCCTATCGGACCAATCGCTTCACCACGATCCTCGGCGCGGAGATCCATTCGGGCGCGCTCGGCAACGGCGAGCTCTGGCATCTGCTGGCGGTTGGTCTGCCGGCGGATTTCGCGCCCTCCCAGTCGCCGGACTTCAAACCGGTGGAGGGCCAGGAGACCGGCGCGGAACTCGCCACCCGGGCGCGGGAGGCGGGCGCCTTCGTCGCCATCGCGCACCCGCAGTGGTACGGGCTGACGCTTGCCGATGCCGCGACCATCGAGGCTGCCCACGCCGTCGAAATCTACAACCATGGTTGCCATGTGGAGACCGATCGGGGCGACGGGACGGCGGTGCTCGATCTCCTGTTGGCGGAGGGGCGCCAGCTTTCTGCCTGCGCCACGGATGACGCACATTTCCGCCCGGGCGCCCCGGATCATTTCGGTGGCTGGGTGATGGTGAAGGCCGAGGAGAACTCCCCCGAGGCGCTTCTCGCCGCGCTGAAGGACGGGGCGTACTACTCGTCTACCGGGCCCGAATTGAAAGGGGTCGAGGTCATGGCGGACGCAGTCCATGTGACCTGCTCGCCGGCGGCGCATGTGATCGCGATCGGGCAGAATGCGGCGTCGACCTCAGTCTTCGGGACGAGCCTGACGCGGGCGGAGCTGCCGCTCGCGCCGTTTCGCAAGCACGGCTGGCTGCGGATCGTGGTGATGGACGGCGGGAGGCAGCGGGCCTGGTCGAACCCGCTCTGGCTCGACTGAGCGCTGCCGCCTCTCCAGCAAACCCTGCCCGAGCCCGGCCACCGGCCCCACCCACCCCGGCACCGGCGGCCCTGGCTCAGATGCTGCGCGCCCCCTTCGGCCGGTGTCCGGGCTCGGTCTGGGCGCAAGCGTGATGACGGGTGCCAAAAGCGCTGAGGCTGCAGGGCGCCGCGGGCATAGGGGTGTCAGGGGCGCGGCGGCTTTCGCGGCGCTTGGTCAATCGATGTTGATGAGGTGGAGCGGGCTGCCCGGCAGCGGGTCGAGATGGGGCTTCAGTACGGCGGGGCGAAGGTCCTCGCCCCCGATCCTGGCCAGCCGCAGCCATCGCAGGCGGAGATGCGGCTCAGAGCCGATCCGCATACCCTCCCAGAGCGCGGCCTTCACCGCAACGAGATGGTAGAACCCGACCTCCTCCAGCCGCGCGCCCTTCACGGAGAACTTGTTCTCGACCACGAAGACGAGCCGCGATGCCGCGCCTGCCAACCCGGTCTCCTCGACCAGTTCCCGTACCGCCGCCTCGGCCGAAGTCTCACCCTGGTCGACACCGCCGCCCGGCGGCGCCCAGATCCCGTCGCGATGGTGATCGGCACAGAGCACATGCCCTTCCGAGATCACCAGGGCCGCGGCCCGAACCCGGATCGCACCCATGGGCTGGTCACTCGACATTCTGGAGATGCAGAAGAGGCGCTGGCAACCCGCCCGCCGCCCCGCCCGTCTCCCCAACCGTATCCGCAAGGATGGACCTGAGCGGGGCTGGCCGCAGATCGGTCTGTGCAAGTGTATCGACCCAGCGGAATCTGCCCAGGTTATGCCGCTAATTCGAAGGCTGCGGCTGGTGTCCTCATGCCGAGCGC
>JBCBYB010000071.1:0-14563 GCA_039816045.1 Pseudomonadota bacterium
CGCGATGGCCTCTGGGCGGCGGTCGCGAGCGCAATCGAGACGTTCACCCCGAAAGAGTGCGCGAACTACTTCTCCGCATGCGGCTACGATTCAGACTGATAGGATGCCGCTCTAATCGCCATTGGCACCGAACGGGTACCGCGCGTTGCATCCACCAAAAGCTTGCAGATGCTGATTTTGTTGAAGAAGTCCTTGGTGCGCGGGGTCTGGCGGGCGGCTGATCGTACTTCAGGCGTCGCCTCAAGCGGGGTTTGCGACGAGCTTTGCGAGTTTCCGGAGGTTCTGGGCAGTTGCGGCGAGGAGGAATTCGTCGCGGGCGCCGTTGGGGCCTCTGAGGCGCAGGCGGTCGAGCTTCAAGATGCGTTTGAGATGGGCGAAGAGCATCTCGACCTTCTTGCGCTGGCGCAGCGAGATGACGAAGGCGTCCGACTTGGAGATGGCGCGAGCCATGTCGCGCGCGCCTTCGTGGATTGAGCGGAGCAGCTTGCGGACGGGCTCCTTCGGCATGCAGCGAGGCTTCAGCGGACAGGCCTCGCAGTCGTGCTTGCTGGCGCGGTAGCGGCGCATGCCGTCCTCGCAAACCGTGTCTCGGGCCACTTTGAACGGGCGGCGGTACTGGTGGAGCCATTTGCCCGCCGGGCAGCGATAGGCGTCGCGGCAATGGTCGTAGGCGAAGTCACCACGCGAGAAGGTCTGATCGCGCCGGGTCGATTTGTCGAAGACCGGGATATGCGGCTCGATCCCCTGTCCATGCACCAACCAGCCGAGCATCTCAGCGCCGCCATAGGCCGTGTCGCCGACCAAGCGCTCGGGATACAGACCGAAGCGGTCGCGGGTACGCTCGATCATGTCCCGCGCTGCCTTGTTCTCGGCCTGGCGGATTGGAGCGGTCGGCTCCACGTCGACGATGATCGCGCGCTTGAGATCCACCAGATAGTTGGTCGACTAGATGAAGTGCGCCTTGCCGCGATCAGCGACGCGTCGACGCCGAACGCCGCGCCGCCGACCAGTCCTTCCTGGATGCAGCGCGCCAGCACGTCTTCGAAGAAAAGGCGGAACAGATCGCAGTCGCGGAACCTGCCATGCCGGTTCTTCGAGAATGTCGAGTGGTCAGGCACCTGGTCCGTGAGATCGAGTTTGCAAAACCAGCGATAGGCAAGGTTCAGATGAACCTCTTGGCACAGCCGTCGCTCGGAGCAGATGCCGTGACTGTAGCCGATGATCAGCATGCGGATCATCAGCTCCGGATCGATCGAAGGGCGCCCGATCGCACTGTAGAATGGTGCCAGCTCCCGACGCAGCGCTGAGAGATCAACGAACTGGTCGATCCGCCTTAACAGGTGATCTGCTGGCACGATCTCCTCGAGATTGAACTCGTAGAACAGGCTTGCCTGAAGCACCTGCCGATCGCCCATCATCACAGATCTCCTCGCTGGCCAGAGCCAGTGAAGCAGCGCTAGATCGTTCCTTCAACAGGGCTTTTTCAACATAATCGGCCGGACTGTCCGCATAGCCGCATAGCGGTCCACGATCGGTAGCGGGCAGTTCCTGTTCAAGCGACTGCGACAATAGACCCTGCGCTTGACCGCAATCAGCCCACATTCTACGATTTTACGAATTGGAAATTTGAGGGATCGGTTTGCTATGCCACAGTTGAATGCGCTGTCCGCTGCCGGCTTTGCCGGGCTGCTCGGCCTGGCGGCGCCTGCCTCGGCCGAAACGCTGTTGCAGACGTTTGATGACCCGACCGTGACGACGAGCGACCAGTTCGGCGTCTCTGTGGCGCTCGACGGCAACAACATACTCATCGGCGCTCATAGCGACGACACCAATGGCGGCAATGTCGGGCAGGCGCATCTCTTCGATGCGACCACAGGTGCGCTGTTGCGGACCTTCGATGATCCGACCGCGACGACTGGCGATAACTTTGGCTTCTCCGTGGCGCTCGACGGAAACAATGTCCTGATCGGCGCTCAGGGCGACGGCACCAATGGCGACGGCGTCGGGCAGGCGCATCTCTTCGATGCGACCACCGGTGCGCTTTTGCGGACCTTCAATGATCCTACCGTGACGGGCAATGATCTGTTTGGGACGTCCGTGGCGCTCGACGGCAACACCGTGCTGATCGGCGCTGAGGGCGACGACACCAATGGCACCAATGTCGGGCAGGCGCATCTCTTCGATGCGACTACGGGTGCGCTGTTGCAGACCTTCGACGACCCGACCTTTACGGATAGAGACTTTTTCGGCACGTCCGTTGCGCTCGACGGCAACAATGTCCTGATCGGCGCCCAGGGCGACGACACCAATGGCTTCGGTGTCGGGCAGGCGCATCTCTTCGACGCCACCACCGGTGCGCTGCTGCGGACCTTCGACGACCCGACCGTGACGGCTGGCGATAGTTTCGGCTCATCCGTGGCGCTCGACGGCAACTCCGTGCTGATCGGTGCCCGGAACGATGACACCAATGGCTTCAATGTCGGGCAGGTGCATCTCTTCGATGCGACCACCGGTGCGCTGTTGCAGAGCTTTAACGACCCGACCGTAACGGCTGCTGACGACTTTGGCTTCTCCGTGGCGCTCGACGGCAACAACGTCCTGATCGGTGCGCTTGGCGACGATACCAACAGCAATGCTGTCGGGCAGGCCCATCTCTTCTCGGTCCGGGACCCGACGCCGGTGCCGCTGCCGGGTGGGCTTGCGCTCTACCTCACGGCCATTGGGCTCGGTGGCGTTCTTCTCCAGCGCCGCCGCGCCGCGTGAGACCCCTCGCGGCCGGAGCTCTGGTCCTGGCGCTTGCCGTCCCGGCCACTGCCGAAGAACCGAGCACCGCCCGCTGTGCGCTGCTCGGGCCACTCGTCATGTCGGGCTATGTGGGCTTCGTGCGCGATGTGGCAGGCCAGAGGGCCGAGGAGGCGAGCGCAGCAGCCACCCGCCTCGACGCCCTGATCGCGCTGCACACCCGGCTCGGCTGCGATGGCGATGCACTGACCGTGGCGATCGAGTGCCTGACGACGCGGCTGCTCGGCGGTGCCCCCCTCCCGCCGGCCGAGATCGCCCACTCCTGCATGACCGTGGCGGGGCTCCCGCTGCGCTGATCCACTGGAGCCTCGCGAGGGTCGGAACAGTGTCCGCTTCGTCCACGACCAGGACCTCATGTGCGCTTGCAACGGACGGCCACTGCCGATTTGACCTGTCAAAGTCGATGCGAATGACTGGTTTCGGGAAAGCGCGCGGCGCTGCAGCGTAGTCGTCGCCGCTACTGCCGCTCACTCGTTCGGGAGTCGACGTGACTTTGCTGCGTCCGCGAAAGGCAGGTTCGTCCCGCATACCGACTGACATCGCCGAGCTGGAGTTCGCATCTGCCGCGAACGGCAGGTCTGGCGCCCCACGGTTGCGAACGAACACCCTCGACTGAATGCCGCCTTTAGGCCGCCTGTGTCGACCGCTCCCACCCGTGATGTGGCTAGTACGGCACTGCGGATCATGACCGGTACGAGCCCAAAGTCACTGATGCTGCGCTCCGCGCAAGTGTACGGTTACTTCTATAATTGAGAGTTCGACACCACCGTGATGCTGCCTTCCAATGGCTCGCTCCTAGACAAGGTGAGCGCACCGCACCGGAACATGTCGCATTACGCTGTTGGTGCCATTGCAATACTGTTACGAGAATCAATCATGGGGCTAGACAACCTTGAGGTTGAGGTGGTCGCTAAGCGCGCTTTGGTTGTCGGCATCGCCAACGAGCACTCCATTGCCTATGGCTGCGCCAAGGTTCTGAAGGACAGCGGCCATCGGCTCGCGATCACCTATCTGAACGAGAAGGCCGAGCGTTTTGTGCGCCCCTTGGCCGAGCACCTGGAGGCGGAGATCATCGCGCCGCTCGATGTCTCGCATGAGGGGGAGCACGACGCGCTCTTCGGCCTGATCGAGGAGAGCTGGGGCGGGCTCGACACCCTTGTGCACTCCATCGCCTTCTGCCCCAAGGACGATCTACATGGGCGCGTCGTCGATGTGTCCGCCGAGGGGTTCGGGATTGCGATGGACGTCTCGGTCCATTCCTTCCTTCGGATGATCCGGCGCGCCGAGCCGCTGATGGCGGAGGGCGGGACCTGCATGACCGTCTCGTTCTATGGCGCTGAGAAGGTGGTCGAGCACTACAACATCATGGGCCCGGTCAAGGCGGCGCTCGAGAGCGTCACGCGCTATGCCGCCGCCGAACTGGGCGAGAAGGGCATCCGCGTGCACGCGCTTTCGCCTGGACCGCTGGCCACCCGGGCGGCCTCCGGGATCGACCATTTCGACGAGATGCTGTCGCGGGCCTCGGACCGGGCACCCACGCACCAGCTTGCAACAATCGAGGATGTGGGAGCCTACGCCGCCTTTTTGGCGAGCGACGGTGCGCGCAATGTGACGGGTGGCGTTCACCTGATCGACGGTGGGTTTTCGATCGTGGGATAAGGAGGCTCCGATGCCGCAGACGCCGAGCGAGACGGGCTTTGAGACGGGGGAGGTGATGGCCGATCTCATGGCGATGTCGGCCCGGCGGTGGCAGGAGACGCTGCACGACACGGTAACCGCCCTTGTTGAGAAGATCTCCGCCCAGCAGCGTGAGTTCTCCGAAAAGGTGACGGCCCTCGACGGGCCCATGGCCGCTGCGAACGCCTGGGCGGGCTATCTTCGCGATGCAACCGAACGGGCCGCACTGACGCTGCGTGTGCTCCAAGACCGGGCCGATGCGTCGCTTGCGCATGATGCGGCCGGCAATCCGCCCGTCTTGATCTATGACTACGAGGTCGTGATGGAGGCCCGCGATCTCCCGCGTCCCTCCAATTACCGCCTGCTGCGCATCCTGCCGCCCGAGGGGGTCACCGTCCACGATTGGAAGCGGCCCTATATGATCATCGACCCGAGGGCGGGGCACGGCCCGGGCATCGGCGGGTTCAAAAAGGACAGCCAGGTCGGCGTCGCGCTCAAGGACGGGCACCCGGTCTATTTCGTCGCCTTCCACCCGGAGCCGGTGCCCGGCCAGACCATCGCCGATGTGACCCACTCGGAAGCGGCGTTTCTGCGGGAGATCGCCAAGCGCCATCCGGACAGCCCGAAGCCCGCGATCGTCGGCAACTGCCAGGGTGGCTGGGCAACGGCGATCCTGGCCGCGACCTATCCGGCGCTCACGGGGCCGATCGTGCTCAACGGCGCACCGATGTCCTATTGGGGCGGCAAGATCGGCCAAGACCCGATGCGCTATGGCGGGGGGCTGAACGCGGGCGTGCTCCCGGCCCTAATCGCCGCCGATATGGGCTCCGGCGTGTTCGACGGCGCCAATCTCGTGCAGAACTTCGAGACGCTGAACCCCGGCCGCACATGGTTCCGCAAATACGCGGACCTCTTCCAAGACCCTGAGGGCGCCGCCGCCCGCTTCCTCGAATTCGAGCGTTGGTGGTGCGGGTTCTTCATGATGACCAAGGAGGAGATCCGCTGGATCGTCGAGACGCTCTTCGTCGGCAACAAGCTCGGCAAGAACGAGGGCTTTCTCGAGCCCGGCCGGCCAATCGACCTCAAGCGCATCACAGCACCCATCATCTGCTTTGCGAGCCACGGCGACAACATCACGCCCCCGGCACAGGCGCTGAACTGGATCGTCGACACCTATGCCGACGAGACCGAGATCGAAATCCGTGGCCAGCGGATCGTCTACATGATCCATGAGCAGGTGGGCCATCTCGGCATCTTCGTGTCGTCCTCGGTCGCGCGGCGGGAGCATTCGAACATGGCCTCCACGCTGAAGACCATCGAGTCGCTGCCGCCAGGGCTCTACGAGATGATCATCGAGGATCACGAGGGCGGGGACCACGCCCGGACCTATCGGGTCAGCTTCGGCAAACGGCGCATGACGGACCTGATCGCCGAGACGGGCGCGCGCCGGGACGAGGCGGCCTTTGCCGGGGTTGCGCGAATGTCGGAGGCGCTGGCCGAGCTCTATGAGACAAGCATCGGCCCGGTCCTCCGCGCAGCGGTGCGCAAAGAGGCGGCCGCAATGGTTCGCAAAGCCCATCCCATGCGGATCAGCCGCACGGCGCTGTCGCGGGATCTGGTTGGATTGAACGCGGTCGGGCCGATGGCCGAGATCGGTCAGCCGCGGGCTCCCATTGCGCCGTCGAACCCGTTCCTGGTGGCCGAACGCATGGCGTTCGATGCGATCGAGATGGGCTGGGACGTGATGCGCGATCTGCGGGGCGCCGCGCAGGAGATGCGCTTTCTCACGCTCTGGTACAACCCGCTGGCGCTTTGGTATGGCCTGCCCCATGCCCACACCCGCACGTTGAAGTCCCGCGACGATCTCGCCATGCTGCCCGAGGTGCAGGCCGCCCTGGCGCGGATCGGCACGGGCGGACTGGCCGAGGCGACGGTGCGCATGCTGATCCTTCTGGCCGAGAGCCGCGGCGAGGTCCGCCAGGACCGGATCGTGCGCTCGGCCGAGGTGCTGCACAAGCGCCCCCCCCCTCGACGGCATGGACGAGACCTGGCGGCGCGAGATCATCCGCGAGCAGGGGCTCATCGTGCGGTTCCAGCCGGATGCGGCGGTCGAGACCCTGACACTGCTTCTGCCGGCCGCCGCCGACCGCCGCATAGCGCTCGATCTGGTCCGCTACGTGGTGGGCGACAGCGCCGAGATGGCCCCCGCGACCACCGCGCTGATGAACCGCTTCGACACAGCCCTCCTCCGGGCAAAGACCGTGGTGCAATGAGCAGCAGGCGCATCGAGGCCGGGCGATGAGCGGCGTCCTCACGCTGAACGCCGGCTCGTCCTCGGTTAAATTCTCGGTCTGGGCCGACGAGGTCCGGGTGCTCGAAGGGCAGGTGGACGGCCTCGGCCCCGATGCGAAACTGCGGATCAAGGGCGAAGACCCGGTTGCCCTCGGCATCACCGACCATGCCCGTGCGCTGTCGGAGATCCTCGGCGCCCTCGGGCCGCGGCTCCCGGCGCTCAAGATCACCGGCGTTGGCCACCGCATCGCCCATGGCGGGGTCGACTTCGTCGGCCCGACGGACCTGACCGACACGGTGATGGAGAAGCTCGCCCTCCTCGTGCCCTTCGCGCCTTTGCATCAGCCGCACAACCTGGCTTGCGTCCGCGCGGCGCAGCAGGCCTTTCCCGAAACCCGCCAGATCGGCTGTTTCGACACGGCCTTTCACCGCAGCCATCCTTGGGTGAACGACACCTTCGGCCTGCCCCGGCGGTTCTACGACAAGGGCGTGCGGCGCTTCGGCTTTCACGGGCTGAGCTATGACTACATCACCAGCCGGTTGGAGCGGGACCACCCTGAGCTTGCCGCCGGGCGGGTGGTCATCGCCCATCTCGGCAACGGCGCCTCGCTTTGCGCCGTCAACCACGGGGCCTCGGTCGCCTCCACCATGGGCTTCTCCGCGCTCGACGGCATCCCCATGGGCACGCGCTGCGGGCAGCTTGATCCGGGCGTGTTGCTCTATTTCATGGACCAGCTCCATATGCGCCCGGAGGAGATCACGCGGATCCTCTACAAGGAATCCGGGCTCCTCGGGCTCTCGGGGATCAGCCACGACATGCGCACGCTCGAGGCCTCCGCTGCGCCCGAGGCGCGCCAGGCAATCGAGTATTTCTGCTTCCGCATCCGCCGCGAGATCGGGGCCCTGGCCACAACGTTGGCAGGGCTCGACGCTCTGGTGTTCTGCGGCGGGATCGGGGAGAACTCCGAGACGATCCGCGCTGAGATCCTGTCGGGGCTGGAGTTCCTCGGGCTCCCCGACCGGGTCCCCTGCCTGGTGATCCCGACCGACGAAGAGAGCGTGATCGCACGGGCCTTCCAGTCTTAGTTCGGCTCGGGGCGTCTCAGGATCGGCTTGGCGCGTGAGGGAGATCGGAGGCGTGTATGGCTGACAGTAACGCGGGAGCCGAAACCGCTGCAGATCTGCCGGAGATATGGTATTCGCGCATCCTGTATTCGACAGATATCATGGTTGATTTGGATTATCATTTTTCGGGAGACCGAAAGACAAAAGCTTTTGAATAAAGTAACAATTTCAAGCTCTTTTTGCCTGTGCCGCGGGAGAGTGCGTCTCTATCGCTCTTCATTGCCAAGTCGAGGCTGCGGATTCCAGATCGCTGCCGACATGCGTTCAAAGTGATTGGAGGCTTTCTTGTCATCTCGCCGAAGCTGCGGGATGTGTTGATCCGGTTCGATCTCGGGAGGACGGCGCTCTTCGAGGTTCCGATCCTTCAGGCAGACGGAGAGATACCGTCGGACTATCCGCCCCACTACATTCTGCATGTGGCGGAGACGCGGGACTGCTTTGTCCCCCCAGTGTGAATTGGACTTCGCAGAGTTTCGCACTCGCAACGAATGTCGAGTAGCAGGGACGCGGCCGCAGCATCGGCGCCAAGGGGCAATGGCCGGTCTGGGCCGCCCGCGAGGGGCGGCCCGCGCTTTAAAATCTCGACGGCTTCAGAGATCTCAAAGGCGTCTTCGAGCTCAACGCCGAGGTAGCGCACCGTGCTGTCCATCTTGGTGTGGCCGAGAAGGAGTTGGACGGAACGGAGGTTCCCAGTCTTTCGATAGATCTGCGCCACCTTCGTCCGGCGCATCGAATGCGTTCCGTAGGCGCTTGGCTCAAGTCCGATCGACGTCACCCAGTCGCGAACCAGACGAGCGTACTGACGGGTCGAAAGGTGCTGCGGCTCATGGAAGCGTCCGGGCCAGAGATGCTCTTGCCCGATCATCATCGGATGCGCGAGCCAATGCTTGATCGACTTCCGCGTACCCTCCGTCAGCTCGAAGCGCACTGGCTGCTGCGTCTTACTCTGCAGGATCGAAGTGCGCTCCTTGACCTGGCCGGCCGCATAGACGTCGGCGACCTTGAGGCGGACGAGGTCGCAACCCCGTAGCTTGCTGTCGATCGCCGTGTTGAAGAGGGCGAGGTCGCGGAGGTTCTCGGCGATCTTGAGCCGTACCCTGACGGCCCAGACATGCTTCGACAGCAGTGGGTGCTTCTGTCCGACGATCCGTCCCTTATTCCAGGCAGGACGCCGGGGCCGAATGGCAGGTAGGTTCACAATGCGCATGGTGGTTCTCCGACCCATCACACCCCACCGCAGCGCCAACCCGACGTTGGTTCGCCTACTATTCCGCACATGGGGGTGGCGCGCTGAAGCTCCGCACCAAACCCTTTCTTACCGATGCTGCAGCCGCCTCAGAGATCTGCTTCCGCGTCGAAGACAAGCGTTCGGGCAATGAGCTGCGTCCGATCCAGAGTTGACTGAGTTTCGTAGGGAAGTTGTGGCTGATACTTCAAAACACTGCAATGATACTCAGCCCTACTACCGCGGCAAAAACGACGATATCGAGTGCCTCAAACGCAATGTCATGGGTATGAAGCCACTCCTGTTCTTGTCGCTTCTGAACGCGCGCGCAGTCGTGCGGATATTGATCACACCAGGCTCTACTAGACATAGTGTTCTCCAATTGTGTTCGGGAGGGCAGCATTGCCCCCCATCAAGGTGTTCATTCCGATCGGTTTAGCTTTGAACAAAGCTCAGCAAGTCTGGGTTCACCAGATCAGGGTGCGTCGCGAAGAAGCCGTGTGACAAACCTGCGTACACCTTCAGCGTCCCGTTCGGCAGAAGATCGACCGCCTTCTCGGCGGAGTTTGAAATCGGTACGACCTGGTCGTCGTCGCCGTGCATCACAAGGGTCGGCACGGTCATCGCCTTCAGGTCCTCGGTCTGGTCGGTCTCGGAGAACACGGCGATACACTGATAAAGCGCACAGGCGCTGCCCATCATCCCCTGGCGCCACCAGTTTTTGATCAGGCCCTGGCTGACGTCAGCACCCTCTCGGTTGAAGCCGTAGAACGGTCCCGACGGCACATCGAGGAAGAACTGCGCCCGGTTCGCGGCCAGACCAGCCCGCAGGCCGTCGAAGACCTCCTTCGGGACACCGTCCGGATTGGCATCGGTCTGCAGCATCAGGGGTGGGATCGCACCGAGCAGCGCGGCCTTGGCCACCCGGCCGGGTTCGGACCGGGCGAAGTAAGCGGCAACCTCGCCGCCCCCCGTGGAGTGACCGATATGCACAGCGTCCTTCAGATCCAGCGCTGCGGCCAGATCCACCACATCATTCGCGTAGGTCACCATGTCATGGCCCTGGTCTGTCTGATCCGACCGCCCGTGGCCCCTACGATCATGGGCGATGACCCGATAGCCGTTGGCGAGGAAGTACAGCATCTGGTTGTCCCAGTCATCGCTGCTCAGCGGCCAGCCGTGGTGAAAGACGATGGGCTGCGCATCGCGGGGACCCCAGTCCTTGTAGAAAATCTTGGTGCCGTCGCGTGTTATGATCGTGGACATGGTCGTGTCTCCTTCGGGTTGAGCAAGGGTTTGAGCCGCAAGCGCGGTCGGCATCGCGGCGAGCAACGTGGTCGCGGCACCCGCCTGCAAAACGGTGCGTCTGGTTAGGTCGCTTTGGGTCATGGTCATCAGGCCCTCGTTGCTTGTTCGATGACGCGAATGTTGCAATTTGAAGGGCGATCTACGATTGTCACAAATGACAAAACGAGGTTCAAAGGTGACAAGCACAAAGAAGGGCTGGGTCGCAGAGATCGGGTTGCTGATCTATCCTGACTGCCAGTTGTCCGCGATCTTTGGCCTAACCGATCTGTTCCGAATTGCGGGTGAGTGGGCAGACGGGGGACGCGCACGAAGGGTGCGGGTGACGCATTGGCGTGCCGCGGCGGGTCAACCGCCTGACTGCGTCTGGGACAGCGATCCCGGCACGCCCCATCGCTTGGATTACGTCGTCACCCCGCCCAGCATCGTCATGCCCGACAGGATGCGGCCGATGCCGCAGGAGGCCGCGTGGCTGCACGCGCAACACAAGGTCGGCAGCCGCGTCTGCTCGATTTGCGCCGGTGCCTTCGTTCTGGCCGAAAGCGGATTGCTGCACGGCAGACGCGTGACGACGCACTGGGCTTTCGCCAAACAGCTAGCCGACCGCTTCGAGGATATCGAGGTTGCCGATCGCAATCTGGTGCTGGATGATGGGGACGTCATATCGGCGGGCGGCATTCTCGCCTGGACCGATCTTGGCTTGACCCTTGTCGAACGGTTCTTCGGGCGCAGCACCATGCTGTCCACGGCGCGCTTCCTGGTCATTCACCCGCCGCGGTCAACACAGCTCCCCTTCACCGAGTTCATCCCGGATTTTGATCATGGGGACGAGGCGATCTTGCGGGTCCAGCACCATATCCATGCTGACCTGACCGCATCGCTGAGCCTGACAGAGCTCGCCGATCTCGCCCGCCTGGGAAAGCGCACCTTCATGCGCCGCTTTGCAAAGGCGACCTCCCTCAATCCGACCGAGTACATCCAGCACGCGCGCGTCGCCAAAGCACGAGGCATTCTGGAACTGACCAACCGCCCTATGGATCAGATCGCCTGGGAGGTCGGGTACAAGGATCCGTCTGCCTTCAGTAAAATTTTTCAGCGTATTTCTGGGGTGTCAGCCTCGGACTATCGCCGACACTTCAGTGTCGGAATTGGTTGATCTCAGTCATCAGAAACGGAAAAGAAGCCATTCGCGCAGTCACAGCAAATGCTCAGTTTGCCCGAATTGCGGCGGCACCCCGCGGCTCGATGCTGCGCCCTGAACGAATGACGGCTCTCGAGGACGCGACCCCGAACACCGGCAAGGGCGCGAACGTCCGCAGTGGGCCGATCGCTGAGGGGTGTAAGTTCGATCGGTATCGACGCGTCAGTTATCGTCGAGGTCTCGTGGCCTTGAGCCAACACCTTGAGCCCGCGAGATGGTCACGCGTGCTGCAAAACTTGACTGGCCTACCGAGAATGAAAAAGCCTCAAGCGCTGTCTCCGGCAGTACCGAGGATGCATCGGTGAGGGCATTCTGCCCTGGCCACCCATCTCTCATCCAGACGGTTCCGGTTGGGATGCGCGGGGTGATCTTGGCGCGCGCTGAGAAGGTGCCGCGCTCGCTGGACACTTCGACGTCGTCAGCATCTGCAACACTGCGCACCGCCGCATCGTCAGGCGCGATCCAGAGGTCGGGGGCGTCTTCTCGCGCTGCGAGCGTGGGCAGTGCGCGCGCGTGATCATAGAATGAATGAAAATGCGCGAAGGTTCGGCCATGGGTGAGGGTGAGCAAACCCTGCTCTGCCTCCTGCTCGGTGCAGGTTGGCAGCGGCGAGAGGCCCATATCGGCAGCCCGCTGCGAATAGAACTCGACCTTTCCCGACGGGGTTGCGAACTCCAACGTCGGGTAGGCGACATGCGAGACCTTCAGCACCGCCCGCCCCCCGTTTTTCCGCATGGCCTCGACTGTCGCGTGACCGGTTGCGGGATGATCTAGGGTTGCGTTCATCGCATCTTCCTGGCTGTCCCAAGGGTAGACATCCTCCACACCCAGCCTCTCTGCGAGGCCCTGATACAGCTGGTAGACGGGCCTGGCCTCCCCCGCTGCAGGAAGCACCTGATCTGACAGATGGACGTAAGTGTTCGTGGACTTGGCCCCGATCTCCTCCAGCCAGATCGTCCCGGGCAGGACGATGTCTGCAACCTCCCGCATCGTCTGGTTGGGGAAGATGTCGTAGGCGACAATCAGCTCGGCCCTCTTCAAGGCGGCGCGCATCCGGTTACTGTCCGGAAATGACGAGAGGATGTTCGACCCGATGGTTACGAGAACCTTGACCGCTCCGCTTTCGAGGGCAGCGATGATGGCCTCCATCTGGTTGGGGATGTAGCGTCCCGGTTTGCGTCTGTCGGAGGCGGACAGATCGACAAATCCTGCGCCGTGGCTGCGCCCTCCGTGGCGCGGCCCGAGGCCACCTCCGGGACGGCCGAACTGGCCGGTCAAGGCCGGAAGACAAGAGATCGCCCGCGCCGCATGCCAAGTGTTGTCCCCCTTGTGGAGAGACGACCCTCCAATGACGATCATCGCCGCATGCGCAGTTGCGTAAGCGCGGGCCAGAGCGGTTGTGCGATCTTCGCAGACGCCGGTTTGCGTCTCGGCCCATTGCGGCGTCCTGGTCTTAAGGCTTTGGGACAAAGGCTCGAAACCGACCGTATGCGACGCAACAAAGGCTCTGTCCCAGGTCCCGTCCGCGACGATGACGTGCATGAGGGCCAGGGCAAGCGCCGCATCCGTGCCCGGCCTGACAAGAACCACCTCATCCGCAAGGGCCGAAGCTTCGGTTCGGCGCACATCGATCACAACGATCCGAGCGCCGCGCCGCTTCGCGATCTCGACATGTTTGAGCGTGGCCGCCTGACTGACGGTGTTCGCACCCCACAAGATCACCATGTCGGAGTGCGCGCTCAGGTCTTCCTTGGTCGAGGTCTCGAGGGCGCCTGTGATGCCGACACCGAAGGCTCCCAGCCCCCAGCAGATCATCGCCGGGTGCCAGACTTGGCACCCGTAGAGGTTGGCAAACCTGTCCATCTGGGCGCGCTTCAGCCCGAAGGCATAGTCATTCCCCCAGTTTCCGTGCCCCTGCCAGAAACCGACACGCTCGCGCCCGACCGCTTGCATCCGTGCCGCAATCCGATCGAGAGCGTCATCCCACGTCGTTTCTGACCAGTCGGTGCCATCGCGCCGCGCGCGCGTCACGGGCGTCAGCAGCCGGCGCTCGTTCCCGACGATCTCGTGAGCTGCCTTCCCGCGCATGCACAAGAACCCCTGACTGTCCGGGTTCGTTTCATCGCCCTTGACTGACACGAGGCGATCGTCTTCCACCGAAACCTCCATGCCACAAAGCGTGGGATGGCAGTTCATTGGGCACATCGTCTTGTAGGTCTGCCGCGCAGTCATCACCCCTCCGAACACCAAGTGCAAATGGCACTGGACGACAGAGCACTTTCTCCAAAGGTGTTTCTGGATAGTGCGATCATGAAACCCTGCATATGCCAACAACCTTACTGAGCCAACGCGAGAAGGAGGGGCAGATCCGAACATGCGAAGCAAAAACGCGCAGCGTCGGGTTCTCGCTGTCGACATTCGAGCATGCGAGCAGCAGTAGCAAACGGCAGGTTCCGGGAACGCGGCTGCAGCATTGCGGAAACCGGCGCCTATGTCCGCTACAGGCCGCTTGCGAGGAGGCTGCCATCTCCCGCATGCCAGTGTGCGGACCATGGCACAGCACTTCTCAACGAAGCCGGACCTGCGCCCCGGGGAGGCAGATGCTGACGCGGACGCCGCGGTTGCGGAGTTGGTCCGGCTCTTTGCCCGGTGCTTGGCGGAGGAGGACTTCCGGGCCAGGCTTGCGAACGAAGGCGGAACGCAGAGGTCGGACCGCCGCGATCTATGATGGGGAGCCGGCCCATGCCAGCCGCCGCAATCTACGCCCGCTATTCGACGGATCTGCAGCGGGATGCCTCAATCGAGGATCAAATCAGGCTCTGCGGGGAACGGGTGGCGGACGAGGGCCTGCGCATCCACCAATGCTACAGCGATCACGGAACCTCGGGGGCGAGCCTGATGCGCCCGGGCATCCAGGCGCTGATGGCGGATGCGGC
>JBCBYB010000072.1:0-14170 GCA_039816045.1 Pseudomonadota bacterium
CTTCGCTTATCATTGGCGCGGACACACCTATGAGTGGGATTACCATCTCTCGATCCCCAGCGAAGCCTGGGTGGTCAAGCTGGTCTCATGGGTTCTGATGGGGCTCACGGTGCTGGTGCTGCCGGTGCTGATTTTCGTTCTGCAGAACCAGGGGCAGATCTTCTATGCGCAACTCGAGACCCAAATGCCTGCGATCCTGGAAGAGCTCGGGATCTGGTTAGACTTCGCCCATGAGCAGCTTCCGGGCTATGTGCCGGATGTCGATGTGGATAAGCAGACCGGCTGGTCGGGGCTCTCCAGCCTGTTCAGCCAGGTGGCCGGCGACGCGGTGCAGGACATCAAGGGGATGCTGAAATCGGTCTTTGGCTCGGTTCTCCAGATGGTCGGCGCGCTGCTCGGGGACTGGGTCAAGCTGGTGATCGCCTCGATCATCGTCGGCACGATCCTTGCGGGTTGGCAGAAAGAGGTGTCGATGCACCGGCGCATCGTCTCCAACGGGCTGAAGACACCGCGCCTGCGCCACAATGTGCTGCGGTTCGGCGAGCTTTATCAGACCGGCGTCAGCCTCTTCATGATCGGGTATCTCGAGGTCGCGGCGACGCTCAGCCTGCTCTACGCGGTCTCCATGCTCGTATTGCCGATCGGGATGGGTCTAGGGGCGATCCTCTTTGTCGCCGTGGTGTTGGGCTTCGTGACCGCAATCCCCAAGATCGGCGGGTTGTTGGGCATGGTGGTGGCGTTCGTCCTGATGGTGACGCGGTTGGAGCCAGGGCTCGGCTGGTTCGGCTATGATGTGGTGAGCTTCGGGACCGGCATCGACGTGTTGGTGCGTGTCGCCCTGCTCATGGCACTGGCGAAACTGATGGGCTTTCTCGAGGCATACAACTACACGCCTGATATCCTCGGCAAGAAGCTGGGGCTGACCAAGATGCAGATCATCGCGACGGTGCTGATCTGGGCTGTCGGAGCAGGCTTCTTCGGAATGATCTGGGGGATCCTGATCTCGCTGACCTTCCAGGCGGCGCTGCGGCTTGCCGAGGAAGATGCCGCAGGGATGCCCGAGCCGTCGGAGTGAGGCTCAAAACCGCGGCATGATCAGCCGCGGGCCTTCCTCGTCGGCCGCAATCATCTCCTCGCCGACCAGCACGAGCCCGTTCTCCGCCACGGTGATCCCGGGGACCGGGGTCTTGAGCCAGCCTAGCTGGTGAGGGAAATGATTGTAGGCTGCCTGGCTCCGCCCGAACTCTCCCGGCGGGGGGAGGTGGGCAATCCAACTCTTGGAAAACCCCGGCAGCCGCACCCGGCCGAGCAGTAACTTCAGCCGTAGATAGGCTTCGAGCGTGCCCTCGAACACCGCGACCGGCCCAAGGCCCACATGTGCCAGAAGATCAGGGTCTCGGCGGATCGTCTCGCGGATGTCCTCGGCGGGGCAGGGCTGGCCTTCCGAACAAATCACCTCCTCCAACCCCAGTGCCGTGCGCGCGAGGCGGCCCGTGTCGTTGTCTTCGGCCAACAGTTCCAGAATGCGGCCCGAGGCAACGGTGAAAATGACCGACTCCACCTCCAGCCCGAAGCGGTGGAAGAGGTGGCTGAGGAACATCCGGTCATGCTCGATCAGCTCGAGGCAGACGCCCACCACCTCTGCTTCGTGCTCGGCGAAGATGGTGCGGTGCTGCTCGGCGATGTCGGTGCGCAGTTCGGCCAGTTCCCGGCGGAGGGCGCGCTTCTGGATCTTGAGATCGCGCGCTTCACGGCTCGACCAAAGGGTGTTGAGCATGGAGCTCGCGAACCCGCCGAAGAACTGTCCCATCCGGCGGCGCAGCCAAAGCGAGACTGGGCGCTTGGCGATCGCGTGCTTACGCCGGATACGGATCATCTCGTGAGCCTTCTCGGCCTGGATGCGACGGCGCTCCAGCGGGTCGGTGCGCTCCTTCAACTCCGCGTGGATCTGACGGTGGACTGTGCGGACCGCATCGTCGATCCGGTCAAGCTCACGGAACCCGCGCTCGGCGGTTTGGAAGGTGTCGATGAAGTTTGTCTCGAAATAGCGGACCACCACGCGCAGGCACACGGCCGAGGGTCCGTTGAACTTTGTCTGCACGAGGTGGATCAGCTCCCGGTATGTGAGCATCCGGTGCGCCACATAGCCGTTGAAGCGGTTGAACTCTTCCCAGGACCCCGGGATGTGCAGTTTCGGCAGCGCCTTGGTGTCGGCGAGCTTCTGGACGAAGCGGTCCTCTAGGATCCTGCCCGCCACGCGGCTGAAGGGGATGGTGATAAGGCTGACGCCGCGCCCTTGGACAAAGAGCACCGTCACCGCCCATTTAAGCAGCCATATGATCGCCGCCAGCAGCAGCCCTGCAGCCAACCAGACGGTGGTGCTCACGCTCTGGATATGGGTCAGCCAGTCGGGGGTATGGGCGAGATCGGCCTCCATCAGTCCCTCCTATCAGGCGACGCCAATTCACCTATCCTATGTAAGCGGCGCACGGTGTGATTGGTAGCGGGTTCGCCACTATCGCCGGCCCGCGGTGGGAAATGCGGCCTCGGCGCTATAGTCGGCAAAGGACCCGAGTGTCTGTCGGTTGCACTCCGCCTGCCAGCGCGAGCCTGGTACCACCGCCGAGACGCACGGATGCCGGGTGCGCAATGCTTCGGTGGCGGCGCTCTCTTCGATGGCGATGGCCACGATGCCGGCGACGCGGCCGTCCTGGCGCTCGACCAGCCGGATCGCGCCGTCCATGGTGCCGCCTGTCTCGACCCACTGGTCCACCAGGAGCACGCGCGTGTCGGGGGCGAAGGCGGGCTGGCGCATCTCCATATCCTGGGTCCGGCCGGAATAGTTGGTGAAGCTCACCCGGTCGGTGTCCACGCAAAGCTTGCCTGCCTTGCGGATCGGCAGGAACCCGATCTTCAGGCGCGCAGCCAGCGCCGCTCCCAACACGAACCCCATGGCGTCGAGCCCGCCCACCACGTCAGCCTCGACGCCCGCCAGATCTGCTTGGAGATCATCCAGCAGATCTGTCATTGCGGCGGCGTTGATGTAGATCGAAGTCGGGTCCAACCAGGCGAACTGCGGACCCTTGGTGTTGGGCGCCATCAGGCGGAGGTACCAGCGGTCGTCGCGGGGGCCTTTGGGATCTGGGTGGGTCATTTGGCGCCTCCGAGTTGGCGGGTGATGCGCATCAGAGCGGCAAGCCGTTGAGGGTCAATGCGGTGGAAGTCACCTGGATAATTGATGCCCGTAGCTACAAGGAAGGCGTCGACATCTGCATAGCGGGGGGCGTTTTCCGGCGTGATGCCGGAGGCCAGGGCCAGCGGACGGTCCCCGACGGCCTCACGGAAGGTGGCGATCTTTGTGTCCTCCGCCTCGATCCCGGTGGCTGCGCCTGAGGTCGTGACCACATCCATATGCTGGGCTGCGATACCAGCGGCGGCGGCGTAGCCCGCCTCGGCCACAGGGCGCTGCTTCTTGAAGGCCGTGCCGCCGAAATAGAGCCCGTTCCACCCGGTGCGAGCCGCCGTCGCGGCCTCGGCCTCCGGCTGTGCATCGGTGCGCTCATCGATCCTCGCGTCATCGGCCCAATAAGCCTCCACCGGGCATCCCTCTGTCGCCAGGTCAGCCAACACGGGAAACGCATCACGGCCAGGCACGGCCAGAAAGTTCACCCCCAGCCAGAGCCTCGGGTGCGCTGCCCGGATCGCCCGAATGATCGGAAGAAAGGCATCCAGCTCGAAATCGTGATTGATCAGGAAGCAGCCCGCTGCCCCTTCGCCCAGCAAAATCCGGATGTTGTCGTCAGTCTGCGCCTTGTCCTGAACATGGATGACCGGCAGCACGACTGGCCCTGGCGCCTTGAATGCCTTGTGAAATTCGTCGCGGGTCATCCCGTACTCCTACCTGGGTCGGTGGTGGACCCGTCTTCGGCATGGTCCTTGCTGAGTAGCCGAGCAGAGCGGGCCGGCCAAGTCGGAACCGGATTGGGGGGCTTGTCAGGGCCAAACAGGCGGCGTCTGATGGGGCCAAGGGGACAGACAGAGGAGACACGACCATGACCGATGCCAAGATCTTGCGCAGGCTGAAGGCGCCGTCGCGCCGCGATGTCCTGCGCTATGGCAGTGCTGCCGCGCTTTCGGCGCCTTTCGTCGGACGCGCGTGGGCACAGACGACTGAGATCACCATGCTTGCCTGGTACGGTCACGGCGAGCCCGACATCGTGGGGGCCTTCGAGGAGGCCAACAACGTTAAGTTCGTGCCGAAATACTATGCGGGCGGCGACAACATGCTGGCGCTGATCGCGCAATCGCCTCCGGGCACCTATGACGTGATCCTGTCGGATGCGGAGTTTGTGCAGCAGCTGAACGCTGCCGGATATATCGAGCCGCTGGAGGCGGATGATTATCCCTTCGACGACATGCTGCACGAGGATTTCACGCAGTTCCCCGGCCACTGGAAGGGCGGCACGCTCTACTCGATGATGGTGCGGTTCGGGCATCTTGGCGTGAGCTACAACACCACCGCCATCTCGGCGGAAGACGCCATGTCCTACAAGTGTTTCTGGAACGAGGCGGTGACCGGCAAAGTGGGCCATTTCGACTGGCATTTGCCGAGCCTTGGTATGATGAGCCTCTACAACGGCAATGGCGCGGGGCTGTGGGATCTGGACGATGGCAAATGGGAGGCGGTGCAGGAGACCACCATGTCACTCAGACCCCAGGTCGGCGGCTATTTCGACTATGGCGGGACCTTCAACAGCCTGAAGAACGGCGAGATGCTGGCCATGTGCGGGATCGGCGATTGGATCACGGGCGTGCTGGAGAAGGACGGCGCGCCGGTCGCCTCCGTGGTGCCGAAGGAGGGCGGCATCCAGTGGACCGAGAGCTACTGCATCGGCAAGGGCTCGGCCAAGGCGGATTTGGTCAAGACCTTCATGCAGTACATGCTGAGCCCCGAGGGCCAGGTGAAATCAGCTCAGATGGCAGCCTATCCGGGCTTTGCCATCACCAAGGCCGGGCGGGCGGCGCTGAACGCGGCCGACCCGAAAGAGGCCGAGCGCACTGGCCAGATCGACGGGATGGCGAACGATCCGATCACGCTGATCAAGGACGGGCGCATCCACTACCGGGACATCCCGAAGCAGCAGACCCTCGAGGACTGGAACGACTTCTGGTCGGAATACAAGAACGCCTGAGCCGGGACGGGACCATGGTCCGTTCCGGGCACTTCGACCTCAGAACGGTGCTGACGCACCCTTCCACGGCCGACCCAGCCCACCCCCGCCCCCGCCACCACCGGGCGCGGAGCGCCCGGAGGTGGCGGGGGCGGGGGTGGGCTGGAGCGAGCAAGCGCATGCGCGCGTGCCGCGCGCATATGCGAGCCTCGCAACCCTGCGAAACCTGGCCTGATATGCGATATCGCCCTGGGATATCCCGATGCGATATCGGTAGGGTATCTGCGATATTCGGCGTGGGCCGCTCCGTTCCCCGAGGTCGCCGATGAGCCGGCTCTATGCGCTCGCCTTCCGGCTGCCACTTCTGGTCTGGTCAGCACTGTTTTTCGTCGGCCCGCTGCTCTTCATGGCCGCGATGTCGTTCTTCCTCGTCAAGAATTATCGCATGGTCGAGGCCTTCGAGACCGTCAACTGGGTCAAGATGTTCGGGCGCGGCTATTTCTGGGATGCCTATTGGTACACCCTGACCCTTGCGGCTGCGACCACGGCGCTGGCCTCTCTGCTGGCCTTCCCCGCTGCCTGGACGCTCGCCTTCCGCGCCTCGGAGAGCCAACGCCGCTGGGCGATTGCGCTGCTGATCATCCCGTTCTTCACCAGCTATCTGGTGCGGATCTTCGCCTGGTATGTCATCCTCGCCGAGCAGGGCGTGGTGAACGCCGTCATCGGCACCGTGGGGCTCGGCCCCTTCACCATGCTCAACACCGCCTTCGGCACGCTCGTCGGCTATCTCACCCTCACCCTGCCGCTCGTGGTGATCCTACAGACCCTCGCGCTGGCCGGGGTCGACCGGAGCCTCATCCAAGCCGCCCAGAACCTCGGCTGCCCGCCTTGGCGCGTGCTGGTCTCGGTCATATTGCCGGCGGCGAAAACCGGGTTGATCGTGGCGGCGCTGATCGCCTTCATCCTCGCTTTCGGAGATTTCGTGAGCCCCTATTATCTCGGAGGGTCGAAGCCGCCCACGCTGCCGATCCTGATCATCGACACCACCAAATCCGGCCAGCAATGGCCGCGCGCAGCGGTGGTGGCCATAGTGATGATGGCGACGCTGATCACCATCGCCTTTGCCGCCGTCACCGCGGCCTATGCCAAGCGGGCAGACCGATGAGAGGCCCCTGGCTCGGCTGGGTGCTGGGGGCCTATCTCGCGGCGGTCTTTGCCTTCGTCTTCGCGCCCATCCTCTTCAGCATGGTGTTCTCGGTGAACTCCGACCGCTTCCCGACGATCCCGCTCGGGGAGTTCACCTGGCACTGGTACGAGACGATCTGGGCGGATCCGGATGTCTGGGACGCAGCACTGACCAGCCTCACGGTCTCGCTCTCGACCGCAGCGATCGCGACGACGCTGGGCTTCTGCACGGCCTACACGGATTTCCGCTTTGGCTTCCGGTTCAAGAGCGCCTATCTCGCGCTGGCCTTGCTGCCGCCGACGATCCCACTGATCATCCTGGCGCTGGCGATGCTCGCCTGGTTTTCAAAACTCGGGATCTCGGGCCAGGTCTGGTCCATCGTGGCCGCCCATTCGGTGCTGACCGCCCCCTTTGCCATGGCGATCATCCGGCTCCGGCTCAACCAGATGGACGAGAGCCTGGAGGCCGCGGCCTGGAACCTCGGCGCCTCGGAGTGGCGGGCGATGCGGCTCGTGGTGCTGCCGTTCTGCCGGCCTGCCATCGTCGCGGCGTTCTGCCTGACCGCGGCGGTGTCGTTTGACGAGTTCACCATCGCCTGGTTCGTCTCGGGGCTGAACAAGACGATCCCGGTGCATGTGCTGGAGATCGTGCAGGGCAACATCGACCCGCAGGTGAACGCCATCGGCACGCTGGTCTTCGTGACCTCGATGCTGCTGGTGGCGACGTCCCAGGCGCTCTTTATGCTGCGCACGCCGAAGGGGGAGGCATGACGGCTCTGGTGGAGATCGATGCGGTGGAGAAGCGCTTTGGCGCCTTTACCGCCGTCGAGCGGATGGATCTCGCGATTGCGGAGGGCGAGTTCCTCGCGATCATGGGTCCGTCGGGCTGTGGCAAGACCACGACGCTGCGGATGCTGGCGGGGCTCGAGGCGCCGACGGCGGGGGAGATCCGGATGGCGGGCCGCGTGATGAACCATGTGCCGCCGCATGAGCGGGACACGCCGATGGTCTGGCAGTCGCTGGCGCTGTTCCCGTTCCTGAACGTGCGCGAGAACGTGGAGTTCGGGCTGAAGATGCGGGGCGTCGCGGCCGGGGAGCGCCGGCGTCGGGCCCGCGATTGGCTGGAGCGGCTGGGGATCGGCGAGTTCGAGCGGCGCAATGTCACCACCCTCTCGGGCGGGCAACGGCAGCGGGTGGCGTTGGCGCGGAGCCTCGTGACCGAGCCGCAGATGCTGCTGCTCGACGAGCCGCTCTCGGCGCTCGACGCGCATCTGGTGATCCGGATGCAAGGGGTGCTGACCCGGCTGCAGCGCGAGCTCGGCATCACCTTCGTCTATGTGACCCACTCGCAATCCGAGGCGTTCGCCATGGCCGACCGGGTGGTGATCATGTCGAAGGGGCGGATCGCCCAGGCCGGTGGCCCGCGGGACATCTACCGCGCGCCGGCGGATCGGTTCGTGGCCGAGTTCGTCGGGCGCAACAACATCCTGACCGGGGTGGTGGAGAGCGCGGACGGGCCGCTGACCATCGCTGGCCCGACGGGGCGGTTCTCCGTGGCGGGGGAGGCGGCCCTCGGCGCGGAGGTGAGCTTCGTCATCGCCGCCGATCTCGTGCACATCGCGCGGGAGCCGGGGGGCGAGAATGCCGTCGAGGCCACGCTGATCTCCGAGGAGTTCATCGGCTCCGTCGTCACGCTGTTCCTGGAGGCCGCCGACGGTACGGAGTTTAAGGTGCAGCTTCAGGAGCGCGCCCTCGGCGGGCTCGATCTCCATGGGGGCGGCATGTTCCATCTGTCCTGGGACACCGCCTCCGCGCATCTGTTGGGAGCAAGCGCATGATCGCCAATCCGATCCCCTGGCCGAACGGCGCGCGCTGCGCTTGCGCGATCACCTTCGACATGGATGCCGACAGCCTGATCCACATCGCCCGGCCGAAGGACGGGCACGAGCGGCTCTACCCGATCTCCATGGGGCGCTATGGCCCGACCGTGGCGGTTCCGCGGATCTTGGAGACCTACCGCCGGCTCGGGATCAAGCAGTCATTCTTCATCCCCGGCTGGTGTCTCGAGCACTATCCGGAGGCGGTCGAGGCGATCCTGAAGGGGGGCCATGAGATCGGCCATCACGGCTATCTCCACGAGGACCCGGTGGAGGCACCGGACCAGCGGATGTGGTTCGAGCGGGCGCTTGAGGCACACAGCCGGATCTGTGGCGCCAAGCCGCGGGGTTACCGCGCGCCGGTCTACAACGTCACCCAAGAGGTGATCGATCTGCTGATCGAGCACGGCATCCGCTATGACAGCTCGCTGATGGCCGACGACATCCCCTACCGCATGGAGACGGCGGCCGGCGGGCTCTGGGAGATGCCGGTCCATTGGGGCACGGACGACTGGCCGCCCTTCGCCCACTACGCCGAGATCGGGTACATGATGCCGGTGAAAGGGCCATCGGAGGGTCTGGCGGCGTTCTGGGAGGAGTTCGAGGCGGCCTGTGCGGCGGGCGGGTTCTTCATGCTGATCGTGCATCCGTTCCTGACGGGCAGGCTCGCGCGCTGGCGGCTGGTGGAGCGGTGGCTCGAGCGCACACTGGCCGAGCGCTCCGTTTGGTTCGCGCGGCTCGAGGACATCGCGGGCCACCTCGACGGCCTGGCTGCCGAAGGGTGGAGCCCGCGGACGGAGCGCTTGCCCTATTTCACGAAGCCCGTGTTGGAGTAGCGCCATGCGGAGAGCGGGACCGATTGCAGATCGCGGAGGCGCCGGCGCGCTTGGTGGGCTAACCACGGCTGCGCATGCATTGCACCCTCGGGCGGATCGCGGCTCCGCCGCGACCCACCCTCGCGCGCGCCCGCCCGCCGCCACCCCCGCCACCGCCACGCGCTTCGCGCGTGCCGCTGGCGCGGCTGGGGCGGGGTGAGATGAGCGGGTATGATCCTTTGGTGCTCGATTGGCCGGCGCCCTCGGTTGCGGTCGGGCCGGAGGGGCGGGCCGAGCCTCGCATGCGTCACCGGTTGCCGGTGCGCGAGGGCCGTGCAGTGCGGCTGGCCCCTGGGCAGACCCTGCGCATCGAGACGCCGGAGGGCTGCCAGGTCTGCGATTTCTTCGCCCTGGTGGACGGCGCCCCGACGGAGATGCTCTCGATGGAGCACTGCCGCACAGCGCTCGGGCGCATCCACATCCGCCCCGGCGACCGGCTGGTGACGAACCGGCGCCGTGCGATCCTGGCCTTGGAGGAGGACAGCTCGCCGGGGGTGCATGACACGTTGATTGCCTGCTGCGACGGGCCGCGCTACCGAGATCTCGGGGTGGAGGGCCCGCATGCCAACTGCGCCGATAATTTCCGGGCGGCGCTGGCGGCGATCGGGGTGCGCCCGGTGCATGTGCCTGCGCCGCTGAACCTCTGGATGAACATCCCCGTCGAGGCGGACGGCGCCTGTCCCTTTCGGCCTCCGGTCGCGCGGCCCGGAGACCATGTGCTGTTTCACGCGCTGCTGCCTTGCATCGCGGTGATGTCCGCCTGCCCGCAGGACCTGACGCCGGTGAACGGCGCCGTCCCGCGCCTCACCGATCTGTGGTTCGAGGTCGGCTGAGCCTCAGGCGAGGTCCCAGTATCCTGGCTCGATTTCGGCGAGCTCTGCTGCTTCGGGTGCCCGCGCGCGGTGCTCGGGGCTAAGTGCAAAGGCCTCCCACACCGCGGCACGGGTCATCTCGCCGGTCTCCAGCAGCCCCGTCCAATACCAATCACCATAGAAGTCCGGATCGCGGCCGAGCAGGCCCTGGAACAGCGCCTCGACATAGTCGCCATCCGTCTCGGCCTCGGGCACCGAGGGAGCAAGGACCGCCCTGATGCTCTCTCCCGAAAGCCCCGCTTCGGCCCGATCCACCCAGAGATTGAGGGTGTCGGTCTCCAGCCCCGCCTCGCTCGCCGCGAGCATGAGAGCGATCCGTGACACCTCCGTCTCGGTCGCGTTGCGCTGGGGCGTGCCGGTGCCCTCGATGGCGAACTCCCAATGGTCGATCGGCGCTCTGAGCGGAAAGTCCGACGTGTCAACGAAACCATAGGCGTCGCGTGGCAGATGGCTGACATAGGGGACGGGTTCGAAGAGGGACACCGAGCCCCCGCCCGATCCAAAGGCCAGCGGCAGCGTATCGGTCTCGAGCGCATCGACTGCGCGGCCGGCCCGCTCCTCGCGGTCCCCGAAGCTCACCGAAATCCGCACGCTGCGGAAGGGATCGTGGATGACATAGGGGTTGAAGGGCGTGTCGTCCTGGATCCCGGTGGAGAAGGAGACGCTGTCGGAGCTGGTCCCGGTCAAGTCCCGCATCCTGAGATGGGTCGAGTCGAAGTAGCTGTTGACGTCGTTGGCCACGCTGACCAGCACCACCTCCGCGCCATAGTCCGGTCGGCGGTTGCCCTTCAGCGCGAACTCCAAGGACGCGGGGTAGAGGCGTGTCTGCTCAAGTCGGCTGGGGTCGTCGGCGGACGGCACGGCGATGGGATCGGCCAGCGGATCATAGATCAAGCGGCCCTCGAAAGGATGCCCGCCGAACCCCTCGAAGGTGCCGGTGAAGGTGAGGGTGACGGTCATCGGGTTTGGGATCGGGTCGGGCTCTCGGTCCATGGGCGGCCTCCACTGTTGGTTGCCAGAGGCTGACCGGGTTTGGTGAAGGTGCTGCTAATGCATCGGGCGGTCCGGGAGACCGGCTATGCGGAGGGGCAGGGGAACGGCGTCGATCTTGCCTTACGTTGTTCTCAGTTCTCCCAAACGACGACGTTGTCAAAGATCTGGTTGGCGAGGTCCTCTCGCGTGATCCAGAACTCAAGAAATATCTGGTTGATCGTCTGATGCCCGATGTCTTGGTCACCCACGAACCGGAAAAGCAGAATGTGGTCTGCAGTCAGTGCTGGCAGGTATCCTTTCGTGCTCCGCTTGAGAACCTCCACTGTTGGAAGACGCTCCTGCTGTGACGCTCCAAACATCCAATGAAAACCGCCAACGACGCGAGCGCGACGATCAGCGATGTCGGCGCCGAGGTGTTCTTCCAAACCCTTCTCGCGTTGACGGTCGAGTTCGTCCCAGCGCGTGCTGAACAAGTCCGGAGCACTCACAATTAGGGGACCAAAACCCTCCCGCAGATATGTATCGGCCACGACAAAATCGAACGTCCAGCGGGTGAACGATGATGTGCCTTGATAGTCGTCAGAGACCTCGGCGCTTGAGAGATCCGGCATCGGTGGAGCGGGGCGCGGCGGACACGCATGGACGTCCTCGGCGACGTAGATGACCTTGCACCCTGTGCCGGTGGTGAAGGCGATCCAGTCAGTTGTCTGTGCCACGGCCGGATCGTAGAAGACAAAGATCGTGCCGGTCTTCGGCAGGAGCGGCAGGCCCAGGACCCTCGGGCAGTAGGCCAGGTTGATCTGCACCAGGAAGTGCATGGGTATGGCGAGCTCCGGGTCCTCGTAAATGATGACCCTCGCTTCACGCTCGTTCGGCTTGTAGTAGGGCCAGGGGATCTCCGCCGGCAGGGTGGGCTCGCCGCCGAACCAGCAGCCGGGGGTGCCGGGATCGGTCGCCTGCGGTGTCCGCAGCATCGCGATGGCAGGCACCCGAGCGCGGAACAGAGCAGCGTCGAGTTCGTCGGGGGTCATGGCGGCCTCAGAGGATGCCGGGCAAGCGAAGGTCGTGTTCCCGTGCGCAGGCCAGTGCTTCCTCATAGCCCGCATCGGCGTGGCGCATCACGCCAGTCGCCGGGTCGTTCCAAAGGACACGGGCGAGTCGGCGGTCGGCGGCCTCGCTCCCGTCGCAACAGATCACCATGCCGGAGTGCTGGCTGAACCCCATGCCGACGCCGCCGCCGTGATGGAGGCTCACCCAGGTCGCCCCGGAGGCGCAGTTCAGCAGCGCGTTCAGCAGCGGCCAGTCCGAGACCGCATCCGAGCCGTCCTTCATCGCCTCGGTCTCGCGGTTGGGGGAGGCGACGGAGCCGCTGTCGAGGTGGTCTCGTCCGATCACCACGGGGGCGGAGAGCTCGCCCGTCCGCACCATCTCGTTGAAGGCGAGGCCGAGGCGGTGGCGCTGGCCGAGCCCGACCCAGCAGATCCGCGCTGGCAGCCCCTGGAAGGCGATCCGCTCGGCCGCCATGTCGAGCCAGGTGTGCAGGTGCGGGTCGTCGATCAGCTCCTTCACCTTGGCGTCGGTCTTCAGGATGTCCTGGGGATCGCCCGAGAGCGCGCACCAGCGGAACGGGCCGACGCCGCGGCAGAACAGCGGGCGGATATAGGCCGGCACGAAGCCGGGGAAGGCAAAGGCGGTCTCCAGGCCCTCTTCCTTGGCGACTTGGCGGATGTTGTTGCCATAGTCGAGGGTTGGCACGCCGGCGTTCCAGAAATCCACCATGGCCGCAACATGCAAACGCATCGAGGTGCGGGCGGCGGCCTTCACCGCGCCTGGGTCGCTCTCCTGGCGGGCCCGCCACTCCGCGACTGTCCAGCCCTGCGGGAGATAGCCGTGCAGCGGGTCGTGGGCGGAGGTCTGGTCGGTCACCATGTCCGGGCGCGGCCCGCCGGCCTGCATGCGGGCGACCAGCTCCGGGAACACATCCGCCGCGTTGCCGATGAGCCCGACGGACTTCGCCTCGCCCGCCTTGGTCCAGCGCGCGATCATGGCGAGCGCTTCGTCGGGGCTGTGGGTCTTCTCGTCGAGATAGCGGGTACGGAGGCGGAAATCGGCCCGCGTCTCGTCGCATTCCACCGCCAGACAGCAGGCGCCTGCCATCACGGCGGCCAAAGGCTGCGCGCCGCCCATGCCGCCGAGGCCCGCAGTCAGGATCCAACGCCCCGACAGGCTGCCACCATAGTGCTGGCGCCCGGCCTCGGCGAAGGTCTCATAGGTCCCCTGCACGATCCCTTGGGTGCCGATGTAGATCCAGGACCCCGCGGTCATCTGGCCGTACATCGCCAGCCCCTTGCGGTCGAGCTCGGAGAAATGCTCCCAGGTCGCCCAGTGGGGCACGAGGTTGGAGTTTGCGATCAGCACCCGCGGTGCATCGGCATGGGTGCGGAAGATGCCGACCGGCTTGCCCGACTGCACCAGCAGCGTCTCGTCCTCCGAGAGCCTGCGCAGGCTGTCGGCGATCCGGTCAAAATCGTCCCAGGTGCGCGCGGCCCGGCCGATCCCGCCATAGACCACCAACTCGTGCGGGTTCTCCGCCACATCCGGGTGAAGGTTGTTCATCAGCATGCGTAGCGGCGCTTCGGTCAGCCAGCTCTTGGCGGAGATCTCGGGGCCGGTGGGCGGGTAGACGTCGCGTTGGTTGTGGCGGGGGTTCGACATGCGCGGGATCCTCAGACGGGGCAGGAGACGGGGCAGGGCGCCTCAGCCTACGCCCCGCCACGCTGCGGACAAGCGGTTTCGCCTGTGATGGGTGCGCTGCTTAGAGCCGAAAAGGCGGTCCGGGAAGGCGCACGGCGGCCACGGTCGCACAGGTGAGCTGCATCTCCACGCCGTTCAGCCTGTGCAGATGGACGGCGATCCGAGGGCGGAGCGCGTCGGCCTTAGACCTTTGACAGGAGATGTGATCGATGACCTGGATCGGCGTCCACGCCAAGGTGCCCTTGCTCCCTGAGCTCGGACCAGGCGGTAAGGTGTGAGCCGACCTGGAGGGACGCGGATGACGAAACGAGGGAGGCGGCGGTTCACGCCGGAGTCCAAGGAGCAGGCGGTTGTGCGTCTGTCTGAGCCTGGAGCGAGCTAGGCCAGCGTAGCCGCTGAGCTGGGTGTCATGGCGACGCAGCCGACGACCTGGAAGCTTGAGT
>JBCBYB010000073.1:0-14041 GCA_039816045.1 Pseudomonadota bacterium
CCGTCGCTCCGTAAGACCCACGACGCAGATGTCGGCGAGCACGGCGAATGACTGCGCTCAACTCCCCGCCATGCGCGAGCGGCGGCATCCGAACGTCGTGGCCGTCGCGCTCGCTAACAAGAACGCCAGGATCGTTTGGTCGGTCCTGGCCAGCGGCGACGCGTACCAAACCCGCGCGGGCGGTTCCGGCGGCCTAACGACTGAAACGAGAAAATAGAAAGAAGGAGAGCTCACCCCCAGGGACATTGCAGCGAACTGGCAGGAGATGGAGAAAGGGTCACGGCCGGTCGCTTCGTGACCCTGATGTGTGGACCGGCACGGCGACAGCCGATGTCTCGGGGGCATTGAGGACGGAGCGCGCGGAAACCCATCGGGGCTCGGCTCGCGACGATCTATCGGGCCGCTCAGAGAAGCCGGATATACGTCAGCAAACGTGACACCAGACCCAGGCCGGCCAAACCGTTGCAATAAGGCGGGGTCCATATAGGTCCACACATGGGTCGATACAGTGGCACCGACCCCAAGAGCCGACATTGGGTCTATGCGCAGCTTGCGCGAACTTCGGACCGCACCACTGCATGCAACTGACGGCGCCTGTCCAAAAACTGTTATCTTCACTTGCTAGTGTCTAGCGAGAGAGGAGTTGGGGATGGCGCGAATCCACTACGGCGATGTCACA
This sequence comes from Pseudomonadota bacterium, assembly GCA_039816045.1. Taxonomy (GTDB): domain Bacteria; phylum Pseudomonadota; class Alphaproteobacteria; order Rhodobacterales; family Rhodobacteraceae; genus Thermohalobaculum. The sequence continues at coordinate 680 of JBCBYB010000073.1, forward strand.
AAGAGTTTTGGTCCGGTGGAGGTCATCCGCCAGTTGACGCTCGAGGTCGCGGATGGTGAGTTTGTTGCCTATGTCGGTCCGTCGGGATGCGGCAAAACCACCCTTTTGCGTCTACTTTCGGGGCTCGAAGCCGTTAGCGGGGGCACCATCCGCATCGGTGGGCGCGACGTGACCCATGCCTCTCCGAAAGAGCGCAATGTTGCGATGGTCTTCCAGAATTATGCCCTCTACCCCCACATGACCGTGGCCGAGAACATCGCCTTTGGTCTGCGCGTGCGTGGTGTGGACCGCGCCGCACGCATGGCCAAAGCCAAAGAGGCCGCCGATACTCTTGGTCTTGGCGATCTCTTACAGCGCAAGCCGCGCGAGTTGTCGGGCGGCCAGCGCCAGCGGGTCGCCATGGGTCGCGCAATCGTGCGCGAACCGGACGTGTTCTTGTTGGACGAGCCTCTCTCGAGTCTCGACGCCCAACTCCGCGGGCAGATGCGCTCAGAGATTAGCGCCCTGCAGCGCCGTTTGGGTGCGACCATGGTTTATGTTACTCACGATCAGGTCGAGGCGATGACCATGGCTGACCGTATGGTTGTTCTGAACCATGGCGAGATCCAGCAAGTCGGCGCGCCCGAGGACCTCTATCAACGGCCCGCCAACCGATTTGTGGCAGGCTTCATCGGAACCCCCATGATGAACTTCCTGCCGGTGGTGGTTGAGGATGGGGCACGCCGCGTGGCCGGTTCCCCGTTGCCAGACCGACTGGCCGACGCCGCCGAAATCGGTGTCCGGCCCCAGGCGTTGCAGTTTGCCGATCATGCGGCCGGGCTGATTTCATGGGAAGCCGAGGTTGCCTTGGTCGAACCGCTTGGTGGCGAGACTCTGGTGCATCTGACATCGGGCGGCGGCGACGTTCGCCTCCGCCATGAAGGTGTTGCGCGGGTTGGTGTCGGCAAACGCGTGCGGGTGGGTTTCGATCCGGCCTCGGCGCATCTTTTTGACGCCACAGGCCGGACCGCCGCGTAAGGCGTCAATCCTTGCCTGGATAATTCGGATCTAGTCGGAACGGCTTTGCCCCGCCATAGTCTCTGATATAGGCAGTGTGCGTGATCAGCCCGGTTTCCGGCGTCCAGCGATGCATCAGCATCGCCGGCGGCTCTAGCACCCATTCCGCCATCTCGCGGTCAGTGAAATCCAGCACAACCTGATGCGCGACCCCGGGCGCGATTTGGCAGAGCGTGCCGCCCCAGGTGATTTGCACGGGGCGATGGTGGTGGCCCGCGATCAACCGCACCACATGCGGATGACGGGCAAGGATCGGCTGCAGATCTGGGCCGTTCATGCACATGATCCGGTCCATCCCAAGAATGCCCGTCGGGAACGGTGGGTGGTGCAGCCCGATCAGCGTCGGCTTGTCCGAGCCCGCCAGGGTCGCATCAAGCCAAGCCAGCGTCTCGGGCGCCAGTTCGCCATGGCTTTTGCCCGGCACAACGGTGTCCAGACCAATGATCCGCAAGGCGAAGTCATCGATCACCCAGTTGATCGGGCCGTCGGTGGACAGGTAAGCGTGATCGTGAAACGCCGCCCTGAGCGGCCCGTGCCGATCATGGTTGCCGGGGATCACAAAGTAGGGCGCAGTTAGCCGGTCAAACTCTGCCCGAAGCAGCGCATATTCGTCTTCCGTGCCGATGTCGGTAAGGTCTCCAGTTACAAAGACCGCATCGGGCGCCCAAGCGTTCACGGCGTCAACCGCAGCCGCGATGTACGGCCTGGTGACGACCTCACCCGACATTGGCGTATCATCGTTGCGCATGTGTAAATCTGTGATCTGCGCGAGCAGCATCTCTGTCTCCGTCAAGAATAGGGTGGGCGAGGCGCCCACCCTGATATCAGATCAGAACTTCAGCGCGGTGCTATCCACATACGGCTTCAGGATTGCGTCGGCGTTTTTCTGCGCGCGCGCCGCGGCCTCGCCGATCGAAAGACCTTCGTCCGATAGCAGCGCCTGCATCTCGTCCTCGACAGCCTTGCGCACTGCGACCGTGTTGTAGGTCGCGATCCAGGGACCTGCATATTGCAGCTGGTCCACGGCAGTCAGTGCGTCGGGGTTGTTTTTGACGAATTCTTTCATCTCGGGCAGGTCATAGGCCGTCTGACGCGGCGAGAAGTAGCCGGTGAAACGCGACCAGCCGCCGATCACTTCCTTCGAGACCAGGTAGGACATGAAGTCCCAAGCCGCAGCCTTCTGTTCGGGCGTGGTGCCTTTGAACGAGACCAGCGACGCGCCACCGATCGGCACCGAGTTGCGGACGTTGCGCGGAATGAACGCTACATCATAGTCGAACTTGGCATTGTTGCGCACGAAGCTGAGCGCGCCGGTCGACAGCACGATCATCGAGGATTTGCCCGAGAAGAACGCGGTCGAGACCGCCTTTGAATCCGTAACGCCCGTCGGCATCACCTTGTGGGTGTGCGCCATGTCGCGCCAGAATTTCAGCGCCGCCTTGGTCGAGGCATGATCATAGTAGATCTCGCCCGGGTAGGCGGTGTTGTAGAACGAGCCGCCCGACGACATGGCCAGCGCCTGGACCAGCCAGCCATTGTAGTCGTAGTTCGAGGGCATCATCAGGCCCCAGCGCTCGCCATCGGCTTTGGTCAGCTTCTTGGCGGCGTCGATCCAATCGGCCCAGGTCTCGGGCGGCTTGGTGATGCCTGCCTCGGCGAAGTGCTCTTTGTTGTAGTAGAGGATCGGCGTCGAGTTTTGGAATGGGATCGAATAAAGCTGGCCGTCGAACTTGGCGTTCGCGCGGACGGCGGGCCAGAATTCGTTCAGGAACGCGTCAAGATCGGTGCCTTCGGGAGCAACAGCCGAGATCGGCTCGATCAGGTCGTTCATCGCCAGCTCGGCGGCGAAGTTGGCCGACATCAGCACTACCGCTGGGGGCTTGCCTGCCTCGGCCGCGGCTTGCGCTTTGATCTTGGTGTCATCGTAGGAGCCGGTGAAGACGCCGATCACTTCGACCTTATCCTGGCTGGCGTTGTATTCCTTGACGATGCGCTGCATCTCTCGGCTCAGTTTGCCCTGGACGGGGGCTGGGAACATGAACTCGATGCGCTCGGCAGCGGCGGCAACTCCTGCGAACGCTGTCAGCGCAACGGCGCCGACGAAGGTTCTTATGAAGGACATCAGATCTCTCCTACTTGATGCCGGTGGACATGAAGCTGTTGACGAACTGGCGTTGGAAGGCGACGAACGCCACCGCCAGAGGCGCCACAACCAAGAGCGTGCCGGCGGCGATCAGCCCCCAGTCCGACGCCCCCTCCGCGCCCAGCGCGAAGCTCACAAGGCCGACGGTCAGGACCATGTTCTCTGGCGAGTTCAGGACCATCAGTGGCCAAAGATATTCGTTCCAGTGGAACACCACCGAGACGATGGAAAACGCGATGATGCCGGGGCGCGCCAGCGGCAGCAGCACCAACCACAGAATCTGGCGCCAGGACGCGCCATCGATGACTGCCGCTTCCTCGAAATCGCGCGGGATCGAGCGGAAGGTCTGGCGCATCAGGAACGTCCCGAAAGCCGAGCCCCAATAGGGGGCCATCACCCCGATCAGCGTGTCGTACATGCCTAGATGCACCAGCGTGATTAGGTTCGGCACAATCAGGACCGGCGGCGCCAGCATCAGCTGGAACAAAAAGACGTAAAACAGCATTTCCTTGCCGCGAAACTCCATCCGCGCGAATGCATATCCGGCCAGGCTGATGGTGACCAATTGGACGATCAGGGTGCCGGTGACCAGAATGAACGAATTCAGGAACCAGACGATCCAGTCGCCATCCTGAATGGCGTAGTTGAACTGGTCCGTTGTCGGGATCGTGTCTGGCAGCAGGCGCGCCATGTCCAGCGAGCCGAAGCTTTCGGGCCGCGTAGACGCCAGCAACATCCAGAGGATCGGTGCTGACCAGAGAAACACCACGGCGGCAAACAACGCCACACCCAGCGCGGGCCAAAGCCGTAGTGTCGCCTTGGCGTAGCTGACCGGGGCGGCGATTGCCTCACTGGTGGCGACGTCAGCTTTCATAGTGCACGCGCCGTTCCATGGTGCGCAGACTGATCGCGGACAGCGCCAGCAAAAACGCAAGGGTCACAACCGTGGCTGCCGTCGCTTTGCCGATGTCATAGAACTCATGCGCCTGCTGATAGATGTAGAACAGCAGCAAGTTGGTCGCATTGTTCGGCCCGCCCTTGGTCATGACGATGACGTGGTCGACCTGGATCACGGCCGTGATGATGGCAATCACACTGACAAAGGCGAAGGTCGGGCCCAGCATTGGGATCACGACAAGGTACTGACGCTGCCACCAAGAGGCGCCCTCGATCAGGGCCGCGTCCTCGGCATCTTCGGGCAGGCTCTGCAGCCCGGCCAGGAAGAACAACATGTAGTAGCCGGCGTTCTTCCAGATCGTCAGCAGCATGATCGACCAGAGCGCAAGGTCCGGGTCGCCGAGCCAATTGATGCCGTGCACACCGATCTTGGCCAGATAGTAGTCCAACAACCCCACGCCCGGCAGAAAGATAAAAATGAACAGCGACGCCGCAGCGACGAGCGGCAACAGCGTCGGAAAGAACAACAACGCCCGGTAGATGTTCGACAGCCAACCCGACCGGCGCAGCGCTAAGGCGAACAGGAACCCCAGAGCCATCGACGGGATCACCGTCCAGGTGACGAAAAGAACCGTGTTCCAAAGCGCGCCGAGAAAATCCTTGTCATCCAGCAGGCGCAAATAATTGCCAAAGCCCACATAGGTCGTGGCACCGCCGATCGTGCGGCCCTCGAAGGCTGACGCGAACACCACCTGCGCCATCGGCCAGTAGGTGAACGTCGCCAGAAAAATCAGCGCTGGCAGCAATAACAGATAGGGTGCAATGCGCGCCCTTTTGACAAGCAAGCGACGCATTGAACCTCTCGGCGTGACACTGAGACGATTTGTTTCTTCGACCACGCTTTACAGTGCCGAACCGGCATGACGAACAGGTGCGAGCGCCGTAAAAGTTCCATGACCGATAAGTCACAAACTGATGGCAGAGAGAGCGAGCGTGCCCAGAGCACAAACTTACCGCCGCGAGCCGAATGTGCCGCGTCCAAACTTGCGCATCAATCCGCGCAGGCCATCTTTCGGCGGCGCTCGCACAGTTGCCCGCTTAGCCCGCTCCCAAAGAATGTCCGGTCTTTATGTTCTGGCTGCAATCTGTCGCGCCGCAACATTCTGCAATTTGGGCTCGTACCGGTCATGTTCCGCAGCGCGGCATCGGCCAGTTTTCGGATCGACCTCGGCGGCGCGAGCGGCCCGGAGCCGACCTTGGTGGAATGCGCCGGTTTCGCAATCGCGTTCTGCAGAGCTGCCGTTTGCTCGAGGTGCAGCATCCAGGAGCCCGGGAGCTTCGCGATGCGGACGAACCAGCTCTCTGTTTGCGGAGGTGTCAAGGACTGGGGGTCGTTGTCGTTCGGGGTCGCGGTTCTCTACGAAGTCGGTCTTGCCGCTTCATGATGGCGTCCGGGAGCTGATCGGCCAAATGTCGTTCGCGAAGTGAGCGTTTGTCCCTCCAGCAGCTTCAGACTGGCTCAATCCGCCTCCGTCCCGAAGGACATTGATCCCGCCCCTGATCTCTCGGGCGGTATTGGGGTGTTGCGTTAGGTCGTTGCCTCCAGTCTCGGGTCGTAGAGGGTACCGTCGCGCCAGATGCAATGCAGGATGACCGCAAGCTTGCGCGCCGTGGCGACAGCGGCCTTCTTGAAGCCCTTTCGTTCCTGGAGGCGCTTCGCCCAGGCCAGCAGAGGCGACGGTTTCCGAACCTGGGTGATCAGGGTGGATGCGGCCGAATAGAGCAAGCGCCTCAGGTCGCGGTCACCGCATTTCGAGATGCGCCCCGACCAATCCATCTCCCCGGATTGATGGCGCCTCGGCGTGAGGCCGAGAAAGGCGCCGACATCTCTCGACCGTCTGAAGCGCCCTGCATCATCCAGGGTTGCGATGAAGGAGAGCGCGACGACCGGACCGACCCCTGGCACCGTCATCAGGCGTCGGGCAAGCGTGCTCTCACGCGCGGGTTCCTCGAGCTCATCCTCCATGGCGTCAGTCGCCGCGCAGAGCGCCTATGGATCGGGTTGAACATCTCAGCCATGACGCCGATCGCCGGATCGGTCCCGGCTGCCTCGGCAAGTTGGTCGCGAAACCCCTGCCGCAGCTTTGTGCGATGCACGGTGCCCATGCAGACCCCGAAGACCTTCAGCACACCGCGCACATGCCCTTCCAGATCCTTGCGCATCCGGATCAGGCGCTCCCGCGTTCCAATCAGGACACGAACACGCTCGGAGGCCTCGCTCCTGACATGGACGGTGCTGAACCAGCCGGTGCGGGCGAGATGTGCCAGGCCTTCGGCATCCCCAGCGTCCGATTTGTTGATCCGGCCAGACAAGGCCTTGTGGGCGAGACGCGCATCGATACAGACAATCGGCAAGCCCCGCGCCTCGAGCTCGCGGGTCAGCCAAATCGCGAGAATACCGCTCTCATGTACGACACGAACCGCTTTCGGCGCATGCTCGGCGATGAAGGACGAAATCTGGTCAGGATCGGCGCTCGTCTCGCCTTGCGCGGTAACCGCGCCCTCAGCAGCGACCACGCAGATCGACACGGATTTCACGGACACATCGAGACCAACATACTGGGACATGGTCGCTGGCCTCGAAGACTTGCGGTTTCTGAGGCCAGGACAATCGACCTCGCTCGCCACCGGAGAGCGGCCACCGCAAACACACCATGTCGTTCGTGGTTCAAGCGTTCGGTGCGCTCAATCTCGGGTGAACCACCGTCTCATTTCACCACCGGCTTCCAAGGCAAGATAATTAGGCGATTTTCCAAACTCAGATACGTGGGTCTTACTGGCACCCGCTTTCAGCAAAGCCCTTACAACGGCTGTATTGCCCTGCTGTACGGCGACATGAAGCGGCGTTTGGGACATGTCGCCAACGGCGTTCACATCCGCACCGGCCTCGATAAGTAGGAGTGCCCCATAGGTATTCTCGCGCCAGAGCAAAACGTGAAGCGGTGTATCCCCGTCAACATCGCGACTATCGATGTCCAATTTGGCTTCACCCATTTCGGCGGGAAACAAGCTATCGGAGCATGAGGCGAGAATTTTGTCTAGGGTTTCTCTAGACTTGGCCATTTTTGGCATATCGTTCCCACTGAGGATGGCGTCCCCCGCATCTTATACATCGCATCACTCAATCAATCCAACTAGAAGACCATGAAGACTAAGGGCTCGAAGCCGACGTTGGGTCCTCTCTATGCGGTTCGAAATGCGTCGGCTGCGACGTCGACCATGGCGCCCGCGAGCGCTGCGCTGATCCGATCATCGGAGAGGCCCGAGCGACGCGCATGGCCGACCAGTGCTTTGAGGCAATCGCGCAATTGCGTTTCGTTCAAGCTCATTGGGTGCCCCTTGTATTGCATCTCTCGCTGCGCGGTGTAATCTGCGTAGGGCAGTGAGCGACGGCACTGTCATTTTCCCCGGATTGCCTGGGCCATGTCGCTTTCCCTCGACTAAGCCGCATGAGGCAGCGGAGGCGACGGTCCGACGCAGGGCGTTAGAGTTTACGCGGTCCGGCGGCGCTGTACGGAGAGCAAGGCCAGACCAGTGACCATAAGCAGGCCGGAGGCTGGCAAGGGCACGACCGCGGGCGGCTCGGTGTCGTATTCCACGAAGACGCGTCAAATCGAGCCGTCGTCATCCGAGCCCAAGTCGGTTGCCGTGGGGAACATCCTGGTCCTTAGATCGTCCTGAAGGACGAGCCGGTTCAATGTCGTGGCCTCGCCGTCGATCATCGTTGTAAAGCCCCCGGCGCCATAGGAGTTGGCCGAATTCGCTCCGCGCGAGCCGAGGATACCGACGACGTCGCCGTCGAAAACTTCAATGGACAGGCCGGTGATCGCCGCGGATTGATCCCGCGCTTCGAAGAGCACGTCATAGACCGACGGCGCTCCGAAAACGTCGTTGATCTCCGAAAAGCGAAACACTGCGACGTCGAAATTGTCGGTGCTGGCGTCCGTGGGCACATCCAGACCGGTCACAAAGGAGTCTGTCGGCGCTGTGAAGAAGAATCCAGGGTAAATCCTGTGAACTCACCGGTCCGAGGCCCCACGTCAATGGTCGCTGCCTGCGCTCCCCCGGCGAGAACAAGGAGGGTGGCGGTGAGGGCGGCTCGTGCAGTTTTGAACATCGACGCGGTCTCCACTAGACAAGTAAAGGTAGAACGTCGAGCTCAATGCCGTCAATGCTCTAGGGGTCAGGGCGCGGCCTTCCAGCATTCCCTACGTGATGATCACGAAGAACGGGTCGATGAGCTCCGAACGCGCGAAAGCTGGCATGGCGGCGGCGCTCGCAAAGCTGCGCTCCGTGCGCCCACTCGGGTACGTGGTCAGCATTCCAGCGTCATTTGCGGCAAGCGTGACCTGCTGTGAGCGCAGCACGCTGTAGGTTTTGCGTGTCAGGCTGTCCATCTGTGTGTTCCTTATGTGCACGTCAGTCGGCAGGTCTGCGGACGAACCCGCCGTTCGAGCGCGCGGCAACGCTTGTAGGTTTCGGTCCAGTGTAGAGCTCGCCCCCACCAACCTCAGTTGCGCTGCGGCGATGTCTTTCTTGCATAAGGTGAAGAGCGTAGTGCTTGCTGTCCCTCTGCTAACAGAGTAGCTGCAAACCAGATGTAAAATCATCTACGGCTCAAATAGCCTTTTGCACGCCCAGTTCATCCGCCTTTGTGTGATAGACGTCAGATCCGATCTGTTCACGCAGGTCAGCAAACTCCAAAAGGTGTATTTCAGTGGATTGCCCGGCTGCAAGCTTCGCAAGGACAGTATTCATGGCCTTGATCGCAGCGGACAGCAGCGTGAGAGGATAAGCGGCAATTGAGAATCCAATTTCAGCAAGCTGGTCGGGCGGCAGGATGGGGGTCTGGCCGCCTTCAAGCATATTCGCCATGTGAGTAACGTTGATCGCATCGCAGATCGTGGTCATTTCTTCAATCGAATAAGGCTCTTCGACGAATAGAATGTCGGCACCGATCCCGGCAAATGCCTCCATGCGGGCGAGGGCCTCGTGAAGCCCATGCTCTCGACGCGCATCCGTTCGGGCGACGATCACGATGTCGTGTCTTGCGCGCGCATCAACAGCGGCGTGAATTCGCTCGACAGCCTCCGACCGGTCAACGGTGCTCTTGCCTTGAGTGTGGCCGCATCGTTTTGGAGCGACCTGATCTTCGATCATAACGGCAGCGCAGCCCGCGCGTGCGAACCCTTCCACGGTGCGTTGAACGTTCATCGGATTTCCATAGCCGGTATCGCCATCCGCAATCATCGGGATCGAGATGGGCTGCATTGCGTTGCGGGCTTGATCGAGCACCTCGCCATAGCTCATGAGCCCGGTATCCGGTGCGCCTAGACGCGCAGCCGACGCACCGAAACCGGATAGAAAGGTCAGATCAAAACCAGCTTGCTCGATTAATTTCGCGGATAGCGCGTCAAAGCAGCAAGGCATTTTTATCAGGTCGCCTTGAGATATCAGGGAGCGCAAACGATCGGCATTAGGATTTGCAATTGTTCGGGTGATGGACACATCTGCAGATGGGCAAGTGTGAGCTCCACCGATTTTGAACCGTACCGGCATTGCTAGAAGCTGGTTTGTCTTTGCTATGCGGGCAAGTCCGGATCTTTCAACGCAGCGCAAGGCTTCGGAATCGCGTTTCCGGTAAATCGGTTCTGCCAGAAAGAAAATGACCGTTGTCCGCCGATGCTTTCATTTTGACGCGATGTCCGTCAGGCCCGCCCTGGGGGCTCGTTCCGGTCATGTTCTGCACCGCCACATCGGCGAGACATTGGATCGGCTTACGCGACGCGGGCGGCTGATTTTGTTGAAGAAGTCGGGTTGAAGGCGGGGTTTGGGGCTGATTCCAGCTTCCTGTGAGAACAGGAGATTGCCGTCATGATGGGTGAGCGCCAGACGCTTCAGCAGAGCCTCTTCTACGAGTTCAGCCTCGACGATCATGTGCCGGCGGATCATCTGCTGCGAAGCATCGATCGGTTTGTCGATCTCTCGGATATCCGCCGTCGGCTCGAACCCTTCTACAGTCGGATCGGCCGGCCATCGGTCGACCCGGAGCTAATGTTGCGGATGCTGATCATCGGGTACAGCCACGGAATCCGGTCGGAGCGACGGCTTTGCCAAGAGGTCCACCTGAACCTCGCGTATCGCTGGTTCTGCGGGCTGGATCTGAACGATAGTGTTCCAGACCACTCGACCTTTTCGAAGACGTCGCGCAGCGGCGGGCGCGCAGCGTCGCACGGGCAGGTTCCGCGACTGCGATCTGTTCCGCCTTTTCTTCGAAGACGTGCTGGCGCGCTGCATCCAGGAAGGACTGGTCGGCGGCGCGGCGTTCGGCGTCGACGCGTCGCTGATCAAAGCGGACGCCAATCGCGAAGACGGGATCGTGCCCGACAGTTGGGCGCCCGAAGAGCACGCCAGTCGCGCGACGGCGGAATACCTGGCGACGCTGGACGACGCCGCTTTCGGCGCGGCGACGCCCGTCCAGCCGAAGTATCTGTCGCCGGTCGATCCCGCCGCGCGCTGGTCGGCGGCCGATCGCGGGAAAGCCCACTTCATCTATTCGACCAACGATCTCGTCGATCTTGATAACGCGATCATCGTGGTCGTTGAGCCGACCGCACCGATCCGGCAGGCCGAAAGCAAAGCCGCCCGCGATATGATCGAGCGGACCCGCGACAGGTTCGATCTCCATCCCGGGCGCCTCGTTGGCGACACGGCCTATGGCGACGCCATGATGCTCGCCTGGCTCGTCTACGAACAAGGGATCGAGCCGCATGTTCCGGTCTTCGACAAATCAAAGCGCCAGGACCAGACCTTCTCCCGCGGTGACTTCACCTACGATCATCGCGCCGACCTCTATCGCTGTCCGGCGGGCAAGGAGCTCCGCCAGTATCGCCGGCCTTTCAAGATCGCCCGCGACGCGGTCGACGATGACGGCATGCGCCGCTATCGCGCCAGCAAGCTCGATTGCGAAACCTGCGCCCTCAAGCATCGTTGCACGCCGCGCGCACCGGCTCGAAAGATCATGCGCTCGATCCATGAGGGTGCTCGGGATCTGGCGCGCGACATCTCGAAGACCGACGCCTTCGTCACGTCGCTGCGCCAGAGGAAGAAGGTCGAGATGCTCTTCGCCCATCTCAAACGCATCCTGAAGCTCGATCGCCTGCGCCTCCGGGGACCAAACGGCGCCAAAGACGAGTTCCTCCTCGCCGCCACTGCTCAGAACCTCAGAAAGCTCGCAAAGCTGGTTCCGGCACCGGCATAAAGAGTGAAGCGAGCGCTTCTCGACGCAACCCAACCGCTTCACGCAAAACGACTTCTTCAACAAAATCGGCCCGGAGCTGCCGTTGGTGGGCGGCTCGAATCTCGCGGTCGCATTCCCGGGAACTGCCGTTCGTGCAGAGCGCAGCATCGACGCACTCGGTGGCGCAGCGATGCGGGACAAAGCGGACACCAGCCGTCTTGCCAGGGACGTCCGCTTTCTTTCACGGCTATTGATTCAGTCTGGTTATGCAATCTATAGACGGAGACGAGAAACGCGATGGCGTCGCCACCGACGATTGAAAGTCGGTATTCTCACCCCAAACATCCTGAACGCCGGGATCTTGCTTTGCCGTTTTGCGGTGGGGGAAGGTGACCTGAGCGACAAGGCGCACTCCCAATCCGACCAAACGGCCTGAACAGGAGTTAACTGATGGACGGAACATCCAACTTTGCAACTACGGGCCAGCGCCCCGATTTTTACCGTTTTCACCAGGGCGAGAAAGTTCTGCCTTTCACAGATGCCGAATACGAGGCGCGGCTGACTGGACTGCGCGCCATCATGGCGGACAAGGGCGTTGATGCCGTTGTACTGACCTCGATGCACAACGTCGCTTACTATTCCGGCTTTCTCTATTGTGCGTTTGGTCGGCCCTATGCGCAGGTTGTGAGCGCAACGGAAACAGTGACCTTCAGCGCCGGGATCGATGCGGCCCAGCCGTGGCGGCGCTGCTATGGCGACAACATCACCTACACCGACTGGCAGCGGAACAACTATTGGCGCGCCATTTTGTCGGTCACGGGGAAAGGTAAGGTGATCGGATTCGAAGGAGACCACATCTCCATCGCACAGAAGGCGCTTCTGGATGAATTCCTTTCACCGGCGAACACGGTCGACATCGCCCCGGCGACAATGACGCAGCGGTTCCACAAGTCTCCGGCGGAACTAGACCTGATCCGGGCGGGCGCGGCGGTGGCCGATGTGGGCGGCTACGCAATCCGCGATGCGATCAAAGCTGGCGCGCGCGAGATCGATGTGGCCATGGCCGGTCGCGATGCGATGGAGCTGGAAATCGCGCGGCGCTTTCCGGACGCCGAATACCGCGACACATGGGTGTGGTTCCAATCGGGCATCAACACCGACGGCGCACACAACCCGGTCACCGGGCGGGCGTTGCAGCGCGGTGATATCCTCAGCCTCAACACTTTCCCGATGATCTCGGGCTACTACACGGCGCTGGAACGCACGCTCTTCGTTGAAACTGTCGACGACGCAAGCCTTGCGATCTGGGAAGCGAATGTCGCGGCTCATGAATACGGCATGAGCCTGCTCAAGCCCGGTGCGTCCTGCGCTGCGGTCACCCGCGCGATCAATGAGTTCTTTGCGGAGCGCGATCTGCTGCAATATCGCACCTTCGGTTACGGGCATTCTTTCGGTGTCTTGAGCCACTACTATGGCCGCGAGGCTGGGCTGGAACTGCGTGAGGATATCGACACGGTTCTGGAACCAGGCATGGTGATCTCAATGGAACCGATGCTGACAATTCCTGAAGCTCAGGCCGGCGCTGGCGGTTATCGTGAGCACGATATCCTGATCATCACGGAGAATGGCAACGAGAATATCACCGGCTTCCCTTACGGGCCCCAACACAACGTGATTGGCTGATTTCAAAGCTTGGTTTGGTCGGCATAGCAGGCTGGCCAAACCAAAAACGGACATTCGAACGATGTGCAGCATTCGGTAGTTATGGGCTCAAGGCGGTCATGCGGCAGCGCAGCAGATGGATCGACAATACGCTCAGGCGGCCCACAGTCCGGCCCCTAGTGGACATCCGTGTAAAGCGCAGCGAAAGGCAGCTTGGAGTGAGGTGTCCCTAGTGGTATGACCGATACGGAGGTATCCGATTTTGGATTCCCTTGGCCGGTCGCTCATGCGAGTCTGGGGCATG